>NZ_LWSF01000015.1:0-35386 GCF_001651785.1 Amycolatopsis sp. M39
CCGCTCAAGCGCCAGGAAGCGATGGGCCAATTCGACCTCTTCGGCGGCGAGAACACAGAACCGGCCTCGTCGCCGTTGGCGCACCTGAAATTCACCGCCGAAGAGTGGCCGCGCAAGCAGTTGCTGGCGCATGAGCGGGACATGCTCGGCCTCTACGTTTCAGCTCATCCCTTGGACGGCGCCGAAGGCGTCCTCCGCAAACACGCGTCCCGTCCGATCGCGGCGATCATCGACAATCCGCCGAAGGAAGGCGAGATCGTCGTCGCCGGGTTGATCACTTCGCTGGAGCGGCGGGTGAACAAGAAGGGCGAACCGTGGGCGATCTGCACGGTCGAGGATTTGGACGCGTCGCTTGAAGTGCTGTTCTTCGCCAAGTCGTACGCGTTCTGCGCGGCGGATCTGGTGGAGGACAACGCGGTGCTGGTGAAGGGACGGGTCAACTGGCGGGAGGACAGAATGTCGGTCTTCGGGGCGGAGCTGGCGCCGCTGGACCTGACGGAACTCGGGGAAACGCCGCTGGTGCTGCACACGCGGGCGGAGAAGGTGACGCTGCCGGTGGTGCTGGAGCTCAAGCAGGCTTTGCTGGCGCACCAAGGGAACACGCCGGTGCACCTGCACGTGGGGGAGCGGCGTTACGCGCTGGACGGGTACTCGGTCAAGGTGACTCCGGCGCTGCTGGGCGAGGTGGAGACGATCCGGGGAATTACGGTGGGGCCGTGAGTGCTGGTCCCGGTGAGAACCGGGGACGAACACTCACGACCCCCGCTGCCCGCTCCCGCAAGGCGAACCGCCTCGGCTGGCCTCGTGAGTGCTGGCCCCGGTGAGAACCGGGACCAGCACTCACGACGACCTCAGCGCTTCAGCCCGTGCTCGATCGCCTCGATGATCCGCGGCCGGAGCTGCGCGGTGCTGACGATCGCGTCCACCGAGCCGACCTCGACCGCGCGCTGGATGCTGTGCACCCGGTCGAACTCCGACGCCACCTCGCCGAGCTTCTCGGCCCGCACCGACGACGTGACCTCGGCCAGCTCCGCCGCGCACGCCGCCTTCTCGGCCCCGCTCAGCTCGCCCAGCCGCTTCTGCAGCTCGGCCACCCGCGGGTCGTTGGCCGTCCGGGTCTTCACCTCGCCCGCGAACACCACCGCGGCCGCCGGAGCACCGCCGAGCACCGAAGCGAACGAGCCCTCCAGGGCCAGCACCGTCATGTTCGGGTTCAGCGCCTTCGAGAACACCACGAACGCCCCGCCGTGGTAGCGCGAGATCACCGTGAACACGATCGGGCCCTCGAAGTTCACGATCGCGCGGCCGATCTCGGCCCCGTACTCCAGCTGGAGTTTCTTCATCGACTCCGGCGAGCCGTCGAAGCCGGACAGGTTCGCCAGCACCACCAGCGGACGGTTGCCGCTCGCCGCGTTGATCGCGCGGGCCGTCTTCTTCGACGACTTCGGGAACAGCGTGCCCGCGGTGAAGGTGTCCGGGCCGTCGGTGGGCGGGAAGCCGCGGCGGGGCACCGAACGCGATTCGATGCCCAGCAGGCACACCGGGTGCCCGCCGATGTGCACGTCCTGCACCGCGGCGGTGTCCGCGTCCGCCATGCCCGCCCACCGTTCCAGCACCGGATGGTCCTGGTCGGACAGCGCGCGCATCACCGTGCGGATGTCGAAGGGCTTCTTGCGGTCCGGGTTGTGCTCGGCCGAGAAAATCTGGCCCACCGTGGCGAAGTCGCTGCCGACGACGGCGTGCGGGTAGTCCGACACGTCGCGGCCTGCCGGGTCGGTGGTGACCGCCTGGCGCGGCCCCGCTTCGCCCGGCACGACGTAAGTGTGCGCGTAGTGCGCCATCAGCACGTCGCGCGCCCCGGCGAGGTTCGGCGCCCAGTACTGCGCCTGGCCGTTCGGGCCCATCACGCGGTCGTAGCCGCCGATGCCGAAGTTGTCCTCGGCCGACACGCCGCCGGAGAAGTCCAGCGACTGCTTGCCGGTGAGCACCATCGCCGAATCCGGCGTCATCACCAGGATGCCCTTGGTGTGCATGAGCATCGTGGCCTCGGCGTTCCAGTACGGCTGCGCGCCCACGGTGATCCCGGCGACCACGATGTTGATCTCGCCGCCGTCCTGGGTGAACTCCACGATCCGCTTCAGCGCGGCCGCGACCCAGTCCATGTTCTCGGTGCCGGACTCCATCGAGATCCGCGCGCCGGACGACAGCGCGAACCATTCGACCGGAACCCGCAGCTCGTGGGCCAGGTTCAGCGCCGCGATCACCCGCGTGCACTCCGGCTCGGCCAGCGCGCCGAGCGACTTCGTCGGGTCGCCCAGCAGCACCACGCGCTTGACGCCCTCGGGCACCCGCTCGGTCGGCGTGCTGACCACGCCGGCCACGAGTCCGGCCTTGTTCTGCCCGCGCGGCCGGTCGACCGGCACCAGCGCACCGGTGTCGTCGAGGTCGTGCTCCGCGAAGGAGCCGCCGCCTGCCAGCAGTTCGGTGAGCTCGTACGGGTACACCGTGTCGCGGCGCGCGGCGCGCAGCACCTTCTGCCGGTAGTCGTCCAGCGGCTGCACCGGTTCGGTGCGCGGGGCCTCGACCGACAGCCGCACGCCCGCGCC
Source organism: Amycolatopsis sp. M39 (assembly GCF_001651785.1). Lineage (NCBI taxonomy): Bacteria > Bacillati > Actinomycetota > Actinomycetes > Pseudonocardiales > Pseudonocardiaceae > Amycolatopsis > Amycolatopsis sp. M39. Next base: position 2,607 of record NZ_LWSF01000015.1, read on the forward strand.
GACTTCGTTGCGGACCGTCACCGCGATGTCGGTCAGCTCGCCGGTTTCCGCGTTCCGCTGCCGGGCGAGGAACTGGATCTCCTCCAGGCCCGCGCCGGCGGTGGTCGGCAGGACGCGGCGGGCGAGCAGGTTCAGTTCGTCCATCGTCAGCTCGCTCGCCGGCCACACGTAGATGACGATCCGGTTGGTGTCGAACCGGTTCTTCGCCGGACGCCGCGCCTGCGCGTTGCGGACCGCGTCGAGGCAGGCGGCGAGCGTGTCCTCGGCCGAGGGCAGCGACACGAGCCTGCCGTCCGCCTCGCGCAGCGGCGTGAGGTCGCGGACCTGCGACATCGCGATCAGCCGCTCGTCGGCCGGGTTCGCCTTCGCGGTGCCGGTGAACAGGTACACCTCTTCGTCCGCCGAGGGCAGCCGCGTGAGGTCGAATTCCCGCAGCCGCTCCAGCTGCAGCCGTTCGGCCACGCGCGGGTGCAGCCCGCGGATCACCCGGTCCTCGGCGAAGCCGGATTCGGTCCGGCGGAAGGTGAAGTGGTGGTGCATCACCGCGCCGCCGCCACCGGCGACGGTGGTGACGACCCGGTCGACGTCGGCCGGAAGCGGTTGCGCCGCCACGATTTCGCCCAGCTTCGCGGCCATCGCGTCGCTGTCGGGCTGGTCGGTCCACTTGAGATACACGTCCGCGGCGACCGGAGCCCCGGCGCCGGCGGACAGTTCGGCCACCGCGCGCATCGCGTCCGGCAGCTGCGGGAAATCGACCGCCGTGGTGACCACGCGCGCCGGTTCCGGGTGCGAGGCGGTGACGAACGAGCAGCCCGCGACCTCGCGCACGCGCACGTCGGTGAGCGCCTTGTTGCCGTAGTAGCGCCGGGTCAGCACCTCGAGCATCGGGGCCGGGTCCGCGCCCGGCCGCCCGATCCGCTGGCCGAGCAGCCGCACCAGCGGCTCGTTGCTCGACACCATGCCGGAGATCCGCTCGGCGCGGTCGGCCGCGTCCGGGTTGCGGTCGAGATAGCGCAGGTGGCCGCGGATCTCGGCGTACACCTCGGCGCGCGCCCGGCGCAGCAGCGGCTGGGCGAACCAGCGGAACACCACGCCGCGGGCGAGGTCGCTGACCGCGGGGAACCGCAGCTGGGTGGCGGCGACCAGGTGCTCCAGCGCGAGCCCGGCCGTTTCGCGAAGCTCGGCCGAGGGCGGGGCCTCGGTGAGCCATTGCCGCAGCAGCGCGGAAACGATCGCACTGTCACTCGAAGCCCGTTGCTGGGCAAGGAAAATCCGGAAGACCGCCTCTTCCAGCTCCGGCGTGCGCTCCAGGTCGCCGACGCCGTAGTGGCCGAGCACGCGGCGCAGCCTGCCCTGGAATTTCTCCGGCAGCCCGGCGCGTTCGACGTCGAGACTCTGCAGATAGGTGTGGAAGTACTCGCGGGCGCTGTGCACCGGGCTCGACGCGCTGAGGTCGTCCGCGGCGGGCTTGTTCCGGCTCAGCTCGGACAGGTCGGCGAACACGTCCAGCAGTTCGAGTTCGCCCGCCAGCGGACGTGCCGGCAGGTCCGCGCGCGCCGCCAGGTAGCCGCTGAGCACCCGGCCCTGGTCGTGCGGGTCGACGTCGAAGCCGAGCAGCAGGCTGCGCAGGTCCTGCCTGCCGCGCTCGGCCCGGTCGGCCGCGCTCGTGCCGTCCGGTTCGGCGGGCAGGTCGATCTCGGCGGTCTCGGCCTGCGCGACGGCCTCCTGCCGCGCCTCGTCGGCCAGCGGTTCGAGGCGCAGCAGCGGAGCCCCGGTCTCCACCTGGCTGCCGATCGACACCGGGAGTTCCTTGACCCGGGCCCGGAACGGCGCGCGCAGCACCGTCTCCATCTTCATGCTCTCCAGCACGAGCACCGGCGCTCCGGACTCGACCTCGTCGTCCACCGCGACCGGCGTGGCGACCACCAGCGCGGGCGCGGGGGNCGCCGCCCTCGTCGCGGCTGATCCGGTGGGTGATGCCGTCGACCTCGACCAGGTGGGTCGGCCCGTGCGTGCCGGTGACGAGCCGGAACCGCGTGCCGTTGACGGTGATCTGGCCGCTGTGCTCGTCGAACCGTTCGAGTTCGACGTCGGCCGGGTGCACCTCCCCGCCGCCGCTGACGCCGACCCGGAACCGCTTCGGCCCGGTGCGCGCGACCGTGACGCGGTACGACGCGCCGCGCAGTTTCAGGTCGAGCGGACGGATTTCGTGGCGTACCTGCGGACGGCCGCCGAACGCGGTCGACAGCAGCCGCTGCCGCCCGACCTCCTCGTCGTCCTCGTAGGCCTCGATCGCCGCCGCGGCGAGCGCGACCGCGGAATGCCGCGTGGTGACGAGACGGCCTTCGGCGCGGACGCGGTCGATCCAGCCGGTGTCCGCGCTGGCGTCGATCACCTCGGGCTGGTCGAGCAGGTCGAGCACGAAGCTCTTGTTGGTGGCGCCGCCCTCGATGAGCACGGACGTCTCGGACATCGCCCGGCGCAGCCGGGCGAGCGCCTGGTCGCGGTCGCGGCCGTAGGCGATGATCTTGGCGATCATCGAGTCGAAGTCGGCGGGGATCGTGTCGCCCTCGCTGACGCCGGTGTCGACCCGGATGCCCGGGCCCGCGGGCAGCAGCAGCCGGGCGATGCGGCCGGGGGACGGCGCGAAGTCGCGGTCCGGGTCCTCGGCGTTGAGCCGCGCTTCGACGGCGTGCCCGGACTCCGCAGGCTGCGCGCCTTCGAGCTTGCCGCCGGACGCGACGTGCAGCTGCAGCCGCACCAGGTCGGTGCCGGTGGTGATCTCGGTGATCGGGTGTTCCACCTGGAGCCGGGTGTTGACCTCGAGGAAGGCGAACATCCGGTCGCCGGGGTGGTAGAGGAATTCGACGGTGCACGCGCCGCGGTAGCCGACCGCGACCGCGAGCCGCTCGGCCGACGCCTTCAGCTCGGCGGTCTGGTCCGGCCCGAGCACCGGCGAGGCGGACTCCTCGATGATCTTCTGGTTGCGCCGCTGCACCGAGCAGTCGCGGACGCCGAGCGCCCACGCGGTCTCGCCGTCGGAGATCACCTGGACCTCGACGTGCCGCGCGCCGGTGACCAGGCGCTCCAGGAACACGACGCCGCTGCCGAACGCGCGCAGCGCTTCCTGGCTGGTGCGCTCGTAGGCCTCGGTGAGATCGCCCGCCGACTCGACCTTGCGGATGCCGCGCCCGCCGCCGCCCGCGGTGGCCTTGAGCATCAGCGGGTAGCCGATCTTGTCGCCCGCGGCGAGGGCTTCTTCGAGGGTCGCGACCTCGCCGCCGCTCCACGGAGCGACCGGGACGCCGACCTCCTCGGCGATCAGCTTCGCGCCGATCTTGTCGCCGAGCTTGCGCATCGCGTCGGCGCTGGGGCCGACGAAGGCGACGCCGATCTTCTCGCACAGCTGCGCGAACGCCGGGTCCTCGGCGACGAAGCCCCAGCCGACCCACGCGGCGTCGGCCTCGGTCTCGACCAGTGCCTTCTCCAGTTTGGCGAGGTCGAGGTAGGGCCGCGCGGAGGCGGGGCCGAGCGAGTACGCGACGTCGGCTTCGCGGACGAAAGTCGCGGTGGCGTCCGCGTCCGTGTAGAGCGCGACCGTCTCGATCCGTCGCCCGGTCTCGGCGGACGCGTCCCGGACGGCGTGGATCAACCGCATCGCGGCCTCTCCGCGGTTGACGATGGCGACGCGATTGAACACGGACAAAGCCTCCCAGTGAACCTGACTGCACCACGCACAGCAGGCGACGCCGGACCCGCCGGAACGTCGCCTGTCTTCGTCGTACACATTGCTCCCTTACCGCCGGGTACACCAATGTCGCGGATGACGCATGCCGCGCCTGCCGGTTTGTAGGAACCCGCCAAAAACGGCTCGTGTCACGTCGTCCGGGACTCGTTTATCGCGAGGTATGCCACAAATCACGCCCGGCTGACCAGGGGCGGAGGCGACTGGACGGCCCGGCGTTTCCAGGGGGTCGGACAGGGGTCACCCGCAGTTCAGGCGGCGGCGCGGAGCGTGCCGGGCGGAACCGGAGCCGAGGCTCCTCCGAGCGGGGCAAATGTGACCCTTGACACTCCGATGGGGTGCCCCTACCGTCGCGGGTAATCGATTTCTCGACGTGGGGCGGGCCGAGAGGGCGGGCATGGGAGACGGCGGCGTCGCGCTGGTCGAGCTGGCCGGCGTCAGCAAGACCTACGGCGGGGTGCGTGCCCTGGGCGCGGTGGACTTCACCGCGGTGAAGGGGGAGGTGCACGCGCTGCTCGGCGAGAACGGGGCAGGCAAGTCCACGCTGCTGAAGATCTTGTCGGGGGAGATCGCCGCCGGGGAGGGGGCGATCCGGATCGCGGGGGAGGCGGTCCGGTTCGCCCGCCCGGCCGACGCGCGCCGCGCCGGGGTCGCGATGATCCACCAGGAACTGGACCTCGTTCCCGCGCTTTCGGTGGCGGAGAACGTTTTTCTCGGCCGCGAGCCGCGCACCCGCGGCGGCACGGCCGACCGGCGGCGGATGGTCGCGGCCACGCGCGAGGTGCTGGAACGCTCCGGCGTCGACCTCGACCCGCGCACGCCGGTCGAACGGTTGCGGACCGGCGAACAGCAGCTGGTCACCATCGCGAAAGCCCTGTCGCTGGACGCGCGGATCCTGCTGATGGACGAACCCACGTCGGCGCTGTCGCCGCGCGAGGCGGAGCGGCTGTTCACGGTCATCGGCCAGCTGCGCGCGGACGGGGCGGCGATTGTCTACGTGTCGCACCGGATGGACGAGATCGGGCGGATCGCGGACCGGGCGACGGTGCTGCGCAACGGCGAGGTCGTCGCGGAGTTCGGCGCGGCGGAGCTGACTGCCGAGCGGGCCGCGGAGGCGATGGTGGGCCGTCCGGTGCACCTGCTGTTCCGCGCGGACAGCGTGCCCTCGCCGAATCAGGACGAGGTGCTTCGCGTCGAGGATCTCGTGCTGCGGCCGCGCGCCGGGCGGCGGGAACCGGACGGGATCAGTCTCACGGTGCGGGCCGGTGAGATCGTCGGTATCGCCGGATTGCTCGGCGCGGGACGGACCGAACTGCTGGAGACGCTGTACGGCGCGTCCGGCGGCACGGCGGTCAGCGGGCGGATTTTCCTGCGCGGCAAGGAGTTCCGGCCGCGCTCGCCGCGGCGGTCGCTGCGGTCGGGGATCGCGTTCGTGCCCGAGGACCGGCGCATCGCGGGGCTGGCGCTGGAGCATTCCGTCGTGGCGAACACCGTGCTGTCCATTGTGGACCGGTTGGCGCGGTTCGGCATCGTCCCCGGCGGGCGCGAGCGGACGGTGGCCGGGGAGGAAGCCGGGCGGCTCGGGGTGAAACTGGGGTCGCTCGCCGATCCGGTGGGCTCGCTGTCCGGCGGGAATCAGCAGAAAGTGGTGCTGGGCCGGGCTTTGCTCACCGAACCGGTGCTGCTGTTGCTGGACGAGCCGACGCGCGGGGTGGACGTGGGGGCGAAGGCGGAGATCTACCGGCTGCTCGGCGAGGCCGCGCGGAGCGGGGTCGGGGTGCTGCTGGCCTCGTCGGAACCGGCGGAGCTGGTCGGCGTGTGCGACCGCGTGGTGGTGCTGCGCGGCGGGCGCAGCGTGCACGAACTGGACACGGCCCAGGCCGGCGAGGCGGAACTGCTCGCCGCGTCGATGGGAGACGTCCGGTGAACGGGCGCGCCGTGCTGGCCGCGGTGTTCCGGTTCCAGAGCGTCTTCGGGCTCGTGCTGGTGTTCGCCGCCGCGATCGTCTTCTCCCCGCACCGCGACGGGGAGCTGGTGTTTCTCGGCAGCGGCAACCTGTTCAACGTCGTCCGCGCGATCTCCGAGATCGGCGTCATCGCGGTGGGCATGACACTGGTGATCCTGGTCGGCGGCATCGACCTGTCGGTGGGCTCGGTGATGGGGCTGGCCAGCGTCGGCGTCGCGCTGCTGCTCACCAGCGGCGGCTGGGGACTCGTGCCGGGAGTGCTGACGGTCCTCGCGCTCGGCTTCGGTTTCGGGCTGCTGCAAGGGATCGCGAGCGCGCGGTTCCGGATCCAGTCGTTCATCGTGACGCTCGCCGGGATGCAGATCGCCCGCGGGATCGCGCGGATGTGGTCCGGCGGCGAGGGCGTTTCGATCACCTACGGCACGGGGCCCGGCCAAGCTCCGGTCCCGTTCTCGCTGCTGGGCGAGCGGACGTTCGGCGGAGTGGTGCCGATCCCGGCGCTGTTCTTCGTGGTGGTCGCGGCGCTCGCGGTGCTGGTGCTGCGGGCGAGCGCGTTCTCGCGGCACGTGTACGCGATCGGCGGCAACGAAAAGGCCGCAGTGCTGTCCGGGGTGCCGGTGATCCGGGTGAAAGTGCTGGTCTTCGGCCTGTGCGGGCTGCTCGCCGCGCTGGCCGGGATCGTCCACGCGGGACAGTACAACTTCGGCGGGCCCAACGACGGCACCGGTTACGAGCTCAACGCCATCGCGGCCGTCGTGATCGGCGGGACCAGCCTGTCCGGCGGGCGCGGGTCGGTGTCCGGCACCGTCGCGGGCGCCCTGCTGGTCGGAGTGCTCGACAACATCCTCCAGCTCAACGACGTCGATTCGAACGTCCAGCTGATCGTGGTCGGCGTGGTGATCGTGCTCGCCGCGGGCCTGCAGCGACTGCGCCCGGCCACGGTCTAGGCGTTCGGGAAAAGGGGAGCAGATGTCCGGCATCATCCGCGGCGGGGCGGTACTGGCGGGGCTGGCCCTCGTCGCCGCCTGCGGCACCACCCACGAGAACGCGCCGGGCGCGTCATCCGGCGCCGCGCCGGCCGCGAGGCAATGCCACGGTCCGAGCGGGAAGTACAAAATCGGGATGAGCCAAGCGAATCTCGCCGAACCGTATCGCGTCCGGATGGACGACGACATCCGCAAGGCCGCGGCCGGTGTGCCGCAATTCAGCGTCAGTTACGCGGACGCCGCACAGGACAACGCGAAACAGGTCGAGCAGGTCAACACTTTCCTGACCCAGGGCATCGATCTGCTGATCATCAGCCCGAACGAGGCGACGCCGTTGACCGGTGTCGTGAAGAAGGCTTACGACCAGGGGATTCCGGTGCTCGTGCTGGACCGGAAGGTCGACGGCGACGGGTACACCTCGTTCATCGGTGCGGACAATGTGGACATCGGCCGGCAGGCGGGCAAGTTCTTCGCCGAGAAATTGCTGCCGCACGGCGGGAAAGTCGTCGAACTGAAGGGCCTCGCCGGATCGACGCCCGCCAAGGAACGCAGCGACGGATTCCACCAGGGCAGCACGGACCGCAACCTCACCGTCGTGGGCAGTGCGGACGCGGATTGGTTGCGGGACAAGGGGCAACAGCAGGCGGACGCGTTGCTGAAGGCGCATCCGGACGCGCAGGCGATATTCTCCGAGAACGACCCGATGGCCGAGGGCGCGCGCATCGCCGCGCAGAACGCGGGCCGCGCGGACCTGCCGATCGTCGGCATCGACGGCCTGCCGGTGCCCGAAGGCGGCATCAAGGCGGTGGAGGCCGGCCGGCTGTCGGCCACGTTCCTCTATCCGACCGGCGGCAAGGAAGCCGTCGCGGCAGCGAAGAAACTGCTCGTCGACTGCCAGACCGTGCGCAAGACGCAGACCCTGCCCACCCGCCTGGTGACGCGCGACAACGCGGCCCAGGTCTACGCCGAACTGAACCGGAGCTGACCTATGGCGCGAATCGGTGTCCTCGCCGTCTCCGACGGGCGCGACCACGTGCACCGGCGGAACACCGGCTTCATCCGGTCCAAAGCGGACGAGTTCACCGCCGCACTGACCGCGGCGGGCCACGACGTCGTCACCGGAGGACTGGTCGCCACGAACACCACCGCGACCGCGGCCGCGCGCTCGGTCGCCGCGAGTTCGGTGGACGTGACAGTGCTGTACTACGCGGTGTGGGCGTTCCCGCACTTCACCATGCTGGCCGCGGACGCGACCCCGGGCCCGCTGTTGCTCGTCGCGAGCACCGACCCGACCGAGCCCGGCCTGGTCGGGATGCTCGCCGCCGGGGGAGCGCTCGACCAGATCGGCCGCGCGCACACCCGTTTGTGGGGCGCGCCTTCCGACCCGGGCCTGATCGCCGAAGTCGGCGCGCACGCGAGCGCCGCCGCTGCCGTCGGTTCGCTGCGCGGTTCGACCTTCGGCCGCTTCGGCGGGCGGCCGATGGGCATGAACACGGCGGTGGCCAATACCGATCAATGGATGCGCCAGTTCGGGGTGGACGTCGAGGAAATCGACCAGTACGAACTGGTTCGCCGCGCCGAAGGACCTTCGGCGGAAGCCGTCAGCGGCCGGAAATGGCTGGAAGAACACGCCACCGTGCACTACGACGGAGATCGGCTCACCCCGGAGTTGGTGGAACGCCAACTGCGTCTTTACCTCGCTGTGCGCGATATCGCTGCCGAACGGCACCTGGATTTCTCCGGGATCAAAGCACAACCGGAGCTGACCGAGCACTTCGCGACCGCAGATGTCGCCGAGGCGCTGCTCAACGATCCTTACGACTGGAACGGCCCCAAAGCCGTGCACGTCACCGCCACCGAAGCGGACATGGACGGTGCGCTGACCATGCAGCTGATGCACCGGATCACCGGGACGCCCGTGCTTTTCGCGGACGTCCGGCACTACCACCCGGACCGGGACGTGTGGGACCTGTGCAACTCCGGCCAGCACGCGACGTGGTTCGCCGCGCGGAGCGAGGACCCGGCGGAGAACCTGGCGCAGGTGCACCTGTATCCGGAGGTGTTCTTCTTCCCCGCGGGCGGGGCTTCGGTGCAGCACATCGCCGCCCCCGGCCGGATGACATTGGCACGGTTGAGCCGGTTGGACGGGGAGTACCGGATGCAGCTGGTGCTGGGGGAGTTCGAGAATTACGACGCGCGGACAACGCGGGAACTGGTCTCGCGCTCCACGCCGGAGTGGCCGCATGCGTTCGCGCGCCTGGACGTGGCGGCGGAGACGTTTTTGTCGCGCTTCGGGGCGAACCACGTGCATGCGGTCCCGGGAGACCGGAGGAGGGAGCTTCGGGTCGCGGCTGGATTGATGGGGGTGCGGGTGGAGGAGTGGAGCCGCTGACGACCGGTTCGGCGCGGCCCGTGCTGCGGACGTCCTTCACGGACCTTCGCGGGAGCGGAAGCTTCCCTGCCGAGACGTCCGGCGGCGCGTTCAGCAGGGTGCCGATCCAGGGCGTGCCGGTGCTTTTCGAGCCGCGCGGCCGGCCAGCCCGGCAGCGAAAACCGCAGCCAGTGCGAACACCGCCGCCTCGCAGGTCATCGCATGCCACAACGCCTGGCCGGGGTTCCCGGCGGACGTCGCGTAAGCGATGCCCGCGAACGTGACGCCCAGTGTCCCGCCCAGTTGCTGTGCAGTCGGGAGCAGACCCGAGACCGATGTCGCGGCTTCGGGACGGACTCTGGCGAGGATCTGGGCGAACGCCGAAGCGGTGAACACGCCGAACCCGATGCCGCCAAGGCACAGCGCGAGCCAGTACATCCACCGCAGGGCGGGGTCGCTGACGGTCGCCGGGACGACAAGGGACACCGAGCCCATCGCCAGGGAGGACGAGGCCAGAGCCCATGGGCCGAAGCGCCGGCCCAGCCTGTTCGCGATCCCGCTTCCGGCCAGCGCGCCGACGGCGTACGGGGTGATGCCGAGCCCGGTCTGAAGCGGACTCCAGCCTCGCCCGCCTTGCAGGTGCATCGACAGCAGCAGCGTGAAGGACGGCACTCCGGCGTTGAACACCAGGACGACGCCCAGCCCCCAGCGCGTCGCCGGTTCGGCCAGCGCGGACGGATGGACGAGCGGATCCGCCGCCCTGCGCTGGGAAATCGCGAAGCCGGCCAGCAGCACCACGGCCAGCGCCAGGCTCAGCCACGTCCACCATGGCCACCCGGCGTCCCGCCCCATGGTCAGCGGAAAGACCAGCAGGGCCAAGCCGAGCAGGCTCAGCGCCGCCCCGGTCCGGTCGACGCGTTCCGTCGTGCGTTCACCGTGATCCGGCGGCAGCGCGGGGGAGAGCGCGAGGGCGGCGATCCCGACGGAAACGGTCAGCAGCATCGCCGCCCGCCAGCCGAGGCCGAGCGGGTCGAGCTGGATCAGCACCCCGCCGAGCACCGGGCCCGCGAGCGAAGCGGCCGCCATGGTCGCGCCGAGCGCGCTCAACGCGGCGGCACGACGGTCCGGGGGCACCGCGGACTGGATGATCGACAGGATCTGCGGCGCCATCAGCCCGCTGCCGAAACCCTGCAGCAGGCGCCCGGCGATCAGCACCCCCGCTTCGGGCGCGGCCGCCGCCCCGAGCGAGGCGAGGGTGAACAGCGCCATCCCGGCGACGAACATCTTCCGGCAGCCGTATTTGCCTCCCAGCCGCGCGGAAACGATCAGCGAGCAGGCGTAGGCGAGGGTGTAGGCGGCGAGAACCAGTTGGCTCTCGCCTGCCCCCGCGCCCAGGTCCCGCTGGATGTCGACCACTCCCACCTGCATGACCGTGACGCTGAACAGCTGGACGAACGTGCCGGACAGGATGATCGGCAGGAGAAGCCGCTGTGCGGTCACCGGGAGGGCCGCGGCGAGGCGATGGCGGCGAACATCGCCGCCAGCTCCGCCGGCCGGATCACGAACGGCGAGTGGCCGCCCGGCAGGGAATGCACCTGGAACGGGTTGTCCGGCGTCACCTGGTCGGCCTCGGAGATCATCAGATCCTGGGTCGCCGGCGGCAGGGCGAGGTCGCCGGTCAACCGGATGTAGGTGCGCGGGAGCCGTCCCCAGCGCTCCGCCGAGAGCGGAACCGGCGTGCCGAAGTGCGAGAACGGGTGGTCCGGGTGCAGGAACTGCCGCCACGAGTCCGAGGCGTCCGCGGGGAGGTCGTTCAGGAAGGCCCGGCGGATGACGTCGGTGACTGCCGCGTCGGGAGACAGCGGATTGATCCGGATCGCGCCCAGTTCGGCCGGGTCGCCGATCGGCGGAACCTGGACGGCCCCGGCGTTCTCCTCGGCTTCGATGTAGTCGGCGAACCGCGGCCGGCCCGCGGGCACGAACGAGGACAGGTACACGAGGCGGTCGACCAGTTCGGGCGCCTGTTCCGCGGCGGCCGACACCGCGGAACCCGCGGCGCTGTGCGCGACCAGCAGTACATTCCGGTAGCGGGTGCGGGCACTGACCAGCGCGTCGAGGACCACGTCGGTGCTGTCCTGCAGGGTGAGGTCGCGCAGCGCCGACTTCTCGGCGGCGAGCCCCGGCTGGCCGGGCTGGAAGTACCCGCTGGGGACGGGCGCGCCGAGCCCGCTGCCGGGCAGGTCGACAGCGATGCTGGCAAGGCCGTGGCGGCCGAGCGCGCGCTGGGCCGGACTCCAGTGCAGGGCGCTGTGCCAGGCACCGTGCACGAGCAGCAGGACGGTCTCGGACGAGGACGGACGGGTCATTCCAGGGCCCTTCGAAAGCGGCGGTCACGGACCGCACCAGGTCACCGCAGCTCCGCCCCGTTATCTACTCTCATCTCTGAGGAACGCCTTCGTCATACTTTCCGCGTATCGTGACCGCGTGGAAGCCCGTCATCTTCGCTACGCTCTGGCGCTCGCCGAGCACCAGCATTTCGGCCGCGCCGCGGCGTCGCTGGGCATCGCCCAGCCGCCGCTGTCGACCCAGATCGCCGCGCTCGAACGCGAGGTCGGCGAGCGGCTGTTCGACCGCACCCCGCGCGGCGTTTTCCCCACCGCCGCGGGCAATGCCTTCCTCGCCAGGGCGAGCAGCGCGCTCGCCGAGATGAGCCTCGCGAGGGTCGAGGCGGGCCGCGCCGCGCGCGGGGAGACCGGGCGGTTGCGGCTCGGGTTCATCGGGTCCGCGCTGCTCGACCCGCTGCCGGGCGTGATCGGCCGGTTCCGGCGGGCCCGTCCGGAGGTCCGGATGGTCCTCCAGGAACTGGACACGCCGACCGCGTCCGCGGCCCTGCTCGCCGGCGAACTGGAGGTCGCGGTGGGGCGCGGCAGCCCTCGCGGAGCCGGGGCGGAAGACCTGGTGACGGTGCCCATCGGCGCGGATCACCTGGTGGCCGTGGTCTCGTCGGCGCACCCCTTCGCCGGGCAGCGGTCCGTCGAGGCCGGGCAGCTGGCGCGCGAGCCGCTGGTGGTCAGCGCGGACGCCGCCGGTTCTTATCTGCGCCGGGTGTTCGAACACGACCCCGCCGCCCTCGACGGCGCCGCGCTGGCGCGCGACGTCCACACGATCGCCGGGCTCGCCGCCTGCTGCGCGGGGGTCGGGCTCGGCCCGAACCGGATGCGCCTGATCGCTCGCGACGACATCCGGTTCTGCGACGTCGAACCGCGCTTCCGGCTGCCGGATCTGCAGATGTCGTTCCGGGCGGCCGATTCCTCGCCGGTTCTCGCGGCTTTTCTTTCCGTGGTGCGGCAGAACTGCGCGGAGGTCGGCTCCCGGCTCGACGACCTGCTCGCCCGGCACCCGGCTGCCACCGGGCAGCAGCCGGTGCTTGGCGCCTCCTGATCGGCGAGTCCGCTGCGGAGGCGGGAACAGTCGACGGCCGCTAGGGAGGACTATGCCTCGGGACATCTCGGGTCGGTGTTCTTCGCCGACGTCGAGCTGGCTTACCGCGTTGAGGCGGGCCCCGCTGGGCGATGCCAGGGAGTCAAGCCGGGCGGTCCCGGTCCGCTGACCGTCCACAAAGGACCTCATCGCGCACGAAATGCCCCGAATGGCTGCCGGCACCCGGCACCCGCGGCGGGGCCGGGAGGAGCCGACCCCGGGCGTCGGTCTGGGCGGGGTGCGTCTCGACCGCGTCATCCCTGGCTCCTGAGGGGGCGTGGACGGCTGGCGTTAGTCGGCGCAACCGGCTCACGAGGGGCCGGGAGCGGGGCTGCTGCGAACTTGAGCGGGGCGGCCGGGTCTCGTGCTCGTGCGTGTTCGTGCCGGTTCTAACCGGCACGAACACGCACGAGCGGCAACCGAGCCGCCGCTCGACCTTGAATCGGTTCGGCGGCCTGGCCGCCAGCATTTCCCGGCGGCGAGCGCGGTCTTCTCCGCGCGGTGCCAGGCCCGTCCGGCTTCACGATCGTGGCGATTCGTTTCCGCAGGTCGAAGCCGTCCCTGTGCTGCTCGGGGATCGACCGGCGGGTTGCCCGATCCTGCGGTCAATGCTGCCCTTGCGTAGCCGACTGAGACGTAGATCTCCACCTTTGGGGTGAAATCTGCTCGGTCGGGCAGCTTAGGCTCTTACGGCGCGTTACTTATTGAGAAACATTCACTTCGGTCCGGACAGGTTCGCGACCGGGTAACGAAGGAGGCGCCGTCGTGGAAACCGAACCGCAGGTCGTCCGCGCGACGATCATCTTCGGGCTGCGCACGTTCGGGTCCGTCCCGCTGCCGGTGCGCGCCGATTTGGAGTACGACCCGGCGGATCCGTTCGCGGTGTCGGTCGGCTACCACGCCGGCGGCAGTGTCGTGCGCTGGCTGTTCGGGCGGGACTTGCTCGCCGACGGCCTGCTGGCGCCCGCGGGCGACGGAGACGTCCAGGTGCGCCCCGCCGCCGACGACAGCCGCGTGCTGGTGGAGCTGAACGCGCCGGACGGTTCCGCGGTGCTGGAGGCGGCGGCGAACGAACTCGCCGACTTCCTCGACCGCACCTACGACGAGGTCCCGGTCGGCTCCGAAGACCGTTGCTTCGACTTCGACGAGGAACTCGCGAAGCTCGCCCTGCGCGACTGACCGTCCATAGTGGACGGTGATGGCGCGGTAACCATGCCGAGGCATGGTTCCCGCGCGCGGACTCGGACCTCGCCCGGTCTCCGCGGGCATGCTCGACCGCCCGGGGATCGCCCGAAGAGGCGCCCCCGCGAGTGAACATCCCGTGAACGGATTGCCGCGATCGCACCCCGATCCGACCACTCGCCCGTCCCGCCCGCCGCCGGCGAACAGGCCCCCGAACAGGCGGACTCAGCCGCCGCGGGAGTGAACCTCGTGCTCACCTGGGTTGACCGCACTGGGAGAACGCGTACGGTCGCCTGTGTTGGCTGTTGTCCGGAACCATGCTGCGGTCAGCGCCCCAAGCAGATCTCTGCGAAAGGAGCGCAAACCCATGACTCTTCATCTTCCCGGCGTCACCGCGCCGGTGGAATTGACGGTCCGCGCGGCGAGGCAGGCGGACGCGATCCACCTCGCTCTGGTCGGAGACCTCGACGCGGCTACCGTGCACGTTTTCGAAGCGGCTGTCGCGCCGTTGGCCGGGCCGGTGGTCGTCGATCTGTCCGGCGTCGCGTTCCTGAGCTGCGCTGGCGTTCGCGCCCTGCTCGACGCGCACGAACGGATCCCGTCGTTCGCTGTCGTGCCTGGGCCCGCGCACGCGGTCCGGCGGTGTCTCGCGGTGACCGGCGCGGACGAGATCCTGTGCGTCCGCGAGGCGGTCGCTGCCTGATCGAGCGAGTTTCGCCGCCGCCGCGCACGGGTAGGCCGCCGATATGACGATCGAGACGAACCGCGTTCCGCAGCTCGAACTCACCAACGGCGTCCGGATTCCGCAGTTCGGCCTGGGCGTCTTCCAGATCCCGCCGGAGGAAACAGCCGCGGCGGTGCGCGAGGCGCTGGAGGCCGGATACCGCCACCTCGACACCGCGCAGATGTACCGCAACGAGGAAGGCGTCGGCGCGGGCATCCGCGATTCGGGCGTACCGCGCGAAGAAATCTTCGTCACCACAAAGCTGGCGAACGACGCGCAGGGCCACGACAACGCGATCAACGCGATGGAGGGCAGCCTGCAGCGGCTCGAACTGGACTACGTCGACCTCTACCTGATCCACTGGCCGCTGCCGAAACAGGACAAGTACGTCGCCACCTGGCACGGTTTCGAGGAACTGCAGCGCGCAGGCAAGACCCGCGCGATCGGGGTGTCCAACTTCCAGATTTCGCACCTGGAACGCCTGGCCGCCGAGTCGGCGACGGTGCCCGCGGTCAACCAGATCGAGCTGCATCCCGCGCTGCAGCAACCGGAACTGCGCGCCTACCACGAAGCACACGGCATCGTGACCGAGGCGTGGAGCCCGCTCGCCCAAGGCGAAGTGCTCGAAGACCCGCTGCTGGCCGAACTGGCGGAGAAACACGGCAAGACGCCCGCGCAGATCGTGCTGCGCTGGCACGTGCAGCTCGGCAACGTCGTGTTCCCGAAGTCGTCGTCGCCGAAGCGGATGCGGGAGAACATCGACATTTTCGACTTCTCCCTCAGCGACAGCGACCTCGACGTCCTCAGCGGCCTCGACGAGGGCCGCCGCACGGGCTTCGACCCGGACACCTTCGACGGCTGAACCAGATCGCCCAGTCGCCCGTTGTCTCCGGTTAGGAGGGAGGCAGCGTGCGACTGTCCTGTTTTGTGGTGCCGGGCGACCTCGACGACCGCAGCGTGCCCAGCGGCGGCAACACCTACGACCGCCGCATGGCCGAACACCTGCCGGTACGGCTGCGGCCGGTCGAGGGTAGCTGGCCGGACCCCGGCGAGGCCGCGAAGCGTCAGCTGGACGGAGTGCTCGCCGAGGTCCCCGATGGCGCGAAGGTGCTGCTCGACGGCCTTGTCGCCTGCGGAGTGCCGGAAGTTGTGGCCCCGCAGGCGGCCCGGCTCGACCTGGCTGTCCTCGTGCACCTGCCGCTGGCGGACGACAGCCCGCACCGCGCGGCCGACCTCGACGCCCGCGAACGGAAGACCCTCCAGCTCGCGAACCAGGTCATCGTCACCAGTCCCGCCGCCGCTCGCGCCGTCGAGAAGCGGCACGGCCTCGCCACCGTCCACATCGCACCGCCCGGAACCGATCCGGCACCGCGAGCCACCGGGACCGACGGAGTGTCCCAGCTGATCTGTGTCGCCGCGGTGACCCCGCGCAAGGGCCAGGACATCCTCCTGAAAGCACTGTCCGAAGTGGATGGGCTGAAGGTGGACCTGGTCGGCTCGCGCACCCGAAACCCGGCCTACGCCACCACCTTGAGCCACCCGCGCGCCCGCTTCACCGGCCCGCTCGGCGGAGCAGCGCTGGAAGACGCCTACCGCCGAGCCGACCTGCTGGTCCTGCCCTCGCACGCCGAGACGTACGGCATGGTCGTCACGGAGGCGCTCGCTCGCGGAATCCCGGTGCTCGCCTCGGACGTCGGCGGCGTACCCGACGCCCTCGGCCGCGCGCCGGACGGCGAGCGACCCGGTCTCCTCGTCCCGCCCGGCGACGCAGCAGCCCTCGGCGCAGCGCTCCGAAGCTGGCGTGACGACCCTGACCTGCGCAAACGACTCCGTGCTGCGGCTGCCGCGCGAGCGCGCACCCTGGAAGGGTGGGCCGCCGCGGCGGCCCGGTTGCGCGGAATCTTGGCGGTCGGCTGATGCGGTGGCTGCGGCTGCTGGCCGGGGTCGCGGTCATCGCCGCGCTGTGGTGGCGGCTCGGCACGGGGGCATTCGCCGGTGGTCTGCGCGCGCTTGGCCCGGTTCCGATCACGATCGCGCTGGTCATCGGGCTCGTGACCACTCTGGCGAGCGCCGCGCGCTGGCGGCTGGTCGCGGCGCGGCTCGGGCTGCGCCTGCCGTTCCGCGAAGCCGCAGGCGACTATTACGGCGCGCAATTCCTCAACGGCGTCCTCCCCGCCGGCGTGCTCGGCGACGTCCACCGCGCAGTCCGACATGGCCGACGAACCGGCGACGTCGGTCGCGGCGTCCGGGCGGTCGTGCTCGAACGCGCTGCCGGACAGACCGTGGTGGTGGCCGCCGGACTGGCCGTCGTGGTCTTCCGGCCGGAGCTGCTGCCGCGGCAGGTGCTGCTCTGCCTGGGAATCGTGACCGTGGCGCTGGCCGTCGCCGCGGTCACGACGCGGCAGCGGCTGCGCCGCGTCTGGACGGCCGACATCCGGACCGGCGTCCTCGAAGCGTGGCCCGGCGTCGCAGGCTGGTCTCTGCTGGCAGTGGCCGGACATCTGACGCTGTTCGCGGTCGCCGCCCGCGCGGCTGGTGCGACCGCGCCGTTGAGCGTCCTGCTGCCGCTGCTGGTGCTCGCGTTGCTGGCGATGGGGATGCCGCTGAACGTCGGCGGATTCGGCCCGCGCGAGGGCACCGCGGCGTTGTCGTTCGCCGCCGCCGGACTGGGCGCGGAGCAGGGCGTGACGGTCGCGGTCGGCTACGGCGTGCTCGCTCTGGTCTCGACGTTGCCCGGCGGGGCGGTTCTCGCGCTCCGCCGGATGATCCGGCGGCCGGGCCCGGACGCCCGGCCGGTATCGTCCGGCCGGTGGCGGCGGCTTTTCGGGGGATTCGGCGACGGTGGTGCGCGGCACTGGCCGTCATTCCCGTTCTGGCCGCGTCGGCCTGCGCGTCTTCGGTCGCGGCGGTCAGCCGGGCAGGCGACGTCGTGCACACCGCAGCCGGTGCCGTCCGCGGCAGCGTCGCTCCCGGTCATCGGCTCTTCCAAGGCATCCCGTACGCGGCCGCACCCGTCGGCGAGCGGCGCTGGCAGCCGCCCGTCCCCGTCGAGCCCTGGACGGGGGAGCGCGACGCCACGAAACCAGGGCCACGCTGTCCGCAGGCCGCCGGCGGAGCCCTGACCAGCGAAGACTGCCTCTACCTGAATGTCTGGACGCCGCCGGCCGGCGAGACCGGGCGGCCGGTTCTGGTGTGGCTGCACGGCGGCGCGTTCCTCAGCGGCGGCGGCGACCGTTACGGCGCCGCCCGGCTGGCCGGCCGCGGCGACGCGGTGGTCGTCACGCTCAACTACCGGCTCGGCGCGCTCGGCTTCCTCGCCGACCCGTCGCTGGGCCCGGAACCGGGGAACTACGGCTTCCTCGACCAGCAGCAGGCGCTGCTGTGGGTGCGCGACAACATCGCGTCCTTCGGCGGCGACCCGAACCGGGTGACGATCGCGGGGGAGTCCGCGGGCGGGATGTCGGTGTGCGACCACCTCGTCGCCCCCGGCTCGCGCGGGCTGTTCCGCGCCGCGATCATCCAAAGTGGACCGTGCCAGGCGCAGGCGACGTTGTCCGCCGCCGAAAACAAGAGCGTCGAGTACGCCGCCGCGCGCGGTTGCGCCGACCGCCGGACCGCCGCGCAATGCCTGCGGGAGTTGCCCGTCGAGAAACTCCTGACCGCTCCGGCGTACGGCTCGATCGCGGGGATCGAGATGCCGGGCCCGGTCACTGGCGGTTCGGTGCTGCCCGGCAAGCTTCCCGCGGCTCCGGTGCCGGTCATGCTGGGCACGGCGCACGACGAGTTCACGTATTTCCTCGCCGAGCAGGCGGCGGCCGGTCGCGAAGTCACGCGGCACGGCTACCCGCAAGCGCTTGCGAACGTCTTCCCCCACGCCGACGCGGTCGCTCGCGAGTACCCGGTGGATGCGTTCAGCGGCAACGCTTCCCTCGCGTACGCGGCGGCTGTCACCGACTGGGCGTTCGCCTGCCCGGCCGCGCGGCTCGCCAGTTCGCTGCCCAGCGTGTCGACCTACGAGTTCAACGACCCGACCTCGCCGGCGGCGGCGGCGCTGCGGGCGCCGTTCCCGCTCGGGGCCACGCACACCGCGGAACTGCCCTACCTGTTCGATTTCGCCGAGCAGCCAGCAACATTCACCCCAGCACAGCAACGGCTCGCCGACCGGATGGCGGACGACTGGACGACGTTCGTCCGCGGCGGCCCGACCGGGCAGGCGGTCGCGTACCGGCCGGGCGGCGCGCAGCCGCTGACCGGATTCGCCCAAGATCACCACTGCGGCTTCTGGGCTTCTCTACGCTGACCGGATGACCGTGCGCGCCGAAGCCCTCGACGAAGCCCTCAGCTGCGTATCCTCCGCTCTCGGACCCGCCATCGGCGGCGACTGGACGCGTCCGGCAGGCGATCTCGAATGGGATTGCCGGTACACCGCGGAGCACCTCGGCGACACCCTCCTGTCCTACGCCGCCCAGGTCGTGAGCCGCCCGGCCGACCACTACGTGCGCTTTCTCGCCAAAACCGACGCCGACGCGTCCCCCGCCGAACTGCTCGAATTCGTCATCGCCGGCGGGCGTTTGCTCGCCGCCGCGGTCCGGAGCAGCAGGCCCGGCGAGCGCGCCTACCACCCGACCGGCCGCTCCGATCCGGCCGGTTTCGCCGCGATGGGCTGCGTGGAACTGCTGCTGCACGGCGACGACATCGCCCAGGGTCTCGGCGTCGCGATCGACCCGCCGCGCGACACCTGCGCCCGCGTCGTCGCGCGGCTTTTCCCCGAGCAGGAGCCGATTCCCGACGCTTGGGACGCGCTGCGCTGGTGCGCCGGCCGGATCGACCTGCCCGGACGACCCCGGCGGACCGGCTGGAAGTGGCGGGGCAGCCCGCCCGGGGACCGCTCGATTCCCGAGGAGTGAACACGCCTGCCCGGGGGCTGGTCACATCCGGTAGTCTTGACGACCAGGTCGAGAGGCGCTGCAACGGACCGGTGGTCCGCCACGCTCGGCCGGTACCACCATCCAAGGGCGCCTCCGTGCACTCATGCGGAGGTGGCGATGACCCAGAACCTGCGGAACCTGCTCGACCAGCGCGTCGTCGTGCTCGACGGGGCCTGGGGCACGATGCTGCAGGGGGCCGGTCTCGCTCCCGAGGACTACCGGGCGGACTGGCTCGAAGGGCACGAGAAAGACGTCACCGGCGACCCGGACCTGCTGAATCTCACGCGGCCGGACGTCGTGCTGGACGTGCATCGCCAGTACCTCGCCGCGGGCGCGGACATCACCACCACCAACACGTTCACCGCCACCAGCATCGGCCAGGCCGACTACGGCCTCCAGGACCGCGTGCGCGAGATGAACCTGCGGGCCGCCGAACTCGCCCGCCAGGCCGCGAACGAGTTCGGCAACCGTTTCGTGGCCGGGTCGATCGGCCCGCTGAACGTCACGCTGTCGCTGTCGCCGCGCGTCGAGGACCCGGCGTTCCGCGCGGTCGCCTACGAAGACGTGAAAGCCTCGTACGCCGAGCAGATCCAGGCCCTCGCCGACGGCGGCGTCGACCTGCTGATGATCGAGACCATCTTCGACACCCTGAACTGCAAGGCCGCGATCACCGCGGCCCGCGAGGTCGCGCCGCACCTGCCGCTGTGGATTTCGGTGACCATCGTCGACCTGTCCGGGCGCACGCTGTCCGGCCAGACAGTCGAGGCGTTCTGGACCTCCGTCGCGCACGCGCGCCCGATGGTCGTCGGCGTCAACTGTTCGCTCGGGGCCGCGGAAATGCGCCCGCACGTGGAGGAACTGGCGAAGCTCGCGGACACCTACACCGCGTGCCACCCGAACGCGGGCCTGCCCAACGCGTTCGGCGGCTACGACCAGACGCCCGAGGAAACCGGCGGCATGCTCGGCGAATTCGCCGGGGCCGGGATGGTCAACATCGTCGGCGGCTGCTGCGGCACCTCGCCGGCGCACATCGCGAAGATCGCCGAGGCCGTCAAAGGCCTCCCGCCGCGGCCGGTGCCCGCGCACGATCCGGTCACCCGGTTCTCCGGTCTCGAGCCGTTCATGATCGGCGAGGACACCGGGTTCGTGATGATCGGCGAGCGCACCAACGTCACCGGCTCGGCGAAGTTCCGCCGGCTGATCGAGGCGGGCGACCACCAGGCCGCGGTGGACGTCGCGCTGGAGCAGGTCCGCGGCGGCGCGAACCTGCTCGACGTCAACTTCGACGCCGACCTGCTCGAATCCGAGCAGGAGATGACGACGTTCCTCAACCTCATCGCCACCGAGCCCGAGGTCGCGCGCATCCCGGTGATGGTCGACAGCTCGCGCTGGAGCGTGCTGGAGGCCGGGCTCCGCTGCGTGCAGGGCAAGGGCGTGGTCAACTCGATCAGCCTCAAGGAGGGCGAGGGCCCGTTCCTGGAGCAGGCCCGGCGCATCCGCGACTACGGCGCCGGCGTCGTGGTGATGGCCTTCGACGAGAAGGGCCAGGCCGACACCGCCGCGCGCAAGGTCGAAATCTGTTCCCGCGCTTACGATCTGCTCACCACGCAGGCGGGTTTCGCCGGCGAGGACATCATTTTCGACCCGAACGTGCTCGCCGTGGCCACCGGCATCAGCGAGCACAACGGCTACGCGAAGGCGTTCATCGAGGCGCTGCCGCTGATCAAGGAACGCTGCCCGGGCGCGCACACCTCCGGCGGCATCTCGAACCTGTCGTTTTCCTTCCGCGGCAACAACGTCGTGCGCGAGGCGATGCACTCGGCGTTCCTGTTCCACGCCGTGCGCGCCGGGCTCGACATGGGCATCGTCAACGCCGGCCAGCTCGCGGTGTACGAGGACATCCCGAAGGACCTGCTGGAACTGGTCGAGGACGTCCTGTTCGACCGCCGCGCGGACGCCACCGACCGGCTCGTGGAGTTCGCCGAGACGGTCAAGGGCAGCGGAACCAAGCGCGTCGTCGACCTGTCCTGGCGGGAAAACCCGGTGGCGGAACGGCTTTCGCACGCGCTGGTGCACGGCATCGTGGACTTCATCGAGGACGACACCGAGGAGGCCCGGCAGTCCTTCGCCCGGCCGCTGGAGGTCATCGAGGGCCCGCTGATGGACGGCATGAAGATCGTCGGCGACCTCTTCGGCTCCGGGAAGATGTTCCTGCCGCAGGTCGTGAAGAGCGCGCGGGTGATGAAGCGTTCGGTGGCCTATCTCGAACCGTACATGGAGGCGGAGAAGGCCAAAATGCAGGCCGAGGGCCGCTTCGAAACCACCCGCGGCCAGGGCAAGGTCGTGCTCGCCACGGTGAAGGGCGACGTGCACGACATCGGCAAGAACATCGTCGGCGTCGTGCTGGGCTGCAACAACTACGAGGTGATCGACCTCGGCGTGATGGTGCCCGCGGCGCAGATCCTCGACACCGCGGTCGCCGAGCACGCGGATGTCGTCGGGCTGTCCGGGCTGATCACGCCGTCGCTGGACGAGATGGTGTCGGTCGGCCAGGAAATGCAGCGGCGCGGGCTGAAGCTGCCGCTGCTGATCGGCGGCGCGACCACGTCGAAGCAGCACACGGCGGTCAAGATCGCTCCGGTGTACGACCACAGCACGGTGCACGTGCTCGACGCGTCGCGGGTCGTCGGCGTGGTGTCCGACCTGCTCGACACCAACCGCGCCGACGCGCTGGACACCGCCAACCGCGCCGAGCAGCAGCGGTTGCGCGAGCAGCACGAGAACCGGCACGCGACGCCGCTGCTCACTCTTCAGCAGGCCAGGGCGAACGCCGAGAAGGTGTCGTTCGACGAGGTCCCGACGCCGGAGTTCACCGGCGTGCGCGTGGCCGAGCCGTCGATTCCCGAGCTGCGCGAGATGATCGACTGGCAGTTCCTGTTCCTGGCCTGGGAACTCAAGGGCAAGTACCCGGCGATCCTCGACCAGCCGGTCGCGCGTGAGCTGTTCGACGACGCGAACCAGCTGCTGGACGAGATCATCGAGAACGGCTCGTTCACCGCACGCGGCGCGTACGCGTTCTGGCCCGCGCATGCCGAGGGCGACGACATCCTGCTCGACGGCGAGTACTCGGACTGGAAGTTCCCGATGCTGCGCCAGCAGACGCAGAAGCCGGAAGGCCGGGCGAACCGGTGCCTGGCCGACTACATCGCCCCCGCCGGTTTCGGCGACCACCTGGGCGGGTTCGCCGTCGGGATCCACGGCGCGGAAGTCCTGGCGGCCAAGTACGAGGCCGAACACGACGACTACCGGGCGATCATGGTGAAGGCGCTGGCCGACCGGCTGGCCGAGGCGTTCGCCGAGTACCTGCACCTGGAGGCCCGCCGCCGCTGGTTCGAGCCGGACGTGCGGCCGGACCTGGCGGACCTGCACGCGGAACGCTTCCGCGGCATCCGCCCGGCACTCGGCTACCCGGCGAGCCCGGACCACAGCGAGAAGAAGGACCTGTTCGCGCTGCTGGGCGCCGAGGAGCTGGGGATCGGGCTGACCGAGTCGTACGCGATGACGCCCGCCGCGGCGGTGAGCGGGCTGATCTTCGCGCATCCGCAATCGCGGTACTTCACGGTCGGCCGCCTCGGCCGCGACCAGACGGAGGACTACGCGGCCCGGCGCGGCGAGGAACTGTCCGAAGTGGAGCGGTGGCTGCGGCCCAATCTGGCCTACTGAGCCGTTCCCGGTGCACGCGCCGGGAGGTCGGTGAAGGGTTCCTTGAGGAAATCAGATTCCCCCAAGGAACCCTTCACGGAACTTTGCTGGTGGCTTCTTTCAGGACAGCAGTTCGGCGAGCCGCTCGGTGTCGCGCAGATACTGCTCGTACGGGAACCCCGCCTTCAGCAAGGCCTCGCGGAACTCGTCCCGCAGCGGTTTCCCGGTGTCGTGGAAGGCTCTCCGGCCCGCGTCGGTCAGGGTGACCAGCCGTCGTCGCGCGTGGTCGGGGTCCTGGCGCACCTGGACGAACCCGGCTGATTCCAGCGGGCGCAGCGCGCGGCTGATCGCCGGGTCGGACACTGACATCGCCTGCGCGAGCTGATGCTGCGTCGCGGGTTCGATGTCGTCCACTGTGCCCAGCAGGCGCAGCTGGCTGTAGGTCAGCCCGGCTGAGTCGTCCGCGCGTTTCCGCGCGGCTTCGCCCAGCAGGAACACCACTCGATGAAGCGCTTCGGCAAGTCCGTCGTCCACGGGGGCGAGCCTACCAGGAGTGTTGACGAGTTAATATTAACTATGCAAGACTCATCGGCATGGAGATCCCTTACGTCGCGCAGACCCTGTTCCCTCTCATCTGGCCGCTGATCGCGGTCGCCGGTGCGCTGATCCGCACCCGGAAGAGCCCTTCGCCGCAGGCCAGGCTCGAAACCTGGCAGCGGTGGTGGGCCGTCGCCGCGCTCGGCTGCGGCAGCCTGTGGATGGTCTTCGCCTTCCTCGGCGCGCCGGGCGTGATGGCCGACGTGATCGGCTTCACCCGCTCGCCGTTCCAGTTCGAGATCGCGTTCGCCAACCTCGGGCTCGCGGTGATGGGCTTCCGCGCCGCCTCGTCGTCGGCCACCGCCCGGGAACGCGTCACTGTCGGCCTCGGCGCCGGGATGTTCCTGTGGGGCGCGCTGATCGGCCACGTGTACCAGTGGTTCGCCAACGGCGACCACGCGCCCGGCAACACCGGCGGCGTCCTGGTCTGCGATCTGCTGTTCCCGGCGGTGCTGATCGTCCTCGCCGTCCGCTCGAAGCGGCTGGCCGCGGCTGTCGAGAAGCCCGTGCTCGTCTAGCCGGCCTGCACGTCCTGGCCGCTGGGTTTAGTTTCGACGCCGTGGCAAGACTCAGTGTGGTCCGATTCGGGCTGGTCGCCGGGCTGGTCGTGCTCGCGGCCGGGGCGGTGGTGCTCGGCGCGGCTTCCCCGTGGTGGTGGTTCCTGGCGGCGCCGCTGCTGGCGCTCGCGGCGACCGGGGTGTACGACGTGACCCAGCGGCGGCATTCGGTGCTGCGGAACTATCCGGTGCTCGGGCACCTGCGATTCCTGCTCGAAAGCCTCCGGCCGGAAATGCAGCAGTACTTTGTGGAACGCAACTTCGACGGCCGCCCGTACGACCGCGACGTCCGGTCCATTGTCTACCAGCGCGCCAAGGGCACGGCCGCGGAAGAACCATTCGGCACCGAGCGCGACGTGTACGCCGAGGGATACGAATTCCTCGTCCCGTCGCTCGCGCCGGTGCCGGTTCCGGAGCACGCGCCGCGAGTCCGGGTCGGCGGGCCGGACTGTGCGAAGCCGTACGAGATGGCGTTGCTGAACGTGTCGGCGATGAGCTTCGGTTCCTTGTCCGGCAACGCGATCCTCGCGCTGAACCAAGGTGCCGCCCGCGGCGGTTTCGCCCACGACACCGGCGAGGGCGGACTCTCGGAACACCACCTGCGGGGCGGCGGCGACCTGATCTGGGAAATCGGCACCGGCTACTTCGGCTGCCGGACCTCGGAGGGGGACTTCGACCCCTCGGCTTTCGCCGGCAAAGCCGCGCACGACGCGGTGAAATGCGTTTCCTTGAAACTTTCGCAAGGCGCCAAGCCCGGGATGGGCGGGGTGCTGCCCGGCACGAAGGTGAATGCGGAAATCGCCCGGGTGCGCGAGGTGCCCAGGGGAGAAACGGTCGTTTCCCCGCCGTATCACCGGGTGTTCTCGACTCCTCGCGAACTGGTGCGGTTCATTGCCCGGATGCGCGAGCTGGCCGGCGGGAAGCCGACCGGATTCAAGCTGTGCGTCGGTTCCCGGGCGCAGGTGCTGGCGGTGTGCAAGGCGATGCTGGCCGAAGGGGTCACGCCGGACTTCATCGTGGTCGACGGCGCCGAAGGCGGTACCGGTGCGGCCCCG
The DNA here is from genome assembly GCF_001651785.1 of Amycolatopsis sp. M39. Taxonomy (NCBI): domain Bacteria; kingdom Bacillati; phylum Actinomycetota; class Actinomycetes; order Pseudonocardiales; family Pseudonocardiaceae; genus Amycolatopsis; species Amycolatopsis sp. M39. Next base: position 27,900 of record NZ_LWSF01000015.1, read on the forward strand.
CTGGAGTTCGCCGACCACCTCGGCACGCCGCTGACCGAGGGCCTGCACACTGTCCACAATGCGCTGATCGGCACCGGGCTGCGGGACCGGATCCGGCTCGGGGCGAGCGGGAAAGTCGCCACCGGAGCGGATGTGGTGAAGCGGTTGATCCAGGGCGCGGACTACACGAACGCCGCGCGGGCGATGATGTTCGCGGTGGGATGCATCCAGTCGCAACGGTGCCACACGAACAAGTGCCCGGTCGGGGTGGCGACCCAGGACCCGCGCCGGGGGCGGGCGCTGGACGTGCGGGACAAGACCGAGCGGGTGCGGCGGTACCAGGAGGCTACGGTCGCCTCGGCGATGCGCATCATGGCGGCGATGGGGGTCTCGGATCCGGCGGAGTTGTCGCCGCGGTTGCTGCGCCGCCGGGTGGATGCGCGGACGGTGCTGTCGTACGCGGAGTGGTACGACTGGCTGGAGCCCGGGCAGTTGCTGGCGGAGCCGCCTCTCGGGTGGGCGCAGGAGTGGGCGGCGGCCGATCCGGATCGGTTCGCCTGAACTCCCGCTGATGTAGGTGAGGGGAACCCTGACAGACGTTCGCGCTGGCCCGGCTGCGGCTGTCGGGCCGGGGCGACTTCGCGCGGCGGGACGTCGGCGGGGGCGAGAACCCCCGCGCACTGCTGAGGAAACCCCATGGGGGACATGCCGCGCGGGAAGTCTTGCCGGGTGGGCTGGCCGGGAGAGGAAGCGGCGTGCGCGGCCAGTTCCGTATCGTCACAGTCAGCCTCGCCCGCGGGCTGACGTGCTGTTCTCCGCGACTGGCCCTCGCGGGACCCGCTGATGGCGGAGCGGGTGCGCGGCCGGGTGGGGGCTCGCGCCGCCGCCGTCCGGTGGCCCGCTGGCGATTCGTCCTCCGATCGGGCACGATCGGTGATCGTGGCTTCGGGAGACGGGCAGGACGCGGGCGACCTCGAGGTGTCTGTCCGGTGGCGGGGGCCGGCCGCGGTCGTGACCGTGGGCGGCGAGATCGATCTGGTCACCGCGCCGGAACTCGGCGAGTTCGTGGGCGGGGTGCTCGAACGGGAACCCGGCGTGCTGGTGGTCGACCTGCGCGCGGTCGATTTTCTCAGCTCGTCCGGGCTGCAGGTGCTGGCGGGCGCGCACCGCAAGCTCGACGCGGGCGCGCTGCGGGTCGTGAGCACGTCCTCGATCACCTCGCGGCCGTTCACGACCACCGGCCTCGACGAGTGGATCGCGCTGTTCCCCTCGGTCGACCAGGCGCTGGCCGGGGTCGCCGGAGCGGGCGGTTGACAATGGACGTGCGGGAGGACACCCGGGCACTGAGCTGTCACGGGATCGTGGCGGAGCCGGGGGCGTTGCGCGCGTTGCGGCACCGGTTGCTGGCTTGGGCGCTGGAGTCCGGCGTCCCCGACGATCGCGCGCACGACATCGTGCTGGCCGGGTACGAGGCGCTGGCGAACGTCGCCGATCACGCGTATCCGGGCGAACCGGGGCTGGTGGACCTCGACGCGGTGTGCCGGACGGACAGCGTCGAGGTCGTGATCGCCGACCACGGGCAGTGGCGTCCGCCGGAGGAAGCCGAGGACGATCCGGTTTCGGTGCGCGGGCGCGGGCTGCTGCTGGTGCAGGCGACGGCGGACCGGTCGGACGTGCGGACCAGCGCGGACGGCACGGTGGTCACGTTGGGCTGGNCTCTGACGGGTCCGGGTGGCCGGTCGGTGTCGAGTACGGGCGACGGCTTGATGCGGGCCGTCCGAGGGTCCGGGCGGACGTGCGGACCAGCGCGGACGGCACGGTGGTCACGTTGGGCTGGAAGCTCTGACGGGTCCGGGTGGCCGGTCGGTGTCGAGTACGGGCGACGGCCTGGTGCGGGCCGTCCGAGGGGCCGGGCGGGACGGCGGCGCCGGAACTCAGCTCACCGGTTCGGCCGCGCGGCGGCGCAGCAGGTACCGCTGGACCTTCCCGCTCGGGTTGCGCGGCAGGTCCGGGACGAACTCCACCCGCCGCGGGTATTTGTACGGCGCGGCAAGGGATTTCGCGAAGTCCTGCAGTTCTTTCGCTTTCGCCTCGTCGGCGGGAACGCCCTCGTTGAGGACCACGTAAGCGGCGACGATCGAGCCGCGCGCGTCGTCCGGGGCGGCGACGACCGCGCATTCGAGCACGTCCGGGTGGCGCAGCAGCACCTCTTCCACCTCGGGCCCGGCGATGTTGTAGCCGGACGAAACGATCATGTCGTCGCTGCGGGCGCGGTAGTGGAAGTAGCCGTCGGAGTCGCGGACGTAGGTGTCGCCGGTGAGGTTCCAGCCGTCCTCGACGAAGACGGTCTGCCGGTCGTCGGCGAGGTAACGGCAGCCGGTCGGGCCTTGGACGGCCAGGCGGCCGGGGGTGCCGTCGGGGACGGGGTGGCCGTTGTCGTCGACGATCTGTGCGCGGTAGCCGGGGACGACGCGGCCGGTCGCGCCCGGGCGGGCGTCCTCGTCGGCGGCGGAGATGAACACGTGCAGCATTTCGGTGCTGCCGATGCCGTCGATGAGCCAGTGGCCGGTGGCCTCGTGGAAGTCGGTCGCGACGGATTCGGGCAACGCCTCGCCCGCCGACACCGCGCGGCGCAAGCCGGACAGCAGCGGGCGGCGGTCGGAGGCGAGGATCGCGCGGTACGCGGTGGGTGCGGTGAACAGGACCGTCACCCGATGCTCGGCGACGAGGTCGGCGAGTTCGGCCGGCGTGGCGCGCTCGACGAGCAGGGTCGCGGCTCCGGCGTGCAGCGGGAAGACCAGCAGGCCGCCGAGGCCGAACGTGAACGCCAGCGGGGGAGTGCCGCAGAACAGGTCGGTTTCCCGGGGTTTGACCAGGTGCCGGGAGAACGTGTCGGCGATGGCGAGCAGGTCGCGGTGGAAATGCATGGTCGCCTTGGGGCGGCCGGTGGTGCCGGAGGTGAAGGCGAGGAGAGCGACGTCGTCCGCGGCGGTGTCGACGTCTTGGAAGGTCGCGGGACGGGTGGCGCAGCGCGCGGCCAGGTCGTCGGGGCTGTCGCCGCCGTAGGGGACCACGGGGAGGTCGAAGGACTGTAGTTCCCCGGGATACCGGTGGTCGCAGAGGGCGATGACAGGGGTGCTCGCCTCGATGATTTTCGACAGCTCGTGCGCCCGCAGCATCGGCATGGTGGCGACGGCGACCGCGCCCGCCTTCAGCACGCCCAGCCAGCACGCGGCGAGCCACGGGGTGTTCGGCCCGCGCAGCAGCACGCGGTTCCCGGGCACGATGCCCTGCGCGGTGAGTTCGTGGGCGATCTGGTTGGCGCGGGTCAGCAGGTCGCCGTAGGACCAGGATCCGGCGGGGGAGAGCAGCGCGGGACGGTCGGCTCCCCAGCGCGCGATCGTGTCGTCGAGCAGGCGCGTGGCCGCGTTGAGCCGGTCGGGGTACCGCAGTTCGGGCAGATCGAACCACAACCGCGGCCACTGCTCGAACGGCGGGAGGTGGTCCCGGCAGAACGTGTCGACATGCGCACTCGGCTGGAGCTGCACCACGTGCCCCCAATTCAGACGACGGCCTTCCCGCGTCCAGCTACTGTAATACGTTTTACGACCGTCAGGAAGACGCAACATCGGACGGCGCTCGCGGGGGCACGGAGCGCAGTCGGAAAAGGCTTGAGCGGGTTTCCGCGGAGCGCCCCGAGTGCCGCTGCGGCGGTCGTCGAGAGACGCTCGCGCAAGGCGGCGACGGCGAACAGGGCGAGGGGCTTGCGCCGCAAGCGGGGCACGATCTCGATCAGGCGGGTCGCCCCGGGCTCCGCGAGAAGTCCGTGCGGGGAACCCTGAAGGGATCAGAGTCCCGCAGGGTTCCCCGCAACGGCATCCGTCCGGGTCAGGCGTGTGCGTCCAGATATGCCGGGTCCGGCGGCGGGATCGGGACGTCCGGCTGTCCGGCCAGCAGCTGGTTCATCGCGGAGAAGTACGGCGGCGCGGCGACCGTGCCGCCGAAGGCGCCGTGGCCGCAGTTGCCCAGGTGGACGGGGGTGCCGGGGCAGATTTCCTGCGGACGGGGGCCGTCGGCGAAGACCATGGACGACACGGCGTAGTGGTCGACTCCGCCGACGAACGCGACGGATTCGCTCTGCTGCGTGGTTCCGGTCTTGCCGATGTCCGGGTGGGTCCAGCCCGCCGACTGGGCCGCGCGGGCGGACGTGCCGATCGTGGTGTCCTGGCTCAGGCCCGACTCCAGCGTGTTCGCGACGCCGGGCGGGATCACCTGTTCGCAGGCCTGCTGGTGCAGCGGGACCGGGTGGCCGTGGCGGTCGGTGACGGACAGGATCGGGTCGGGCGGGCACCACATTCCGCCGCTCATCAGGGTGGCCGAGACGTTCGCCATCTCCAGCGGGCTCACCGGGCTGTTGCCCAGCGTGAAGGACAGCAGGTTCTGGAAGTACTGCGACTGCGGTTCGTTGTACTGCGGGTTTTTCGACCGCGGGTCGGCCGGGTCGGTGATCGGCTTGCTGCCCGCGTCGTTGGTCGCCATGGTGGTGCGCAGGCCCAGTTTCCGCGCCATGTCCAGCACCGCGGGCATGCCCACTCGCGATTCCAGGCCGACGAACGCGACGTTCGGCGACGTCGCCAGCCCGGCGGACAGCGAGATCGGGTTCGGGTAGCTCGTGCCGTCGTTGCTCACCGGGTAGCAGTGCGTGTACCGGTTCATGTCGGGCGGGTTGAAGCAGTCGCTGAACGGGTTCGTCAGCGGCGTGTTCAGGCCCGCTTTGCCTGCGACCATCGCCGCGGCCGAGGTGAAGATCTTGAACGACGAGCCCGCGCCGAACTTGTTGCTCGCGTCGGCCACGATGTTCGTGGACGTCTCGCCCTGGTCGGGATCGGTGCCGTAGTTGCGGTTCGAGACCATCGCGAGCACCTGGTGCCCGTCGCCGCCGGGCTGCACGACCGCGAACGTGTTGGCGACGCCGTCCTGCGTGGTCGGCACGTTCGCGTTCACCGCGTCCTTCGTCACCTGGCTCACGTGCGGGTCCATGGTGGTCTTCACGGTGTATCCGCCGGTGTCGATCTGGTCGGCGGTGAGCCCGGACTGCACGAGATAGCGCACCGCGTACGCGCAGAAGAACCCGGCATCGGGAGCCGCGCCGAGGCAGGTGCTCGACGGTGCTTGCGGCCGCGCTCCGCTGAGGCCCAGCGGAGTCGCCTTCGCGGTCGCTCCGTAGGAGGCCGGGATCGAATGCGCGGACACCATCGAATCGATCACCAGATTGCGCCGTTGGAGCGCCTTGTCCGGATGCGTGTACGGGTTGTAGATGGTGGGGTTGTTCACCATTCCGGCGAGCAGTGCCGCCTGCGGCACGGTCAGTTTGTCCGCAGTCGTCCCGAAATACGCCTGTGCGGCCGCGCCGACGCCGTACACCGTGCCGGTGTATTCGACCACGTTCAGGTAGTCGGCGAGGATGTCGTCCTTGGACACGGTCTGGCTCAGCTGCACGGCCATTTTCGCCTCGCGCAGCTTGCGCGCCAGCGAATCCTCCTGATCCCGTTGCTGCGCCGCCTTGTCGTTGCGGTCCACGACGTTCACGAGGTAGTTCTTCACGTATTGCTGCGTGAGCGTGGACGCGCCTTGCAGGTTTCCGCCGGAACTGTTGTGCACCGCGGCGCGCAGCATGCCCTGCGGGTCGACGCCGCCCTCGCTGTAGAACCGGCGGTCTTCGATGTCGACGATCGCGGCCTTCAGCGCCGGGGAGATCTGCGCCGCGGTGACCGGAATGCGGTACTGCGAGTACAAAGTCGCGATCGTCCCGCCGTTGCGGTCGGTGACGGTGGTGACGAGCGGCGGCTCCGCGTGCACCAGATCGGCGGAGATGGCGTCGACCGAATCGCTGACCTGGTTGGACAGCACGCCCGCGCCGATCGCGACCGGGGCCAGCGTGCCCGCGACGAGAATCCCGGCCAGCACGCACAATCCGAGGAACGGGGCTATCCCCCTGCGACGAGACACGGTTCCCACATTATGCCTTTCCCGGTGAGAAACCGGTGTGCGGACGAGGGTGTTTCATCGAGCCAGCCTTCCCAGCAGAGCCGAAGCGACCGCGATCGCCAGCGCGGTCGCACCCGCTAAGACGCCGAAGTCCGCCCCGAGGTTCGCCGGCGTGCCGATCAAAAACCCCCGCAAGGCGTCGACTTGGTAACTCAGCGGGTTCGCATGGCTCAGCACCTTGAGCCAGGACGGCATCAGGTTCACCGGATAGAGCGCGTTCGACCCGAAAAACAGCGGCATCGTGATCGCCTGTCCGATACCCATCAGCCGTTCGCGGGAAAGCACCAAACCGGCGATAACGATGGAAAGACAGCAGAAAAAGGCCGAACCGAGCACCACGGCCACCGCGGCGCCCAGCAGCCGCACCGGGTTCGCGGTCAGCCCGACGCCGAGCAGCGCGGCGAGGATCACCACGATGAACGCCTGCACGAGGGCCCGCACCCCGGCGGCGAAAGCCTTGCCCGCGACCAGTGCCGCGCGCGGCGTGGGCGTGACGAGCAGCTTCGCGAGGACGCCCGCGTCGCGCTCCCAGATGATCTGGATGCCGTAGAAGATGGAGATGAACAGCGCGGACTGGGCCAGGATGCCGGGCGCGAGATAGTCGAGATAGGGCACCGAACCGGTCGGGATCGCGCGCAGCCGGGTGAACGTTTCGCCGAAGATGAGCAGCCACAGCGCGGGCTGGATCGCCCGGGTGAGCAGTTCGGTCTGGTCCCGGCGGAGCTTCTGCAGTTCCACCAGGCACATCGCGCCGACCCGGGAGAACAGCACGCGCAGCTGCCCCAGCGGGCCGGGTCAGCCGAGACGGCGGGCGGTGCGGCGAGCGGCACGGACATCGCGGATCCCTCCTGCGTCGAGCGCGTTCCCGGTGACAGTCCGGAACACGTCGTCCAATGTGGACTCCGGGCCCAGCCCGGCTTCGAGGTCGGCCGGGGTGCCGAGCGCGCGGATCTTGCCGGTGTGCATGAGCGCGACGCGGTCGCAGTACTGCTCGGCTTCGTCCATGTAATGGGTCGTGACGAGCACGGTCATCCCGGTTGCGGCGCGGATCTCGGCAATCCGCTCCCAGACCGCCGAACGCGCCACCGGGTCGAGGCCGATGGTCGGCTCGTCGAGGATCAGCAGCCGCGGCGAGCTGACCAGCGCCTGCGCCAGTTCCAGCCGGCGGATCATGCCGCCGGAGTAGCGGCCGGCCGGGCGGTCCGCGTCGTTCTCCAGGCCGACCAGGTCCAGCGCCTCGCGCACCTGGGCGGCGCGCCGGGCCCGCGGCACGTCGAAGAGCCGGGCGAACAGCGACACGTTCTCGCGGCCGGTGAGCGCGCCGTCGGCGGAAAGCTGTTGCGGGACATAGCCGATCAGGCGGCGGACGGCCATCCGGCGGCGGGCGACGTCGAGCCCGAAGACGGTGATGCGGTCCGGCGAGACGGGCAGGAGCGTCGTGATCATCCGGATCGTGGTGG
>NZ_LWSF01000015.1:35397-61507 GCF_001651785.1 Amycolatopsis sp. M39
GGTGGCGCCGAAGGAATGCCGTACTCCGGTGCAGCGGACTGCCGGTTCGCTCATACCGCCTCCTTGAGGAGTTTCACGCTGGATGCCTGGGAGGCGACGGCCGGAATGGCGATGATTCGCTTGCGGGCCGCGCTCATGCCGGGTCCTCCTTGAGCACTTCGGTGAGCCGTTCGAGGGCGGGCAGCGCGGCGACGATCGCCGAAGTGTCCTCATCGGACAGCTGGGCGAGCGCGGCGGAAACCAGCCCGGTGCGGGTGCGCCGCCAGGCCGCCATCCGGTCCCTGGCCGCGTCGGTGAGCTGCAGCCGCGCGGCCCGGCGGTCGGCCGGATCGACCTCGCGCCGCAGCAGGCCTGCCTCGGTGAGCACGTTCACGAGCGTGCTGACCGAGTTCCCGGCCAGGCTGAGTTCCCTGGCCGCCGCCGCGACGCCGATGCCCGGGTTCCGGTGCACGACGCGCAGCAGTTCCACCTGCGAGCCCGGCAGGTGCGGTCCGGGCAGTGCGGCCCGCACTCGCCGGCGCACGACGCGGCGCACGCCCAGCACCGCGGCGAGAACGCGTTCGGCGAGGTCGATCCGGGGTGCGGGCATGTCTCGAAGTTAGCTCTGATACAGAGTCATTAGCAACACTAAATGTCTTGTTCGCCGGGAGCCTGCTGATTTACTGGTTCGGCCACAAGCAGGCCGGCCCTGAAGCGGTACGTAACCGTTGCAGCGAAGTCATCAGGCCGTGGCTGTGGTCGGATCAGCAACGATCGGCGCAGTATCCCCGCTGGAGGAGCAGCGCGACGCCGAGCGCGATCACGCCGTCCAGGACCCGCCAGGCCGTGGGCCGCGTGAACACGCCGGACAGCCTCCGCGCGCCGAGCCCGAGCGTGCTGAACGAGACCGCGCTCGCGACCACCGCGCCGATGCCGAACAGCCAGCGGCCGTCGCCGTGTCCGGCCGCGACGGAGCCGAGGAGGAGGACGGTGTCGAGATAGACGTGCGGGTTGAGCCAGGTGAGCGCGAGGACAGGTCTGCGGGGGAGACGGTCAGCGCGCCCGGCCGGAAGGCACGGCGCGCGGCGAGGATCCCGTATCCCACAAGGAAAAGCCCGCCGACGATCGCGATGGCCTTGCTCGCCGGCGGCCACCGCTGCGGCACCGCTCCGATCCCGCTCACCCCGGCGGCGATGAGGACCGCGTCGGACAGCGTGCGGACGAGGATCACCGGCACGACGAGACCGCCGCGCAATCCTTGGCGGAGCACGAAAGCGTTCTGCGCGCCGATGGCGACGACGAGGGACATGCCGGTGCCGAACCCGGCGCTGAGTGCTGCGATCACCCCGCCGACGGTAGAAGCGGGCGTCCGCATTATTCCAGGTAAAGATTCTGAACTAAGATAAGCGTTGGTGATGTCCGATCTTCCGCTCGACCAGGTCCGCACTCTGCTCGCGGTGGTGGACGAGCAGTCGTTCGACCGGGCCGCCGCGGTCCTGCACGTGACGCCGCCCGCGGTGAGCCAGCGGGTGAAGGCGCTGGAGCAGCGGATCGGCCGGGTGCTCGTGCTGCGGTCGAAACCCGTGCGGCTCACCGAATCCGGCGAGGTGCTGGTGCGGTTCGCGCGGCAGCTGACCCGGCTCGAATCCGACACCCGCGCGGAACTGGGCCTCGGCGGACCCGCCCGGACGGCGACAGTGCCGATCGCGGTCAACGCGGACTCGCTGGCCACCTGGTTCCTGCCCGCGCTCGAAGAGGTCCCGGCCGAACCGCCGGTCTCGTTCGACCTGCGCAGCGACGACCAGGACCACACGGCCGCCCTGCTGCGCGAAGGACTGGTGATGGCCGCGATCACCGCGACGCCGCAGCCGGTGCAGGGCTGCACCGTCAGCCGCCTCGGCACGATGCGGCACCGGGCGGTGGCGTCGGCGGAATTCGTGCGCCGCTGGCTGGACGGCGGCTCGCTCGCGGAGCGGCTGCCCGCCGCGCCGGTGGTGGTGTTCGACCGGAAAGACGATGTGCAGGACCAGTTCCTGCGCCGCCGGACCCGGCGCAAGCTGCCGAGCCGGGTCCGGCACTACATCCCGGCGTCGGTGTCCTTCGCGGACGCGGTGGAAGCCGGGCTGGGCTGGGGGATGGTGCCGGAGGGCGGGACCTGGTGGATCTCGCGCCGGAGCGGGCGGTGGACGTGGCGTTGTACTGGCAGCAGTGGAAACTGGACTCGCCGTCGCTGGCCGCGGTGGCGGAGGCGGTGGGACGGGCGGCCGGGCGTGCGCTGGGGCGGTGACCGGCGGATCGGCGGCGGTGGGCTATCCCTGTGCGATCGGCCAAAGGTCGTCGTTGAGAAGCCGCTTCACGATCTTTCCGGTGGCATTCCGCGGAAGTTCCGGCACGAAGTACACATCGCGCGGCACGGCGAACCGCGCGAGCCGCTGGTGGATGTAGTGCCGGATGTCCTCGGCGTGCATGCGGGCGCCGCGGCGGAGCACGACGTACGCGGCGAGGCGCTGGCCGAACTCGTCGTCCGGGACGCCGACCACGGCCGCGTCCGAGACGCCCGGCAGCGCGGCCAGCGCTTCCTCGACCGGACGCGGGAACACGTTCTCGCCGCCGGACACGATCATCTCGTCGGCCCGGCCGGTGACGAACAGCCGTCCGGACGCGTCCTGGTAGCCGACGTCGCCGGTGGCCATCAGGTCGTGGGCGCGGGGGACGCTGGAACCGTTGGTGTAGCCGTCGAACAGCATGTCGTTGCCGACGAAGATCTGGCCTTCGTCGCCGGGCGGGACCGGGCGGCGCTCGTCGTCCAGGATCGCGACCTGGGTGCCGGGCGGGCAGCGGCCCGCGGACGTCGGGGCGGCGCGCAGGTCGGCCGGGTCGGCGATGCTCGCCCAGGACACCTCGGTGGAGCCGTAGAAGTTGTAGAGGACGTCGCCGAAGGTGTCCATGAACGACGTCACGAACGCGCCCGGCATCGCCGACCCGCTGCTCGCCACGATCCGCAGCGACGACAGGTCGTACCGGTTGCGCACGCGTTCGGGCAGGTCGAGGATCCGCTGCAGCATGATCGGGACCGCGAACAGCGCGTCGCAGCGGTGCTCGGCGATCGTGCGCAGCATCTGCTCCGCGTCGAAGCGGCGGATCAGCGACAGCTCCGCCCGCAGCGCCATGCCGAGCTGCATCGCGGCCAGCCCCCAGCTGTGGAACAGCGGGGCGGCCACGGCGATCTTGTCCCTGGCCCGCAACGGGATCCGTGACAGAACGGTCGCCGACGTGCTCACGCCCTTCGGCGTCGGACGGCGCGCGCCCTTCGGGGCCCCGGTGGTGCCGGAGGTCAGCACGACGATCCGGCCCTCGCGTTCGCTCGGCTTCGGCCGGGCCGCCGGAGCGTCCTGGAGCAGTTCGTCGAGCGTGCGGTAGCCCTGTTCGGCGTCGTCCCAGGTGCTCACGCGCGGGAATTCGCCGGGCACCGACGCGACGATCGGCGCGAACTCGTCGTCGGCCAGCACCGCGGCGGGCGGGTGCTGCGTGAGCACTTCCTCGACGGCGGCGGGGGAGAGCCCGGTGTTGAGCAGGACGACGTCGGCGCCGAGCTTGCTGCAGCCGACGAACGCCTCGATCATCGCCGCGTGGTTGCGGCACATCAGCGCGACCCGCGAACCGGCCGCCACGTCGAGCGCGGCCAGCGCGTTGGCCAGCCGGTTGCTGCGCTCGTCGATCTCGCCGAACGTGCGCGTGTTGCGCTCGTCGTGCACCGCGACGTCGTCGGCCCCGCGCGCGGTCGCGGCGAGGTATCCGCCGGCCAGGGTCGCGCCCCAGCGGGCCAGGGAACTGAGCTGCTTGAGCATCTTGTCCGGCCGTCCGGCGGCCAGCACCCCCGCGCGGACCAGCGTGTTCGCCGTGCGCAGGGCCGTGGCAGGCTCCTGCTCCGGCGGGTCGCCCGGCAGTCCGGACAGCTGCTGCCCGATCCGCTTCGCCAGCTGTTTGAGCAGGCCTTTCGCCGCGCCGCGGGCGAGCAGGCCGGAGTGTTCCGGCGGCAGCGAGGGGAGCATCATCCGCAGCACGATCTCGGTGCCGCCGCGCGGGACCGGCCGCAGTTCGACCGACACCCAGGTCCGCTCGTCCGGCAGCCCGCACCAGACGACGTGCTCGCCCGGGCGGTACACCGCCGCGTGAACGGTGCCCTCGACCATGGTCTCCCGGTCCGGGGCCAGCCGGATCAGGCAGTGCGGCCCGCGCCCTCGTTCGGCCGGCACGGTGACCTCGCACCAGCTGATCGCCGCGACGAACCTCGGGTACAGCTCGGGACTGCCGACGATCTGCCACACCTGTTCGGGCGAGTGCCCGACCACCGCACTCGCCTCGACTACATCGTCTCGCATCGCGATCCGCCTCGTCGCCGCACGCGTGTGGGCTCCCCGGTCCTTCCCGGACGCGTGTTCAGGTTGCCGGGACGCTACCAGCCGGAGCGGGCCCGGGGTACTCCGAACGGCGGACCGTCCAACTGGATGGGAAGTTTCTTCCCGGGGTTCCCGCGCCGGTGACGCACGCGACCCGGCGGGTCCCGGCGTCCCGGACATAATGGGCCGGGTGGAGCAACTGGTCGAGGAATACGGACCCAGCTGGGACCCGGGCCCGTACGAACGGGGCACCGACGGACCGCGCGTGATCCTGGTCGGCGCGGACACTTCGCCGACCGGGCTGCGGGCGACGGCCTACGGCGGCGGCCTCGCCCGGCGGCAGCGCGCGCGGCTGGTCGTGGTGTACGTGGCCGCGCCGACGGTGTGGACCGGCCTCGCCGCGGCCGCGGTCGTCGACGTGCAGCAGCAGACCTTCGAGGAGGAGATCGAGCAGCTGCGCGCGGAACTGCGCGAGCGGGCGGCCGATGTGCAGGTGCCGGTCACGTTCGTGGTCCGCCGCGGCGAAACCTTCCCCGAACTGCGCCAGGCCGCGCAGGAGGCGAACGCGGACATGGTCGTGGTCGGCGCCTCCGAACAGGGCGGGCACCGGCTCGTCGGCTCGGTCGGCAACCGGCTGGTGCGCGCCGCGACCTGGCCGGTCGTCGTGGTGCCGTAAGCACTCACGACACCGGCGGCGATGGGGGCAGGCGTGCTGGCGTGGGGCGGGTCTGGGCAGGCCCTGGTGAGTGTTCATACCGGTGAGAACCGGCATGAACACTCACCAGGCTCGGCAGGGTGGAGGCGCAGTGGATGTCGTGGAGGTCGTCGCGCGGTTGCGGGGCGCCGGATGCGTGTTCGCCGAGGACGAGGCCCGGCTTCTGCTGGGCCAGCCGGGCGATCTGGCCGGGATGGTCGAGCGGCGGGTCGCCGGGGAACCGCTGGAGTACATCCTCGGCTGGGCGGAGTTCGCCGGCCGCCGGTTCGTGGTCGCGCCGGGCGTCTTCGTGCCCCGGCACCGCACGGAACTGCTCGTGCGGCTGGCCGTCGGGTTCGCGCACGCGCGGTCAGTGGTGCTCGATCTGTGCTGCGGCTCCGGTGCGCTGGGCGCAACGGTCGCGGCCGAGGTGCCCGGGATCGAACTGCACGCGGCGGACGTCGAGCCCGCCGCGGTCGATTGCGCGCGGCAGAACGTGCCTGGTGAGGTATACCAAGGCGATCTCTACGTCCCGCTTCCGCAGCGGTTGCGCGGCCGGGTGGATGTGCTGATCGCGAACGTCCCGTACGTTCCGACCGACGACGTCGCGCTGATGCCGCCCGAGGCACGCGATCACGAACCCCGCGTCGCGCTCGACGGGGGAGCTGACGGACTCGACGTGCTCCGTCGCGTTGCCGCCGAGGCTCCGGCGTGGCTGGCACCTGGCGGGCACGTGCTTTTCGAGGCCAGCGAACGTCAAGCCGCCGCCGCCACGGCCGAACTGCGCCGGGCAGGGCTGGTCGTGTCGGTCGAAGAAGATGACGAACTCGGCGCGACAGTCGTGGCAGGGCGGCGCGAACACTGAGCGGCGAACCGGATTCGCCCGCTTTCCGTACTGCGTGGTTCCGGTCGGGACGTCTAGGGTCAACGCATGAAGGTCGGCCTGCTCACCCGGGAGTACCCGCCGGACGTGTACGGGGGAGCGGGGGTGCACGTCGAGTTCCTCGCCCGGGAACTGCGGTCGCTGGTCGAGCTGGACGTGCACTGCTGGGGCCCTGACCGCCCGGACGGCGCGCACGGGCACCGCGACGCGCACGGGTACGCCCAGCCCGCGTTCGCCACCATGGACATCGCGGTCTCGATGGCCGACGCGCTCGCCGGGCACGATCTCGCGCACAGCCATACCTGGTACGCGAACCTCGGCGGCCATCTCGCGAAGCTCGCGCACGGCATCCCGCACGTCATCACCGCGCATTCGCTCGAACCGCTGCGGCCGTGGAAGGCCGAGCAACTCGGCGGCGGCTACCGCGTGTCGTCGTGGATCGAGCGCGACGCGTACGAGGCGGCGGACGCGATCATCGCGGTCAGCTCCGGCATGCGGCGCGATGTCCTCGCCGCGTACCCGAACGTCGACCCGGCGCGGGTGCACGTGGTGCGCAACGGCATCGACACCGAGCTCTACCAGCCCGATCCGGGCACCGATGTGCTGGAGAAACACGGCATCGACCCGAACCGGCCGTACGCGTTGTTCGTCGGGCGGATCACCCGGCAGAAAGGCGTGCCGCATCTCGTGCGCGCCGGGGCCGCTCTGGACGAAGACGTGCAGCTGATCCTGTGCGCGGGCGGAGCGGACACGCCGGAGCTGGACGCGGAGTTCCGCGGGCTTGTCGCGGAACTGCAGGGGAAACGGTCCGGGGTGCACTGGATCCCGGAGATGCTGCCGCGCACCGAAGTCGTCCAGTTGCTGACGCACGCGCTGGTGTTCGTGTGCCCGTCGGTGTACGAGCCGCTCGGCATCGTGAACCTGGAGGCGATGGCGTGCGGCACCGCGGTGGTGGCCAGCGACGTCGGCGGCATCCCGGAGGTGGTCGCGGACGGCGAGACCGGCGTGCTGGTGCATTACGACGAGAACGAGCCCGGCGCTTTCGAGGCCGGGCTCGCGCGCGGGATCAACGACCTGGCCGCGGATCGCGACCGCGCCACCCGGCTGGGCCTCGCCGGACGGGACCGCGCGGTGGGAGAGTTCGGCTGGACAGCGATCGCCGCCGCGACGGTCGGGGTTTACCAGGCGTGCGGGAGGGTTTCGTGATCGACGGATCCGATGTGCTGGGGATCGTCCTCGCCGGCGGCGAGGGCAAACGGCTGATGCCGCTGACCACCGACCGCGCGAAACCCGCGGTCCCCTTCGGCGGCGTGCACCGGCTGATCGACTTCGTGCTCTCCAACCTGGTGCACGGCGGGATCCGCCGGATCTGCGTGCTGACGCAGTACAAATCGCATTCGCTGGACCGGCATATTTCGACCACCTGGCGGCTGTCGTCGCTGACCGGCGAGTACGTCACGCCGGTGCCCGCCCAGCAGCGGCTGGGCCCGCGCTGGTTCCAGGGCAGCGCGGACGCGATCCACCAGAGCCTCAACCTCGTGCACGACGAATCGCCCGCGTACATCGCGGTGTTCGGCGCGGACAACATCTACCGGATGGACCCGCGCCAGATGATCGACGCGCACATCGCGTCCGGCGCGGGCGTGACGGTCGCCGGAATCCGCGTGCCGCGCGCGGAGGCCCGTTCGTTCGGCGTGATCAGCACCGAGGACGGCACCAAGATCGACGCCTTCCTGGAGAAACCCGAGGACCCGCCCGGCTTGCCGGACTCGCCGGACGAATCGTATGTGTCGATGGGCAATTACGTCTTCACGACGCAGGTGATGCTCGACGCGCTGCACGCGGACGCCAAGAACCCGGCGTCCAAACACGACATGGGCCGCGACATCATCCCGGCGCTGGTGGAAAAATCCGAGGCGGCGGTCTACGACTTCAACGGCAATGTGGTGCCGGGCGAAACGGGCCGGGACCACGGCTACTGGCGCGACGTCGGAACGATCGACAGCTATTACGACGCGCACACCGACCTGATCTCGACGCAGCCGATTTTCAACCTGTACAACCGGAAATGGCCGATCCTGGCCCACCCCGGCCAACGCGCGGCGGCGAAGTTCGTGGAAGGCGGCACCGCGACCCAGTCGATCGTCAGCAACGGCTGCATCATCTCCGGCGCGCAGGTGGTGGATTCAGTGCTGTCGCCGGACGTGTTCGTGGAGAACGGCGCTGTCGTGCAGGGTTCGGTGCTGCTGGACGGGGCCCGGGTCGGGCGTGGCGCGGTGGTGCGGCGCGCGATCCTGGACAAGAACGTCGTTGTCCCGCCTGGTGCGCATATCGGGGTCGATCTGGCCAGGGACCGCGGCCACTACCACGTGAGCGACTCCGGGATTGTCGTGCTGGGCAAGGGCGAGACGGCTATCTAGCGTGCCGCGGCCGGAAGGCCGTGCGGGGAACCCTGAAGGAATCTGATTCCCTCAGGGTTCCCGTCACGACCCTGCGCGTACTTCAGCGAAGGGCCGCGACCGCACGCGCGATGACGTCGGCCGGGCTGGGCTGCCCGCTCATCTCCGCCCGGACCTCCGCGGCCGCAAGCCGGAACGACTCATCCTCAAGCACCTGCGAAACCAGCTTCCGCACCGTGGACACATCCACCGCGGCCGGATCGTGGCTCACCCCGACGCCGCGGTCGACGACCCGCTCAGCCGACATCGGATTGTCCGCGAAACTGGGCAAAACCACCTGCGGAACTCCGTAGAACAGCGGCGCGGCAGTAGTCCCGGACCCGCCGTGATGAACAATCGCCGAACAGCCGGGAAGAAACACCGACAACGGCAAGTACCCCACCGACCGGACATTCCCGGGAAGCTCGCCCAGTTCGCTCACATCAGCAGTGCCTGCCGCGAGAACGACTTCGACGTCCATCCCGCCGAGCGCGTCCAGCACGACCTTCAAGCTGCTGACCCCGGTCATCGCCGGGACCACCGTGCCCAGCGTGACCGCCACCCGGGGCCGTTCCGGCTTCCGCAGCGCCCACTCCGGCAGCACCGCTCCGCCGTTGTAAGGCACGAACCGCATCGGCCACCAAGGCGCGCCGTCGCGTTCGTCGGCGTGCTCCTCGTCCGCACGCAGCCCGCCCATGCTCGGCGCCCGCGGGTCGATCCGGGCGATGACCTTCGGCGGCGCGTCGCCGAGGCCGAGCTTCTCGCGCATCAGCGCGACGAGCTCGCCGCTCAGGAAGTCGTCGTGCTCGGTGCGCCACGAGAGGTCTCTGGCCGACCACGAGATCCGGTTGCCGACCTCGAGCGCGGGCGCCCCCAGCGCGACCGCGGCGAGCGCGCCGGCGCCGTGGTCGGACGGGTAGACGACCAGATCCGCGCCGAACGCCCGGCCCGCCTCGATCGTGCCCGCGGTCATGGCGGCGGTGAAGAGCCCGAACGGGCCCCGGTGCTGCCGCGCGATCCGGTATTCCTCGGGTTCGCCCGCGTCCGGGGCGGAGCCGTTCTTGACGGTCGCCAGCAGGTCGGTCCAGAGGTCGCGGCCGGGGAAGACGTCGGCGACCGGCAGGCCGGCGCGCGCGGTCACCTCGGCGATCTCGGCGGTGGTGGCCAGCAGGACCTCGTGGCCGGCGGCACGGGCGGCCCAGACGACCGGGATCAGCGGAAGGGCGAGCCCGTGCCCGGGCGCGGAGGCGAACAGGATCTTCACCTCTTCGAGACTGCCAGAACCGTGACGCTCCCCGCATCCAGGTTTCTGTTCGGGCACACCGGTAACGCGTGGGGCGGTCGCGGCGACACCTCCGCAGATCATCCTCCCGGAAAGGCCCGGTCCCCCCGCGAAAAGCCCGTGTCGCGGCATTGCTGATCCTGGTCGGCTTCGGCTCGCGGTGTCCCCCGCCGTGGCCGCGGACGCCGGTCAGACCAGCACCTGATGCACCAAAAAGGAGCAGGTCGCGATCCTCGGCACGTCGGCCGACACCGGCTACGGCCGCCACGGGCTACCAGTCCGCCACCGACACCTACGCGCCGACCACGTACGGCTGGACCACAAAATCGCCAACGACCTCCACGCCGAGTGGAACACCACCACGAAGAACTACGCGCACAACGGCGCGATGGCCGCCGACTACCTCCCCGGCGGCCGCTGGCCCGACACGGCCGGCGCGCTCGCCGACCTCACGCAGCGCCAGCCCGACCTGGTGCTCATCGACCTCGGCGGCAACGAGCTGATCTCGCAGACCGACCCGGCGGTGTTCAAGGCGAACCTCGGCAAGGTCATCGACACCGTCCGCGCCGCGCGGCCCGGGGTCGACATCCTGCTGCCGATCTACGCCGAGCTGAAGTGGACGCCCAATCCGTGGGCGGCCAGACGCAGAAGTACTTCTGGTCGCAGTACGCCACGTCGATTTACCAGACGGCGGTCGCCAAGGGGCTCGGCGAATCTGCCGAACCCGAGCCCCTGGCTGGCCGGCAACGTGCACCTGAACGACGCGGGCAACCTCGCCGAGTACGGGATGTGGTGGGGCTGGACGTCGAGCCTGGGGAGCATCTGCTGAGCGCTGCGGCGGCCGGAGGCTGACGCGAGGGAGCGGTTCGGCGGCCGATCGCCGGTTCGCGGTGGCGGAACGCGCCGCCGGGTCTCCTGTTGCCGCTGCTCACGGCGTTTCCGCAGGTCAATATGGGTGGCGTAACCTCGGCGTAATCAAAATCCAGGTAGCGTCGCCGAGGTGGTGACTACGCAGCGGAGGGCGGAACGGGCCCGGCAGGTGGCCGACGGCCTGCGGCAGCGGATCGTCGCGGGCGAGGTCGGCGACCTGCTGCCGGGCGAGCGGGCGCTGGGCGAGTGGTTCGGCGCGTCGCGGAACGTCGTGCGGGAAGCGCTCGGCTTGCTGCGGGACGAAGGGCTCGTCGAACGCAGACAAGGCGTCGGGACGCTTGTCGTCCGCCCGAAATACGGGCACGGGCTCGATCGGCTGACCGGGCTGGCGGAGGCGCTCGAAGGACACGGCGAGGTCGTGAACGAGGTGCGCGCCGCCGAGACGGTCGCCGCGCCGCCGTCGGTGGCCGAGCGCCTCGGCCTGGCGGCCGGGGAGGAGGTCGTGCACCTGGAGCGCGTCCGCCGGCTGGGCGGGGCGCCGTTGTCGCTGGACTCGACCTATCTGGTGGCGGATCTGGGGATTGCGTTGCTGGGGAAGGACCTGGCGCACCGGGACCTGTTCGCGTTGCTGGAGGAGACGAACGGCATCCGGCTGGGGCGGGCGGAGGTCGAGGTGCACGCGGTGTCCGCCGGGCCGGATACGGCTGCGCTGCTGGACATCGCGCCGGGGACCGCGGTTTTCGCGCTGGACCGGTTGACCCGGCTGCCGGACGGGCGCCCGGTCGACGCGGAGTGGCTGCACATCCGCGCGGACCGGCTCACGCTGCGGGCGACCTTGCAGCGCGGCGCGGCGTGATCCGGCGAGCCTCGTGCGTGTTCATCCCGGTTCTGACCGGGATGAACACGCACGAAGTCCGGGCGGAACGCAGGCCAGGGAACGACTTCCGGAGGTGCCCAAGGTGATCGTCGCGCTCATCGTCACCGGCCTGCTGGCCGGGATCGGCATCACCGCCGTCGGACCTGGCGGAGTGCTCGCGACCGTCGGGCTGTTCGTCTTCACCTCGCTCACCCCGGCGCAGGTGGCGGGCACGGCGATCGTCACGCACGTGGCCACCGGGATTCTCGGCAGCGCCGCTTTTGTCCATTCCGGACAGTTGCGCGAACCCGAAACCCGGCGGGTGGCGGGAGTTCTCGCCGCGGCCGCGACCGTCGGGACTCCGCTGGGCGTGCTGCTGAACTCCTGGGTGTCGGCGAAGGCGTTCGGGATCGTGCTCGGCGGGTTCGCGCTGGTCGTGGCGGTGTTCGTCGGGTTGAAGGGGCGGGAGCGGGCGGTCGGGCTGCCGATCGCGGGGGCGATCGGGGCGGGCGTCGCGGTGGTCGCGGGACTGGTCGGGGTCGGCGGGCCGATGCTGGCGGTGCCGTTGCTGGTCGTCGCCGGGATGCCGGTGCTCGGGGCGCTCGCCGCCGCGCAGGCGCAGTCGGTGGTGATCGCCAGCGTCGGGACGCTCGGGTACGTCCTGCACGGCGCGGTCGACTGGCGGCTGGCGGCGATTGTCGGGATCCCGGAGCTGGCGGGGGTGTTGATCGGCTGGCGGATCGCGCACGCGTTGCCGGCCAAGACGCTCAAAGCCGCCCTCATCGCGGTGCTGGTCGGGATCGCGCCGTATCTCGCGTTGCACGGCTGAAGCCGGGTGGCGGCCACCCGGCTTCAGCCGGTGCGCTACCGGTCGAAGGGAAGCGCCATAACCGCGCCCGGGACCGGTTTCCCGGCGCGGACCGCAGTCAGTTCCGCAGTGGACAGTGCCCGCCGGAACAGGCGGCTGTCGTCCAGTGTGCCGGACAGGTGCTGCGCGCCGTCCAGACGTTCGCCCAGCCACAGCTGGAACGAGACGGTCTGGGTGACCGAACCGGGCGAGTCCGGGCCGGAGGCGGCCACCGCGCCGTCGACCAGGATGCGGAGCTGGCCGCCCGACCGCTGAAGCGCCACGTGGTGCCACCGCTGATCGTCGTACGCCGACTGCGTGGTGACCGACTTGCTTCCGGCCGCGGTGGTCATCATCGCGATCAGACGATGCGACGCGGGTTCGGCGCGGAGCCACAGCTGCGGCGCGGTCGAGCCCATGCCGCCCAGCCACAGGAGAGGCTGCGGGTCTTTCACCGCGCCGTAGCTGACCCAGGTGGAGAAGGTGAAGTCGGCTGAGCCCACTAGTTGCGCAGGCGAGTACGGGACGCGGACGAAGCCGTTCTTCAGCTGGACCGCCTTGCCGAACTTGCCAGGAACCACACTGGCGTCGCCGAGGACGCGAGCCGGCCGTCCACTCGCGACGTCCGGAGTGGACACTCCCGGCGAACGCTTCCAGCCGAGGTAGTTCTCGTCGAAGCGGGCGAAGCGGATCTCGTCTCGGGCGTCCACCGCGCCGCCCTCGTACATCAGGCCGATCTTCGCGTTCCTGTCCTGTGGGCCGCTGAGCTGGACCAGGTCGGAGTAGCCCGACCAGTCCGTCGTGACCCGCGTGCCCTGGTCGGCGTTTTCCCAGGTGCGACCGTCGTCATAGGACGAACGGATGGTCATCCAGCGCCGCCGGTCGGTGTCGGCGGGAGAGGCGAACAGGATCCGCTTGCCGCCGGGACGGTCCAGGCGCAGCAGCGAACCTTGCACCATCGGCGTCACGAGGTCGGGGATCGTGGTGAAGCGCTGGGAGAACGTTTCGCCGCCGTCCCGGCTCAACGCGTAGTCGCGGTTGCCGATGTCGGTGCCGCTCTGTTCGCGGCCCCCGGCGTAAATCGTGCCGTCCGGCAGTTCCACGACACTGACTTCCGAGGGCTTTTGCGTGAAGGTGCCGCCCACCGGATGCGGGTAGTTGTCGACAGCGCCGACGTGCCAGGAGGAACCGCCGTCGTCGCTGTAGACGAGACCGGCGTAGTTTTCGACGGAATTGGCGCCGTCACTGCGTTCGGCGTTCACTCCGAAGACGAGCCGGCCCGCGTGCCTGCCGTGCTGGAGCTGGATGCCGTGCACCGGACCCGAGGCGTACCAGGAATCCCACGCGGGCAGCTTCGCCTGCGCGCTGATGTCGACCGGCGTGGACCAGGTGCGGCCGTCGTCGGTGCTGTACTGCGAGTGCGGCGTGCGCGGGCACGGCACGTCGCAGCCCTTGTCGTCGGTGCGGCCCTTGTTGTACGTGGTGATCAGGACGATCCGGCCGGTCTTGGCGTCCACAATGGGCACTGGGTTGCCGTGGGTGTCCCCGCCGCCGCGGTTGACCACCTGCAGCGGCGACCAGGTGGTTCCGCCGTCGGCGGACCGTTTCAGCACCAGGTCGATGTCGCCGGTGTCGCCGCAGTTGTCCTTGCGGCCCTCGGCGAAGGCCAGCAGCGTGCCGTGTGTGCTGCGGACGATCGCCGGGATCCGGAAACACGCGTAGCCGGTTTCCTGATGCGGGGTGAAGAGCGCTTCCTGCTCGAATCGCGGGGCGGCCTGCACCGAACCGGCGGGAGCGAGGAAAGCCAGCAGCACGAACGCCAGCACCACGCGAAGGGCGGTTCTCATCTGGTCTCCGTTCCGAACTGTCCGGAAAGGACGGCCACGCCGTGCGCGGCCAGTTCCACTTCGGACGAGGGCTGGGTGGGCTCGGCGAGCAAATCGGTACCCGGTGAAGGCAGGGAAACCGTGACGGCTTCGGCGTTGTGGTTGAGCAGGAACAGATAGTCGTCGGAACCGTGCCGCACGATTGCCTGGACGCCGTCCGGCAACCCGGGCAGCACCGGCGAAACTCCGGCCTCGGCGGTGATCCGGTCGAAGAGCGTGCGCATGACCCCCGCGTCCGGCCGGGTGCCCAGGTACCACGCCACGCCCGAGCCGAACTCGTGCCGCGTGAGCGCGGGGCGACCGGCTAGCGGGCCTTCGGCGAAAGCGGCGACGACGTCCGCGCCTTCGGTTTCGATCCATTCGGACCAGATCGTGGCGCTGACGGTCGCGCCGTCGAGGTCGAGCGTCGTGGAACCGCCCTCGGGCAGCGGCCAGAATTCGTCGACGCGCAGGCCGAGAACGTCCCGCAGGGGCGCGGGATAACCGCCGGTGTACACCCGGTCGTTCTCGTCGGCGATGCCGGAGAAGAACGACACCGCCAGATGCCCGCCGCCCTCCACATAGGAGCGTAGATTGGCCGCGACCGCACTGTCCACCAGGTACAGATTGGGCGCCACGACGAGCCGGTAGCCGGACAGGTCGCGCGACGGGTGCACGACGTCGCAGGTGACGTTCGCGTCGAAGAGCGGCGCGTAGTGCGCGAGGTGCGCGTCGAGCTGGCTGAGGTCGTCCGAGGGATGCGAGTTCAGCTCCAGCGCCCACCAGCTGTTCCAGTCGTGCAGCACCGCGACGTCGGCCTTCACCCGGCTGTCCGCCAGCTGCGGCAGCGACGCCAGCTCCTGGCCCAGGTCGCGCACCTCGCGGAACGTACGGGTGTCCGGACCGCCGTGCGGCACCATCGCGGAGTGGAACTTCTCGGCCCCGCCCGGAGTTTGCCGCCACTGGAAGAACAGCACCGCGTCCGCGCCGCGGGCGACCGCCTGCCAGCTGCCCAGCCGCATCGTTCCCGGCGGCTTCGGGCTGTTGCGGGTGCGCCAGTTCACCGCGCTCGGCGCCTGCTCCAGCAGCAGCCACGGCTGACCGTCCTTGGCGGACCGGACCAGGTCGTAGGCGAAAGCCGCTTCCAGGTGCCCGCGCGGATCGTAGGGGTCGGGGTAGGAGTCGAGGCTCACGATGTCCTCGTGCGGCGCCCACTTGTTCCAGTCGAGCGACTTCTGCACCAGGCCGACGAAGTTCGTGGTCACCGGGACGTCCGGCGTGATCCGGGCCAGCACCTCGCGCTCGTTGAGGTAGCAGCGCAGCGAAGCGTCGGAGGAGAACCGGTGGTAGTCCAGCTGATGCGCCGGGTTCGGGAAGGTCGGCGCGACGCGCGGCGGCTGGATCTCGTCGAACTCGGAGTACCGCTGCGACCAGAAAGTCGTGCTCCAGGCCTCGTTCAACGCCTCGATGCCGCCGTAGCGCTCGGTGAGCCAGCGTCGGAAGTCCATTGCGGACTCATCGCAATAGCAGGCGCGGATGTGGCAGCCGAACTCATTGCCGATGTGCCACATTTCCAGCGCCGGATGCCCGGCGTACCGGGTGGCGACCTGTTCGACCAGCCGGGCGGCGTGCTCACGGAACACCGGGCTGGACGGGCAGAACTGCTGCCGCGCACCGGCGGACAGCCGGGTTCCGTCCGCGCGCACCGGCAGGATTTCCGGATACCGGTGCGAAAGCCACGGCGGCGGCGAAGCCGTCATGGTGGCGAGGCAGGCCCGGACGCCGCCGGCGGCGAGATTGTCCAGCACCGTGTCGAACCAGCCGAAATCGAATTCGCCCGGCCGCGGTTCCACCTGCGCCCAGGAGAAAATCCCGGCCGTCACCATCGAAACCGAAGCCTCGGCCATCAGTTTCACATCTTCCGCCCACACCTCGGGCGACCAATGCTCGGGGTTGTAGTCCCCGCCGTAGTACAGCCGATCCATCAGAGGAGACCCGCTTCCGCTAGCTTTCCCTTGATCCGCAGCAGTTCGTCGTCGTTGAGGGGGAGTTGCGGCGGTGCCATCACCGCGTTGTCGATGAATCCGCGCATCTTCATCGACGCCTTGAACGCGCCGAGCGCGGCCGAACCGCGGCCCATCCGGTTCGGCGGGGCCACGTCGGTAATGCTGAACAGGGTCAGCAGCCGTTCCTGCTCGCGCCGCGCGGCCTGCGGATTGCCGCCGCGGAAGTGGTCGTAGATCAGCACGTAGCCGACCGGGTCGACGTTTCCGAGCCCGGGCACCGCGCCGTCCGCGCCCTGCGCGAGCGCGACGTCCACGAGCAGTTCGGAGCCGGTGAACACGGCGAAGCGCTCCAGTCCGCGTTCGCGCCGTTGCTGCAGCACCGTCCGGAACCCGGCCTCGTCGCCGCTGGAATCCTTGAGCCCGGCCAGAACGCCGTCCGCGGCCAGGTCCAGCACCAGTTCGCGGTCGAGCTTCGTGTGCACGGCCACCGGGATGTCGTAGGCGAAGATCGGCAGCGACGTCCGCTCGTGCAGGAGCCGGAAGTGCCGGTCGATCTCCGCGACGTGCGTGCGCGTGTAGTACGGCGCGGTCACCACGATGGCGTCCGCGCCGGCCGCTTCGGCGGTCTTCACGTGCTCCGCGACGCGCAGGGTCGTCATGTCGATACAGCCGGCGAGCACCGGAACCCGCCCGGCGACCTGGTCGACCGCGGTTTCGACGGTGCTCCGGCGCTGGTCGTCGGGCAGGAAGGCGACCTCGCTGGACGATCCGAGCACGAAGATCCCGTGCACGCCGGCGTCGAGCTGGAATTCGATGTGCCGCCGCAGCGACGCGGTGTCCACGGTGAAATCGTCGTGGAACGGCGTGCACAGCGGCGGGATGATGCCGGCGAACCTGGGCGCAGTCATGAGGCAGTCACTCCGATTTCTGGGTGGATGCAGCGGTAGGTGTGCTCGTCCGGCCCGGACTGCGGTGGCAAGGCGAGGGAGCACTCATCGGTGGCTTTCGGGCAGCGGGTGTGGAACGGGCAGCCGGGCGGCGGCGCGGTCGCCGACGGCACGGGTCCGCCGAGGACGATCGGTTCCACGGGATGCAGCAGGCTCGGCGTCGCCGAGAACAGCGCGCGGGTGTACGGATGACGCGCGTGGTGCGGCAGTTCGGCGGCCGGGGCCTGTTCGACGATCCGGCCGAGGTACATCGTCACGATGCGGTCGCTCATCCGGCGTACGGTCTGGATGTCGTGCGACACGAACACCATCGCCAGTTCGAGCTGCTCGCGCAGTTCCAGCAACAGGTTCAGGATCTGCGCGCGCACCGAAACGTCCAAAGCGGACGTCGGCTCGTCGGCCACCAGCAACGCCGGCCGCAGAGCGAGCGCGCGGGCGATCGCCACGCGCTGCCGCTGTCCGCCCGACAGTTGCGACGGCAGCGCGTCGGCCACACTGGACGGCAGCCCGACGAGGTTCATCAGCTCCCGGACCCGTTCGGCGCGCTCCTCGGCCGTGCCGATCTGGTGCACGTCGAGCGGGTCGCGCAGGATCTTCGCCACCGGCAGCCGCCGGTTCAGCGCGGTCGAGGGGTCCTGGAAGATCATGCCGACGGTTCGGCCCAGTTCGGCCGGACGCAGCGCGGACAGGGGCCGGCCCGCGTAGCGCACCATGCCGGAGGTGGGCTTCTGGAGCCCGACCAGCACTTTGGCCAAAGTGGACTTCCCGCAGCCCGATTCCCCTACTACGCCGACGGTTTCGCCTTTCGCGATGGCGATGGTCGCGTCGGTGAGCGCGTAAACGCGGTCGTGGCCGAACAGACCGGACCCGCGGATCCTGTGCACCACATGCACACCGTCGACTTCGACGAGGCTCATGCCGAGACCTCCTTGAGCAGCTGCGCGCTGATCGATCGGGAGATGCCGGTGAGGATAGTCATGATTCGCTGGCAAGCTGCGCTCATGCCTGCGCTCCTTCCACGACGGCCGCGACTGGCCGCTCCGCGGGGTAGTGGCAAGCCACGAGATGTCCGTCGCCCGACGGCTCAGGCGCGACCTCGAAGCAGTGCCCGCGAGCGGCGGGACAGCGGTTCGCGAACCGGCAGCCGGGCGGGAAGTCCGCCGGTGCGGGCACGATGCCCTTGATCTGGGTGAGCGTCGCTTCGTTCTCCTCCAACGACAGCACCGCGCTGAGCAGGCCACGCGTGTAGTGGTGCTGCGGCGCGCCGACGACGGCCGCGGTCGCGCCGGTCTCGGCGACCTGCCCGCCGTACATCACCACCACCCGGTCGGCGATGTCGGATACCAGCGCGAGGTCGTGCGACACCAGCACCAGCGCGAAGCCCAGTTCCTCCTGCAACCGCAGCAAAAGCGCCATGATCTGCGCTTGCACGGTCACGTCGAGCGCCGTTGTCGGCTCGTCGGCCACGATCAGCTTCGGGCTGCGGGACAATGCCATCGCGATCAGGACGCGTTGCCGTTGCCCGCCGGAGAGCTCGTGCGGATACGCCCGCAGCGTCCGGCCCGGATCGAGGTTGACCAGTTCCAGCAGCTCTTCCGGCGTGCGCGTGCCGCCGCGCCGGGTGAACTGCTTGAGCTGCGCGCGGATCGTCATCGCCGGGTTCAGCGAGCTGAGCGCGTCCTGGTACACCATCGCCAGGTCGTGCCCGAGGTGCCGGCGGCGGACGTTCGGCTTCAGGGTGAGCAGGTCTTCGCCGGCGAACCGGATCTCGCCGCTGAGCCGCGCGGTGTCCGGTTGCAGGCCCATGATCGACAGCGCGGTCAGCGATTTCCCGCAGCCCGATTCGCCGATCAGTCCCAGCACCTCGCCCGAACGGACCGAAAAGGACACTCCGTCGACGACGTTCACGCCGTTGTGCCGGTCCGGGAACGAGATCGCGAGATTCTCCACCGCCAGCACGGTTTCCCGGCCGGACAGCTCCCTCGCCTTCGCTGCCAGCCGTTGCCCGGCTTCGCGCAGGCCTCGCAGCGGCAGCACCGGAGCGGTGGTCTCCGGGGCCAGCTCGATGTGCTGTGCCGCTTCGGCCGCCTTCGCGGTGCGAGCCGACGGCGCGGCCCAAGCGTCGGAGATCCCCTCGGAGAGGACGTTCAACGCCAGCACCGTGGCCAGGATCAGCAGGCCGGGGAACAGCGTCGCCCACCAGCCGCCGGTCAGCACGAGGTCCTTGCCGTCCGACAGCACCGAACCCCACGACGGGTCGGGCGGCTGGATCCCCGCGCCGATGAACGACAGCGACGCCTCGAACACGATCGCGTCCGCCACCGTCACCGTGCAGTACACGAGGATCGGCGCGGCGCAGTTGACCGCGACGTGCCGGGCGAGGATGAACAGCCGTTTCGCGCCGATCACCCGCTCGGCCGCGACGTAGTCCTCGCCGTACTGCGCGAGCACGTTCGCCCGCACCACCCGCGCCACCGGAGCCATGTTGAGGAAGCCGATGGCGAGGATCAGCACGAGAATGCCGCGGCCGAACACCGCCACCAGCACCGCGGCGAGCGCGATGCCGGGGAAGGCCATCAGGATGTCGAGGACCCGCATGACCAGCCCGTCGGCCCGGCGGCCGGACGTCGCCGCGAACGACCCGACGACGACGCCCGCGACCAGCGCCAGCAGCGTCGCGCCGAGGCCGATCGCGAGCGACCAGCGGGTGCCCGCGACGAGCCGGGAGAAGATGTCGCGGCCGGACTGGTCGGTGCCGAACCAGTGCGCCGCGCTGGGCCCGCCGGTGTCGGTGCTGAGCAGGTCCGGATTGTGCGTGGCCACGACGGTGCCGAGGACCGCGACGAGCCCGAGCACGGTCAGCCCGCCCAGGGCGAGCCAGGAGGACAGGGGAAGCCGCCGGAACCGGACGCCGGGCCGGGAGAGCCGGGCGGTCAGGTCGGGGCGGAGGACCGGGCGCATCACGAGCGGCTCCGCAACCGGGGGTTGGCGACGAGGTAGAGCACGTCGACGATCAGGTTCACGAGCACGAACCCGGCCGCGATGGTGAGCACGAAGCCCTGCACCTTGGCGGTGTCGCCGTCCTGCACGGCCTGGATCATGTTCTGGCCCATGCCGGGCAGGGCGAACATCGTCTCGATCACCACCGCGCCGCCGAGCAGGTAGCCGACGCGCAGGCCGAGCACGGTCAGCGGGTTCACCAGTGCGTTGCGCAGCACGTTCCGCCCGACCACCACGACCGGCGGCAGCCCGCCGCCGCGTGCGGTGCGGACGTAGTCCTTGTCGAGTTCCTCGACCATGGAGGTGCGGATCACCCGGGTCAGCTGTGCGGCGACCGGCGCGGCCAGTGCGATCGCGGGCAGCGTCAGCGAGTTCAGCCAGCCGGAGAACGAATCCGCCGGGCTGACGTAGCCGCTGGTGGGGAACAGGCCCTTGCCCACTGCCAGCCACTGCACCAGCAGCAGCGCGATCCAGAACGCCGGGGCGGCGACTCCGGCGAGCGTCACGAACCGGATCAGGTGGTCCGGCCAGCGGCCGCGGAACAACGCCGAGGTCACGCCGAGCACAACCGAGACGACGAGCGCGAGCACCAGGCCCAGCAGGGTCAGCTGCACGGTGAGCGGGAGCGCGGTGGCGATGGTCTGGCCCACCGGCTCCTTGGTGATCACGCTCGTGCCGAAGTCGCCTTGCAGCAGATGCCACACGAAGCGCGCGTACTGCAGCGGCAACGGGTCGAGCAGGCCGTTCTGCTCGCGGAACCGCTGGAGCTGATCAGCGGTGGCGTTGGCTCCGTTGAACGCGGCCATCGCCGGGTCGACCGGCGAGAACCGCATCACGATGAACACGAACAGGATCACGCCGAGCAGCAGCGGGATCAGGGCGAGGATGCGGCCGGCCAGCATCCGCACGACGACTGTCACTTCGCGGGTCTCCTTCTCAGACCGGTTTGGCCTGGTTGAGGCAGATGCCCGGGTAGCCCTGGGCACGCACGCCGCTGATCGCCTTCGGGTCCCACGCGGTGCCCATCTGGGTGAAGACGATCGGGTAGATCACCGCCTGCTCGGAAATCTGGTCGAGCAACTGCTTGTACAGCCCGTCGCGCTCGGTCTCGTCGGTTTCCGCGGCGGCCTTGTCCTGCAACGCCAGCAACGCGTCGGTGTCGTCGCCGGTCCAGCGCGCGTACTTCGTCATGAGCACCGATTGCGCGTCGTAGTAGTAACGGATGAGCAGATCCGGGTCGTTGCCGAACTGCAATGGGTTGTTCGTGGTGGCCACGACCTGGAAGTCGTCGCCGTTGTCCAGTTTGGAGAACAGCGCCTTGGTGTCCTGGGAGTCCAAGGTGGTCTGCACGCCGATCGCGTCCCAGCCTTCCTTGATCACCTTGACGCAGTCGAGAACCAGTGAGGTGTTCGTTGTGGACAGCGAGATCTTGAGGCCGCTGACGCCCGCTTCGGCGAGCAGTTGCCTCGCCTTTTCCGGGTTGTGCTCGAAGCTCTGCGACGCGGGCTGCGAACCGGGCAGCTTGGGGTTGATGAACGACGTGCCCGCGGTGCCGGTGCCGCGCAAGCCGATCTCGATCATCTTCTTCTTGTCGATCGCGTAGTGCAGCGCTTGGCGGATCCGCTTGTCGGCGAACGGCGAGTGCTTGGTGTTGAAAAGCAGGAAAAGGTTGTTGCCGCCGTCGGCGAATTCGACTGTGCGGCCCGCCTTGCGCAGCTGCTCGGCGTTGGCGGGCGGGATGTTCTCCGCGATCTGCGCGTCCGGCTTGGCCCCGGAGATCGCCGCGACCCGCGGCGCGGAATCCACAATGGACTTCCAGAGCATCTTGTCGTACGCGGCCGGGCGCGGGCCGTGGTAACCGGCGAACTTCTCGAACGAGGTGTGCGACAGCGGGGCCTGCTCGGTGACCTTGTACGGCCCGGAGCCGACGACCTTGCCCGCGGCGGCGGCCTTCCAGTTGTTCTCGAACACGTGCTTGGGCACGATCTTGCAGATCTGGATCCGCTGCAGCGCGTACGGGAACGCGAACTTCAGGCCGAACTCAACTGTCTTCGCGTCGACCTTGGTGACCGACGCCAGCCACTGCGAGAAGAAGCTGTGGATGAGCACGTTCTCTTTCGGGTCGAGGACGCGGGCGTAGGTGAACACGACGTCGTCGGCGGTCACCGGCTTTCCGTCGTGCCACTTCGCGCCGTCGCGCAGCTCGAAGCGCAGCTTGGTGCTCTTGAGATCGGCAGGCAGCGCCTTGGCCAGTCCGGGGAACGGCTCCCGGGTGACCGGATCGCCCTCGACGAGCGATTCGTAGCTGTGCAGGATGGCCGCCATCGCGAACGCCGACGCGGTCTGCAGCGGGTCCCAGGTCTGGTTGTTGCCGTACCCGATCACCGCGGTGACGGAACCGGACGAACTGCCGGTCTTGTTGGTCGACGCGGGACCGCCGCACGCGGCGAGCGTCGACGAAACCGTTGCGGCAGCACCGGCGAGCCCGGCGTAGCGCAGCAGCGCGCGCCGGTTGAACGAAGTCCCCATGGCGGTTCGGGACATGGCGTCTCCTGACTTGATGCGGTGTTCCACCCAGAAAGCATCGAGAAGTAGGACGTGGGACGTCCTATGACTTGCCGGAACCCTAAGTCCCGTTCTCGCGCCGGTCAAGAGGCTTGTCCCCACCCGCGCGGGTGCAGCGGGGCAGGCCGGTCATGACGTAGGATGTCCTCCGATGGCGACGTGCCAGTGCAAGAAAGACATCCGGGAGACACGTGTGGCGCGCCCGCAACGCAGCGAAGAGATCACCAAGCAGATCATCGACCTGATCGTCGACCGGCAGCTGCCGACCGGCGCGCCGATGCCGACCGAACTGAGCCTCGCCGAGGACCTCGGGGTCAGCCGGAATTCGATCCGGGAGGCGGTCAAGGCGCTGCAGGCGCTCGGCATCGTCGAGGTCCGGCACGGGTACGGCACGTTCGTCGGCTCGGCGGGGTCGGAGGCGCTGCAGACGTGGCTGCTCTTCCGCACGCGCAGCCGCGGCAGCACCGACGCCGGACGGCTGCGCGACCTGCTCGAGGTCCGCGAGATGATCGAAACGGAGCTGACCAGCCGGGTCGCGCGCGACCACCGGCCGGAGCTGATCGGGCAGCTGCAGGCGTGCGTGGCGCGGATGCGCCGCAAGGGACCGGACGCGGCGGTGGCCGACCGCGAATTCCACGACCTCATCTGCGCCGAGGCGGGTTTCGGCCTGGCGCGCGAGCTGACCGGTTTGTTCTGGGACGTCTACCGGGCAGCGGAAGGCGAAATGGGCGGGCCGGTTTCGTCCGCTCCGGCCACTGCGAAACGGCACCAGGCGATCGTGGACGCGCTCGTGAGCGGCGACGCGGAAGCGGCCGCGCACGCGGTGCACCGGCATTTCGACGAGGTGCGCAAGCGCGCGAAAGCCGGTCGCTACGGCGGCTTCGGGGAGGCGCGGCCCGCGATTCCCGGTTCGGCCGCCAGCTGAGTGTGGCTAGTCTGGACAGGTGAGGACCCCGGAGATCGCCTTCCTGCCGCCGTCCGCCGCCGAGGACGCCGCGCTGGTGGCCCTGCTGACCGATCTGGTGAACACCGTCTACGCGAAGGCCGAGGCGGGATTGTGGGCCGGTCCGGCCGATCGGACCAACGCCGGGGAGATGGCCGGGCTGGTTCG
The DNA here is from genome assembly GCF_001651785.1 of Amycolatopsis sp. M39. Taxonomy (NCBI): domain Bacteria; kingdom Bacillati; phylum Actinomycetota; class Actinomycetes; order Pseudonocardiales; family Pseudonocardiaceae; genus Amycolatopsis; species Amycolatopsis sp. M39. The sequence goes on from NZ_LWSF01000015.1 coordinate 59,141, forward strand.
CGCGGGGGAGATCGCGGTCGCCCGGATCGACGAGGCCGTGGTGGGCTCGGTCCGGATCCAGCGGCTGGCCGAGGATCTCGGGGAGTTCGGCCTGCTCGCCGCTTCGCCGCAGGTGCGCGGCGCGGGGATCGGGCGGGAGCTGGTCCGGTTCGCGGAGAGGCACTGCCGGGGGCAGGGGTGCACGCGGATGCAGCTTGAGCTGCTGGTGCCGCGGGGGTGGACGCATCCGGCCAAGGAGTTCCTCGCGCAGTGGTACAGCCGGCTGGGATACCGGGTGGTGGAGACGTCGATGATCGACGGGCCGCATCCGGAGCTGGCGCCGCTGCTGGCTGCCCCGTGCGATTTTCTGATCTGGCACAAGGATCTCGGCTGATCTTGGCCGGGATGTCCGTCCGGTTGTGTCCTGGTGCCAATTCTGACCAGGTGGTAGGAATTGGCGAAAGCCCTCTACCGCTGGGAGTTGGCATGGGTGGACCTTCGGTGCAGCTGTACTCGGTGCGCGACGCGTTCGCGGCTGATCCGGACGGGACGTTGCGGCGGTTGGCGGCGATCGGGTTCAGCCGGGTGGAGCCGTACGGGGTGGTGGAGAACGTCGAGGCTCTCCGGGCGGGGCTGGCCGCGCACGGGTTGAGCGCGCCGACCGCGCATGCCGCGTTGGTCGGGAAGGACCAGCAGGCGGTGTTCGCGGCGGCTCGGGAACTGGGGATCGGGATCGTGATCGAGCCGTTGGTTCCGGCCGCGCGGTGGGGGAGTCCGGCGGATATTTCGGATACTGCGTCCGCGCTCAATGCCGCGGCTGAGGTTGCTGCGGGATATGGGATTCGGGTGGGGTACCACAACCATTGGTGGGAGCTGGAAACGCGGATCGGCGGGCGCAGCGCGTTGGAGGCCCTCGCGGATCGGCTCGCTCCGGAGATCGTGCTGGAGATCGACGCCTACTGGGCCACGGCGGGCGGCGAGGACGCGCCCGCGTTGCTGCGCCGGCTGGGGGATCGGGTGTGCGCGATCCATGTGAAGGACGGGTCGCTGGCGATCGACGCTTCTGGGCAGGTGCCCGCGGGGCAGGGGCGAGTGCCGCTGGGGGACGTGCTGGCTGCGGCTCCGGGGGCGTTGCGGGTGGTGGAGTTCGATCGGCACGAGGATGTTTTCGGGGGTATTGCGGAGAGTTTCGCTTATCTCGCCGGGGTGGGGGAGTGACTGTCGGGGTCGGGGTCGTCGGGGCTGGATTCATCAGCGATGCCTATTTGCAGAATTTGACCGCGTTTCCGGATCTCCGGGTCGTGGGGGTGGCTGATCTCGATCTGGACCGGGCTCGGGGGCAGGCGGCGAAATACGGGGTTTCCTGGAGCGGGTCGATGGCGGATCTGCTTGCGTCGCCGGAGGTTGAGATCGTCGTGAATCTGACTGTGCCCGCGGTGCATGTCGAGGTCAGTCTCGCGGCGGTCGAGGCGGGCAAGCACGTGTGGACGGAGAAGCCGATCGGGCTGGATCGGCAGACGGTGCGGAAGCTTCTCGGCCGGGCGCGGGAGAAAGGGGTGCGGGTGGCTGGGGCGCCGGATACCCTGCTCGGCGCCGGGCATCAGACCGCGCTTCGTGCGCTTGGCCGGATCGGGGCTCCTGTTGCGGCGTTGGCGTTGTTTCAGACGCCTGGGCCGGAGAGCTGGCATCCTGCGCCGGAGTTTCTGTTCCAGGCCGGGGGCGGGCCGTTGCTGGATATCGGGCCGTATTACCTGACGCAGCTGGTTCAGGTGTTCGGGGCCGTGCGAAAGGTGACCGGGGTCGGCGGGAAGGGGCGGGAGACTCGGGTGATCGGGTCCGGGCCTCGGGCTGGGACTGAGTTTCCGGTGACAGTGCCTACTACGGTGAGTGCGTTGATCGAGTTTGCGCGCGGGGGCAGTGCGCAGGTTTTGCTGACGTTTGATTCTGCGCTGCGGCGTACCGGGGTTGTCGAGGTTTCCGGTTCGCTGGGGACTGCGGTTTTGCCGGATCCCAATGGGTTTGGCGGGTCGACGGTGGTGCATCTTGCCGGGGGTGCGTCGCCGGAAGAGGTGACCGCGGTGGGGCATTCGGGTTCCCGCGGCACCGGGGTTCTCGATCTGGCCCGGTCGGTTCGGGGCGGGGGGATCGAGCGGGCTTCGGGGGAGATGGGTTATCACGTGCTGGACGTGATGGTGGCGGTTGAGGAGTCCATGGCAGGTGGGGTGGGGGTGGAGGTGAGCAGCCGGGTGGAGCCGGGGGAGCCGTTGCCCGTTGAGTGGGATCCGTTTGTGCGGACGTTGTGAGGGGTGGCTCGTCGCCTGGCGGCGACATTGCCTTTGGGGCTGGGGTGGGGCACCCCGAAGGTTGATTGTGCTGACGGTTCGGGGG
>NZ_LWSF01000015.1:61518-84678 GCF_001651785.1 Amycolatopsis sp. M39
GGAGGGGCTGGGTGCCTCGATGGGTGGGTGGGTGCGCTGGCCGCGGTTTGGTAGTGGCTGCCTGGGTGGGTGCGCGGGCTGCGGTTGGGGTGCGCGTGGCTGGTGGCGGGTCGTGAGGGGAACCTGAGGGAATCAGAGTCAATGAGGGTTCCCCTCACGGACGGGAGGGCGGAAATCCGCCATCTGGGGGGCGGATTTCCGGATTCGGCTTAGTTCGGGAACAGGGGGACGGTCAGGAGAGTTTGCAGAGAGAGACGGAGGGAACCGACTGCATCTACGTGCGTGGGGGTGGTGAGCCACTGGACCTGGAGGCCGTCCATCAGTGCGACGAAGGTGAGTGCCGCCAAGTCCGGGTCTACGCCGGGGCGCAGCTCGCCTGTTTCGGCGAGCGCGTGGAACGACTGGGCGATGCTGTCGCGGGCCTCTCGGTAATGGCGGGCGAAGTAGGCGTGCGCGGGGTGGGCCTCCGACACTGCTTCGGCGGCGAGGCGCGAGTACACCTCGACGATGCCCCGGTGGCGGACGTTGTGCTCGGCCAGTGCGATGAAGCGGCGGAGGACTTCCAAACCGGGCGGGGCGGACAGTTGTTCTCGGACGGCGTCCTCGGCGTCGCGGCGTTCCAAGACCGCCGCGAGCAGTGCTTCCTTCGTCGGGAAGTGGTACAGCAAGCCGGCGTGGGTGATGCCTGCTCGTTTGGCTATTTCCCGCAGCGACGCACCGTGGTAGCCGGCCTCGCCATACACCGCGGCGGCCGCCGAAACGATGTCGTCGCGGCGGATTCTGCCCTTCAGGTAGCCCTCGCTCACGGGGCGGCGATCGGTTCGGCTTCCACCCGCCCATCATGCCCCAGCCCAGCCCGCACCCGTGTTCCCGACTGGACCCGACCCCCGAAGAGGAGCCGAGCCCGATGACCGAGCTTTCCCCGCCCCCGGTGCTGCCCCGCGCGGCGCGCGTCGCCACCTGGATCGTGTTCGCCCTGTGCGGGTTCGCGGTCGGCATGTGGGTGGTGCACATCCCGGTGATCGAACGCGCGACCGGCGTCTCGCACACCGCGCTCGGGGCGCTGCTGCTCGTGCTCGGCGGATCGGCGTTGATCGGGATGCAGGTCACCGGGCCGCTCGCGGACCGGTTCGGGCATCCGCGGGTGGTGTCCGTCGCGGGGGTGCTCGTCGGGGTCGCGGTGGTGCTGCCCGGGTTCGCGGCCAACTGGTGGACGCTCGGGCTCGCGCTCGCGGCGTTCGGCTTCTTCAACGGGTCGCTGGACGTCGCGATGAACGCGCAGGCGGTGGTCGTCGAACGCGCTTATCCGCGGCCGATCATGGCCGCCTTCCACGCGATGTGGTCGATCGGCGGTGCGATCGCGGCGGCCGTCGGCGCGGCGGTGCTGGGTGCGGGGGTGCCGACGGCCGTGTCGCTCGGCGGTACCGGAGTGCTGTGCATCGTGGTTTCGCTGGTGGTCCGCCGGTATCTGCTCGACTCGTCGGAGGAGACCGCCGAAGAAACCACCGAGGAAGCCAAACCGGCCCGCACCCCGATGCGCGTGGTGTGGCTGCTCGGTCTGCTGGCTTTCGCGCTGATGCTGTCCGAGGGCGTCGCGAACGACTGGGCCGCGCTGTATCTCCGAGACGGGCTGGGGACGTCCGAAAGCACCGCCGCCCTGGCCTACGGTTCGTTCGCGGTCGCGATGACGGTCGGCCGGTTCGCGACCGACCGAGTCGCCGCGCTGGCCGGTCCGGTCGCGGTGGTCCGTTACGGCAGCGGTCTCGCGGCGCTGGGGCTGGCGATCGCGTCGCTGGCGCCGTGGGTGCCGTTGTCGTTGTGCGGCTGGGCGTTGTTCGGGCTCGGGCTGTCCGGGGGCGTCCCGCAGTTGTTCACCGCGGCGGGCAACCTGGACAAACGCGCGTCGGGGGCGTTGATGGCGCGGGTGGTCGNGGTCCGGCGATCATCGGCGGGCTGGCGCACTGGGTGCCGTTGAACGTCGCGTTCCTGCTGCCGCTGGCATTGTGCGTGGTGGCGGTGGTGTTCGCGTCCGCGATGAAGCCCCGCGGCTGAGTCAGCGGGTACAGGCACGGGGCGGCAGCTTCTGGCCGCCGCCGGAAAGGGTGATCGTCCCGGACACCCCGCCGCCTGCCGCGAGCACGGTGCAGATGATCTGCGCGACCGCGTTCGGCGACAGTTCCCGGACGTTCACGCCGATCTCCGCGTCCGAGACCCCGATGGCGATCGGTTCGAACGACGGCGGAAGCTCCGTCGTGTAACCGCCGGCCCGTTCGTCCTCGTCCGGCCCTCGCTCCAGCGCGCGGACCCGGTCCGCGGCCACGTCGCCGACACCGGTGCGCACCACCGGCACGACGTTCCCGTTCAGCACGAAATACACCGTCGCCGGGTGCCCGATGTTCCCGTTCGGCGGCCCGCTGGGCGCGTTCTCGCCGGGGATCACCCCGCTGGGCCGCACCCCGCACCCGCTCGCCAGCACCAAGACCGCGACCAGCGCCAGCACCCGCTTCATCGCCGCACCTCCCGAGGCAGCCACAACGTGAACACCGCACCGCCTTCCGGCCGGTTCCCGGCGACCAGTTCCCCGTGGTGCAATCGCGCGTTTTCCCAGGCGATCGCGAGCCCGAGCCCGCTCCCTTCCGACCGGCTGCGAGCGGTGTCCGCCTTGTAGAACCGGGAAAACACGTGCGGAAGCACCGCCTCGTCGAGACCAGGGCCGGAGTCCTCGACGGCGAGCGTGATCCCCGCCTGATCGCCCCGCAACCGGACAGTCACCGGTTCCGCGCCGTGCCGCAGGGCGTTCCCTACGAGATTGGCCACGATCACGTCCAGCCGGCGCGGATCGACCCGCGCCCGGATTCCTTCCGGCAGATCGGTTTCCACCGCGAAACCCCGCACTCGCAGCGTCGCCCGGATCGCCTCGGCCACGTCGATGTCATCCACTTCGAGCGACGCGGTGCCGGAGTCGAACCGGGTGACCTCGATGAGATCGTTCACCAGCCGCGTGAGGTTGTGCGTCTCCTGGCTGACCAGCCGCACCGCCTCGCCCGCCGCGTCCGGCAGCCGCTTCGCTTCGGCATCGAGCATGTCGGTGACCGCGGTCATCGCGGCGAGCGGCGTGCGCAGTTCGTGTGACACGTCGGCGACGAACCGCCGTGCGTCGGCTTCCATCCGGCGCAGTTCGCCGACGTGGCGTTGCAGCGACTCGGCGGTCGAGTTGAACGTCTCGGCGACGCTGGCCAGTTCGTCACTGCCGCGGACGGCGATCCGGGCGTCGAGGTCGCCCGCGCCGAGCCTGCGGGCCGCGCGCTGCAGTTCGCCGACCGGCCGCAACACGCTGCCGGCGGCCAGCACGGCGAGGATCAAAGCCACCACCAGCGCGGCCCCGCCGGCGAGCCACGCGTCCCTGGCGAGCCGGTTCACCGCGTCGATTTCCGCGTCGAGATTGCGCAGCTCGTAGACCTCGATGCCGGACGGGATCGTCGGGTTCCGCCGGTCGCCGGTCGAGATCAGCAACGGCGCGCCCAGCACCAGCTGCGTCACGCCGCCGACGTCCACGCGCTGCCACGCGACCCGGCCGGACTTCATGACCTCCCGCAGTTCCGGCGTGATCACCGAGGCGGGCATGTCGCCCGCGCTGTGCCCACCGCTCGTCACCAGCGCGGAGTTCTTCCGGCCGTTGAGCCGTTCGGCGGCCGACTGCAGCGCGCTCGTGTCCACCGGCTGCCGGGGGAGCGGGTACAGCTGCTTGAGCTGGGTCGTCATCTCGACGGCGGCGTTGTCCTGGGTGCGCTGCAGGATCCCGTCCCGGGCCCGCACATAGCCGATCCCGGCGACGGCCAGCGCGGTGAACACGCTCAGCAGCGCGAACGCCACCAGCAGCCGGGTGCGCAGCCCGCGCAGCCGCCAGCCGGTCACAGCGGCCCGAAGCGATAGCCGAAACCGCGCAGGGTCTGGACGTACACCGGTTTCGCGGGATCGTCCTCGATCTTCGAGCGCAGCCGCTGCACACACGCGTCGACCAGCCGCGAATCGCCGAGATAGCCCTGATCCCACACGGATTCGAGCAACTGCTGACGGCTGAGCACGCGGCCGGGGGAGGAGGACAGTTCCAGCAGCAGCCGCAGTTCGGTCGGCGCGAGCCCGATCACCGCGCCGTGCTTGCTGACCACGAGACCCTCGCGGTCGATCGTCAGGTCGCCGTGCCGTTCCGGGCCCGGCTTCGTGTCCGGGCCGCGCGGTTCGCCGCCGGTCCGGCGCAGCACCGCGCGAATGCGCGCCTCCAGCACCCGGGCCTGCGCGGGCTTCACGACGTAGTCGTCGGCTCCGGCTTCGAGCCCGGCCACCACGTCGATGTCGTCGTTGCGCGCGGTGAGCATGATGATCGGCAGGTCGCCGGCCGCGCGGATGCGGCGGCAGACCTCGAAGCCGTCCATCCCGGGCAGCATGAGGTCGAGGACCACGACGTCGGCGGGGTCGCCGGCGAGCCGGGCGAGGCCTTCCTCGCCGGTCTCCACCGCGTCGACCGTGTGGCCCTGGTAGGTCAGGGCCAGCCGCAGGCCGTCGCGCACGGCCTGGTCGTCTTCGATCAGCAGCACCCTCGGCATGTCTCCCACTATCGCAGTCCGCCCGTCCGGCCGCCCGGACAGTCCACAGCGGACGGCCGGGGCCCCAGCCTGCCCGGCCCGGATCGCCGCCCGGTGCGTGCCGGGTCATCGTTCGGTAACAGCGCCGCCGCGGCGAACTGTTACAGAGCTGTCAAACTCCGAGCGCAGGGCGCGCACACTGGGGCCCGAAAGTGGACCCCATGATCGAGTCGCTTCGCCGGACCCGGGTCCTCGCGGCCGTCACCCGCCTCCTGGCGGTGGCGCTGCTCCCGGCGGCGTTCCTGCGTTCGCCCGGCCGCGGCCGTCACCTCGCCTGCCAGTGGGCGCTCGCGATGCGATACCCGGCCGAGGACCTCGCTGGCCTCAGCGAACCGGCCCGCGCGGCGTTCACCGCGGCGCGCACCGAGGCGTTCTGGCAGGATCGCCAGCTCATCGGCCTCACCTCCGGCCACCGCGACGCCGCCCACCAGCATCGGCTGTTCGCCGACGAGGTGCACCGCACCGGCTCCGTCGCCGCGGCCCGGCGCCGGGTGCTGCCGCCGCACGAATCGGCACACGTCCGCGGCACGGCGCTCGACGTGCGCCCGAGCGAGGGCGCGGCGTGGCTGGAGCGGCACGGGGCGGAGTACCGGCTGTATCGCCGTTACGACAACGAATGGTGGCACTTCGAGTACCACGCGGACACCGTGCCGATGCGGTTGCCGGACCCGGACGCGCTGCGCCCGCCTCCGCTGGCCCGAGTGGCCGGCTAGGGCGATTTCCCGGGCGCGGCACGGGATTCCAGGTATTTCCGCTCCGGCACGCTGAGGGTTTTCTGTGCCGCTGAACGGTAATAGGCCCGGGCTTGCCCGGGCTCGCCCGCCAGGTCGAGCAGGTGCGCGCGCACGACGTCGACGCGATGGTGCTCGGCCGTCCCGGCGATCTCGTCCAGCTGCCGCAACCCCTCGCGGGCGCCGTGCACCATCGCGACCGGGACGATCCGGTTCAGCGCCGCGACCGGACTCGGCGCGAGGGCGAGCAGCAGGTCGTAGAGGGCGAGGATCTGCGGCCAGTCGGTGTCCTCGGCCCGGGCCGCCTCGTCGTGCACGGCGGCGATCGCGGCCTGGAGCTGATACGGCCCGAGCTGGGCGGTGACCAGGGTTTTCCCGATCAGGTCGAGCCCTTCGGCGATCGCGGCGGAGTCCCAGCGGGAGCGGTCCTGTTCGGCCAGCGGCACGGCGGTGCCGTCCGGCCGGGTGCGCGCGGGCCGCCGGGCGTCGCTGAGCAGCATGAGCGCCAGCAGCCCGGCGGCCTCGCCGTCGTCGGGAACCCGCGCGTGCAGTTGCCGGGTCAGCCGGATCGCCTCGGCGGTCAGCTCGACCCGGTTGACCGCGGTCCCGGAGCTGGCGGTGTGCCCCTCGGTGAAGATCAGGTACAGCACCTGCAGCACCGCGGCCATCCGCTCGGCCCGTTCGCCCGGCGGCGGCATCCGGAACCGGGCCCCGCTGAGCCGTTTCTTCGCCCGGCTGATCCGCTGGCTCACGGTTTTCTCCGGAACCAGCAGCGCCCGGCCGATCTCCGCGGCGGTGAGGCCGCCGACCGCGCGCAGCGTCAACGCGAGCTGCGACGGCCTGCCGAGTGCGGGGTGACAGCACAGCATCAGCAGGGTCAGCGTGTCGTCCTCAGCCGGGGCCGGTTCCGGTCGCGGCACCGCCAGCCCGGCGGCCGTGTGCTCGCGCTGCCGCCGGGCGGAATCGCTGCGCTCGATGTCGATGCGCCGGCGCGCGGCCGCGGTGATCAGCCAGCTCCTGGGATTGTCCGGCAGGCCCTGCTCCGGCCATTTCACCGCGGCGGACAGCAGCGCTTCCTGCACCGCGTCCTCGCAAAGGGCGAAGTCGCCGAACCGGCGGCAGACGGCGGTGAGCACCTGCGGCGCGAGATCGCGCAGGAGCTGCTCGAAGCCGGGCGGGGGAGTCAGAGATCCAGCTCTTTCACGGTGCGCAGCGGCCGGACCTCGATCTTGCCGTACACCGCGTCCGGGACCCGCGCGGCGTGCTCCAGCGCCCGGTCCATGCTCTCGCATTCGACCAGGTAGAAGCCGACCAGATGCTCCTTGACCTCGGCGAACGGCCCGTCGCTCGGCACCGCCCTGCCGTGGCGCACGGTGACGCACTTGGCCTCGGCGGGATCGGCCAGCCCGTCGCTGAGCACCAGTTCGCCGGACTCTTCGAGCGCCCGGTCGAGCGTGAGGTGACTCCGGCCGAACTCGGCCTTCTGCTCGTCCGAGAACTCCTCCCACAGCGCCCGGAACCGCGGGTTGCTGTGGATCATGATCAGGTACCGCACGACGGCTCCCTCCGAAAACTTTTTCGCCGCCGGTGTCGCCTCGCGGATTCCGGCTCCGACGTCCCCCGTGCACATGCCAGCTGAAGAAGGAGCATAGCCGTGCGGAAGATCGTGGCCGGACTGTCGGTATCGCTGGACGGCGTGACCGAGTCGCCGCCCGGGTGGATGATGCTGAACCACGAGGCGGACGAGGTGATCCGCGCCAGCATCGCCGAATCGGACGCCGTGCTGCTCGGCGGGAACACCTACGCGGACTTCGCCCGGAGGTGGCCGGGGCAGGGCGACTCGTCGCCGATGGCCGCGTTCCTGAACAACACCCCGAAGTACGTCGTTTCGAGCACGCTCACCGAAGTGCGCTGGAGCGGTTCGACGCTGCTCGGCACCGATGTGGCGGCTGAGCTGAACGCGCTGAAGCGCAAGCCGGGCAAGAACATCCACATTCCCGGCAGCCCGCGGCTGGTGCGGTCGCTGCTGCCGGCGGGTTTGCTCGACGAGCTGAACCTGCTGATCCACCCGATCGTGCTCGGCTCGGGCGCGCGGCTGTTCTCGGAGGTCTCTTCCCGGGCCGACCTCGAACTCATCGCTTCCCGGACGTTCGGCAACGGCGTCCTCTCGGTGACTTACCGCCCGAAGCACTGACAATTCTCCGGAGGAAAAATGGTCGACACCAGTAAGGCATTCAGCGGTTTCTCCGTGGACGACATCCCGGCCGCGCGGAGGTTCTACGCCGAGACGCTCGGCATCGAGGTCACCGAAAACTGGGGGATGCTGCGGCTGCGTCTCGCCGAAGGACGCGAAGTGCTCGTCTACCCGAAGGGCGACAAGCACGTTCCGGCCGAGTACACCATGCTCAACTTCCCGGTGGACGACATCGACCAGGCGGTCGCGGACCTCGGCGCTGCCGGGGTTTCCTTCGAACCGTTCGACGGCGTCGACGAACAAGGCATTTTCCGGCTCGGCGGGCCACTGATCGCGTGGTTCCGCGATCCAGCCGGGAATATTCTTTCGGTGCTTCAGGAAAGCTGATTCCAGGACCGCGAAACCGAAGGTGCCGCAGTGCGCGCCCGGATGGGAAGCTGGAGGCAGGACGACAGTTTCGGGTCCGGCCGGCCTGAACTGACGGCGAGCGTTCGCGCCGGCGGCGGTGATCGTGGTCGCTTCGGCAATGGGCTTCGTCCGGGCTTTCGAGATGCCCGGAGCGGACTCGACGGGTTCACCGGGTTCGACGGCCCGGCCGGCGGCTGCCCGGCATGGCGATCGCGGCGGTCGCCGCCGCGCTGACGATCGGCATCAGCAAGACGTCGACGTTGGGTTTCGTCATCCCGGCCTGCGTGCGGAATACGGCATCGACGCCTCGACCGCGTCGCCGCCGGCGGTGAGCGGGCTGTCCGGCACCGCGCTGGGCGCGTTGCTGTGCAGCCGGCCGGCCTGTTATCCGCTCGCCATGCTCGGGTTCGCCGCCACCGGCATGGTGCGGCATCATGCCGGTGGCGGTGAGCTGGCTCCGATGCTGAGCACAGTGCTCAGCGACCGGGAACGGCGGCGACCGGCCTGTCGATCCTCGCGACCGCGACCGGCTGCCTGGTCGCGCGTCCGGTTCGGCGTGGTGGCTGGAGCGGGTCCTCGGCTGGCGGGTGCTGTGGCTCGTCGGCGCACCGACCGGGCCGCTGCTGGCCGCCGCGGCAGCCGTCGTCCCGGATCAGCGAAGCACCCCGCGCGCCGGCGGGCCTCTCGCTGAGCACTGCGAACGCCTTGCCGACCGGGTCGGCGGTGGCGATGGAGCTGTGCGCGGGACTGCTGGCGCCCGCCTGCCGCCGGGCCGGTCCACCTCTGTCCACAGTGGTCAGAATCGCCGGGCGAACGGCAGCGGACGGCGCATCCGCACCAGCAGCAGCAACGGAATCAGCACGTAGGGGAGGTTGAACGCGAGGAACTTGCCCGGGTTGCCGGTGCGCGTCGCCGGGTCGCCGAAGAACTCGACGCCGAACACGACGATCCCGGTGAGCGTGCCGATCATCGTCGCGTAGACCACCGCGAACAGCTGGATCCCGTTGCGGCCCGCGACCAGGCACCAGACGAGCACGACGTAGAACGGGAGGTAGCCGAACGCCGACAGCCCGGTGACGATCCGCATCCAGTCCGGCGGGTGCATGAACAGCGGGTCGGCGTCGTGGGCGTACCAGTAGTTGGAGTCGACGAAGAAGTTGCCGGTCGGGCGCGAGAAGTCGACGCCGATCGTCGGCAGCAGGTCGCTGATCAGCGACGTCACCGTGAACGCCGAGAAGATCACCGCGAAGAAAATGTCGATCTTGCGCTCGCGCAGGGGCAGGTTCGCCGTCGTGGTGCCCATCGGGGAGAGTGTAGGGCGTCGCTCCGGCGATTTCGGCAGTACAGTCGCGGTCATGAACGCGTTCCAGGTGTGCCTCTGGGTGTTCGCGGGCGGGTGCGCCGGCTGCTGGCTGTTGTCGGTGCTCACCAGGGAGTACTCCTGGGTGGACCGGATCTGGTCGGTCGTCCCGGTGGTCTACGCCGGGATCTTCGCCGGTCACGCGGGGTTCGCGGACGCGCGCCTGAACCTGCTGTTCGCGCTCGTGTTCCTGTGGGGCGCGCGGCTGACGTTCAACTACGGCCGCAAGGGCGGCTACGCCCCCGGCGGCGAGGACTACCGCTGGGCGGTGCTGCGCGGCCGGATGGCTCCGTGGCAGTTCCAGCTGTTCAACCTCTTCTTCATCACGCTCTACCAGAACGTGATCCTGCTGCTCATCACGCTTCCCGCGTGGACCGCGCTGGACCACCGGACTCCGCTGGGCGCCGCCGACCTCGTGCTGGCTGTCGTGTTCGTGGCCTGCCTGGCCGGCGAGACGATCGCGGACCAGCAGCAGTGGAACTTCCACCAGTGGAAGAAGTGCGAGACGGCCGCCGGGCGCACCCCCGGCCCGCGGTTCGCGCAGACCGGGCTCTTCCGGTTTTCCCGCCACCCCAACTTCTTCTTCGAGCAGGCGCAGTGGTGGCTGGTGTTCCTGATCGGCGTCTCCGCGGCGGGCGCGGTCACCTGGACGATCGCCGGCGCGGTCCTGCTCACGGCACTGTTCATCGGTTCGACGATCTTCACCGAGAGCATCACCCTCGGCCGCTATCCCGAGTACGCGGACTACCAGCGGCGCGTTTCGCCGATCGTGCCGTGGTTCCCGCGCCGGGCCGACCGGCGCGGGAGCGCCGTCGGGTCCGCGTCGGACTGAGCACTGGCGGTATGTGACCGCCCTCACGGCAATGCCGTGAACCTCCCCGGTGTCCGATGAGTCGGAAGGGATACCGTTCGCCCGGTAGGGTCACGGTTCACACGACTGGGGGTAGTTTCATGATCGGTTTCGAAACCGACCTCGACGACCTGCGCAAGGCGAGCGGGTTCGTCGCGGTCGCCGGGGACGCGGCGGAGACCGCGCGCGGCGGCGTGCGCGGGCTGGACCTGCCCGACGCGGTCGGCCCGGCCGCCATCATCGGTTCGATCGACCTGTTCGGCGGCGGCCCGACCACCGCGTTCGGCGGATCGCTCGGCATGCCCAAGATCGCGGCGGCGTACGAGAACCACCGCGCGAAGGTGGAGGAAGCGCTCGCGAAGCTGGCCTACACGACGCATCAGGCGAGCGAAGCGCTCAAGCGCGTGGCCGAGCTGTACGAGGCGTCGGACGCCGAGGCGCAGTCCGCGGTGCGGCGCGCGGACGGGGAGGTGCGCTGACGTGAGCGAGCAGGAAGACTACTTCGGGCTCAGCGGCGGCGCGGACGGCCGTCCGCGCGCGGAACTGCTCGAAGGCATCAGCGAGGACCTGCACAAGGGCGCCAACGACGCGCTCGACGGGCTGGAATTCCTGCGCTACGCGGAGTTCTTCAAATTCTCCGCGATGAAAGAACTGTACGAGGCGTACCAGGACAAGGTCACCGAGGTCTTCCGGGAGTTCTCCGAGGCCGACCTCAAGGACACCGGCGGCGGCCTGCAGTCGATGATCAACTCGTACGAGCCGGTGTGGAAGAACCTCAGCCGCGGGTCGATCACCGAACTGCGCCGGGCGAAGGAACTGCTGGGCTCCTGGCGCGGCAACGCGGCCGAGGACGTCAAGACCTACCTCGACCGGCTGTCGGAGGCCTACGAGGCGCTCGCCGCCGAGATCACGGTCGTGGAGAGCGACATCGTCGCCGCCCGCGACGGCGTGTGGGCCGCGCGGGACGACCTCGGCTCGCTCGCGCTGACGTTCCGGGAAACGGCGGAGAAGTACCAGAAGGAGAAGGCCGAGGAGGGCGAAATCTCCTGGTCCAAGGTCGCGGCGGTGGCTTTCACCGGCGCGCTGGTCGGGATGCTCGCCGTGGTCGCCACCCCGGCGGGAGCCGCGGCCGCGGCCGGCGGCCTGTCGATGAGCGCGGTCGGAGCGCAGGCCGCGGTCGCGGGTGCGGGAGCCGGGCTCACCGAGGTGACGGCGCAGGCCTCGGCGAAGGTGGAAGGCGACAACGCGGACGACATCTTCGAGAGCTTCCTCGGCGGGGTGGACAAGATCCGTTCGCACATGCGGGAGTCGGCGGGCCGGCTCGCGGACAAGATCCACGAGAAGTCGGTCAACCTGCCTCCGGTGCCGAACCCGCCCGACGTGAGCCCCGGCGATTCGTTCGACCCGGCCAACTTCGAGACCTCGAACACCCCGAAGGGCACCGAAAAGCGGGTCCGGGACCGGAACGTCGACATCGCGCCGGACGGTTCGGTGTCGCGGCCGTTGTCGCCGTCCGCCATGGACTGACGTGCCCAGTCCGGAAGAACTGATCCAGGCGCTGTCCGCGTTGTCGGTCGAGGCGTCCTCGCCCGGCAACGCGGTCACCGCCACGGTCAACACCGACGGTGTCCTTACTGGACTGAAACTCTCCGGCACAGCACGGAATCTGCCGCCGGACGAGCTGGCCGCGCTGGTGCTGCGCACATACGCCGAAGCGCAGCGGGAATCGGCGAACCGCACGGCGGCGCTGCTGGCTCCGCTCGGCACCCGCGGATACGTGATGGACCGCCTGAAGTGGCGGGCCGGGTTCGAGCCCGACGTCCCCCCGGCAGCTCCGGCTCCTCGACGACTCGCTCCGCCCGCTGAGAGGAGGCCGTCTGCGGCACCTGTCGAGCCGAAACCCGCTGCCGCGCCCGAGAAGCCCGCAGCGTCTCGGCAACCGGCGGCCGGATCCGCTGTGCAAGGCGAGGGCGACTACCTCCGCAACCGCACCTCCGACCCCGAGCTTCCGGCGGAACCGGAGCGCCCGGTGAGCGACGAGGATTGGTACGAGGCCGGTGTGCGGTTCGACGAGGCTTGGTAGCTGTTCAGCCGAGGGTGCCTTCGTCGCCGAGCAGTTTGCGCAGGCCGGGGAGCAGGGCGGAAAGGTCTTTGCCGGTCCGGAAAGCGACGACTGTGGTCTCTGTCTCGCCGGTGTTGCCGAACAGTGCGACCGTGTCCGCCATTGCGGCGTCGAAGGCGGCCTCCGGGTCCGTCGCCTGCCCGCGCAGCCACCGCCGAAGCACGTGGTTGTGCGCCGTCACCACCGCCGCCGCCATGAGTTCGGCGCGCAACGCGGTCTCTTCGCCGCCGCCCATCCAGCGGTGGACGAATTCCTGGAACAGTCGTTGATACTGCCGCGTGCCCGCGATCTCCCGCGCTCGTAGTGCTGGCACGCTGCGGGTGAGCCGGTAGCGCGCCAGCGCGAGGTCGCCTTCCGCGACGTAATGCCGCAGCACCAGCCGCGCTGCTTCGGTGACCGCGACGAGCGCGGTGCGCGGGTCGGAGCCGGCCAGCCGGGCCTCGATCGCGCTCAGCAGCACCTCGTGGTCGGGGAAGATCACGTCCTCTTTGGACCGGAACGCGCGGAAGAACGTGCTGCGCCCGACGCCCGCGCGGTCGGTGATGTCGTCCACCGTCGTCTGGTCGTAGCCGCGTTCCTCGAACAGCGCGAACGCGGCCTCGGTCAGCCGTTGCTTGGCCGGTTTCTCGGGCATCGGGCCGCCTTTCGCACGCACGCTGCGGCCAGCCTAATCGGACGCGGCGCCCCGGGAGCAGGGTGAGGTGGGCCACCCCGCTCTCGCCTACTCGCCGGTACTGAGTACCGTAATCATGAAACCAAGTACCGGAGGGATGGGTGAGGCACGTGGAGCTCGTCGGCGTGGTCGGCTGCGGCCAGATGGGGGCGGGGATCGCCGAGGTGTGCGCCCGGGCCGGGCTGGACGTCGTGGCGGTCGAATCGAGCCGGGCGGCCGCCGAAGCGGGCCGGGCGCGGCTGGAGGCGTCGCTGGGGCGGGCCGAGCGCAAGGGGAAGATCGCGTCCGCGGCCGAGGTGCTGGAGCGGATCCGGATCACCGAGGACCTCGACGAGCTGGCCGACCGCACGCTCGTCGTCGAAGCGATCGTCGAGAACGAGGCGGTCAAGGCGGAGCTGTTCACGAAGCTGGACAAGATCGTCGCCGCGCCGGACGCGGTGCTCGCCTCCAACACCTCGTCGATCCCGATCATGAAGCTCGGCACCGCGACCGGGCGCCCGGCACAGGTGCTCGGCATCCACTTCTTCAACCCGGTCCCCGTGCTGCCGCTGGTCGAACTGGTGCCGAGCCTGCTCACCGGCGAGGAGACCACCGGCCGCGCGCGGAAGTTCGCCGAGGAGACCCTCGGCAAGCACGCCATCCTGTGCCAGGATCGCGCCGGATTCGTGGTGAACGCGCTGCTGATCCCGTTCATCCTCGCCGCCGTCCGCATGCTGGAGTCCGGCTTCGCGACGAAGGAAGCCATCGACGAGGGCCTCGTGCGCGGCGCCGCGCACCCGCAGGGCCCGCTCGCGCTGGCCGACCTGATCGGCCTGGACACCACGAAGGCGGTCGCGGAATCGCTGTACGAGGAGTTCAAGGAGCCGCTGTACGCGCCGCCGCCGCTGCTGGCCCGCATGGTCGACGCCGGCCTGCTTGGCCGCAAGACCGGCCGCGGCTTCTACACCTACTGAGTTCCGGCGAGGAGAGCCCGATGAGCTTCGACCTGTTCAAAATCAACGAAGACCACGAAGCGATCCGCGAGGCCGTGCGCGCGGTCGCCGAAGAGCAGATCGCCCCGCACGCCGCGGAGGCCGACGAGCGCGAAGAATTCCCCAAGGCGTCCTACGACGCATTGGTCGCGTCGGACTTCCACGCCCCGCACGTACCGGAGCAGTACGGCGGTGCCGGTGCCGACGCACTGGCCACCTGTATCGTGATCGAGGAAGTGGCGCGCGTGTGCGCTTCGTCCTCGCTCGTCCCCGCGGTGAACAAACTCGGCAGCCTGCCGCTGATCCTGGCCGCGAACGAGGACGTCAAGGCGAAGTACCTGCCCCCGCTGGCTTCGGGCGAGGCAGGATTCTCGTATGGACTGTCCGAACGCGACGCGGGCTCGGACACCGCCTCGATGCGGTGCCGCGCCACCCCTTCCGGCGACGACTGGATCCTGAATGGACAGAAGTCGTGGATCACCAACGCAGGCCTCTCCGAGTACTACACGGTTCTGGCGGTAACCGACCCCGACGGTCGCCGCGGCGCCAACGTGAGTGCTTTCGTGGTCGAGAAGTCCGACCCGGGATTCTCCTTCGGCGCCAAGGAAAAGAAACTGGGCATCAAGGGCTCGCCGACGCGTGAACTGCTGTTCGACCAGGTTCGCGTCCCGGGCGACCGCATGGTCGGCGAGCCGGGTCAGGGCCTGAAGATCGCCCTGAAGACGCTCGACCACACCCGCGTGACGATCGCCGCGCAGGCCGTCGGCATCGCGCAGGGCGCGCTGGACCACGCACTCGGGTATGTCAAGGAGCGCAAGCAGTTCGGCAAGCACATCGCGGACTTCCAGGGCATCCAGTTCATGCTGGCGGACATGGCGATGGCAGTCGAGACGGCGCGCCAGATGGTGTACACCGCGGCCGCGAAGTCCGAACGAGGCGATGACGACCTGTCGTTCTTCGGAGCGGCGGCCAAATGCCACGCGTCGGATGTGGCGATGAGCGTGACGACGGACGCGGTGCAGTTGCTCGGCGGGTACGGGTACACGCGTGACTTCCCACTGGAGCGCATGATGCGGGACGCGAAGATCACCCAGATCTACGAGGGCACGAACCAGATCCAGCGGCTGGTGATGGCTCGGCAGCTGCTGAAGGGCTGAGGTTTCCGCCGGTGGTGGCGCTTCTCGCGCTACCACCGACGCGTGGTAGTGGCGGAGCCGGTACGCGCCTCCCTTGCGGGGGTCGCGTACCGGCTCCGCTTTGCTTTTACGGCCTCGCCCGAACTGCGGCGACACGGCGAACCCCGTCGAAAATATCGGTGTGTTTTTCGAATCTCGTATACGCCTTTCGTGGTCGCGCACGTAAAAGTCAGCGCCGGGCTCGGTCTGTTACAGGCTGCGCGGCGCTGTCTGGAAGGTGACTCCTGGGTAAGTGCGAGCGTGAAGCAGCATTGGATTTCCGCTGGTGGGAGATGATCTTTGCGGAGATCGTGCGGAATTGTCAGCGGGCTCGCCCAGGCGTGGCTAGAGTGGCAAGCCGGGCGCGGCGCGGCCCGAACTGGGCCGGTTGCGGGCCCAGGCCGATCGACGCGGGGAGGGCGTACGAGTGACCGGTGACCAGCAGGAATTTTCCGCGGGGCGGCAGCCGCCGCGGACGGGCGGCGCCTATGGCGGCCGGCCGGCTGAGTCTTTCGTGAACCCGCTCGCACACGGGCCGCGTTATTCGTATGACAAGAAGACCTTGACTGATATTTCGAAAGAATTCGAGGATCTTGCCAACGAATTTCGCGAAGATCAGCAGTACGCTCAAAACATCGCTCGGGCCAAGGCTCCTGGGCTGGACTATGCGAGCGAGAACAACGCGGAGACGATCCGCGATTCCGGGAAGGCGCTCCTGGTGTCGCTGGTCCAGCAGGAACAGTATTGCCGTGACCAAGCCAAGAAGTATCGCGCCGCCCTGGGCGAGTACACGGTCGCTGAGGACACGCACTCAACGGAGGTCAGGAAGGCAGGGGGAAGCCTGTGAAGCGCGGCCTGCCCCTCCTCGCCTGCGCCGCGTTGATCGGGCTCTCGGGGTGTTCCGGTTCGGCTGACGGGCATGCCGGAGCGACGGCAACGCCCAGCTCGCCCGCCTCGGCGGCACCGGCCAGCCAAGGGGCTGCCCAGGTTCCCGGCCCCGGCGTGCCGAAGGTCGAGACGCCGATCGACACGGCGCGCTTCAGGGCCGCACCTTGCGGCAGCCTGACCCCGGCTCAGGCCGAGAACCTCGTCGGCGCCGGGATCGTTCCTCGACCGGACCTGAACGCACCCGCCGGGCCTTCGTGCGCCTGGCACAGTCAAGCGCACGTCATCGTGACGTTCTCGAACGTCGACAACCTCGGCTTGACGAGTTACTACCGTGCGAAAGGCACCGTGTATCCGTTCTTCATGCCGCTGGACCCGATCGGCGGGTATCCGATCGTCGCCTACGGTCAGATAGACCTGCGGGCGTCGAAGGCGCAATGCGAAGTGGCGCTGGGAACGAGCGACCGGGACACCGTCGCCGTCTCCGTTACCCAGTCCCCGCAAAACCGTGGAGCCAACGGCGACGCGTGCGAGTCGGCGCACCAGGTCGCCGGATTGGTGCTGAGCAACCTGAAGGGCGGTCGGTGATGGTCGCGGAGCGATGCCTGACCGCGGCCGAAATCTACGAGCAGGTCACCGGTGGCCCCGGAGCCGAATCCCTGGGCGCTGCTCACTCCGTCGCCGACAAACTGAGCCAGCGGCTGGCGGACCGGGCCGCCCGGGTGCTGGCGTTGCGCGACAAGGTGAGTTCCGGCTGGCAGGGTTCGTCCGGAGAGGAGGCCGCGAACGCCTGCGGGCCGCTGGCAATGGCAGCCGCGGACGACAGCGCGCATCTGTCGATCGCGCGGGGCTCCGTCAACGATCAGATGTCGGCTTTCCAAACCGCTAAGAACAGTGTGAAGCGGGTGCCGGCACAGCAACCGGAAATGACCGGCGGCGATCTGATCAACGTCCTGCACGGCAACGGCGACACCTACTCGGCGCGGTTGTCGCAGTGGCACGCGGACGCCCAGCACAACGTGCAGGTTTTCGGCGGCTACAGCTCGACGAGCGGTACGAACAGCTCGCGTGTGCCGACCCGGTATTCGCAGCTGGCCGACACTGGCGCGGAGATCAGCCTGGCGGGCGATGACGGTTCGCGGAAGCATCCGGTGGCAGGGCCCGGCCCGGGCGGAAGTCCGGACGGCAGACCGCCTGGCGGTCGCGGCTCCGGGCGGCCCGGGCCGGTCGAGCGCGGTCCGGAGGCCGCTCCCCATCCTGCTCCGAGCCCGAGCCCGAGCCCGAGCCCTGGGCCGCCGCGCCGTCCTGGCGAGTGGCCGCCGATCAACCCTCCCGGCGGCCGGCTCCGGCCCAGGAGAGATGACGAGGACACGCGGACGGAGTCGCATCCCGGCCCGAACCCGCCGGTGTCGGGGCCTCCTGGGTTCCGGCCGATACCGGGCGGGCCGCCGGGAACGACTCCGATCGATCCGCCCGGACGCCCGGACGGCGGGTTCGGCCCGCTGGGTTATTCGCCGGGCAACGGGACCGGCGGACGCGGCGGTGCTGGCGCGGGTGTTCCGGGCGAATCGGAGCCGGTGCGCGGCGGCGCGGCGGGAACGGCGGGGAAGAGCGGCGGATTAGCAGGCGGTGCCGTGGGCGGCAAAGGAGCCAAGGGCGAGGAGGACAAGGAGAGAAAAGCCGCATCCTATCTTCAGGAGGAGGATCCGGACGGTTTGTTCGGCGGCAGCGAGGTGAAGCCGGTGCCGCCGGTGATCGGCGAACGTCCGCAGCTGTAGCGCACTGTTGAGGGGAGAAACGACGGTGGTGCTGTCGCGCACGACCGAGGTCGCGCTGAGCGCGCTTCTGGGTGCGTTCCGGGAGACTGGCCTGGAAGACCCGCACGCGGTGTTCGGCGCCGGGACCGTCCACGTGCCGCCGTCGCTCGCGGACCAAACGGACGAGGAAGCCCGCGGCGAACTGAGCCGGTTGGGGCTGCTCCGCCGCGGGCGCGTCTCCGACGAACTCGAGGACGCTTGCCACGTCCTGGCGCGAGCCGACTCGGAGTACGTCGCCCGCGTCGACAACCGGGGCAATCAGTACAGCGCGCTGGTGGCGCAGCGCGGCCATGCCGTGGTTACGGCGGTGTGCGCGGGGCAGCGAGTATGGCTGAAAGCTGAGGAGAAAAGGCGATCCCCGGCTGCTGTCCTTGTGGCTAACCTGCCGACGCGACGTTCGGCGAGTTTGCCGACGTTCTCGTTGCCGCAGCACGAATTTCACGGCGAGGACAGCGACTTCCCCGCCGACCGAAGCCGCGCTGCCCGCACTGCCGACGCAATGCTGCGGCAGCCGGCTTCCGGGTTCGGCGAGATCACCGTCGGCGTCGGAACCGGTCGGCGCCAGCGGCCGGCCGACGGTGTGCTGACCTATCGGGACCTAGCCGAAGGCCGGGTGGCATTCGAAGTTTCCGGACCGGCGAGCAACCGCTACATCACCGTCATGCCTGGCGACAATTACCTTCTAGCCCGGAAAGTGGCAGCGCTCCGCGAGAGCATCGACGGATGATTGCGCGTGCCCGCTCAGGACGCTGGCTTGTGCTGCCGATCATGCCGCCGCTGCGCCTTGACCACGTCCACCGCCCGCACTCGAACCCAATCCAGCAGGCCCTCCAACGGTGTCGCCAGTTCCTGCCCGAGTTCCGTGAGCGAGTACGTCACCTTGGGCGGCGTCGCGGGCTCCACCTCGCGATGGATCAAGCCGTCCCGCGTGAGCGTGCGCAGGTTCTGCGACAGCATCTTCTCGCTGATTCCGCCGATCGTGTCCCGCAGTTCGGAGAAGCGCGCCGGGCGATCGCGCAAGGAGAGCAGGATCAGCGTGCCCCAGCGGCTGCACACGTGGTCTAGCACCGTCCGGCCGGGGCAGTTGCTGTTGAACGCGTCACCCGGGTCCGGGGCGGTGCGGCGTCCTGCCTCGGTGCCTACTCCCATGTCCGGAGCTTACCCCGCGGTGCGTACTTACCGAAAGTTAGCCCAGAACCTACGGTGAGCTTCACTGCGACACAAGGAGGTGCTCCCGTGACTGTTTTGGTGATCGGTGCTACCGGCAACGTCGGCCGTCAGGTGGCTGTCCAGCTGGCCGGGCATGGTCTTTCGGTCCGCGCGTTGGCTCGGCGGCCGGAGAAGGCCGATGTGCCCGGCGGCGTTGACGTCGTTCCCGGGGATCTGTCTGATGCGGACAGCTTGCGTGCGGCCTTGCGCGGGGTGGATTCGGTCTTCTTGATGTGGCCGTTGATTTCCGGAGAACCGGCTGAGGCGATCGCGGACGCTGTCGCCGCCGGCGCTCGCCGGCTGGTTCTTCTTTCCTCGGCTGCGGCGCGCCGTGACTCGGACGACGCGATCAGCCGGGTCCATCGCGCGGTGGAGAAGGCGATCGAGCGCACCAGTCTGGAGTGGACGTTCCTCCAACCGCACGGCTTCGCGGCCAACACCCTTGGCTGGGCGTCGCAAATTCGCGGGGACGGTGTCGTTCGCGGGGCTTACGGTTCGGTGTACTCCACGCTCATCCACGAAGCCGACCTGGCGGCAGTCGCGGTCGCTGCGCTGACCTCCGAAGGACACGCCGGGGCCAAATACGACCTCACCGGCCCCGCTGCGCTCACGCAGGTCGAGCAGGTCCGGGTGATCGGGGAGGTGATCGGCCGGGAGACCCGGTGGGAGGAGGTGCCGCGGGACGTCGCGCGCGAACGCCTCCTTGAGCGGATCCCGGCGGAGTACGCGGACGCCATGCTCGACGCGTACGCCCGCTTGGCCGGCGGCGAACCTGACCGGCCGACGACGACGGTCGAGGACGTCACCGGGGTTCCGGCGCGGACTTTCGCGCAGTGGGTGGCCGATCACGCGGCCGAGTTCAAGGGGCGTTGACGGCTGCCGAGGCGTTGACGCGGTGCGCGGGGGAGACCCAGAGGAGCCACCCCTCCGCATCAAGGGTTCAGCAATTGCTAATATTCGCAATTGCTGAACCCTTCCGCCTCGGCCGCGGGCGGGTCCGGACCGAAGGAGGCGCCCGTGAGCAGACCGCTCTACCAGCTGAAAGCCGAGTTCTTCAAAACGCTCGGCCATCCGGCCCGGATCCGGGTGCTGGAGCTGCTGTCGCAGCGCGAGCACGCCGTCGCGGAGATGCTGCCCGAGGTCGGGATCGAACCGGCGAACCTGTCGCAGCAGCTGGCGGTCCTGCGCCGGATGGGGCTGGTCACCACGCGCAAGGAAGGGTCGAGCGTCTACTACTCGCTGATCAGCCCGCAGGTCGCGGAGCTGATGGCGGTGGCGCGCGAGATCCTGACCGGGGTGCTGTCCGGGCAGGTCGAACTGCTCGACGACCTGCGCACGGCGCAGGCGGGCAGCGCGCCTTCCGCGGAGCGCTGACGTGCGCGGGACCCGGCGCGCGGGGGGTGCGCGGTGCTGAAGCTGTGGCGGGCGATCCGCCGGACCGGGCGGGTCGCCGAACCCGCCCCGTCGCGGCCGGAGCCGTTGCCGCGGGCGCGTGAGCTCGGCGGTTCGGTCCAGTTGCGGCACGTCGACGCGGGATCGTGCAACGGCTGCGAGATCGAAATCGGTTCGGCGTTCGGAGCGGTCTACGACGCCGAGCGGTACGGCGCGCGGCTGGTCGCCTCGCCGCGGCACGCGGACGGGCTGCTGGTCACCGGACCGGTCACCCGCAACATGGCGGAGCCCTTGAAACGCACGTACGAGGCCGTGCCCGAGCCGCGGACGGTCGTGGCGATCGGCGACTGCGCGCGGAACTGCGGCGTGTTCGCCGGCGCCTACGGTGTGACCGGCCCGGTGCGCGACGTCGTGCCGGTCGACCTCGAAGTGCCTGGCTGCCCGCCGCGGCCCGAGGCGATCGTCGAGGCGGTGCGAAAGCTGACGGGCCGGTGAACCTCGCGGCGGCAGGGCTCGGGACGGCGGTGGCGAGCGGAGCGGCGGCAGCGCTGATGAGCCTCGCGACGCCCGCCAGGGCCCGGACCCGGGTGTCCGGAATCGGCACGATGCTCGCGGGCGCGGCCGGGGTCGCGGCCGGCGGGGCGGCTCTCGCCGGGCAGACCGCGCACGCCAGTTTCCCGTGGCTGCTGCCGTTGTCCGGGTTCTCGCTCGAACTGGACCGGATGGGCGGCTTGTTCACCGCCGTCACCGGTGCGGTGGCGATCGCGGCGGGGCTGTACGGCATCGGCTACGCGCGAAACGGGCTGCGCGCTCGCACGGTGCAGGCGGTGCAGCCGCTGTTCGTGGTGGCGATGCTGCTCGTGCCGGCGGCGGGCTCGGTCGGCACCTTCCTCGTGTGCTGGGAGCTGATGGCGGTCTCGTCGCTGGTGCTGCTGCTGGCCGAGCACCGGCTGCGGCCCGCGGTCGCGTCGGCGGGCCGGTGGTACGCGGTCATGACGCACCTCGGGTTCGTGACTGTCCTCATCGGACTGCTCTGGTTCGCCGCGCTCGCGGGCGGCGACAGTTTCGCGTTACTGCGCAACGCTTCTCCGCCACCGGCCGCGGCGAGTGCGATCTTCCTGCTCGTACTGGCCGGATTCGGTTCTAAGGCCGGGATCGTGCCGCTGCACGCCTGGCTGCCGCGCGCGCATCCGGAGGCGCCGAGCCACGTGTCCGCGCTGATGTCGGCGGCGATGGTCAACCTCGGCGCGTACGGCGTGCTCCGCGTCGGGTTCGACCTCCTCGGCGGTGGTTCCCGCTGGTGGTGGGTCGTCGTGCTCGTGCTGGGGGCGGGCTCCGCGGTGTACGGCATCCTCCAGGCGGCGATGGCGTCGGATCTCAAGCGGCTGCTGGGGTATTCGACCACCGAGAACCTCGGGCTGGTCTTCGCCGGGATCGGGGCGGCCGGGCTGCTCGCGGCCTCCGGCTCCCGGGCCGCGGCCGGGCTGGCGCTGGCCGCCGCGTTGCTGCACACGGCGGGACACGCCGCGTTCAAGACGCTGTTGTTCCTCGCCGCCGGGTCGGTGGTCCACGCGACCGGCACCGGCGACCTCGACGCGCTCGGCGGCCTGCGCACCCGGATGCCGTGGACCACCGGCCTGTTCGGGCTCGGCGCGCTGGCCGCCTCGGCGTTGCCGCCCGGCACGGCCTTCGTGTCGGAATGGCTGCTGCTGCAGGCTTTGGTGCACGGTCTCCCGGCGTCCGGTGTGGTCGCCGCGGTCGCGATACCGCTCACGATGGCCGCTGTCGCGCTCACCGCGGGCCTTGCGGTGGCGACATTCGTCAAGGCGTTCGGCATCGGCTTCCTCGCGAAACCGCGCGGCGCCGACGCGGCACGAGCGCACGAAAGCCCGACGACGATGCTCGCCGGCATGGGCCTCGCGGCGGTGGCTTGCGTGGTGCCGGCGCTGGTTCCCACGCTGGTGCTGCCCGCGGTCGGCGCGGCTGCGGGCTTCGGCGACCCGGCTGAGCGCGATCTGCTCACCGTGCGGCTGAACGGTGTCTCGGGCATGGTTTCCCCGTTGCTGATCACCGGCGGCCTGCTCGGCGGCGCGCTGCTGGTGGTCGCGGCGGTGCGGCTGCTCGCGTCGGGCCGGGCGCGCCGGGAAGCGCGGCTCTGGGACTGCGGCGGCGGTCCCGCGACGGCTAGGGCGGAGTACACCGCGACATCGTTCGCCGAACCGCTGCAACGGGTTTTCGACAATGTGGTGCGCCCGGAGACCGATGTGGACGTCGGTCACTACGACGAAGCGCGCTACCTCGTGCGCCAGGTCGCCTACCGCCGGGAGGTGCCGGACCGGATCGAACGGATCCTGTACCGGCCGGTCCTCGCCGCGGCCGCGACGTGGGGCCGCGCCGGGCGGCGGCTGGCCACCGGCAGCGTCCACCGGTACCTCGGCTACGGCTTCTCCGCGGTGGTTCTCGCGCTGATCCTGCTGGCGGTGACGCGATGACCGGGTTCGCCGCCGCCGGGGCGGTCGTGCAGACGGTGCTCGTGGTCGCCGGGGCTCCGATCCTGACCGGCCTGATGCGGCAGGTCCGGGCCCGGCTGGAAGGACGCGCAGGCCCCGGAGTGCGCCAGCCGTGGCGTGATCTCCGGAAACTGCTGCGGCGCAAGGAATCCCTCACGCCGCGGGGTACCGGCCAGGTCTTCCGGGCCGCGCCGGTCCTGCTGATGGCGACGACGCTGCT
>NZ_LWSF01000015.1:84708-137874 GCF_001651785.1 Amycolatopsis sp. M39
GACCTCTTCGCGGTGGTCGCGCTGCTGGCGCTCGGCACGGTCGCGCTCGTGCTCGCCGGGCTCGACACCGGCACCGCGTTCGGCGGGATGGGCGCGAGCCGGGAGATCACCGTCATCGCGCTGGTCGAGCCGACGCTGCTGGTCGCGATCCTGGCGCTGTCCGCGCGGGCGGGCAGCACTGACCTCGCCGCGATCGTTTCGTCCACAGCGGAGGACCCGGCGCGGGCCGGGTCGCCGGTCAGCCTGCTGGCCGCGGTCGCGCTGGCGATCGCGACGGTCGCGGAGACCGGGCGGCTGCCGGTGGACAACCCGGCCACGCACCTTGAGCTGACCATGGTGCACGAGGCGATGGTGCTGGAGTACGCCGGACCGGACCTCGCGCTGGTCGAACTGGCGTCCTCGATGCGGCTGGCGGTGTTCCTCGGCCTCCTGGCCACCCTGTTCCTGCCGTGGGGGATCGCGACCGGGCCGTCGCTGCCCGCGCTGCTCGCCGGGGCCGCGGCGTTCGCGGTGAAGGTCGGCCTGCTGGGCGCGGTGCTCGCGGCGGCCGAGGTGTTCTTCGCGAAGCTGCGGCTGTTCCGGGTTCCGGAGCTGCTGGCGGGCTCGTTCCTGCTCGCGCTGCTGGCGGTGGCGGCGTCTTTCGGCCTGCCGGGAGGGGCGTCGTGACTGAGCTGCTTTACCTGGTGTGCGGACTGTTTCTGCTGACCGCGGTGCTGGTGTTGTGGCGGCGGGAGCTTCCGGTTCTCGTGCGGGTGCTCGCGGCACAGGGCTGCGCGCTGGCCGGGATGGCGGCGGTGCTCGCCGGCTCGGTGCAGGCGGGGCTGACCGCGGCGGGACTGCTGGTCCTGCGGGCCGGTGTGCTGCCGTGGCTGGTGCGGCGGATGACCGCGCGGCAGGGCTTGGACCGGCGAGAGACGCGTCCGGTCGTGAACGTGACGGCTTCCTTGCTGTCCGCCGCCTTGCTGGCGCTCGTCGCGTACGCCGTGTCGCGGCCGCTGGTCGAACTCGATCCTTCCCCGGCGTCGGCGGCCGCGCCGGTGGGCCTGACCGTGGTCCTGATCGGGTTCTTCGTGCTGGTGACCCGGCGGCGGGCGGTGTCCCAGCTCGTCGGGTTCCTGGTGCTGGACAACGGGATCACCGCGACCGGCCTGCTGCTCGGCGCGGATCCGGGGCTGCTCGTGGAGATCGGGGTGTCGCTGGACGTGCTGCTGGCGGTCCTCGTGCTGCAGATCCTCTCCGGGCGGATGCGGCAGCTGTTCGGCGGCACGGACCTCGGCGAGCTGCGGGAGTTGCGCGACTGATGGCGATCCTGGTCGTAGTGGTGCTCGCGGTGCCCGCGGTGACGGCACTGGGGTTCCTGGCGCCCGCGTGGCGGCGCGGCATGGTGTGGGCGGGAGCGGCGAGCGCCGCCGCGAGTCTCGCCGTGGCGATCGCGCTGGCCGTCGCGGTGGTGCGAGGCGGACCGGTCACCGCGCTGGGCGGGCTGGTGCGGGCCGACGCGTTGTCAGCGTTCCTGCTGGTGGTGATCAGCGCGGTCGCGGTTCCGGCGACACTGGCGACACCGGGGCATTTCGCGGCGGAACGCGCCGCGGGCCGCGCGACCGCGCGCACGGCGGCGAGGCACGGCCTGCTGGTCCACCTGTTCCTCGCCGCGATGACGCTCGCGGTTCTCGCCGCCAACCTCGGCCTGCTGTGGGTGTCGGTCGAAGCGACCACGGTCGTGACCGCGTTCCTCGTCGGGCAGAGCCGGACCAGGACCGCGGTCGAGGCGGCGTGGAAGTACGTGGTGATCTGCTCGGCCGGGCTCGCGCTGGCGCTGCTGGGCACGCTGTTGCTCGGGTACGCGGCCGGGCACGCCGGGGGCAGCCTCGACCTGGCCGGCCTGGCCGCGGGGGCGGACGGTCTCGACAGCGGCGTCACCCGGATCGCGGTCACCCTGCTGGTGCTCGGCTTCGGCGCGAAGGCGGGGCTGGCTCCGCTGCACGCCTGGTTGCCGGACGCGCACTCCCAAGCGCCCGCGCCGGTGTCGGCGTTGATGTCCGGGGTGCTGCTCGCCGTCGCGTTCTACGCGGTGCTGCGGGTGAAGGTGGTTTCCGACGCCGCGCTCGGCACCGGGTTCGCTCGCGGGCTGCTGGTCGTGATGGCGCTCGCCTCGCTCTTCGTGGCGGCGACTTTGCTGCTCGCGCAACGGGATTACAAGCGGATGCTGGCCTATTCCAGCATCGAGCACCTCGGGCTGGTGTCGTTCGGTGCGGCGGTCGGCGGCCCGGTGGCGACAGCGGCGGTGCTGGTGCACGTGCTCGGCCACGGCCTGGTCAAGGCGGTGCTGTTCCTGGGCGCGGGCCGGGTCGCGCAGGGGACCGGCACGAGCCGGATCGACCGGGTGCGCGGGCTGGCCGCACGCGGCCCGGTGCTCGCCGGCTGTCTCGGCGCCGGAGTGCTGGCGCTGGCGGGGATGCCGCCGTTCAGCCTGTTCGCGAGCGAACTGGGGCTCGCCCGCGCCGGTTTCGCCGGAGGCCTCGGCTGGGCGACCGCGCTCGTCCTGGTCCTGGTGCTGGTGGTCGCGGCCGCGCTGGCCGGGCACACGACGCGGATGCTGCTGGGCGAACCGCCCGGCGGTCCCGGCGCGGCGCGCGCTCCGGTGACGGTGCCGCGGGCGACGCGGGTCGCGCTGGCGGTTCCGCTCGTGGCAGCGGCGGTGCTCGGGTTGTGGACTGGTCCGCTGGAGTCGTTGCTGCACGCGGCGGCGGCTTCGGCCGGGGGAGGCGGCTGGTGAACGTTCGGGAAGCGACTCCGGAAGAGCTGCCCGCCGCGGCGGAATCGTTGCTGGCGGAGGGGTTCCGCGTCGCGCTCGTGTCCGGGCACGACGACGGCGACCGGTTGCGCGCGGTCTATGTGTTCCTGGCCGGGGGCGACCGCCGGGCCGAAGTGCGCGTGCGGCTCCCGGCATCCGATCCCCGGCTGCCGAGCCTGGCCCGGTTGTCGTTCCCGGCCGGCCGGTTCGAGCGCGAGATGCACGACCTGTTCGGGATCACGGCGGAGAACCACCCGTTGCCGCGTCGGCTGGTCCGGCATTTCCACTGGCCGCGCGGCTGGTATCCGATGCGGGCCGGGGCCGGTGCGCCGCCCGCGTTCGGCGAGGTCGCCGGGCCGTATCCGTTCCGCTCGGTGGAGGGGGCGGGCGTCTCGGAGATCCCGGTCGGCCCGGTGCACGCCGGGATGATCGAGCCGGGGCACTTCCGGTTTTCCGTGTCGGGCGAGACGATCCTGAACCTCAAGGCCCGGCTCTGGTTCGTCCACAAAGGACTGGAAGCGCTGTTCCCCGGCCGGGAACCGGAAGCCGGGATCGAGCTGGCCGAACGGATCAGCGGCGACACCGCGGTCGGGCACGCGCTGGCCTATTGCCTCGCCGTCGAGGACGCGCTGGGGCTGGCGGTGCCCGCGGACGCCGCGCGGGTCAGGGCAGTCCTGCTGGAGCTGGAACGGATCCACAACCATGTGGCCGATCTCGGCGCGCTGTGCAACGACGTCGGGCACTCGGTGCTGAACTCGCACGCGCAGACGGTGCGGGAGAAGCTGTTGCGGCACAACGAGGAAGTCACCGGGCACCGGCTGCTGCGCGGCGGCGTGCGGCTCGGCGGGGCCCGGCTGGCCCGGTTGCCGGACCCGGCGAGGGTGCGGGCACTGGCCGCCGAAGCCGGGGAGATCGCCGCGCTGGCGACGGAGCATTCCGTGGTCCGCGACCGGTTCGCGGGCACCGCGGTGCTTTCGCCGCGGCAGGCGGCCGACCTCGGGACGCTGGGGTACGTCGCGCGGGCCAGCGGACTCCGCCGCGACGCGCGCTACGAGCATCCGTTCCTGGACCTGGGCGAACCGGTGCGGCATACGCGGACCGACGGCGACGTCCTGGCCCGCTTCCTGGTGCGGGCCGAGGAAATCGGCCATTCGGCGATGCTCGTGGAACGGCTCACCGGGTCGCTGGGCAGCCGGTCGGAGATCAGGGAGCCGGCCGGTGCGGGATCCGGGGTCGGGGTGGCCGAGGGCTGGCGCGGCACGATCGTGCACCGCGTCGAACTGTCCGGCGGGGTGCTGACTCGGGTCAAGGCCGTCGACCCGAGCTTCTTCAACTGGCCCGCGCTTCCGGTGGCGCTCGTCGACACGATCGTGCCGGATTTCCCGCTCGTCAACAAGAGTTTCAACCTCTCCTACGCGGGCAACGACCTGTGAACCCCTCGACCGGAGGCAGTATGCCGAGTGAATTCGTACGGGAATTGAAACGGGGCATCGCGGCGGCGCGCCAGGCGCTGGAAACCGCGGGCGAGGACGAGGCGGACACCCACCGCGCCCGGCTGGCCGAACTGCGGGACATCGCGCGGGACAACGGAATCGACCTCGACGGCCCGGACGCGGGCGAGACCGGCCGGTGAACGGCGTGCGGGCCGGGCTGGCAGTGGTGGGGGACAGCGCTCCGGACGAGCGGGAACCCTCGCTGCCGCTGCTGCGCGCCGACGCGCAGGCGATCCGGGAGCACACCGGGGTGCCCGCGTCGGCGTTCGCGGTGCGGTCGCGGAACGCGGGCGAGCTCTCGGTCGCGCTGCGGTCGTTGCCCGGCGAGGTCGAAGCGGTGTACTTGACCGGGACGGAACCGGCGAAAGCCCGTGCGGCGCAACGGGACCTCGCCGCGAGCGGCGGGATCCCGGTGATCACCGAGGAGGAGACCGCGGGCATCGCACTGGCGGCCGCGGTGCTGATCCGGTCGCACCGGCTGCAGGTGGCGCCGTTCGCCGCGAAAATCGTGGTGGCGGGCTCGGACACGATGCCGTTGCTGGTGCCGCTGCTGGTCGCGTCCGGGGTGGGGGAGGTCGTGGCCTGGCGGCGCGCCGACGCGGCCGGGTACCCGCTGGCCGAGGTAACGCGGAACGCGACCGTGGTGGTCGACGCGGCGGGGGAACTCGGCGGGCCGGCGCTGGCGAGACCGGATCGGAGCGCCTGCCTGCTGCCGCTGCCCGGACTGTTCGCGGCGCTGCGGCGCGGCCTGGTCGCGCGGCCGGTGAGCGATCCGCTGTACCAGCTGGACGTGCACCGGGCGTGCGCGCACGCGTTGACCACGCTCGCTCCGGTGGACCGGCTGCTGCCGGAACTGTCCGACCCGGACCTGGCGGTCCGGGTGCTGAACGCGATCGCGGAGGCGTTGCGGCCGCCGCGGAAACGTTAGACGGCGTCGTCGAGGCTGAGCCGGTCGGATTGCAGCTGCGGGGGCCGGTAGGGGTCGCCGTTGAGCGTGGTGCCGTCGAAGCCGATGTGACCGTCGAAGGCGGCGTTGTCGAAGGTGGTGTAGTTCGCGAAGCTCACTCGGTCGAACCAGGCTTCTTCTCCGAAGCGAACACTGTCGAAGTGAGCGCCCTGCGTCGTGGCCTCGTGTTCGAAGACCGGGGCGGCCACGAAGTCGGCGCTGCTGAACCTCGTGTTCCGGTCGAATTTCGTTCGGCTGAAGTAGACAACGCCCCGGAGGAGCGCGCGGTCGAACGATGCGTCCCGCTCAAACCGGGCGAACCGGCAGAGCGTGGTTCCTGCGAATTCGGTGTCCTCGAAATGGGCGTCTTGGCGAAAGACGGCGTGGTCGAAGCGGGTATTGCCGGTGAAGGTGGCCCCGAGGAACCAGGCGTCCTGCTCGAAGACAGCGTGGTCGAAGCTGGTCGTACCAGTGAAGGTGGCCTCGTGAAACCAGGCGTCGCCGACGAACTGGGCATCGGTGAAACAGGCGTTGTGGAGGGCAGCCCCGTTCAGCGTGAAATCGAACAGCACCGCACCGGAGAGGTCGAGCTCCACGTCGTTCCAGAACAGTTCCCGCGGAGCACCGGGAACGAGGTGCTGGACCAGCAGGCGCTGGGCGGTGAGCCGGACCTCGCGTTCCCGTCGCGGTTCCAGGTCGGCGCTGTCGGAGGGCAGGTCGTAGGGCATGCGCAGATAGGCGCTCAGCACGTTGGCGAGGGTCGGGCGCAACCGGGGGTTCTCCTGGGCGAGGCTGTCAAGCGCGTAGAGGCCGACCAGTCGTACCGGTGCCTGCTCGGCTCCGAGCTGCTCGACAGCCTTGAGGTAAAGCTCGTTGGTCCGCCGCTCGGCCGCGTCGCGGCGGATGTCGTCGTTCGCCTGTTCGCGCAAGCGCAATTCGGCGCGTTTGGTCGCGAGGTCGCGTTCGGCGGTCTGCTGACGGCGGGCGGCGAGCAGGAGGGCCAGCGCACCGCCGGTGCCGACCACGATCGTGCCCACGGTCCGGATGCCGTCCAGCCGGACGCGGTCCGCTTCGGTGCCGTGCCCGTACCGAGCGAAGAGAATCCAGCACGCGCCCGTCGCGATCACCGCGACCGCGACCGCGCAGAGCAGGATGGTCCGGCTGGAAAGGACGCCGTCGGTGCGGGAATCGTCCCGTTCGTTCGGGGCGGAGCCGGTCATTGCTCCATGATCAGCCCTCGGCCGGCGGAGGAAAGCGGCAATCGGGGTGGAACCCGATCCGCCGTACGGATGGTTCGCGAGACCCCGGGACGACTCAGCGGTCGTAATACGTAGTCGGACCCTCCGGCCACTGCCGCGTAGGCGGAGGCGGGGGAGGCGGCTGCTGCTCCGCCCGGCTGCTGCGCTTCCGCCGATGCAACGTCCGGGCGCTGGCCGCCATGCTGCTCACCAGCGAGGCGATCACCAGCCCGATCACCAGATTGATCGCCGCCGTGGCGATCTTCGCTTCCATCCCCACCGTCAGGGTGAGCGGCAGGACCACCGCGATGGCCGTCACCAGGACCATGATCCAGCCGAAGAACTGCCCCGGCGCCGGGGTCGCCACGCTCAGCAGGTGCATCAGGCCGGTCGCCAGCAGCGCGACGGCCGCGGCGGAGACGGCGTACGTCGGCGTGCTCGCCTTGCCCCACAGGCCGTCGCCCTTCGGGGCCAGGACGGGCACGTCGAAGATGCCTCGCGCGATCAGCAGGCCCACTACCGCCACGAGGGCCGCGACCACCGCCGTGGCCACGCCGCCTGCCCACAATCTTGCCGCGTCGATGCCGGGCCGGGGGTTCTCCCCGTAGTCGCCGGGGTAGTGCTGCGCCATCGGTGGTCCCTCCGTCGCAAAACCGGTCGCTGCCGATTGTCCCGCTAGTTCGGCCGCTCCGCCGGGTCGGCGGACTTCGCCAGCGAGCGCAGCCGGAACGACAGGACCACCAGGGTTACCCCGTAAATCACCGCGTAAATCCCGATCAGCAGCGCGACGCCGAACGCGCCCGCGATCGGGTGGAACAGCACGAGCACCCCGGCGATCACCGAAAGCGCGCCCGCCACGATCAGAAACGCCTCGCCGGTGATCTGCTTGCGCAGCCGGACCGCGGCGACGATCTCCATGATCCCGGTGACCACCGCCCACGCCCCGACGAGCGTCGCCAGCACCAGCACGGTCACCCCGGGCCAGACGAGCGTCATGATCCCGGCGACCAGGCCCAGCACGCCGAGCAGCGCGTAGGCGATCCGGTGCGCGCCGTCGCCCGGGCGGAACGCCTGCATGATCGCGCCGACCGCGTCGATCAGCACGTAGATCCCGAACAGGAAAGCCAGCGCCAGCACGGTGATCCCCGGCCACACCAGCGCGAGCACGCCGAACAGGACGCCCAGGATCCCGCGCGTGAGCACGAGCGGCCACGCGCGCCGCGGGTCGAGCACCGCGAAGCCGAGGACGGGCGGAATGGGCGTGGACATCGAGTGCCTCCCGGAGGTGTCGTGCTGACCTGGCGAAACGGTAGCCGGACCCGGACGGCGGCGCCGGGACCTCACCCGATCGAGGGCGCTACCAAGCGACGGTCAATCCGGCGAGCCGCCACGTCCCGGGGTCGGGTACCCGCTTCGCCTCGAGGACACGCAATCCGGGGAACCGGTCCAGCACCGCGGTCAGCGCCACCTCCGCCTGCACCCTCGCGAACGACGCGCCGAGGCAGAAATGCGGCCCGTGCGCGAAACCGAGGTGTGCGCCCGCCGAGCGGCGGACGTCGAAGCGGTCCGGATCGGCGAAGACGCGCGGGTCCCGGTTCGCCGCGGCGATCGACGCGGTGACCGGCTCGCCCCGGCGGATCCGCACGCCGTGCGATTCCAGGTCTTCGGTCGCCCGCCGGGGAATCGTCAGCAGCTGCGAGCCGCACCAGCGCAGCAATTCCTCGACCGCGCCCGGCCACAGTTCCGGTTCCCTGCGCAGCAGTGCGAGCTGATCCGGGTGCGACAGCAGGGTTTCCACCGAATTGGCGATGAAGTTCGCCGGGGTCTGCCCGGCCAGCACGAGCTGCCAGACCAGCGCGACGGCTTCCGTTTCGGTCAGCCCCGCACTCGTGAGATGCGCCAGCATCGCGCTGTCCGGATGCGCGACCAGCGTCCGCGAACTGTCGACGATCCCGGGCACGGCGGCGGCGAACTCGTCGCCGGACACCTGCACGACCGCGGCGCCGTATTCGTGCCAGCGCGGCCGTTCGGCTTCCGGGACGCCGACCAGGGCGCAGATGACCTCCATCGGCAGCGGCCGGGCGAACTCGGCCAGCAGGTCGACCGGGCCTTCCGCGGGCAGCGCGGCCAGGTAGCGGGCGACGATCTTCTCGATCTCGGGGCGGAAATCCAGCGCTCGACGGGCGGCGAACGCGGGCGTGGCGAGGCGGCGCAGCCGGGTGTGTCCGGCCCCTTCCATTTCCTGCATGGTCCGCAGGTAAGGACGGCAGTGCTCGGGCACGTCCGGACGCTGATAACTGGCCTCGCTCAAGGCGAATCGCTGGTCAGTGAGCATCGCGCGGGCCTCGGCGTGCC
Source organism: Amycolatopsis sp. M39 (assembly GCF_001651785.1). NCBI lineage: Bacteria > Bacillati > Actinomycetota > Actinomycetes > Pseudonocardiales > Pseudonocardiaceae > Amycolatopsis > Amycolatopsis sp. M39. Next base: position 93,535 of record NZ_LWSF01000015.1, read on the forward strand.
GGGTCAGGACCCACATCGGCGGGAAGCCGGGACCGGTCAGCTTCGCCAGCGGGCCCTGCTCCCGCGCGGCTCCGTAGGCGGTGAACGGGTCGCTCGTGACGGCCGGATCGGTCAGGTCGAGTTCGGGAACGGGGGACACGGGGGACCTCCAGATGTTCAGTTCAGATGATCTCATCATATGAATGGTGGCGGTATCTTGGCAAGCAAGCGGACCGGGAGGACTCACGATGGCGCGGCTGACCAGGGCGCAGACGCAGGAGCGCAACCGGGCGAAAGTGCTGGCCGCCGCTCGCGAGGAGTTCACCGAGCGCGGGTTCCGCGACGCCAAGATCGACGTGATCGCCGAGCGCGCCGAGCTGACCCGCGGCGCGGTCTACTCCAACTTCCCCGGCAAACGCGCGCTCTACTTCGCCGTGCTCGCCGCCGAGGCGGAACGGTTCGCCGCCCAGCCGCCTGAGCCGGATCCCGGCCTGACACCCGCCGAGGCGCTCGGTGCGTTCGCCCGCGCGTGGGTCGCGCGGCTGCCGCTGGCCACCGATCCGGACGCGCGCCTCGGCGTCGACCTGCTGCCGGAAATCCTCGCCGACGAACTCACCCATCGCCCGTACGCGCAGTTGCTGCGGTTCGACGCGATCGTGCTCGGCCTGGTGCTGGAGCGGCTGTCGCCGTCGTCCGGACGGTTGGTGCGGGTGGCGGAAGCGGCGCTGACGATGCTGCACGGGGCGAGTCAGCTCGCCGCCGCGGCACCCGGGTTCGGGGAGCCGTTCAACGTCGTGCGCGCGTGCGAAGCGTTGCCTGCGCTGGAACTCGCCGACACCTGGCCGGAGCCGCCGATCGTGCCGCAAGCGCAAGCAGCCGGGGAAACCTGGTCTCCGCCGGAGGTTTTCGACGCCCTGCGAGAGCGCCCGGTCCGGATCGACGGCGACGGAGTGGTCGCGGTGATCGGGCTGCACCGGCTGTCCGCAGTGGAAGAAGCCTTGCGCGCGGCCAAGGACGTCACGCTCGTCGTGGTGACGGGCCAGCCGGGGGAACTGGTGCCGTTGACCAATCTGGTGCTGGCGGATCTGCGCGGCTTGCTGAAGCGGTCCTGTCCGGGATCGGCGTGGCCGGACGTGCGCGTGATCGTGGACGAGACCGGCGCGGTGGCCGCCGCGGCCGGGGTTTCGGCGGTCAGCGACGCGACCGAGACCGCGATCCGGGTCCACAATGGACACATCCTGCTGCGAGCCGAAGGCTTCGGCGCCTGCCAGGCGGCCGCGACGAGCGCCGTGCGCGCGGGATAAGGCCCCGCGGAATCCGCCGCCGGGTCGCTCAAACCCTTCCGACGTCGGTGGACAGGGCTGGCGCCGCGGCAGATAGTGGAGCGAAGATCGGCCGAAGGGAGCGGCGATGGCCGAGATCGCTCCGATGGACCGGCACTTGCGCGGCCTGCTGCGGCACGGCACGTTCGCGCAGGTCCTCGACCACGCACTGAACATCCGGGGGCTGAGTCTCGAACAGGTCCGGCAGCGGCTCGCCGGGCGCGGTGTGCGGGTCAGCCGGGCGGCGCTGAGCTATTGGCGGCACGGGCGCAGCCGTCCGGAACGGGCCGAATCGCTGCGCGCGGTGCGGGCCCTGGAGGCGGTGCTCGGCCTGCCGCCGGAATCGCTGGTCGCGCTGCTCGGCCCGCCCCGGCCGCGGGGAAGGGGAGCGGCGGCGGAACCGGAGGCCATCGACCGCAACCGGCTGTGGCCGGGCCACCGGCCGTTGCTGGCGGAGCTGGACCTGCCGCCGGACAACCTGGTGCGCCGCCTCGACGTGCACGAGCACCTGCGGGTGGACGAGCACCGGCGGCTGACCCGGGTGCACACCCGGCTGGTCGTGGAGGCCACCGCCGACCGGGTCGACCGGTGCGTGGTGTTCCTGTGGGCCGAACGGTCCGCCCCGGCACTGCCCGCGGAGGTCCGGTACTGCCGTCCCGGCCGGGTCCGGGTCGACCCGGAAGCCGGGGCGACGGTCTGCGAACTGCTGCTCGACCAGCGGCTCGCGACGGGCGAGCGCAGCGTGATCGAGTACACCGCGCTCTACCCGCCCGGCCCGGAGCTGACCTTCTACCACCACCGGTTCACCCGCCCGGTGCGGCAATACCTGCTGCAGGCGGAGTTCGCCGGGGCCCCGCCCGCCACCTGCGTGCCGTTCCGCCAGAACAGCGTGCTGGCGCCGCGGCGCCCCGGTCCTCCGCTGTGGATCGGGGCCTCCCGGACCGCGCATCTGGTGCTGACCGACGTCCGGCCGGGCATCGCGGGCCTGGCCTGGGAATGGGCTTGACCGGCGGTCCCCGGGAACCGCCGGCCAGCCCCTCCGCACCCGGTCAGCGGGCCAATGCCGGGAATTTCAAGCCGCGTGGCCGCGTCCGAAAGGACTTGAGCGTCGCCGAAAGGTCCGCTCGACGGCTGCACGGGTCGCGAACCCCGTTCCCGTCAGGTCCTTCGGGTCGGCTCGACCGCGCCGGAAGAGCCGACCCTGAGGTCCTGGCATCGGGTCAGTAGACGAACCAGGAGACCTGCGCCTTCCCTGTCGTGCCCCCGGTGTCGGTGGCGGTGATCGTCGAATTCAGCAGGCCCGAGGTGGTCTGCGGGTTTCCGGAGACCACGCCGGTGGCGCGGTCGATGGACAGCCCCGAAGGCAGGCCGGCGGCGCTCCAGGAGTAGCTGCCGGTGCCGCCGGAGGCGCGCATCGCCAGGTGCACCGGCGAACCGTGCGGCACCGCCTGGAAGCCCGGGTCGGCCACGGTGACCGGACCGGACGAGCCGCCCTGCACGGTGAGCGTGAACGTGGTGTCGTGGCTCGCCGTGGCGTTCTTGCCGGTGATCGTCACCTGGTAGGTCCCCTGCGGGGTCGAGGCGCTGGTGGCGATCGTCAGCTTCGCCGAACCGCCCGCGTCGACCGACGCCGGATCGAACGTCGCGCTCGCCCCGGAAGGCAATCCGCCGGCTGACAACGCGATGTCGCCGCCGGACGGAGGCGTGGTGCCGATCTGCTGGTTGGCCCAGTCGCCCATCGAACCCCACAGCTTGCCGTGCGCGTTGTAGGACGCGCAGTCGGTGCGCAGCCAGGAGAAGACGCCGTAGACCTTGCCGTTGTAGTAGTACGGGCCGCCGGAGTCGCCTTGGCACAGGCCCTTGCTGCCGTCGCCGTAGCCGTCGCAGAACATGTACTGCGGTTTGAACACCGACGAGTCGATCGTAGCGCAGTTCGAACCGTCCACTGTGGGCAGTACGACCTCGCGCAGCAAGGTGTTCTTGCTGGCGTCGTTGGCGTCGGTCTTGCCGTAGCCGATGGCCGTGCCCTGGGTGCCCAGCGGCAGGTCGTCGGCCGAGGAGGCGATCTTCGGGTAGGTCATGCCCGCCGGAACGGGGATGTCGGTCTTGGTGAAGATGATCGCGACGTCGTTGCCGTTGCGCCAGCCCTGGTCGCTCTGCGGGCTGTAGTCCGGGTGGATCCGGAACTCCGCGATCTCGATCCGGGCGCCCTTGCTCGTGTCGTTCAGGTTGTCCCGCCCGTAGATCAGGTACTTCGGATCGCCGTCGGCGAACTTGCAGTGCGCCGCGATCAGCACCGCCCGTTTGGCGACCACGGTGCCGGTGCAGGACTGCTCCTGCGGGCGCACCCCGCCGGTGCGGTGCTCGGAAATGATGAACGGGTACTTGGCGACGGTGGTCGTCTGCCCGTTGATCACGCTCGGGTTCGCCGACGGCGCGGCACCGTTCACCGCGGTCGCCGAGACGGTGGCGGTGGCGGATTGCCCGGCGTTGACCGACGCCGAAGCCGGGTTGACGCTGAGGGAGAAGTCGCCTTGGCCGGAACCGTTGACCGTCAAAGTGACTGGGGTCGTGTGCGTGGCGTCAGCGGCCTTTCCGGTCACTGTCACGGTGCTTTGCCCCGGCGAGGCCGAGGACGACGCCGCGAGCGTGAGGGTGGACGTGCCGCCCGCAGTGACCGAGGACGGGTCGAAGGTCGCCGTGACACCGGCCGGGAGCCCGCTCGCCGACAACGCGACGCTCTGCGCGCTGCCCTTGACGACCTTGGTGGTGATCTTCGCGGTCGCCGACTTGCCCGGGTCCACGCTGAGCGAGGCCGGGTCCGCGGCGAGGGAGAAGTCGTTGGCCGCGGGCGGTGTCGCGCCGTTGATCAGCGGGTCCGCCAGGTTGTCGCCCTGCATGGAACCCCAGCCGGTGCACAGGTCGTAGCCGGTGCCCGCGTCGTAGGTGCCGTTGTTGCCGGAGACGACGTCGTGGAAAGCCGAGGAGTACTGCGAGGACTGGGCGATCGAGTACACCGTCGGGTTGATCGCGCCGAGGTTGCTCTTGCCCGCGCCCTTCGCCTTCTGGTTGACCATCGCGAGATAGCCGGCCCACAGCGGGGAGGACAGGCTCGTCCCGCCGACGTCCTGCCAGCCGCCGTTCATGTACACCGAAAGCGCGCCGGCCCCGTAGTCGGCGTCGAGCGCGACGTCGGGCACCGAACGGTACTTGCTGGTGCCCGGCTGCCAATCCGGCTTGCCGTAGACCGCCGAGTATCCGCCGCCGGAGCGGGTGTTGCCGGTGCCGCCCTGGTTCCAGCACGACTCCGACTGGTAAGTGCCCGCGCTGTCGCTCGTCCGCAACTGCGTGCCGCCGACGCCGGTGAACAGCGGGTCGCTGGCCGGGTAGTCCGCCTGCACGGTGGAGTTGTCGCCGTTGTACCCGCAGCCGGTGGCTCCCCAGTCTCCGGAGGCCGACAGCAGCGTGACGCCCTGGGCGACCATCTGGGAGTAGGAGTCGTGCGACGCGGCGATCGGGTCGGATTCGCACTTCTCGCCGAGCAGCCACGAGCCCGACAGGATCGTGATCGCGTTGTCGCTCGCGATTTTCGCCATCTCGTCGACCCAGGCTTTGTCGCTGTTGGGCGCTTCGTAGACGATCTGGCTCGCACCGGGCGCGGTGGCCGCGACCGCCTGGATGTCCAGCGTCACTTCGAGCTGCCCGCTGCCCGGCTGGGAAACCCCGCCGTCCACCGGCACCACCCGGGGCTTGACCGAGGGCTGTTTGAAGTAGTTCGTCCAGGCGTCGATGTCGGACTGCTTGAACGAGTCGAACTCGATCAGCCCGACCGTCTGCCCGGATCCGTCGTAGGAACCGGAAAGCTGCTTCATGCTGTAGGCGGTGCGGAACTGGGCGGGGGTGTAGCCGCCGCCCGGGCCGCCGGGGCCCGCCGGGGAGGAGGCGCGGTGCGCGATCGGCCGGTTCGTCAGTCCGGTCACCGTGCGCACGATCTTCGCGACCGAGGACGGCACGCTCGGCGCGGATTCCCTGGCGTAGAAATGCGTTCCGGCCGAGTCTGCGTAGTCGCCGAGCCGGGTGCCGAACGCCGCCTCGACCTGCCCGACGGTGCCGACCGCGTCGACCACCTGGCGGTTGGCCGAGACGTCGGCGACCCGCAGGCCCTGCTTCTCCAGGTATGCCTTCGCAGCGTCCACATCTGACTCTCGCGGCGCGTAGCGGGCCGCGTAGTCCGCGCTGGACAGGAAATGCCGGTAGTCCGGCGAACGCGGATCGCTGACCGAGGCGACGAACTGGGCGAGCCCGGTTTCGTCGTGCGGCCGCAGCGACAGCGCGATCGGGATCTCCCGGCCGGGGTCGGTGGCGCCGAGCCGCTGCGCGCCGGCCGGGGCGGAGCCGGTGGGCGCCAGCGGCGTCCGCGGCTCTTGGGCGGCAGCCGAGCCCGGTATCGCCAGGGCGGCGGTCAGGACGAGACCGGCTGCCGCGGCAGCCGGTCTCGCCCACAGGGAACGAGGGAGCACGATTCCTCCAAAGCGAAGCGGAGAAGAAACAGCCGGCCAAGGCTAGCCGCGGCGGCGGTCTCCGAATCGTGCTCGCTGAACGTTCGACGACGTTCGACCGTAATTCTGAACGAGGACGTTTTCGCTGTTCAGCGGTGGTGGCTTGAAACAGTTTTCCACAGAATGGCGGGCTGTTCACCGCGCCGGGAAAACGAAGCGGGAAAGGAGAACCGGCACGACCATCAGCGCGATGGCTGTCCAGGGCAGTGCGCCGGGCGCCGTGCCGAGCAGGACGCCGCCGATCAGCGCGCCCCCGGCCACGGCGCCGTTCCAGCTGGCAATGGTCAGCGACTGCGCGATGTCGGCACGGCGTCCGGCCAGGACCGCGGTGACTGCTTGGAACGACGTCGGCGCGCCGCCGAAAGCCAAGCCCCACAACGCACACGCGGCGAGCAGCAGCACCGGTTCGCGGCCGCCGAAGACCAGTATCCCGAAACAGGCGGCGGTGACCGCGGCGCAGCACGTGAGCACGACGCGGGGATGCCGGTCGAGGGCGAGCCCGACCAGCCACAACCCGGCCACCGTCGCGGTGCCGAAGAGCAACAGCCCGGCGCTCAACAGCGCGAGATGCCCGCGACCAGCGTAGAACGGCCCGAGATAGGTGTAGAACATGTTGTGCGCCAAGGAAAACGCGATCACCAGCAGGAACAACGGGCGGATCCCTGGCGTGCGCACCACGGCGCGGAGACTCGACCGGGTGCCCGGTTCCTCGCCGGGCAGCGGCGGAACCACCGCCACGATCCACCACAGCAGCGGCACCGCGACGAGGGCCATCCCGGCGAACACCCAGCGCCAGCCGACGAGCTCGCCGAGGGCGGCGCCGGCCGGAACGCCGAGCGCGAACCCGATCGGGGTGCCCGCCATCGCGACGGCGAGCGCGCGGCCGGACCGTTCCGCGGGCACGAGCCGCATGGCGTAGTTCGCCACGAGGGACCACAGAATCCCGGTGAGCGCTCCCGAAGCCACTCGCGCCGCGAGCACCAGCGCGAACCATGGCGACAGCGCGATCGCCAGGTTGGTCGCCACGAACCCGGCGACCAGCAGGAGCAGGAGTTTCCGGCGGGGCATCCGGGCCGACGCCGCGGTCAGCGGAAGCGCGGTGAGGGCGGTGGTGATCGCGTACACCGTCACCAGCTGCCCCGCGGCGGCCGGGGACACCCCGAGGTCGGCCGCGGCCGGGAGCAGGATCCCGGCCGGGACGATCTCGGTCAGGCAGCCGAGGAACACCGAGGCGGCCAGAGCCAGCAGGGCGGGCAGGGGGAGAGCAGTGCGGCCGGGCGGCGCGGTGACGTCCATGGCGGGGTCCTTGGGGGCGTGGCGGTCGGCCGCGTGGCTTGTGGGGAGTTGGGGCCGGGGTTTTGGCGGCTGTGCGGGCTGTTCGCTGTNCCGCGTGGGTTGTGGGGTGCGGGGGAGTTGGGGCCGGGGTTTTGGCGGCTGTGCGGGCTGTTCGCTGTGGGCGCGGTGTTCGGGGGTGCGGTCGGGTGCTGGGCGGTGGCGGTCGGCCGCGTGGGTTGTGGGGTGCGGGGGAGTTGGGGCCGGGGTTTTGGCGGCCGTGCGGGCTGTGGGCCGTGAGCGCGGTGTTGTGGGGCGCAGTCGGGTGCTGGGGCGGTGGTGCCCGGCCGCGCCGGCTGTGCGCTGTGGGCGGGGGTGCGGCCGGGTGCTGGGGCAGTGGCACCCGGCCGCGCGCGGTTACGTCGTGTGCAGCAGCAGGTTGTGCGATCCCTCGCCAGGATCGACGACCTTGTCCTTCGTGGCCGCGTCGGTCATGCCCTTGAGCACCTGGTCCGGCGTGGCGTCCGGATGCGCGGACAGGAACATCGCGGCCACCCCGGCCGCTTCCGCGGAAGCGATCGACGTCCCGGACACCACGCTGGACGCGCAGTCGCCGGTGTTGCCCGCCGTCGGAATGTCCTTGCCTGGCGCGTAAAGGTCCACGCAGCTGCCGAAGTTCGACGACGGCACCCGGTGGTCGGCCTGGTCGGTGGCNCGGTGGCGCCCACGGTGATCCCGGTGGTCTGCCGGGCGGGCGTGATGTCGCAGGCGTTCACACCGGCGCCGCCGGAGCCGTTGCCCGCGGCTGTGGTGTAGGAGAGACCGTTCTGGGTCATCTTGTAGAGCTGGATGTCGAGGACCGTGCCGCTGGGACCGGCGAAGCTGAGGTTCAGCAGGGCGGGGCGCTGCGCGTTGAGGTTCACCCAGTCCAAAGCGGACAGAATCTCCTCGGACGTGCCCTTGCCGTCGCAGCCGAGGGTGCGCACGGACTCGACCGAAGCCTCTTTCGCGACGCCGTAGTGGCGGCCCGCGATGGCGGCCGCGACCTGGGTGCCGTGGCCGTTGCAGTCCGTTCCGCTCTGGTCCTGGCCGGGATCGACCGCGTCGTACGCGGCGTGTGCGCGTCCGCCGAAGTCGTGGTGGCTGGTGCGCACCCCGGTGTCGAGCACGTACACGTGCACATTGGCCGCGGTGTTGGGGTAGGTGTAGCTGCCGTCGAGCGGGAGGTCCGCCTGGTCGATCCGGTCCTGTCCCCACGAAGGCGGGTTCTCCTGGGTTCCGGCCGCGGTGTAGACCTGGTTGTCCCCGATCGTGGTGACCGAGGGGTCGGTCAGGTACTTGTCGTGTTGTTCCCGGGTCAGCGAAAGGGAAAACGCCTGCGAGACCGAGTAGTAGACCCGGCGCAGCGTGCCGCCGTACTTGGCGATCAGCGCGTTCGCGGCGGCGGTGACCTTGTCCTTGTCCTGGTCCATCGGCTTGAGCCGCACGATGTACACCGCGGTGTCGGCCGGCGAAGCGGAGGCCGCCACCGGCAGCACGCTGGCGGCGGCGGTGAGCAGCGCCGCCAGCACGACGGCTTTCGGGGTGCGTTTCATGGTGGTCCCTTCGGGGAGCCTCCGCCGGGATCCCGGGGAATCCCGGCGGAGGCGGGAGCGGTCAGAGGTTGTTCAGCCAGGTGCGTAGGTCGTTCGGGCCGCTGCCCTCGTCGAACCCGACCACCCGGCTGCCCTTCTCCTGGCCGCTGGAGACGTCGATCAGCGTCGGGATGTACTCGATGCCGTACTTGTCGGCGATCTCCTTGTTCTGGCCCTGCTCGCTCAGGTCCACCTTCGCCCAGATCCACTTGCCGTTGTCGGCGGCGTGGTACTTCTCCAGGTAGGGGGCCATCTTCTGACAGGGGCCGCACCAGCTGGCGTAGAAGTCCAGCACGACCGGCTTGGTCTTGGACATCTCCATCACCTGGTCGTAGTTGGCCGAGGTCACGTCGATGACGGTCTCGTCCTGCGGGGCCACCGAGGCGGAGGCCGCCGGGGCGGGGGCCTGCGCGGCGATCGCCGGCGTGGCCGCCGCTCCGCCGAGCACGCCCGCGGTCATCGCCGCGACGGCCGCGAACATCCGGATTCTCGTTCCCATGTTCTCTCCTCTATTCGGGGTGGTTGACCGGCACCGGCGCCGGACGCGCCGGGGCTTCGGGGGCGGGGCCGGTTTCGGTGGGATGGCCTGCCTCGACCCAGTCTTCGATTCCTTCGCGGTACTTGCGGACGTCGGCGTAGCCGAGTTCGAGCAGCCGGGCGCCGACGAATTCGCTGTTGCGGCAAGGGGTGTTGGCGCAGTAGACGACGATCGCCGCGGTTTTGTCCGGGACCACCCGAGGGGCGTGCTCGTCGGTGAACCGCGCGGCCTGCTCGTAGGGGAAGCCCGGGATGTTGCGGGCGCCGGGAAGGTGTTCGCGGGCGTAGTAGTCGACCGGCATGGTGTCGACGACGATCACCGTGCCCTCGTCCATCGCGGTTTTCAGCTCTTCGCGGCCGATCAGCGGCAGCATGCCGGTTCCTCCCGGGTTCCGGCGGCGGGCCAGCAGGCCCGCCGCGAGGTGACTGACGAACGCCACGACCACCGAGTTGATCGTGGGAATCCCGAAGTCGAAGACGACCGCGAAAGCCGTCCCGAGCGCCCAGCTGACCAGCGCGGCCTGCTCCCAGTCGCGGCCGGCGACCGCCTGCCCGCGGCGCACGGCGTCGAGAACGGGACGGCACCGGCGGAGCACGAAGTACTCCGCGATGAGCACCCCGGCGACCGGCGGGGCGAGCACGCCGACCGCGGTCAGGAATCCGGCGAAGTCGTCGGCGATCCCGAGCGCGGAGGCCGCCGTGCCGATCACCCCGAGCACCAGTACCACGCGCACCCGGCTGACCTTCCGGTCGAACAGCACGTCCACGACGTTGACCAGGCCGAGCGAGGAGGAGTACAGGTTCCAGTCGTTGATCTTGAGGATCGCGGTGGCCAGCACCAGGGTGCCGAGCAGCCCCGAGGAGGAGGTGACGATTCCGACGACGTCCGAGGTCGCGGCGGCGTGCGCGAGCAGCACGCCGATCAGCCCGATCAGGTACTCGCCGAGCGTCACGCTGAGCACGGTCTGCTTGACGACGTCGCCGCGGGTGCGGTTGAACCGTGTCATGTCCGGGGTCATCAGCGCGCCGAGGATGAAGGCCCCGGACACCAGCGTGGTCGCCGCGCCGAGCGACAGCGGCGGTCCCGGCGGGGGAGCGGAAATCAATGCCGCCAGCGAGTGCGTGTGCAGCGCGTCGAGCACCGAATACCCGGCCAGCACCAGGAAAGCGGGCACCGTCAGGTACGCGGTCCAGGCCATCAGGCGGAAGCCGTAGACGGTGATCACGGTGATCGCCAGCCCGCCGACCAGCGCCCAGCCCCATTCCGGCACCGCGCCGCCGAGGGCGTGCATCCCGTGCGCGAACACCCCGTTCTGCACGCCGAACCAGCCCGCGAGGCTGATCGCCACCAGCAGGCCGACCAGCGCCGAACCCTTCCGGCCGAATCCGGCCCAGCGGGCCAGCACCGAGGTGGACAGTCCTTCGCGCACCCCGGCGATGCCGAGCAGCACGGTGATGACCTCCAGCAGCACCGAGCCGATCGTGATGGCCAGCACCGCGTTCCAGAACGTCATGCCGTAGCCCAGCAGCGCGCCGACGATGAACTGCTGGAACGAGGACACCTGCCCGAACCGCTGCACCGCGACCGAGGGCCAGGACCGGCGGGCGGCGTCCGGGACGCGGGTCAGCGAATAGTCGTCGTGGCGCTCGCTCATCGCCCGGTCGCTTCCAGCGCGGCTTCGGCGACGACCAGGAAACCCTGGCCCGGCTCGGGCCGGAACGCGAATTCCCGGTCGAAGAACTTCTCGAGAAACGGCACCCGCTGGTGGTAGACGAACATCGACCGCGGATTTCCGGTGATCAGCCCGGAACCGGCGAACAACGGGAGTTCGGCGAGGAAGTAGCGCACGGCGAGCCGCAGCGCCCGCTCGTCCGGCACGTTTCCGGTCCGGCCCTGCAGCACCCAGGTGGAAGCGCCGTAGCAGGCGGAGCGGAATGCGCTGTCGGTTTCGAAGCGGTTTTCCGCTTCGGCCAGCAATCGCCGGTAGGACGGCAGCTCGCGCAGCCGGGCCATGCCGAGGATCCGGCTCTCCGGGTCGGGCACGTCCAGCGCGCGCAGCGCGGCGGCGATCTTGTTGTGCACGTGGCAGGACTGCCGGTGCGCCTTCTGTTTCGCCCTGGCCGGCGGGTATCCGAGCGCTTCGAGCGTGTAGGCGGTGACCTCGTCCGGGACGAAGAAGCAGAACTCGGCGAAGTGCTCCGCGGTCCACGCGGCGAGCCGGATCAGCCGTTCCGCGGTGAAATAGCCGTTGAACGGGCTCACTCCGACACAGGCGTGCCGGACGTCCGGATACAGGCGGGCGCAGCCGGAAGACAGCGGAGTCGCGTCGAACATGGAAATCCTCCACCTTTTCTCGTCTCGATTCCGCGTTTCTCCCGGCGGGGCGGGACTGGTGCGGCTCACTGTGCCGGGATCCGGGCGGCGCGGGTAATGCCTGCCGGTTATGCCGTCGCGGACCGCGCCGCGCCGTGCGATGCGGAGGTCCGTGCGGTTCCCCTCACGGACTTCCGCGGGAGTGAAGCCATGTCCCCGTTCGGAAAGAGGATTTCCTACTTTGGTCGGGCGATTGCCACACTTTCGCCGGTGCACTCGCCCCGGCGGGCCTCATATCGTGAACTTTCGTGGAGTTGGAACTCAAGCATTTGCGCCACCTCCGAGCGATCGCCAATGCGGGCAGCCTCAACCGCGCGGCCACCGAACTGGTGCTGCCGCAGCCCGCCCTCAGCCGCGAACTGCGCAGGATCGAGGAACTGCTCGGCCGGGCGCTGTTCGAACGCGCCCGCGCCGGGGTGCGGCCCACGCCGTTCGGGCAGCTGATCCTCGACTACGCGGACGGGATCCTCGCGCGCACCGCCCGGATCGGACCGGCCCTCGCACAGCACCGCGCCCAGCGCGACAGCGCGCTGCGGGTCGGCTGGTCGGAAACCGTCCTGTCCGGTCCGTTGCTCCGCGCGCTGGAGACGACCGGGCTCGGCGACCGGGCGGAGATCCGGACCGCCGAGTCGACCGCGGAGATGCTCGGGTGGTTCGGCCGCGGCGAACTCGACCTCGCCGTCCTGTCCGAACAGTGCGAGGTGCCGCTCCCGGCGAACACCGGCCGGATCGACCTCGCCGAGGACCCGCTGCTGATGATGCTGCCGGACTGGCATCCGCTCGCCGCCCGGCACGAGGTGGACCTGGCCGAGCTGGAACACGAGCGGTGGATCTCCTCGACCGGGCCGGACCGCTGCCGCGAGTTCCTCGCCCGGGTGTGCGGCCCGTACGGCTTCGCCCCGGTGATCGCCCACTACGTGCCGGTCTCCGGCCCGCGCGACGAGATCGTCCGTTACCAGGGCGACGTGACGCTCGTGCAGGCCTCCCGCCCGCTCGCCCCGGGGGTGGTGCACCGGCCGGTCCCCGGTCTGCGGGAGCGGACCAGCCATTTCCTGCTGTACCGGGAGGACAGTCCGGTCGCCGCGCGGGCCGGTCTGCTGGCCGGGTTGATCCTCGACGCCTATCACGACGAAAAGGGCGGTTTCGACGGCCCGCGCGCGATTCCGGGGGAACTGCCGTGGCTGACCGCCCGGACCAGCTGATCCACACCGGGGCCGACCTCGAACTGCGGCAGCTGAAGCTGCTGGTCGCGGTCGCCGAGGCGGGCGGCGTCGCCGCCGCCGCGGCCGCGCTGGGAACGACTCCGGCCAAGCTCGCGCTGCGGATCCGACGGCTGGAACGGATGGTCGGCGCCGCGCTGCTGGCGGCGGAACCGGCCGGGAAGCTGTTCACCGAAACCGGCGAACTCCTGCTCGAACACGCCTCGGCGGTGGTGCCGCAGTTCGACCGGATGCTGACCGCCGCGCGCGCCGGACTGGAGCGCCCCGCCGCGCAGATCCGGATCGGCTCGGTGCCGACGCCCCTGCTGCCGCGGCTGATTCGCGAGGTGGGGCTGCGCAATCCGGACGCCGGGCTGGCGATCCGGACCGGCGAATCGGCCGCGGAGCTGGCCGAAGCGCTGCTTCGCGAGGAGCTGGATCTCGGCCTGCTGCGTCAGGACGCCGTGCGGGAACGCCCTCTCGAATGGGTCTCGGTAGCCACGGAACCGCTGGTGGTCGGCATTCCGCCCGGGCATCCGCTCGGCGTTCCGGACTCGCTCACCCCGGCCGCGCTGTCCGGCCGGCGCTGCGTTCTGCTCGACCAGACCGTGCAGCCCCGGACGCGTGCATTGCTCGCGGCCTTCGCCGACGCTGGTGCTGATCCGCGGCTTTGCTACGCCGACAGCGAATGGGCGGTGCTGTGCCTCGGTCACGGGGCCGGAATCCTGACCGTGACGGCCCCGCCGACCAGACCGATGCCGGACACCGCGTACCGGCCGCTGCATTGCGCGGCCACGAATTCGACTCTCGTGCTCGCCTGGGCGGACGACGGGCCGCTCGCCGGCTGCGTCCCCCGCGTCCGTGCGGCGATGACGCGCGCGCATGCCGAACACCTTCGCGCGCTGGTCCAGTACCGTCGGTGAAGGACTCCTTGAGGGAATCAGATTCCCTCAAGGAGTCCTTCACCGACCTCACGGGTACGGGTGCCTGCTCGTCAGCCGATGCGGTAGCTGTAGGGCAGAGTCGCCAGCACCTCACCGGTTCCGGCCTGCGGCAGGCCGGTCACGCCGGTCGGCAGCGACGGCACGGTCACGATGTTCAAGTGCCCGGCCACCTTCTGCCCGCGGTTGCCCGACGGCGTGATCGTCACCAGGATCGTCGCGGTCTCGCCCGGCTTCACCAGCTTCGGCGTGCCGCCGGTGCCGTTCGGGTCCACCGACTGGCCGTAGGGGTCGCCGGTCGACGACGTCACCGAACCGTCGAAGCCCGCCGTCTGGATCGACGCCGTGTAGCTGGAATGCCCGGCAGGCGCGCCGTCCGGACCGAACGGGCCGATCTCCTGCACGTCGGCGAACCAGACGCCCTTGGTGACGTACCCGGTCTTCTCGCCGATCGTCGCCACCGACACCGTGCTGCCGTTCTGCGCGGACTTCAGGTCGCCGAGCACGTCGATGCCCGCCGCCGAGCCCTGGATTTCCGCCTGCGCGGGCACGGTCGAGGATGTCGCGACGGTGAACTTGCTCGTCTCCGGCGGAATCGAGTACACCGGCGCGTTCGCGTTCAGCTCCGGCAGGTCGACCTCGGTCGAACCCTGGATCGGCTGCGGCTGCAGCGTTTGCCGGGCGTTCGTGCGCGCGTCGATGCCGATCGCGATCGGCTCGATGCCGGGGTTGCGCACCGTCACCGGCNATGCCGATCGCGATCGGCTCGATGCCGGTGTTGCGCACCGTCACCGGCACGGTCACCGCCTTGCCCGCCGCGAGCGACGCGGACTGCGGCAGCGCGGGTGCGCCTGCCGAGACCTGGTCGAAGCCGACGGTTCCGGTGAACGGCTGGTCGATCTGCTTGCCCGTCACCGGGTTCTGCACGACGAGCACCAGGTGCCAGCGGCCCGGCAGCGGGTTCGCGTCGACGAGCTGCAACCCGGTGCCCTGGCCCAGTGTCGTGGCCGAGGCGAGGAAGGCGTTGCTGTTCACGTCGGCGAGCTCGCCGTTCGGGTCGACCAGGACGCCGTCGAGCAGCGTGCCCGGATCCTGCAGCTTCACCGCGACGTCGAGGTCCCGCTTGCCGCGCGGCACGTCGAATTCGTAGGAGAAGGTCTGCGCGGGCGACACCGCGCGGGCGTTGCCGCCGGTGATCGTGCCGCTGAACGTGCCAGGGCCGTTCTTCGTCGGGATCAGCGCGCGCAGCACGGCCGACACTGTGCTCTGGTGTCCGTCGGAGCTGCCGAAGGTGATCGAGTAGTCCGCGTCGCCGCCGCTGGCCGGGGTCTGCAGCGCGACGTGCACCGGCTTCGTCTGACCGGGGTTGAGCTGCAGGATCTGCGGCGACACCTGGCCGTAGGGGACGGCCCGCTGCGCGGTGGTCGCCAGCTGGATGTCCCCGGTGTAACCAGTCTTGCCTGCCGCCGAGTAGAGCACCGCTGTCCACGTGCCCGCGGCAGGGCGCGTGACGTCCACGTTGGCGTAGTTCGCCGTCGCGGCCCCGCCCTGCGGACGGCTGTTGGCGACGAAAGTGCCGTCCGGCGCGAGCAGCGTCAGCCGCACCACCGGGGTGACGGACTGGCCGTTGACCGTCTTCGGGCTGCCCTGCCACGCCATCCGCGCCAGCAGCCGCTGCGCGCCGTTCGGCACGGAGAACGTGACCTTCTGGTAGGCCCAGTCCGTGCCGTTGAAGTACGGGAACGTCGGCAGCTTCGCCGAGTCGAACGAGGTGGTCTGCGTCTGCGTGCCCATCGGGGCGAACGTCCGCGTGCCGGTGCTGACTGTCAGCGGCTTGGCGCCCGAGTTGGTGACGTTCACCGACGCGTGCTGCGTGCTGCCCGGCGCGCCTTCCAGCGTCAGCTGGTCGGCCGACAGCGTGATGTTCGACGAGACGCCCGCCGGCGCCCCGGTCGAGCCCGGAGCGGTGAGCGCCGCTTCGACCGCCGCGCGGGCGTCGAGAAGGCCTGCGCCCTGCTCGTCGGCCGGGAGGTTGAGGTCGCGCGTGGTGCTGGTGATGATCTGCTTCACCTGTGCGGGGGACGGAGAGGTGCCGTGGTGCGAATTGCGGTAACTCTGGATCACCAGCGCGGCGACACCCGCGGTCAGCGGGGCGGCCTCACTGGTCCCGCCGAAGGATTCCAGGTCCGTTCCCTGCGGCACGGTCTTGAAGTCGCGGCATTCCGCGTACGCCGGAGCGCAGTCGGCCCAGTTGCCCTCGCCGGGTGCGACGAGGTCGATCGTGCGGCCGTTCTGCGTGATGCCGGACGAGGACAGCGCGGAGATGTTGTCGCTCACCCATTTCCCGTTGGAGAACGGGAAAGCCGCGTAGCCGGTCTGCGCGTACAGCCGGTTGTCGGTCGTCGCGCCGGCGGAGATCACCAGCGGGTCGGTGGCCGGGCTGCCGATCGTGGACGTGGTGCCCGCGTCGCCGCTGGAGGCGGTCACCGTGACGCCCGCGGCCACGGCCTGGTCGTTGAAGACCTGGAACAGGTTGCGGGAGCTGGAATCCGGGTACTGGTTGAGGCCGAGCGACTCGTTGATCACGTCGACGTGGTCGACGGTCACCGCGTAGTCGATCGCCTGCAGCACCGCGGAGTTCGTGGCGGTCTTGCCGAAGACGTTCAGCCCGACCAGGCTCGCGCCCGGCGCGACGCCCTTGACGACGATGGTGCAGCCTGCGGGGAGCGGGTGCTTCTCGTTGACGAACTTCGACAGGTCGTGCACCACGACGCCCTGCGCGGCGATCGACGAAGCGTCGCCGAAGGCCTCGGCCCCGGCGTCGGTCGTGTTCGGACCGTCGCCGGAGAAGTCCTGGTAGTCCGAGAACACGTGGCTGCCGTCGGGACGGATGAAGTCCGCGTAGTTCGGGTCCATGTTGTCGGCGAGGAAGGCGACCTTCACGCCGGATCCGTTGGCCAGATCGGACGCGCTCTTGCCGCCGCTGGTGCTGTACGCGCGGATCGACGTCAGCGCTTCGGGCTCCAGCAACGGTTTCGCCGGGTCGGCCGGGCAGGTCGCGTTCGGCGTGGCCTGCGCGGCCGGTCCGCCTGCCTTCGGCGCGGCGGCCGGTGCGCCCGGTTTGGCGTCCGGCAGCGTCACCTTGCTGTCCGGCAGCACCTGCGCGACCGCCGGGTCGTGCGCGAGCTGTGCGGCCTGCGCGAGCGTGACGGTGGCGGAAAACGCGTTGCCCAGTGCGAAGTGCTTGACCTTGGCCGGTGCCGCGCCGGAGAGCTTGGCGAGCACCGAGTCCTGTTCTTGGGTGGCTTTGGCGCGGCGAGTGTCCGAGGCCGCCTTGGTGGGCGGCGCGCTGGGCAATTGGTCCGCGAGGACGACGATCACCGATTGCGGCGCGGTGTCCGCCGCGGCGGCCGGCGCGGCAGCCTGCGCCGGCTGGGTGGCCCCGGCCAGCACCAGACTGCCGGTCGCAGCCATGACCAGGGCGCGAACGGATCGCGAGGAACGCCCCATGTGCGGTTCCCACTTCCTGCTAGAAGGGTTCGTGAGTTACCGGCCCCGACGAAATCGGGCGCACTCGTGCCGCGCTCGATTTCCCGGCAGCAGAACTCTTTCCGACTCCCGCACGATCCACAAGCGACAATAGTGGGAAACAAATCCGGCAAACGGGACCGAATTTCCGCGCGGTCGCGCATTCGGTCCCGTTTGCCGGAATCGGGGTCAGTCCTGAGGCAGGTGCCGGCGCGAGTGCCGGGTCACCACAAGGGTTCCCGCGATCGCGACCACGGCGACGCAGCCGAGCAGCACCGGGTAGCCCGCTACTCCGTTCAGGGCGGCTAAAATTGACGGCAGGAGGAATCCGATGTACGCCAGCGCGTAGTACACGCCGGTGAGTTCCGCGATTTCGTCCGGCCGGGCGAGGCGTTGCAATTCCAGCAGCCCGGACACCACGACGATGCCGTAAGCGGCGCCCAGCACAATCGCCGCGCCGAGGGCGATCCAGGGCGATTCCCGCGCCGCGGCGAAGACGCTCAAGACGAGCCCGGCGCAGAGCACCGCCATCCCGGTGAGCACGGCCCGGGCGCTGGTGGCGCGGTCGACCCGCTTGGCGATCGGCTGAATCCCCACGCCCGCGCCGATCGCGCAGACAGTGAGCAAGGTGGAGTAGGCCAGCGCCCACGACCCGGTCCGGTGCTCGACGAGCTGCGGCAGGATCGCGTACGCCACGCCGCACGAACCGAAGATCCACGGCGCGGCAGGCAGGATCACCCGGCGGAACCGCGGATGCCGCGTGGTGGCGGGCACCGCGGCGCGGACCGAATCGGTCCGGGCAGCGAGCGTTTCCGGACTGCGCGTGACCGCGGCGAGCGAGACCAGCGCGAGTCCGATGTGGACCAGGTAGGGGAGGACCATCGGCCACGGCCCCCACTGCGCGAGCACTCCGGCGACGCCCGGGCCGATGCCGAGCCCGAGGGTCAGGCACAGTGCCGCGCGGCGGGTCCCGGTGTCGGCCGCACTGTGCGGGTCGGCGTCGGCGAGTTCCTTGATCCAGGTGGAGCCCACGGCCATCGCGACCGCGACCGCGATCCCGGAGAGGAACCGGCCTGCGGCGATCCACCCGGCACCGGCCGGACCGAGCGCCAGCAGCACGCTCGCCAGCAACGACAACACGGCGCCGGCGAACATCACCGGACGGCGACCGTACCGATTGGACAGTCCGCCGGACAGCAGCAGCCCCGGCACGAGGCCGACGACGTAGGCGCCGAGCAGGGCGTCGACGGTGAACGCGGAGTAGCCCGCGGCGTGGTACATCACGAGCAGCGGGGTGAACTGGTTGCCGCCCCATCCGGCCGCGAACACCGCGGCGGCGGCCGGGAACCAGGCCGGGCGGGCGGTCGTTCCGGGTGTTTCAGGCAGGTGGGCGCGGTCAGCTGCAGTGGTCATCGACGGTGCACCGAATCCAGGTGTGCTCGCAGGGCCGGGGCGAAGGCAGCGGCCTTCGTCTCGGCCTCCGCGATGATGTTCAGGAGCTCTTCGTGCTCGTCGACGACCTGCGGCAGGCGGGCCGGGATCGGCGCGAGCGCGTGGACGTTCATCCGGCGCTGCCGGTCGGCGAGCGTCGTGTAAAAGCCGAGCAGCAGCGTATTGCCGCCCGCCTCGACGATCATGCGGTGAAACAGCGCGTCGGCTTCCGCGAACGCAGGCACGTCGCCCGCCTCCGCGTGCTGCCGTTGGGCGGCCAGCACCGCACGCAGCCGATCGAGCGCCGCCGGGATCAATTCCGGGCGACGGCCGAGCCGTTGTACCGCCGCGCTTTCGACGGCCTCGCGGGCTTCGAGCACGTCCTCGGCCTCGCCCGGGGTGATCGGCACGACGATCGCGCCGCGCTTCGGGATCAGGTTGAGCAGCCCCTCGACCTGCAGCCGCAGGAACGCCTCGCGCACCGGCGTCCGGCTCACTCCGAGCCGCTCGGCGATCTCGCCCTCGCTGAACAGGTGCCCGCCGGGCAGTTCGCCGGTGAGCACGAGTTCCTTGGTGAGCTCGTACGCGCGGTCGGCGGCGGGTTTCAACGCTTTCACGACTGAGACGCTAGCATGCATCCCATCTTGTATCTAAGCCGTTGTGACCTGCGGCTCAGCAGGTCTGTCGGTGCGCTGTGCCATGCTGCGGAAGTGCGATTGCTCCTTGATGCCCGCCCGACTGTCCAGCAAGCCGTCGATGCCGTCCGCGCCGCGCTGGCCGGCGGCCTCGACCCTGACCAGGACCCGCCCCGGTCCGTCGTGCCCGTGCCCACCGGGCAGTTCCTGCTCATGCCCGCGTTCTGGGACCGTTACGCCGGGGTCAAGGTCGCGTCCGTCGCGCCGGGCAACCCGGCCCGGGGCCTGCCGCGGATCCAAGGCCACTACCTGCTGATGGACGGCCCGACGCTCACGCCCATGGCGCTCCTGGACGGCGTCGCGCTCACCTCGGTGCGCACGGCGGCCGTCTCCGCGGTGGCAGCGGACCTGCTCGCCGTGCCGGATGCGGAACGGCTGGTGGTGTTCGGGACGGGTCCGCAGGCGCAGAGCCACATCGAAGCCCTCTGTGCCGTGCGGCCGGTGCGGGACGTGGTGGTCGTCGGCCGCAACCCGGAGCGTACGCAAGCTCTCGCCGCGCAGTACCCCTTCGCCCGGGCCGGCACTCCGGACGACGTTTCCGCAGCTGATCTGGTCGCCTGCTGCACTTCGTCGCGCGTCCCCGTGTTCGACGGCGCGAAAGTCCCCGAGCACGCCACCGTGGTCGCCGTCGGCTCGCACGAACCGGAGGCACGGGAAGTCGACGATGTCCTTATCGGACGGTCCACAGTGGTCGTCGAAGGGATCGGCGCGGCTACTCGCGAGGCTGGAGATGTCGTGCTGGCAATAAAATCCGGGGTGCTCGCGGCGGATGATCTTGTCTCGCTCGCGGCACTGGCTCGGGGCTTCGCGGTGTCGCCGGGACCTCGGCTGTTCAAGAGCGTCGGGATGGCCTGGGAGGACCTGGTGGTCGCCGCGACCGCCTACGAAGCTGCCGAGTGACCGAAATTGTCGGCAGGTGCGGATAGCCTGGGGCCCTTCGACGGCGAGGGGAGACCGGGATGTCCGAGGAGCTGACCACCGCGGCGGAACTGTTCGACGCGATCGGCGCCGGGTACGAGGAAGCGTTCGGCCGTCGGCCGGTGGTCGACGCTGCCGTGCGGGAGCTCCTCGCGGTGCTGCCGCCGGCCGCGCGGGTCCTCGACATCGGCAGCGGAACCGGCCGCCCCGCCGCGGCGGATCTTGCCGCCGCCGGACATCGGGTGACGGGGATCGACGTGTCCGCGGAGATGGTGCGGATCGCCCGCGAACAGGTGCCCGAAGCCGAGTTCGTGCAAGCTGACCTGCGGGAATGGGAGTCGGAACCGGGAACGTGGGCCGCCGTGTGCGCTTTCTTCGCGTTCCTGCAGCTGACCCGGCTCGAAACGGAGCGCGCGCTCGGCCGGATCGCGGACTGGCTGGCGCCGGGCGGAAGGTTCGCCCTGGTCACCGTGCCCGCCGACGTCGAGGATGTGCCGGTCGACTTCCTGGGCCACTCGATCCGGGTGACCAGCTTCCCGGCGGACGCGCTGGCCGACCGGGTGCGCGCGGCCGGACTGGAGGTGACCGGAACCCGGGCGGAAGCGTTCGCACCGGGCAAACCGGGTGCGGAACCGGAGGAACACGTCCTGATCTCGGCCCGCAAACCCGGCTGAGCGAGCCGGGGAAACCGCGCCCTGGCCAGCGAATCGTGAAATAATTTCGGTGTTGCGCCGTGTCGCCGGAAACGGAGCGGCATTTTCGCGCTGTCCGGATGACTACGCCGGAAACTGTGCGGAAAATGCCACCCCGCCTCGCCCGGCGCGGTTGTCGCGCAAATGATGGCGGCGGCCGGATCGTACCGGCCGCCGCCGTCGATCCGCACGGGCTTCCCGCGGCCGCGCGGTTCGCGAGGCTTTTCCCGGGTCGTGCGGTTCACGAGGTCTCCTGGGAAGGCGATTCGCGCGGGCTTCCCGCAGTTGCGCGGTTCGCGAGGCTTTTCCCGGGGCCGCGCGGTTCGCAAGGTCTCCTCAGGAAGGCGAATCGCGCGGCCTTCCCGCGCAACGCGGGAACTCAGGCCGACGCGGCCCTCGCTACTGCTGGTTTCCCCACTGCTGCTCGCCCGGCTGGCCGCCCTGCTCGCCGCCGCCCTGCGGCTGTCCGCCCTGTTCCTGGCCGCCCTGCTGGCCGCCGCCGAAGTTCTCCTTCAGCTTGTCCGCGCCCTGGCGGATCTGGTCGCCGTGCTTGCCGCCCGTTTTGTCGTCGGCGAATTCGGCGGCCTTGTCGATGCCGTCGCCGACCTTGTCCTGGTTGTTGCCCGCGAATTCCTGAATCTTGTCCTTGGCCTGGTCGAAAAAGCTCATCGAAAACCCTCCTTGATCTGTTCGTGACCCATGGATACCAGCCGGGTACCCGAAGGGCGCGGCCGTGAGACGCCAGTCCCCGGTTCGGGTGAGGCTCGGCGCCGGTTCTGCCCGGGTCGGGCCACGGGTGGGTTACCCCACACGCCCGGGCCTGCGTCCGGCAGGCCGGTAGGGTCGCCGCCGCAAGGGGCGCCAGAGCCGAGGAGGACATGTGGCGGGACCGTTGAGCGGGCTGAAGGTCGTCGAGCTGGCCGGGATCGGGCCGGGGCCGCACGCGTGCATGGTGCTCGCCGACCTGGGCGCGGACGTCGTCCGGGTGGAACGGCCTTCCGGATCGCTCGACCTCAGCGGCGGCAAGCCGGACCCGCTGCTGCGCGGGCGCCGTTCGGTCGCCGCGGACCTCAAGACCCCCGAGGGCCGCGAACTCGTCCTGCGACTCGCGGCGAAGGCGGACGTGCTGGTCGAAGGCCTGCGCCCGGGCGTCGCCGAACGGCTCGGCGTCGGCCCGGACGACTGCTTCGCGGGCAATCCCCGCCTGGTGTACGGCCGGATGACCGGCTGGGGCCAGGACGGCCCGCTCGCCCAGCGCGCCGGGCACGACATCAACTACCTCGGCCTCACCGGCGTGCTGCACGCGATCGGCCGCGCGGGCGAACGTCCGGTGCCGCCGCTCAACCTGGTCGGCGACTTCGGCGGCGGGTCGATGTTCCTGATCGCGGGCGTGCTCGCGGCGGTGTGGGAGTGCGGCCGGACCGGGCGCGGCCAGGTCGTGGACGCGGCGATGGTCGACGGAGCGAACGTGCTGGCCCAGATGATGTGGGCGTTGCGCGGCCTGGGTTCCTGGTCCGACGAACGCGGCACGAATCTCCTCGACGGCGGCGCGCCGTTCTACGACACGTACGTCTGCGCGGACGGCCGGTACGTCGCCGTCGGTTCCCTGGAACCGCAGTTCTACGCGGCTCTCCTGAACGGTCTCGGCCTCGCCGCGGAAGACCTCCCGCCGCAACTGGACCGCGACGGCTGGCCCACCCTCCGCGCCGCCTTCACCCGGGCCTTCCTCAGCCGCACGCGCGACGAATGGGCCGAGGCCTTCGACGGCACCGACGCGTGCGTCACGCCGGTCCTCGCCCCCGACGAGGCTCCCCGGCACCCGCACATCGCCGCGCGGTCCGGCCTGGTCACGCTCGACGGCATCGTCCAGCCCGCTCCGGCACCGCGATTTTCGCGCAGCACAACGGATTTGCCGTCGCCGCCGCCGATGCCGGGCGCGGACACCGAGGCCGTCCTCGCCGACTGGGAGTCGTGAGTGTTCGTCCCGGTGAGAACCGGGACGAACACTCACGAGGACTTAAGCCGCACCGGCAGCGTCACATGCCCGTTGGTGATGAACGACGGCACCGGCTCCAGCTTCTCCTCGGTCACCGCCAGCGCCAAGTCCGGGAACCTCTCGAACAACGCCGGCAGGCCCAGCTCCGCCTCCGTCCGGGCGAGCTGCGCACCGAGGCAATAGTGCACGCCGTGGCCGAACGCGAGCGCTGATTTGTCCTCGCGGGCCAGGTCGAACTCGTGCGCGTCCGGACCGTGGTGGTCCTCGTCGCGTCCGGCGGGGCCGAAGGACGGAAGAATCGGGTCGCCCGCGCGGATGACCGTGCCCCCGATCTCGATGTCCTCTCGCGCGAACCGCAGCGGCAGGTGCGAAAGCGGGGCCTGCCAGCGCAAAGTCTCGTCCACGACGTCCGACCAGGTGCGTTTTCCGCCGAGGACCTGCCGCAGCTGCCCGGGATGAGTCAGCAGCGCGGTCACGGCCTGGTCGAGCAGGTTGACCGTCGTCTCGTGACCCGCGGTGATCACCAGGATCAGCGTGTCCGCCAGTTCCGCTTCGCTCAGCCGGGAGCCGTCGGAGTCACGCGCGGTGATCAGTGCGGTAGCGAGATCGTCGCCGGGCTCGGCGCGCCGCCGCGAGACGAGGTCGGCGAGGATTCCGTACAGCAGCTCGACGTTCGCGGTCGCTTCTTCCGCGGTCGCCGACGTCGCGAAGATCCCGGCCACCGCGGTGCGCAGGCCCGGCCGCGCTTGTTCGGGGACGCCGACCAGCCGGCAGATCACCTCGATCGGCAGCCGGTAGCAGTACTGCTCGCGCAGGTCGGTTTCCGGCGGTCCGGCGTCGAGGCCGGCGAGCAGGCCGTCGACGATCTCGGCGACCACCGGGCGCAGCGCGGCGATCCGGCCGGGCGAGAAAGCCTTGGACACCAGCGACCGCAGCCGCCGGTGCTCGTCGCCGTAGGCGGTGAACATGTTCTGCACCGAAACCCAGATGTGCAGCGGCCAGTCGGAGGAGATCTCGCCGTCCCGGTAGGCGGGCCAGTGCCGCCGGGCGTCCTTCGACACCCGCGGGTCGGCGAGCAGGGCGCGCAGCAGCGGCAGGCTGGTGACCGACCAGGCGAGCACTCCGCCCGGCAGTTCGACCACGGTCAGCGGTCCGCGGGCGCGAAGCCGGGCGCCCTCGCCGTGCACGTCCGGCGCCGCCGGGTCCAGCACGAAGGGGGTGACGGCGTGGTCCATGGGCGCTCCTCGCGGCCCGATAGTCCACAATGGACGGACGATGGGGGAGGTGTCCGTTGCGGCCGCCGGGTCCGCGGGAAGCGTAGCGCGGCTAAGGATCGTCCCGTCCGGCTTGAGGGGTGGTCCGGAGAAGGGGTTGACCTCAGCCGTCGGCGCGCTTGCGGTGCAGCGAGAACCGTTCGAACACCGACAGCTCGCCGGTCGGCTTGGCGACGTTGTAGTAGGTCACGTGCATGGTCGTCGTGCCGCCCGGACGGCGACCGGGATCCACTGTGAACGCGGCGAAACCGTAGGGGTGGTCGAGGTCGCGCACCGCGCTCCACACCGCCTTTTCGCGCACGTAGGTCGGTTTCCGCTTGCCCGTGGCCGGATCCCGCTTGTCCGCGACGGCGGTCAGCACCTTTCCGGTGCCGTCGGCGAAGAAGCTGCCGTTGGTGGTGCCGGAGACGCCGCCTCCGCCGAGAACCATGTGCACGGTGCCGTGCGTCGTGTCGATGTCGTCGGTCGCGTCGGAGACCGGGTTCGGCGTGAGCGTTTCGCTTTCCGCGACGACGCCGTGCACGGCGAGGGAGCGTTCGTAGTCGTGCTCGTGCCCGCAAAGCACCAGGTCGACGCCGTAGCGGTCGAACAGCGGACCGTACTTCTCGCGCAGGCCGAGGTCGGCGCCGTTCGCGTCGGACGTGCTGATCATGACCTGGTGCATCGCGACGACGATCCAGTCCACGTCGCGCGACGCCCGTGCCGCGGCGAGTTCCTTCTCCAGCCAGGCGAGCTGCCGCCCGCCGGAATAGCCGTTGACGTAGACGTCGCCGCCGTCTTGCAGGCAGTTGTCGTCGTTCTGCAGCACGACCACCCGGACCGAGCCGACGGTGAAGCCGTACCAGAGCCCGGCCAGTTCGGGATCGGTTTCGGTGGACGGCAGCTGGAAATACGCCTGGTAGGCGTCCATGCCGAGTGCGCCGTTGCTCTTCTCGATCTCGTGGTTGCCCGCGGCGGGCATCCACGGCCGGTACCGCGCCGAGCGGGCGTTGTTGGCGAAGAAGTTGTTCCAGGTGCGCACGCGGTCGACGTCGAGGTTGGCGTAGCAGAGGTCGCCGTTGAGCAGGTGGAACAGCGGCGCGACGGTCTCGATGCCGGTGACGATGTCCTTCGCGGCCGGCGTGGAGAAGAAGTCGAGCGCGGGCGCGCCCTTGAGGTCCCAGGTGACCTGCGGCGCGGACTGGTCGCCGAAGCTGGTGAAGGTGAACGCGGACCGCCCGCTGGGCGCGGTGCGGAACGTGCCCGCGTCGGGCGTCGCACCTTCGTGCTGGGCGATGTAGAGGTACTCGGTGTTCGGGCAGAGGCGGTTGATCTCGGCGTGGTGCACCCAGACTGTGCGGTTGGAAGCGCCGTCGAGGTAGGTGTGGGTGACCGCGGGCGCGTACGAACCGAAGCCGTCGTTGAGCGTGCCGTAGAGGACGCGGGGACGGCGGACCGGGCCGTCGGTGAGCCACGAAACCACCATCTGCCGCGCGGGATCTCGGCCGAACGTGAGGTGCAAACCCTGCACTGGTGTCGCGCCGCCGCCCGCGGTCGTCGCAAGGGGCGCGGCACTCGCCGTACCAGTGCCCAGCAGTGGTACGGCAGCGCTCGCGCCCATGAGGCCTAATGCTCCTCGACGGCTGACGGTGTTGGACATGACGGCCTCCTCCGGCTCCCAGGCGGAACCGAAGTTATGCTGGCCGCGGGGCTCGTCGATGAACGCTGGCTGTCCGGGACGTGAAGTGTCCCCGCGTGGAGTTCCGGTTCGTTCCCTTTGCCGGGAAAAGGTTCCCGGACTGTCCACAGTGGATTTTCGAGGCTTTCCCGGATCGATTCAGAACAGTTCTGCTAGCCTCCGGGGTGACGTGCGGCTCGCCGTGGTGCCGCGTTGCTGCCGGGGCGCTTCACGGAGCGTGCGCTGAGTGCTTCGGCTCGAACCTCCGAGGAGCGTTATGACAGGCATCGTCCGGGTCCGGGGCCGTGAGGTGCTCGACAGCCGGGGCAACCCGACGGTCGAGGTCGACGTGGTGCTGGCGGACGGGTCGGCGGGCCGCGCGGCGGTGCCGTCCGGGGCCTCCACCGGCACGCGCGAGGCCGTGGAGCTGCGGGACGGCGACGCGAAGCGGTTCCACGGCAAGGGCGTGCGCAAGGCGATCGACGCGGTGAACGGCGAGATCGCCGACGCCGTGGTCGGCATGGAGGCGGAGGCGCAGGCCGACGTCGACCGCGCGCTGATCGCCCTCGACGGCACCGGGAACAAGGCCCGCCTGGGCGCGAACGCGACGCTCGGGGTCTCGCTGGCGGTGGCGAAGGCGGCCGCCGCGGCGAACACGCTGCCGCTGTACCGCTACGTCGGCGGAGTGTACGCGCATCTGCTGCCGATGCCGATGATGAACATCGTCAACGGCGGCGCGCACGCGGACAACCCGATCGACTTCCAGGAGTTCATGATCGGCCCGGTCGGCGCGGAGACGTTCGCCGAGGCCGTGCGGATGGGCTCGGAGGTGTTCCACACGCTGCGGAAATCGCTGCACGAAGCGGGACACAACACGAATGTCGGCGACGAAGGCGGGTTCGCGCCGCAGCTGGGGTCGGCCGACGAGGCACTCGAATTCGTGGTCCGCGCGATCGAGAAGTCCGGGTACGAGCCGGGCAAGGACATCGCGCTGCTGCTGGACCCGGCGGCGTCGGAGTTCTACCGCGACGGCGTCTACGACTATACCGGCGAGGGCCGCAAGCGCAGCGTCGAGGAGCACGTCGCGTACCTGACCG
The DNA here is from genome assembly GCF_001651785.1 of Amycolatopsis sp. M39. Taxonomy (NCBI): domain Bacteria; kingdom Bacillati; phylum Actinomycetota; class Actinomycetes; order Pseudonocardiales; family Pseudonocardiaceae; genus Amycolatopsis; species Amycolatopsis sp. M39. The sequence continues at coordinate 120,640 of NZ_LWSF01000015.1, forward strand.
AGCTGACCGAGCGCTTCCCGATCGTGTCGATCGAGGACGGTCTGGCCCAGGACGACTACGCCGGCTGGAAGCAGCTGACCGACGGCATCGGCGACCGCGTGCAGCTTGTCGGCGACGACCTGTTCTGCACGAACGTCGAGATTCTGCGCGACGGCATCAAGCGCGGCATCGCCAACTCGATCCTCATCAAGGTCAACCAGATCGGCACCCTGACCGAGACCTTGTCCGCCGTCGACACCGCGCACAAGGCGGGCTACTCGGCGGTCATGTCGCACCGTTCGGGCGAGACCGAGGACACCACCATCGCCGACCTCGCGGTGGCGACCGGCTGTGGCCAGATCAAGACAGGTTCGCTGTCGCGGTCGGACCGCACGGCGAAGTACAACCAGCTGATCCGCATCGAGGAGGAGCTGGGCACCGAGGCTCGTTACGCGGGCTGGGACACCCTGCGCTGAACTTGTCTTTTCCGCGGCGGCCCGGGTTCTCGCCCGGGCCGCCTTTCTTTATTTCTTCACCCGCGGGAACATCGCCGCGGCGGTGAAGGCCGCACTGACCCAGAACGCCGCACGCGCGTGCGCCGCATCGAGGACGACGGCCCCCGCCACCGCGGGCCCGACCACCGCGCCGAGATTGAACGCCGTAGTCGCGATCGCCCCGGCCACCCGCGGTGCGTCATTGCCGGCGGAGGTGACGATCGCAGCGATCAACGCGGACCCGGCGCCGAACGCCATCGCCCCGGTGAGCAATGCCGCTGCGATGAGCCCGGGAAGACTCTGCGCCGCGAAATACGCCGCCACCCACCCGGCGGTCAGCACTGCCGTGCCCGCTTTGAGGATCCCCGGACCTGCCTTGCCCGCGATCGTGACGCCGGCGAACGATCCCGCTCCGAACATCGCCAGCACGACCGGAACCCATCCGGCCGGGGAGGTCATCGTGCCGAGGTAGGTGAAGGCCGCGAACGTCCCGCCGTTGACCAGAACCCCCTTGCCCACGGTGGCCGCGACGCGCGGCTGCGCGAGGACCCGCCACTCGCGATACACCGGGCTGGTGACTGGCGGGTTGTCGAACTTTGCCGGGGTCAGCGCGACGGCGGCCGCTGACGTGATCGCCGCGATAGCCCAGAACGCGGCCTGCCACCCGGCGTACTGGCCGAGGACTGTCCCGGCCGGAACGCCGACGACGCACGCGAGCGTGACACCGGACAACAGCACGGAAGTCGCCCGCCCGACTGCGTCCGCCGGGACGAATGCGGGCAGCGACGCGAGCGCTATCGCGAGAAACCCAGCGTTGGCGAACGCCGCGAGGGCCCGGGTGGCGAGCAGGACCGGGAAATCGGTGGTGAGGGCACCGATGACGTGTACTGCGGAGAAGAGGCCCAGGAAGGCGAGGAGTGCCTGCTTGCGCGGCAATTTGCTGCCGAGCATCGCGAGAACTGGTGCGCCTACGACCATTCCGGCCGCGAAGAGCGACGTGAGCAGCCCGGCGGTGCCGAGGGAGACGCCGGTGCCCGCGGCGATCTGGGGAAGGAGTCCGGAGAGGACGAACTCGGACGTGCCTTGGGCGAAGACTGCGCCGGCTAGGAGGAAAATGAGGGGAGGCAAGAGGAATCGACTCCGAATAGCTGTCGGCGCCGGGGACGCCGGAGGACTGAGGACGGTTCGCGTGCGGAGTGGGGTGCCTCGGGCTCGGGCGCGGCAGCCCGCGGGTTGGCCTGGGTGCCTGGCCGCAGTTGCGCTGGGCGGAGGTTTGCTGCGGCCTGGCGGCTGCGAGCAGGCTTCGTCCGAATACTGCGGTGTTGAGCAGGCTTTGCCCGCAGTGCCGAGCAGGCTTGGTGAGCGGTGCTGCGGTGTTGAGCGGGCTTGCCAGTGAGGGCTGCGGTGCCGAGCAGGCTTTGCCCGCAGCGCCGAGCAGGCTTCGTGAGCGGTGCTGCGGTGTTGAGTGGGCTTGCCAGTGAGGGCCCCGGTGCTGAGCAGGCTTGGCGAGCGGTGCTACGGCACCAAGCATGCTTTGCCGGTGGCTCTGCTGTGCCCAGGCTTCGCCGGAGCGCGTTCGAACGGCAAGCTTTGCCCGTGGCGTCAGACTTCACCACGACGTGGCCACCGTGCGCAGGCTTGGCGCTGGTTGGCTGGCCTTGCCGCCGACGCGATCGCTCGCGCACGGCGGGCCGATTGGCTGCGCCTGGCTGTCGTGAGTGTTGATGCCGGTTCTAACCGGCATCAACACTCACGAGCGCCTGCTGAGGGCACAGCTCACCTGCACGGTGTCTGTGGTGAAGCTTTCGCCGGTCAGCCCAGCCCGGGTGAACCCGGCACCCGTCACTCCGCCGCCCAGCTTGCGGCTGGGCGGCTACCGTCTGCTGGCCTCCGGCGACGTCATGGCCTGGACCTTACCTTGCCGTGCTCAAGGAGTCGCGTGTGTTCTGCTGTTTCTTCCGTACGGAGCGAAAACCCGGTCCGGTCGTAGGGCGTGCGTCGCGGGGATGTGGCCGCCGTGGATCGTCGGAGCTTGCGTTCGGTGCGTGGCAGTTCGTCTTGGCGGATCCGGCGCGGGGCGGATGACGAGTGCCGATCCGGGGGGTGCGGGAGCCGGTTGGTTCAGCTGAGTCCGGCGTGGGCGGCGATGTCGTCGGCGAAGGACGTGACCCTGGTGTACATCCCGGGTTTGCCGGGCTTCCCGCATCCGTCGCCGTAGGAGACGATGCCGACCACCGTGTCGCCGACTACCAGCGGGCCTCCCGAATCTCCTTTGCAGGCGTCGATACCGCCGTTCGGGTAACCGGCGCACAGCATGCTTGTCGCGGAGTACTCCGGGTATGCGGTGTGGCAGGTGGAGTCGTCGGCTAACGGGACGGTGGCTTGGCGCAGGTAGTCCGACCGGTCGCCGCCGTCGGCGAGCCGGCCCCAGCCCAGGACGGTGGCGGTGGTTCCGGCGGGGTAGCGGTTCGGATCGCGGGCCAGGCCGGCGGGACGGTAGGGGAGCGAGCCGCGAACGGTCAGGACGGCGACGTCCGAACCTTGTTGCGGCGTGCGGAAATCCGGGTGTTGCCAGGCGGCGGACACGGCGCGGACGACGCCGTCCTGGCTGCGTTTGTCTTCCCGTCCGGCCACGACGCTGAGTTCGCCGATCGGGACAGTGGCGGCGCAGTGCGCGGCGGTCGCGACCGCGGTGCGGCTGACGATGACGCCGCCGCAGAACTGGGTTCCGTGACTGTCCACTAAGTACACAGCGTACGGATGTTGCGCCAGGGAAGCTTTTTCTCCGCCGATGACGGCCGGAGCGGCCCCGGCGGCGGATGTGCTCAGGCTGATGACGGACAGGACGACGGCGACGATGAATGCGAATCGGCGTGGCATGGCGGACCCCCTCGGCTGCGGCAGCGCACGAAGACCACTTTAACCGGCGGTTGAGGGGAAATCCGTCGCTGAACCGGGTGGAAACCGGGGGAGCCCGGGTCCGGACTCCCCCGGCGGCCTAGGGACGACTGCCGAAACACGTTTTGGGCAAAGGGATCGCGGGCAGAGTGCTGGAAGAAGGCTTGCGGTGAAGAAGGGCTGAAGGGGAGGCCGAATGACGGGGCCGGAGCGAAGAACGGCTCAGGAAGCGGAACTCGGAGACGCGGCTCGCGGGAAGCAGTGGTGAGGAAGCAGGCAGGGGGAGAGGGATTCTCGGAGTGAAACCTGGCGTCGGCGAGGAACTGCCCAGGAGCGGAGTGCTCGAACGGCGGCCTGGGGGAAGTCCTGGCCGGAGCCGCCGGTGCGGAGCTGGCCGCATGCGCTGCGCCGGGGACCCGGCCAGGTTCAGCGGGAGCGGGCGGGCGCAGCAGGCCGCCGATGCGGAGTCAGCCTGAACCTGCACAGGGACGCGCTTCAGCGGACCGGATGCGCGAATGGGTCCGATCAGTGTGGAGGCAGTCCAGGGTTCTGGCAACCCGCGATCAGGTTGGCACACCGGATGCGCGAATGGGCCCGATCGGTGCGGAGCCAGTCCACGGTCCCGGCAACCGCGATCAACTCGGCACACCGGATGCGCGAATGGGCCCGATCGGTGTGGAGGCAGTCCAGGGTTCTGGCAACCCGCGAGCAACTTGGCACACCGGATGCGCGAATAGGCCCGATCGGTGCGGAGCCAGTTCACGGTCCCGGCAACCCGCGATCAGGTTGGCACACCGGATGCGCGAATGGGCCCCATCGGTGCGGAGCCAGTCCACGGTCCCGGCAACCCGCGATCAACTCGGCACAACGGACGCACGAACGGGAGCCACCGGTGCGGAGTCAGCCCCAGACCCCGCACCGGCACCCCCAAGACTCAGCAGAGCGGTGCCACCGGCCCGTTCGAGCCGGTCTTCACGTACGTGTCCGAGATGTAGTGGCCGGATCCGATGCGGTCCCAGATCTTGCTCGTCCCGAACTTCCCGGTCACCGAGTCCCCGTTGACGTAGCATTCGATGTTCACCTTGGCGTAGTTCGCCGCCAGGCCCTTCACCGGCGAGGACGTGTGCGCGCCCGACCGGACGTTCACCGGGTCGCCTGCCGTTTGCACCAGGCCGGTCGCTGCGGCGGAGCCCGTCCACAGGTAGGTGACCTTCACGTTTCCGTTGTCGCCGAGGCCGACGCCTGAGCTGAAGGTGCCGTCGGCCAGGTCGATGCCCGCGGGGTTGCCCACCTTGTACCCGAGGTCGTCGCGGCCGCCGTTGTAGCCGTTGTGGTAGGCGGCGTAGGCCTCGGGCTGGCCCTGCGGCAGGTCTTTGTATTCCGCGCGCACCGAGGACGGGTTCCAGTAGTCGTCCTTGGTGTTCCACGGGCCGACGTCCCAGACCGGCGCGTATTCGCAGCGGCTGTTGTCCGTCTTGCAGACGCGCACGGTGTAGTTGCCGGTTCCCTTCGGTGACAGGGCTTTCCCGGACGGCAGCGCGACGAAGTGGTCGTTGCTCGCGATGACGTGGCCGTTCGCGGTGGTGTGGCCGGTGAGGCCTTCGCGGGTGGCGTAGATGGTGTAGGTCAGCGGGGTGGCCGCGGCGATGGCGTTCGCCTGCGGGGACAGCGAGCCGGTCAGTTCGACGTCGCGCACGGTGGGGCGGGCGGCGGTGGTGCTGGACAGCGTGATCCTGGTCTGCACGACGCTCACCGCACGCGGGAGCGCGGTGCCGGCAGGGGTCCATTCGGTCCAGTCGCCGGTGCCGGAGCGGCCGCGGACGTCGACGTCGACCGAGGTGCCTTGCGGGGCGTCGGCGGAGATCTCGGCGGCTACCCGGTTCACCGGCGCGGGCAGGCGCCGTTCGGCGGAGAGCAGGTAGCCCTCGCTGCCGGCGGCCCGGTCGGCGGGTCTCCACGCGGCGTCCCGCAGCGTGAGCGTGCCGCTGGTCGCGGCGACATTGACGTCGTCGCTGTCCACGGAGGACAGATCGGCTCGCCAGGCGCCCGCGGTCTCGGCGGCGCTCACGGGCGTCGCGACTGCGGTGACCGCCCCCGCGGCGAGCAGTGCGGCGACTGTGCGCCGGACCGTCACATTCCCGACCACGACGGATCTCCCTTCACTCGTCCGAATCGAACTGCCGGGAGTGTGGGAGGGATCCGTACACGATCCATACAACGATCTCGCCCGGCCGTGTACTGGAGACGGGAGATTGACAGCGGTGAGTCGCAGATATAGCTTTGCTAACAAAGTTAATTTGAAAGAAAAGGAAGTGCGGGGATGACCATCCTGGTGACGGGGGCGCGCGGGAATGTCGGGAGCGAGGTCGTCCGGGTGCTCCGCGAGGGCGGGCACGAGGTGCGCGGGTCGGCGCGGGACGCGGCCGCGCTGGATCTGCCGGACGCGGTGTCGTTGGATCTCACCGCGGAGGGCGGGTCCGAGGACGCGCTGCGCGGCGTGGACGCGATCTTCCAGTATCCGACGCGGCCGAACGGTGCGGCGGATTTCCTTGCGGCGGCGCGAAAAGCCGGAGTGTCCTACGTTGTGCTGCTGTCGTCACCGGATGTCTGGGAGGGGGCGGCGGACAACCCGATCCGGCGAGGGCATCTGCCCGCGGAGGCGGCGGTGGCGGAGTCCGGATTGCCGTTCACAGTGCTGTATCCGGGCTGGCTGATGGGCAACACCCGGCGCGACTGGGGTGCGGCGATCCGGGCCGGGGGACCGGTGCGGCTCCTCTCCCCGGAGTCGCAGTTCACGCCGACGGCCGAGGCGGATGTGGCCGCAGTGGCCGCGAAACTGCTCACGGAGCGTAGCTATCCGGGGAGGATGCTCGCGGTGACTGGGCCGGAGTCGATGACGCAGCGTGCGATAGTGGAGACCCTGGCGGGGGAATTGGGCCGCTCGATCGAAGTGGTCACCGAAACGCGGAGTGAGGTGCTGGCGCGGCGTCCGGAGTGGATGCCCGCGGCGGTCCTGGAGCACCTGATGGACGTGGAGGAGGCAGCGGTGGGCCGCCTCGCGCCGGTGAACAACACGGTGGAACGGTTCGCGGGACGCGCGACGTCGTTCCGCGAGTGGGCGCGGGCGCACAAGGACGACTTCGCCCCGCGCCGGTAAGTCCAATGTGGACAGAGGCTACGCGGGCTGCCAGGAAACGCAGGCGGGTCGCGTCTGGGTTTCGCACAGTTCCCGCACCGCGAGCAGCACTTCCTCGGCGGAAACCTCGCTCCCGGAGGGCTGCGGGAAGTGCGCGCCCTGGAGGCTGAAGTAGTCGACCGTCTCGTCGCCCGTGTCGTTCGCGGGCAGGAAAATCTCGCCGTTTTCGTGCCACGCCAGGCTTCCTCGCGCACCGCGCAAACCGGCGACCAGGTACGGTGTCCGCGGCTTCCGGCCCGCGTACAGCCACCAGACGACTCCGGCGCCCGGAGCGGGCGGTTCGGCGGAGCGCAGGGCGGAGAGCACGTCGTCGACAGTCGCCTCGGTGACGTCGTACCCGGTCCGGCGACGGGCGTCTTCGATGCTCGCCATGGTGCGCTCCGCTCGTGAAGTGTCCTGATGTTACTCGGTGCCGATCGGCGAGCGACTTGTGGAATGGCTGGCGCGCAGCCGGGCCGCGCGCAGCGTCAGATAGCGCTGCTCGGCGGTGTTTCCGGTGCGGGCGGCGGCTGCGGTGTAGTGGCGGATGGCTTCCGCGCGATCGCCGGCCAGCTCCAGCAGGTGCGCGCGGGCGGCGGCGAGACGGTGGTGGCCGGGGAGCCGGTCGTCGAGCCCGGCGAGCATCGTCAGCCCGGCGTCCGGCCCGTGCACCATCGCAGTCGCGATCGCGCGGTTGAGCGTGACGACCGGGTTGCCGGTCAGGGCGTCTAGCCGCGTGTACAACGTGAGCACGCGCGGCCAATCGGTGTCTTCCGCCCGCAAGGCGATGTCGTGCGTCGCCGCGATCGCGGCCTGCAAGCGGTACTCGCCGACGCCTTCGCGGGCCAGGGCGGCGGTGATCAGCGCGACGCCTTCCCGGATCAGCGAACGGTCCCATCGCGCCCGGTCCTGATCGGCGAGCGGGACGAGGTCGCCGTCCGGTCCGGTGCGGGCCGGACGGCGGGCGTCGGTGAGCAGCATCAGCGCGAGCAATCCGGCCGCTTCGCCGTCGTCCGGGAGCGCGGCGTGCACCAGCCGTGCCAGCCGGATCGCCTCCGCGGACAGTTCGGTCCGGTGCAGGCGGCGGCCGCCGCTGCTGGTGTAGCCCTCGTTGAACACGAGGTACAGCACGTGCAGCACGGACCGCAGTCGCGCCTGCCGCTCGTGCGCGGCGGGCATCCGGAACGGCAGGCCGGACTTCGTGATTTTCGCTTTCGCCCGGCTGATCCGTTGCGCCATTGTGGTTTCCGGCACGAGGAACGCGCTGGCGATCTCCGCGGTGGTCAGGCCGCCGACCGCTCGCAACGTCAGCGCGATCGCCGACGCCGGCGTCAGCGACGAGTGCGCGCACAGGAACAACAGCGTCAGCGTGTCGTCCCGATCCGGCACCTCGGCGCCCGGCGGCTCGGCGGCGACGGTGTCCTCGCGCCGCCGCCGGGCCTGGTCGCTGCGGAAGCTGTCGATCATCCGGCGGCCGGCGGTCTGCAACAGCCAGCCGCGCGGATTCTCCGGGATGCCTTCGGCAGGCCAGTGCTGCACCGCGGCGAGGAGGGCTTCCTGCGTCGCGTCCTCGGCCGCGCCGAAATCGCCCGACCGGCGCACGAGGACGGCGAGGACCTGGGGCGCGAGCGTGCGCACCAGGTCCTCGACCTCGGCCATCACGCCTCCGGCGCGCTCATCACCTGGCGCACCTCGATCGGCACCCGCAGGGGCGCGCCCTGGGGACCCGGTGCGGCCGAGACCCGGGTCGCGATCTCCAGCGCCCGCGCCTCCGATTCGACGTCCACCACCCGGTATCCGGCGAGCAGTTCCTTGCCCTCCGGAAACGGCCCGTCGGTGACGACCGCGCCGCCCTTGCCGTCCGCGACCACCGTCTTCGCCGCCTCCGGCCCGGCCAGCCCCTCCGCCTCGACGAGTTCCCCGGCTTCGGTCAGTTCGGCGTTGAGCACGTGCTGGAACTGGATGTGCGCGCGAATGTCCTCCGGAGCCCACTCGGGCAACGGCACGTCGCAGTCCTCGCCCTGGGCGTAGGTCTGCAGCAGCATGTACTTCGGCATGGCGTTTCCTCCAGTGTCCGGCTCGCCGCTTCCGGGCGGGCTCACCAAGGGAACGGAACCCGCGCGCCGTCCTCGACACGCGTCGCGGACATCGTGCCGGGGAAATCCGCCGAGCGCGGGCGGAACGGGTGGCGTGGGTCTCAGTGCCCGGGACGGCCGAATGGCCTAGCAGGTAGGTTGCGGGAAGCAACTCACCTGGAGGGACCCGTGAGCACGACGACCTTCGCCGCGGTGTCGGCGGTCAAGCAGCGTTCGGACACCGAGTTCAGCGTCGACCTCAGCCCGGCGTGGACCATCGGCGGCCGCCCGAACGGCGGATACCTGCTGGCCGCCGTCGCCCGCGCGGCGACCGTCGTTTCCGGGCATCCGGACGTGCTGGCCGCCAGCGCGCACTACCTGCGCTCGCCCGAACCCGGACCGGCGGAGATCGAGGTCGAGGTGCTGCGCACCGGCCGGACCGCGACCCAGCTGCGCGGACGGCTGCTCAAGGACGGCGTGCCGCAGGTCGAGGCTCTGCTGACGCTGGGCGTCCTCGGCGCGGCCGAACCGTTCTGGCAGGACGGCGTGCCGCGGCCGGAGTTCGGCGCCTTTGCGGACGAGCCGTGGGGCGATGCCGAGCTGACGCCCGGCATCGCGATCCGCGACGAGATCGACGTGCGCTTCGACCGCCCGATCGCCGACGGGCCCAGCGGCCGCGGCGAACTGCGCGCTCTGCTGGCGCTGCCCGGCGACGAGCCGTTCGACCCGGTCAGCCTGCTGTTCGCGGTCGATGCCCTGCCGCCGGCGACCTTCGACATCGCGCCGTCGGGCTGGGTGCCGACGCTGGAACTGACCGCCTACGTGCGGGCGCGTCCGGCTCCCGGTCCGGTGCGTGTGCTGCACCGCGCCCACCTCATCGGCGACGGGCGGGTCGACGAGTCCTGCCACGTGTGGGACAGCGCCGGGACCCTGGTCGCGCAAGGCACTCAGCTGGCCGGGATCCGGATCGGCTGACTTGCTGCCCCGGGGACGGCTGCTGCTGCGGGTAGCCGGGGTACGGACCGGGCGCGGACGGCAGCGAACTCGGGAACGCCGGCGCGGGCGAGTTCATCGGCATCAGCAGGTTTTCGACGGTCCTGCGGCGCGCGCCGGCGATCACCGCGAACAGGTGGTAGCTCGTGAAGGACTCTAGGCCGGTCGAGCGGCACGACGTGTAGTTCGTTGCGTGACACCTCGCACGTCCAATACGGCCTGGCGATCAGCACCGTGATCAGCCCGGCGCCGATGCTGGCCCGGCGATCATGAAGAAGACCCGCGGAATCCGCGCGAAGATCGACCTGCGCGGAGCGTGGCGGCCCGGTGCCCGCCGGGTCAGCGGGTTCCGGCCAGTGCCCCCGTCGTGACCAGCCGGTATCCGGTGCGCCCGGAGAACTCCGCGGTCAGCGCGAACCGGTCGCCGCGCACCAGCGTGTGCCGCCATTCGATCCGTTTGCCCGCGCTGGTGCCGAGGCGGCCGATGGAGAACGCGCCGACCGTTTCGCCGCAGCCCAGCAGGGTGCGTTCGGCCCGGGTCGGCACGACGGCGCGGATCTGCTCCTCGCCGTGGTCGAGCCGGACCCCGGTGCGGCGGTGGAGCTCGCCGTACAGGCTGGTGTGCTGGAAATCCGCGTCCAGCAGCGGCCGGGCCAGGTCGGCGGGCAGCCACACCCGGTCGACGGCCAGCGGGTCGTTTCCGGCCAGCCGCACGCGTTCCAGGTACAGCAGGGGGGTCGAGCCCTCCAGCGACAGGCGTTCGGCGACCACCGCGTCCGCGCGGATGTCGAGCCGGCGCACGACGCTGTGCTGGTCGAGCCCGGCCTCCTCGACCGCGGCGAAGAGGCTGTAGAGCGCGCCGAGCGGCTGCTGGATCTCCGCGGCCGCGGCGACGCGGGGCTGGCGTCCGCGTTCGGCGATGAGCGTGCCGTCCGCGCGCAGTTCCCGCAGCGCCTGCCGGACGGTCTGCCTGCTGACGCTGTATTCGTCGGCGAGCGCGAGCTCCCCGGGGAACGCGCTGTCGAATTCCCCGGCGCGGATGCGCACCAGCAGCCGCTGCTGCAACTGCCGCCACAGGGGCTGTCCGCCGGTGCGGACCAGCTCTGCCTCGCCCATGCCGGGAACAGTACCGCTTGCCAAATGTACGGACAGCTCTTAGATTAAATGTACGTACATTATCGAGGAGGCCTGAAGTGCGCACAGGAGTGAACCGGTGACCGGCGCGGCGCTGGGAGCGACGCGCGCGACGGTGCAGTGGCGGGCCAAGCTCGCCCGCCCGGTGCCGGGGCTCGCGGTCGCGCTGCTGGTCGCGGCGGTGGCGACGGCGGGCGGCAAGCTCGTTCCGGTGGTCGGCGGGCCGGTGCTCGCGATCCTGCTCGGCGCGGTCGCCGGCGCGGTCGTGCCGGGGCTGCGCGGCTGGCGGTTCAGCCCGGGCTACGCGATCGCGTCGCGGCCGGTGCTCCAGCTGTCGATCGTCGTGCTGGGCACCGGGCTGTCGATCCAGCAGGTCGTGCATGTCGGCGGGCAGTCGCTGCCGGTGATGCTCGGCACGCTCGCGATCGCGTTCGGCGGCGCGTGGGTGCTCGGCAGGCTGCTCGGCGTCCGGGGGGACACCCAGACGCTGATCGGCGTCGGCACCGGCATCTGCGGTGCGTCCGCGATCGCGGCGACCAGCGCGGTGCTGAAGCCGAAGGAAGCCAATATCGCTTACGCGCTCGGCACGATCTTCACCTTCAACGTCGCCGCGGTCCTGCTGTTCCCGCCGCTCGGGCACGCGCTCGGGATGTCGCCGCACGCGTTCGGCCTGTGGGCCGGAACCGCGGTGAACGACACGTCTTCCGTCGTCGCGGCTTCCTACGCCTATGGCGGCGACGCCGGCTCGTACGGCCTCGTCGTGAAGCTCACCCGGACGCTCACGCTGATCCCGATCGTGCTGTTCCTCGCCGTGCTCGTCGCGCGCAAGCAGTCCGGCGGCCGGGTATCCTTGCGTGCCATGCCTTGGCACCGCCTGGTTCCGCCGTTCCTGATCGGCTTCCTGGCCGCCGCGGCGGTGGAAAGCGCGGGCTGGATCCCGGAATCGTGGCACGCGCCGCTGTCGACGCTCGGCACCTTCCTGATCACCATGGCGCTCGCCGGGATCGGCCTGGCGCTCAAACCGTCCGACCTGCGGAAGGCGGGACACAAGCCGCTGCTGATGGGGGCCATCCTGTGGGTCGCGGTCGCCGCGTCGAGCCTCGGGCTGCAGGCCCTGACCGGCGGGATGTGACGCGCTAGCGCACGCGCGGATTCCGCTTCCGCCGCCTGCGTTCGGAGAGAGCCGCCAGGAGCCGGGGCACGCCTCGGCTCCGGCGCACGAACACCAGGGGTTCGCCGGGCGGGGCCGGTTCGGTCCCCTCGGCGATTTCGTGGTGCGGGCCGGGCCGGAACTCGCGGAGCCCGGCGGCGAACTCGTCCGGGTCGCCGCCGACGTCCGGGTGGTGGGTGCGCACGAACCGGCGGTAGGCCGCCTTGTCGGCCTCGGACCATTCCGTCCGCTCGTCCACCGTCGTCCTTCCCCGGTTGAGGGTTTCGCTTGAGGTTCCTGCTGGAAGTCACGGTGAACTGCCAACCGGCGGTTCAACGATACAGTTCAAGCACATGATCGAGAAGATCGAACTGGACCTGGCCGAGCTTCGCGCCGTCACGGCCTACGCGGTGGCTTGTGCGGAGCCCGCGCTGCCGATCTTCGAACAAGCCCGTCCGGGCGACCGCCGTCCGCACGAGGCGATCGAGGCGGCGCGGGCGTTTGCTCAGGGAGCCAAGCGCGGCAAGGCGATTCGCGACGGCGCGTGGGCGGCGCAGCGGGCGTATCAGGACACCCGTGACGCCGGTCAGGCCGCAGCGAGCGAGGCGGCGCGGGCCGCTGTAGCCGCTGCGGGCGCGGCGTTCCTGCATCCGCTCGCGAAGGCGACGCAGGTGTGGCACATCCTCGGCCCGGCCGGGCATGCGGCGTACGCGTTCGAACTGGCCGGGCTGAAGGCTCAGGCCCCGGCGGCTGATCCGGTGGTGGTCCAGGTGCTGTCGCGGTATCCGGCGGCTCCGGGCGGCCGGGGCCGGGCGGGGGAGGTGGTGCGCGAACTGGATGCGTTGCTGCGCAAGGGCTAGCGAACCCGTTCCACCCGCCGCTCGTCCCAGACCGGTTCCGGGGTTTCGCGGACCACGCCGTCCGAGCCGAAGACCAGGTAGCGGTCGAAGGAGCGCGCGAACCAGCGGTCGTGCGTGACCGCGAGCACCGTGCCCTCGTAGGACTCCAGCCCGTCCTGCAGCGCCTCGGCCGATTCCAGGTCGAGGTTGTCGGTCGGCTCGTCCAGCAGCAGCGCGGTGGTTCCGGCCAGTTCCAGCAACAGGATCTGGAACCGTGCCTGCTGTCCGCCGGACAACCGGTCGAACGCCTGCTCTCCCTGGCGGTGCAGTTCGTACCGGCGCAGCGCGGCCATCGCCGCCCCGCGGTCGGCCGCGTGTCCGGTCCACAGCACGTCGACCAGCGTGCGGCCGGTGAGTTCCGGGCGGGCGTGGGTTTGCGCGAAATGGCCGGGCACGACGCGGGCGCCGGTCTTCCATTCGCCGGTGTGCGCGACGTCGCCGCCCGCGAGCAGCCGCAGGAAATGCGACTTCCCGGAGCCGTTCGAACCGAGCACCGCGACGCGCTCGCCGAAGAAGATCTCCAGCGAGAACGGCTTCATCAGCCCGGTGAGTTCGAGGTTCTCGCAGGTCACCGCGCGCACGCCGGTGCGGCCGCCGCGCAGCCGCATCCTGATGTCCTGCGGCCGCGGCGGTTCCGGCGGGGGACCGGCCTCCTCGAACTTCCGCAGCCGGGTCTGCGCCGCCTTGTACCGCGACGCCATCTCGTCGCTGCGCGCCGCGTACTGCTGCATGTCCCGGACCAGCCGTTTGAGCTGGGCGTGCTTCTCGTCCCAGCGGCGGCGCAGTTCGTCGTAGCGGGCGAACCGAACCTGGCGCGCCTCGTGATACGTGCTGAACCCGCCGCCGTGCACCCAGGCGTCCGCGCCGTCGCCGCCCGGCTCGACGCTCACGATCTTGTCCGCCGCTCGCGCGAGCAGTTCGCGGTCGTGCGACACGAACAGGACCGTTTTGCGGGTTTCCTTCAGCCGGGCTTCGAGCCAGCGTTTGCCGGGGACGTCGAGGTAGTTGTCCGGCTCGTCCAGCAGCAGCACCTCGTCCGGCCCGCGCAGCAACGCTTCCAGCACGAGCCGCTTCTGCTCGCCGCCGCTGAGCGTGCGCACGAGCCGCCAGCGCGCGCGGTCGAACGGCACGCCGAGCGCCTCCGTCGTGCACATGTCCCAGGTCGTCTCGAACTCGTATCCGCGGGCTTCGGCCCAGTCGCTCAGCGCCTGCGCATACTGCATTTGCGCGGCCTCGTCGTCGACCTCCAGCAGCCGCTCCTCGGCCGCGTCGGCCGCCAGCGCGGCGTCGCGAACCCGTTTCGGGGCAACGGAAATCAGCAGATCGCGTACCGTGCGTTCGTCGCGCACCGATCCGACGAACTGCGCCATCACGCCCAGCCCGCCGGAGACCGTGACCGAGCCCTCGTCCGGCTTCAGCTCTCCCGACAGCATCCGCAGCAGCGTGGTCTTGCCCGCGCCGTTAGGGCCGGCCAGCGCGACGACCGCGCCCTCGCCGACCCGGAACGAGACGTCGCCGAGCAGCGGACGTCCGTCGGGCAGTACGTAGCGCAGATGCGCGGCCTCCACATGCCCCATGGGCGCGCACTTTACCGAGGGCGGGGCAAAAAGCCGCATGGTTTTGTACTCGTGAGTGGCAATCCCGGTGCGAACCGGGATTGCCACTCACGAGCGCTCAGGCCTTGCGCTGCATGCTCTCCCGTGCCGGGTTCGCCTGCTCGCCCGCCTTCGGGTCCTTCTCGTCCTGCTTCGCGCGCACGCCGGATTCGACGCGGTCGCCGAGGTCCTTGTCCACGTTGTGCCAGTACTCGAACGCCCGCTTCAGCACCGGTTCGGACACCCCGTTCAGCAGGTGCCCGACGATGTTGTCCACCAGCCGTTCGCGCGCGGCGTCGTCGAGAACCTCGCGCACCATGGTGCCCGCCTGGCCCCAGTCGTCGTCCTCGGCGTGGTCGACGTAGGCCGAGCGGACCATCTCGCCGTCGGCGTGCCAGCCCGCGGGCGTGCCGTAGCGTTCGGTGTCCGCGCGCGGGCCGCCCTTGGAGTTCGGCGCGTACACCGGGTCGGAGACCTTGGCGTAGCGCATCGCGCCGTCCTTGCTGTAGCTGTGCACCGGCGAGGCCGGGGCGTTCACCGGCAGCTGCTTGTAGTTCGCGCCGATCCGGTACCGGTGTGCGTCGGCGTAGGCGAACAGCCTGCCCAGCAGCATCCGGTCCGGGCTCGGGCCGATGCCGGGCACGATGTTGTTCGGTTCGAACGCGGCCTGCTCGATCTCGGTGTGGTGGTCGGTCGGGTTGCGGTCGAGCGTCATCTTCCCGACCTCGATCAGCGGGTAGTCCCCGTGCGGCCACACCTTCGTCAGGTCGAACGGGTTGAACCGGTAGTTCTTCGCGTCGTCGAACGGCATGACCTGGACGTGCAGGGTCCAGCTCGGGTAGTCGCCGCGCTCGATCGCCTCGAACAGGTCGCGGGTGTGGTAGTCGGTGTCCGCGGACGCCATCTGGTCGGCCTCGTGCTGGGTGAAGAACTCGATGCCCTGGTCGGTCTTGAAGTGGTACTTGACCCAGAACTTCTCGCCCGCGGCGTTGACCCACAGGTAGGTGTGCGAGCTGTAGCCGTTCATGTGCCGCCACGTGCGCGGGATCCCGCGGTCGCCCATCAGCCAGGTGACCTGGTGCGCCGATTCGGGGGACAGCGTCCAGAAGTCCCACTGCATGTCGTGGTCGCGCAGGTTGTTGTCCGCGCGGCGTTTCTGCGACCGGATGAAGTGCTGGAACTTCAGCGGGTCCTTGATGAAGAACACGGGGGTGTTGTTGCCGACGAGGTCGTAGTTCCCCTCGGACGTGTAGAACTTCAGCGCGAACCCGCGCGGGTCGCGCCAGGTGTCCGGGCTGCCGCGTTCGCCTGCCACCGTCGAGAACCGGGCGGCCATCTCGGTTTTCGCGCCCGGCTGGAACACCGCGGCCTTGGTGAAGCGGCTGACGTCGTTCGTCACCTCGAAGTGCCCGAACGCGCCGCTGCCCTTGGCGTGCGGCTGGCGCTCCGGCACCCGTTCCCGGTTGAACTGCGCCATCTGCTCGATCAGGTAATGGTCCTGCAGCAGGATCGGGCCGCCCGGGCCCACGGTGAGCGAATGCTCGTCGCTTTCCGCCGGGATCCCGGCGTCCGTGGTGGTGGCCGGGGGTTTTTCGTCGGTCATCTCGTGAGCTCCTCGTGGTGGTCGGAAACGCCGGAGCAGCCGGGGCACAGACCCCAGAAGACGATCTCGGCCTCGTCGACGGCGTACCCGTGCCGGTCGTGCGGCGTGAGGCAGGGGGCCTCGCCGCGGACGCAGTCGACGTCCTCGGCCCGCCCGCAGCGGCGGCACACCACGTGGTGGTGGTTGTCGCCGGTCCGCCGTTCGAACCGCGCCGGATGCCCGGACAGCTCGATCCGGCGGACGAGACCCGCGTCGCCGCACGCGGCGAGCACGTCGTAGACCGCCTGGATCGACACGGCGCCCAGGCTCTCGCGCACGCCTGCCGCGATCGCCTCGACCGTCGCGTGCGGATGCCCGCCGAGCCAGCCGAGCACGGCTTGCCGCGGCTTGGTGACCCGCAGGCCGGCTGCCCGCAACGTCGCCGCCGAGTCCGGCATCGGAGTCCTCCCTGGGATCTGGAACCGCTCCAGTTCCGCCGGTTACCCGGTCTCCGCCGCGCTCACACCTGAGTGTCACCCGCTGGCCGGACGAACTCGGCGAGATGCGCGCGAAGGACCGCGACGCATTCCTCCGGCGAGGTGAGTTCCGGCTGCAGCACGGCCCGGAACGCGAGCCCGTCGAGGAGCGCCGCCAGCCGGGGCGCTTCGACCTCGGGGTCCTTCGGCTCGAACCGGCCGCTGCGGGCCTGGGCGTCGAGGATGCGGCGGGCCAGCGTCACGGTGCCCTGGACCGCTTCCCGGGCCAGGTCGTCCAGGCCCGGATCGGCGCGCGCGGCCAGCAGGAATTCGACCAGCACGGTCACCTCCGTGCGTCGCCGCTCGTCCAGCGGCAGCAGCTCCGACAGGAAATCGGTGAGCTGGCCGACAACCTCTCCCGGCGGCAGTTCCGACAGCGAACCCGTCTGTTCGCGGCGTTCGACGAGCCGCGCGGTCGTCCGGTCGATGGTGGTGCGCATGGCGAACCGCATCAGCTCGTGCTGGCTGTCGAAGTAATGCCGCACCGAGCCGATGTTCAGGCCCGATTCCGCGGCCACCGCGCGCAGCGAGACCGCGTGCAGCCCGCCCTTCGCGGCCAGCCGCAGCACCGCGTCGGCGATGTGCGCGCGCCGCTCTTCCCCGTCCACCACTCTAGGCACTGGACTTTTATATCACAGGCGTGATAGAAACGGTTTGTATCACAGGTGTGACAGAAAGGGGTGCGCTGTGGAGACGGTGCTGAACATCCTGCTGATCCGGTTCGG
>NZ_LWSF01000015.1:137905-170060 GCF_001651785.1 Amycolatopsis sp. M39
GGGAGCGCGTGCGGGAAGGCGCGGCGGTGCTGGCGAAATCCGCGGCGAGGGCGATGGACCGGCGCGGGGCGCGGGGCGTGCGCGGGCGGGTCGGCGGCGAGGTCGTGCGCCAGGCCGCGCGGTGGCTGGACGAGGACCCGGGACGGAAGAGGCCCGGCCGGTGAACGCGGTGCTGCTCGCCGACGGGGACGAGATGCTGCGGCACCTCGCGCACGATCTGTTCGTGAAGGGGCTGATCGTGCTGGGGGCGGTGGTGGCGGCGGTCGTCGGGATCGTGGTGATCTGGAAGAGAGCGGGCCGCTGAGGCTGGGGGCCCGGGAGGCAGTGTCGGGTGCGTTTCCGGGCACTGGTGCGGGTGTGCCGCGCCAGCCGGCGGGAGGAATGCGCGCGGTACGCGACGCGTGGCGGTGCCTGCCGGGGCGGGGATTTCGGCACGATGGAGTCTTCCCCTGGAACACGGAGGCCGTCGATGAGTTACCCGTTCGATCCTGAAATCGCCGCCGCGGTCCCGATGCTGCCCGAGGTCGACCTCGCCGACGTCGCGGCCGCGCGGGCAGGCATGGCCGAACTGATCGCCTCGATGCAAGGCGAGTTCGACGAAACCGGCGTGCGCACGCGCGAGGACTCCGTGCCCGGTCCCGAAGGCGCGCCGGACGTCCCGGTTCGCGTTTACACCCCTGATCGCGTCGCGACGAATGCCTTGGTGTTCGACATCCACGGGGGCGGTTTCGCGCTGGGCGACCTGGAGGTCGACCACGCGGCCAATGTCGGACTGGCCCGCGATCTCGGCGTCGTGATCGTGTCGGTCGAGTACCGGCTCGCACCGGAGAATCCGTACCCGGCCGGGCTGGAGGACTGCTACGCGGCGCTCGAATGGTCGGTCAAGCACGCGAACGAATTGGGCATCGACCCGGAAAAGACAGTGCTCTACGGCGTGAGCGCGGGCGGCGGACTGGCCGCGGCGCTGGCTCTGCTGGCCCGCGACCGGGGCGGCCCGGCGATCGCGTTCCAGTTCCTCGCCGTGCCCGAACTGGACGACCGCCTCGAGACCGGCAGCATGCGCCGGTTCGCGGACACGCCGATCTGGCACCGGGGGGCGGCCGAGGCGAGCTGGGACTACTACCTCGGCGGGCCGGGCAAGCGCGGCGGTTCGGACGTCCCGGTTTACGCGGCGCCGGCCAGGGCGGCGGATCTTTCGGGATTGCCGCCCGCGTACGTGTCGGTGATGGAATTCGATCCGCTGCGCGACGAGGGAATCGCTTACGCGCAAAGCCTTTTGGCGGCGGGGGTGCCTACGGAACTGCATTTGTTCCCCGGCACTTTCCACGGTTCCGGGGTGCTCCAGCACGCGACGGTGAGCCGTCGGGAAGCCGCGGAGCGACGGGCGGTGCTGGCCAGGGTGCTCGGGGTCGAGGGCAGCTGAGGCCGGAGTGCTCGTGACGCCCAGCCGCGCCGCCACCGAACTGTGGCGCCGGTGCAGCGCGATCGCCGCCTGGCGGAGGGAACCCGTGCGGCTGAAGGCTTCCAGCGTTTCCAGGTCGCCGCTCTTGGCGAACGCGTTCAACGCCAGCACGTCCGGCGGCGCGCGCAGCTGCCCGCCCGGGATCTCCGCCAGCAGCGTCACCGCGCCGAGGTCCTCGTGCACGATCGACGGCCGCGCCGTCGCCGCGGATCGTTGGGCCAGGCGGGCTTGCGGCTACGAGCGCCGGGCTTCGAGGTCGTCGACCGCGTCGCCGACTCCTACCCGGACGGAGTCCGGAAGCGTGCCGTCCTTGGCCCGCAACGCCAACGTCTCATTCAGCGTCGGGCAACCGAATCGGGGCCCTCTCGCGGCTGCAGCAGCGTCGCGGCGACTCCGCCGACCACGGTCACCCGCGCGCCGAGCGGTTTGCCGCGCCCGCGCCCGCGCAGGCATCGCGACCGGTGCCCGAAGCGACCGCCGCCACCCGCAGTGGAGGCGCGGTGTCCAGGCCGAGCAGGGTCAGCGCCCGGTCCGCGGCCTGCTCGCCCAGCACCAGTTCGACCAGCGCCGGGTCGGCGAGATGCGGTGCGGCGGGCGGCGGTTCGACCGGGTCGAGCACCAGGTCGTCGAGCGGGCCCGGCTCGCCCGCGCGTTCCAGCCAGACCCGCCCGGTACCGGGCGGCGCCACCGGGTTCGCCGGACGGCCGGTACCGGAGCAGGGTGCCGTCGGTACAGCGAACCCGGCGACGGATTCCGCGAGAAAAGCCGTGGCGCGCAGCAACTCCGGCAGCGTCGCCCGGCGGGCGATCAGCTCGTCGAAATACGCGATGACGCGCACCGCTGTTTCCGCGCCGGAATCGACCGCGGACAGCCGCAGCAGCAAGCCCTTCACCGGTTCCTGCCTACCGCGAGTCTCAAGTGGACAGTCCGGCCAGCGGATGCAGTTCCTCCCACCGCGGGACGCGCGGCGGGAAGCGCAGCGTCAGCCCGGCTTCCGCGGGCGTGCGATCGGCCTTGCGCGCGTTGCAGCTGCGCGCCGACCCGCCGCAGGCCGCGACGGTGTTGAGCCAGCTCGTGCGCGCGCCGCCGCGCGAGACCGGCGTGATGTGGTCGACCGTGGTGGCCCGGTGCCCGCAATAGGCGCACGTGTGCCGGTCACGCCGCAGCACGCCGGAACGGGACCAGCGCGGCGGCCCGGAATAACGCCACTTCATCACGACGTAGCGCAGCAGCCGCACCACCTTCGGCCGCGGGAAGACGCCGAGGTCCGGCCCGTGGCTTTCGTGGACGACCGCGACCTGGCGGACCAGCATCCGGATGGCATGGGGGAGCGAGACGGTGTACAGGGGCTCGTAGCCGGCGTTGAGAACCAGGACTCCCATGGCGACGGGCACCTCCTTTCCGGGGCTGAACGGGCCGCGAACGCAAAAGCCGCCCGGCCGGCGTTCCGGCGGGCGGCTCCTCGCTCACGGCGTGGCAGGCCACGTCATGGCGCGGAGCCGGGAATGCCCGACAGGTGCATGCGTTCGTTGCGACGCGGCATTCCGTGGATCCTTTCGTGGCTGGACGACTTCATCATTGCCGCCCCGCGCCGCCGCGTCAACGGAAATGATCGCCCCGGGTTCAAGATCCACAGTGGACTATCGCGGGCGCGCGGAAGCGGTTTCCCGTTTCGGCGGCGTGCGGTAAAGCTCGCCGAGCAAGGCCACCGCGGCGTGCGTGGCCGGATGTGGATCGTGGGCGCGCCAAGCGAGGCGGACCGGCACCGGCGGGGCGTCGCGGACCCGGCGGTAAACAATGCCGTCGCGGCGATACTGCGTCACCGTGGAATGCGGGGTGACGCCGACGCAGCGGCCGGTGGCGATGGCGGCGAGCCAGTCGTCGACGTCGTGGGTGTACTCGATCCGCGGGCGCGCCTCCGGCGGCCACAACTCGGCTGAAGGGGTGCCAGTGCGCGGATCGATCACCAGCAACCGGGACGCGAGATCGGCGAGCGTGACGGTGCGGCGTCCGGCGAGCGGGTCGTCGACGGCCATGGCGCAGTAGCGGTCCTCGCGGCCGACCGTCGCGTGCGCGTACTTGGCCGACTGCACCTGGTGGCGCACCACGGCGAGATCGACGAGCCCTTCCGCCAGCCCGGCGGTCGCGGTGTTGGCGCGCACGAGCAGCAGTTCGACGTCCGGGTACCGGGCGGCCCAGCGACGCTGGAACTCCGCGGTGTGCCTGCCCATCGCCGACCACGCGTGGCCCATGCGCAGCCGCGTGTGCCCGGTGGTCGCTTCGCGGACCAGATCGTCGGCCTCGGCGAGCAGATGCCGGGCGCGGGCGAGCACCTGGACGCCCGCGGTCGTCGGCGCGAGGCTCCGGCTGGTGCGATGCAGCAGCTGCACGCCGAGAACCCGTTCCAGCGACGCCAGATTCCGGGATACGGCCGCCTGCGAGACGCCGAGTTCGAGGGCGGCGTCGGTGAACGTGCCCGCGTCCACGATCGTCACGAGGCAGCGCAGCTGCCGCAGCTCCAGATCCATGCGTCCAGCGTATCGCTGATGCGGTCAATGCATTTTGCGCATGGATTGGCCGGTCGCATGCTCGACCGCATGGCGACCACGGAACTGGCTCCGCGAACGCGCGGCGACGCCCGGGCGGCCGGTGCCGCGATGCTGCTCGGAAGCGCGCTGTCGAACCAGGTCGGCGCGGCGACCGCGGCGCTCGCGTTCCCGGTGCTCGGCCCGCCGGGAGTGGTGGCGCTCCGCCAGTGGGTGGCGGCGGTGGTGCTGCTGGCGGTCGGACGGCCGCGGCTGCGGACCTTCACCGCGCGGCAGTGGTGGCCGGTGCTCGCTTTGGCCGCTGTGTTCGCGACGATGAACCTGTCGCTCTACACCGCGGTCGACCGGATCGGCCTCGGACTGGCCGTGACGCTGGAATTCCTCGGCCCGCTGGCGATCGCGCTGGCCGGCTCCCGGCGCCGCACGGACCTGGCGTGCGCGGTGGCCGCCGCGGTCGCGGTCGGCGCGCTGCTGCGGCCGCAGCCCAGCACCGACTACCTCGGGATCGGGCTCGCACTGGTCGCCGCGTCGTGCTGGGCCTGCTACATCCTGCTGAACCGGACCGTGGGCCGTCGCCTGCCCGGGGCCGCGGGTTCGGCTGCCGCGGCCGGGGTGTCCGGTCTGCTGTACGTGCCGATCGGGGTGTTCGCGATGCTGCACCACCCGCCGACGCCCGGGGCGCTCGCGGCGGCGCTCACCGCCGGGCTGCTGTCGTCGGCGCTGCCGTTTCTCGTCGATCTGGTGGCGTTGCGCCGGGTGCCGGCCCAGTTCTTCGGGGCGTTCATGAGCGTCAACCCGGTGATGGCCGCGCTCGTCGGGCTGGTGCTGCTGGACCAGCGGCTCGACGCTGTCGCGTGGGCGGCGGCCGGGGTGATCGTGGCGGCGAACACGGTGGCGGTGCTGCGGCGGGCAGCGTAATTGTCGGTGCGGCGGGATAACGTAGGTGTCCGTAGGCAAGGGAGGTGTGGCATGGTGCGGATCGCGGATCAGGAGTGGCCGTCGACGGTCGTGCCCGCCGACGCGCGCGAACGCGCCCAGTCGACGGGCGTGCTGGTCCGCCGCATGGGCTGGGTGTCCGAGCGGCTGACCCGGGAGGAACGCGACGACGTCGAGCGGCAGCTGGAGTTCTGGTACTCCAACGGATACTGCCCGGACGCGCTGCTGATCGCGATGAGCGCGCTGCCGGACGGGACGCGCCAGCGGCCGCGCCGCGCCGGCGAAAAGCCGGGGGACTTCCTGCGCTCGCGGATGAAGGCCTGGTTCGCTGACGAGCCGGCCGCCGGCCTGACCGAAGTGCGCGAGCCGCCGCGGCGCGGGCAGACCTTCGAGGCTTGGCTCGCGAACCGGCGCAAGCAGGCTGCCGACGAGGGCACGTATCAACGGCGCTCGCGCCTGACCGAGACGGGGGAGCGGGCCCGGGCGGACGCTCGTTCCGTCGCGGCGTCCCGGCGCAAGGATCCGCTCGCGCGCGTGCGGATGAGCGAACGTCGGCGTGCGGCGGCGCTGGAGAGCCTGCGCGTGGTCGGCGAGGCGGTCGAGGTGCCCCCGCCGCCTGCCGAGACGCGGGCGACGCCGCGGATGGTCGCGTCGTTCGCCGGACGGCAGTCGTTGGCCGCGCATTCGCCGCAGGTGCTTCGGATTGTCGAGCGGTTGCGGGCGGAGAAGCGGGGGCCGTCGGCGGCGGAATTGGCGGTCCTGCGGAACGCGGTCCGGGACGCGCACCACAATGCCGGGCTGGGGACCTTGGAAGCGGCGAGTGCTGAGGTCAACGACGTGGATTCGCTGACACCGGACGGGCAGCGGATCAAGGATTTCCTCGCGCGCGCGGCGGACGATCGGCTGCCGCTTGACGCGACTGTGCGGTTGCTTCACTCGATGCGGTGAGCTGTGCGTGTCGGGTCACCCGCGGCGGGGAGGGTGCTTCCAGACTCGCCCGGTGATGAACACGGCGATGGACGATGCCGGGCGCTGTCTGCTTTCGGTGGCGTGGAATATCCGGACCGGCGGTCCACGGGCGGACCCCCGGGCGGACGCGGTGCGGGAGCGGCTGCGGACGGTGTGCCGGGGGCTGGGGCACGCGGCTTGCCGGTTCGCGGCGGGGGAGGCCGGCGGGGATCCGGTGCCGTTGTTGCGGTTGGCGGACCGGGCTTACGAGGTGGATACGTTGCTGTTGCTGGTGGGGACTTCGCTGATTCCGGATTCGGGGCGGGATTTGCGGTGGTGGGGGGAGATTGAGCGGTTGGCGGGCGAGGTGGACGGGATGGTCGTGGAGGCCTCGGCTGTCTTGGGCGGGGTTTGTGTTTGAGGGGCGGGGGTCGGCTCGTCGCCTGGCGGCGACATCGCGCCCGGGTGGCTGCGCGGGCACCTCTCGGCTTGAGTGCGACTACGGCGCTGAGGTGCTTGTCAAGGCGGGAAAGATGCCTTGACAAGCACCTCCGCGCCGTGTTTTTGGCTTCGTATCGGGGTGGGGGTGTCGCTACCTGGTTGGGCAGGTGCGTTGGGTGGGGCGGTGCGCGGCTTGGGGCGGGTGGTTGCGGTGGGGTTCGCGGGTGGCGGTGTAGCGGCTCACTGTGGCAGTGGGTGCGAACGCCGCGTTGGGTGCGTGCGGAGGTGGGGCGTTATGGGCTCCTTGAGGGGAATCTGAGTCCGTGCAGGGGCCCTTCACGGCGCGCGGGTGGGTCGTGAGGGCGGAGGGAATCAGATTCCGTGACGGTTCCCCTCACGGACTTCAACCGGGGTGAGGTGCCTCGCGGAGTCGGAGGTCGTCACGGGCGGGGATTCCGGGGCTGCGGCTCCCGAGAATCCACGCGGGCGGGATCAGGGGCGCTGGCGCACTCCGGCCAGCACTGCGCTCACGCTCGGCAGCCAGCGGTGCCTCGGGTCCGGCGCGGTCAGCCATTCCGGGCCCGTGCCGGGTGCTTGCTGACCGGTCGGCAGGGGGAGGAGCGCGCCGCTGTCCAGGACGGTTACGTCGGCCGGCAGGGTGCCTCGCAGGAGCAGTTCGCCGTCGGTTTCGGCGAGGATGGCCAGGCGGGGGCCGTGTTGGGTGGGGAGGATCAGGGACGGGCCTTCGCAGCCGATGGCGGACAGGTGACTGCGTACCGGGCCCGAGGTGAGTTTCGGCAGGGTGACTGCGCACAGGCCGTTTTCCAAGGCCAGGAACAGGCGCGCGCCCTGCCGTCGGACGGACCAGCCGAACACCCCGCCGTAATACGCGTCTGCTGGGTCTGGGCCGGTGTGGTGGTCGGGCCGCAGTTGCTGGTCGAGTGTCATCGTCGACGCCTTCCGCTCGCATGGGGTGCCCGCCCATGCTAACGGCACTCAGTGCCACTAGCAACCCGGGCTGCTACCGTTCGGGAATGACGGAGACGCCGCGCACCCGGGTCGGGGCCACGCCGGCCGGGCGGCGGCAGTTGCGGCGTGCGCTCGCTACGGCGGCCGTGGATCTGTTCGCCGCCAACGGGTACGAGGCGACGACCATCGACGACATCGCCGCCGCGGCGGGCGTCGGGCGGCGGACGTTTTTCCGGTATTTCGACAGCAAGGACGACGTCCTCTTCGCCAATCACGACGAGATCGTCGCCGAGATGGAGCAGGTCTTCGAGACCGCCGACCCGGCGCGCGACCCGATCGAGGTGGCGACCGCGGCGGTGTCGCTCGTGCTGGAGTCTTATGCCGCGGAGCTGGACGTCTCGCTCAAGCGGTTCACCCTCACTCGCACGGTGCCGTCGTTGCGGGACAAGGAAGTCGCGACGGTCGACCGGTATCAGCGTGTCCTCGCGCGCTATCTCCAGGACCGCTTCGCCGCAGCTGGCGACGAGGCCGCGACGCTCCGGGCCGCTGTGGCCGCGGCGGCGATCGCGGCGGCCAACAACCATGTTCTGCGGCGCTGGCTGCGCAGCGGCGGCCGGGACGACATCGAGGCCGCGGCGACGGAGGCGTTCGCCCTGGTCGCGGACGCGTTCGGGACCTCCGGCGGGAAGTGCTCAGGCGTGGCGGAGCCGGGCACGGTGGTGGCGGTGCTCAGCACTGCGACGCCGTTGCACGAGGTGGTGACCCGGATCGGCGCTGTGCTGCGCGCCGAGCCTCGGTGAGATGCTTGCCGGTCGGCAAGTGAAGTGCACTGAGTGCCATTGAGGGGCCAGTGAAGCGCGGCGGGCGTGGGATGCCGCGTAACGCGGGACCCGCGTCCGGCGTACAGCCGGGCCGACCTCGCGGCCGTGGAAGGTCTTGAGGCGGTGTCCCCGCACCGGGTCGCTGGCGAGACGGGCACCGGCACGAGGACGCTGTACCGCTACATCGCCACGAAGAACGAGCTGTTCGACTTGATGGTCGACGCCGCTTTCGGGGCGCATGAGCCACCGTCGCCGACCGGGGACTGGCGGACCTGCGCGATCGCCGGGGAGTACCACGCTCTAGTGGTGCGGCATCCGTGTCTGGCCGCGACCCGTCCGGCGCTCGGGCCGAACAGGCTGGCGTGCCTGGACGTGGCGTACGGTTGCGGACGAGGTCTTGGCCCAGGTGCGCGCGTTGCTGACCTTCGTCCGCGGCCACGTCCTCGACGAGCTGGCCGACCTGGTTGGCGGCGCAGGCGCAGTACGGCGATGTGATCATCGGCAGCGGCGGCTGTCCGTATCTGAGCCGGATCATGCTCGAAGCGGAAACGACGCATGCCGATGATCGCTGCGAAAGGTGGACCTTCGCCGCGGACCACATCTTGGCGGGGCTGGCCCACGGTGGGCGACAGGCGGGTCAGGCTTTGTCCACCACGGGCTTAAGGACTTCTTCGCACCACTGCCGGAAAGTCGTCGGCGTTTCGACGGCATGCTGCGGAGTGCGGGTCACGCCCGCGTCCAGATGGTTCAGCTTCGCGGTCGCCATGTCCATCATGGACTGTGCCATCGCTTCGGAGTGACCGTTCGCGAGAACCCGTGCGCCGAGTGCGGAGACCGGGATTTGCTGGTACTTAACCGAAATCCCCAGTACCTCGCTGACGATGGAAGCTTCCTGGCCGGGTGACAGGTCTTGCGGGCCCAGCACGGGTACCTCTTGCCGGCCGGTCCACAATGGATCGAGCAGGAGCCGGGAAGCGACTGCGGCGATGTCGCGGGTGCAGGCGGTCGGGGCGGCGTAGTCCGGCGGCAGGACGTCGTAGAAGGCGCCTTGTTCTTTGATCACTGAAGCTTGGCGCAGCAGATTGTCCATAAAGGTCGGATTCGCCAGTGCGCGGAAGGCGACGCCGGTGTCGGCGATGAGGTCGTCCATCGCCAGGGTGGCGGTCACGTGCCCGGCTCGTTCGGCGGAGGCGGTGCCGCGGCCGAGTGCGCTGACCGACACCACCCGGCGGACGCCGTGGGTGCGGATTGCTTCGACGGCGGGTCGTGCGAAGCCGGAGTAGGCCGCGTCGACGCTCTCGGCCCGCGGGTCGGGCGGGACTAGCCAGAACACGGTGTCCGCGCCGTCGAAGGCGCGGGCGAGCACCTCGGGATCGCTGTGCGAACCAACGTGGACGTCGACGCGTTCGCGCAGGTCGGCAGGCAGTTTCGCGGGGTCGCGGACGATCGCGCGGACGGGGCGCGCACCGTCGGCGATCTCGGCGAGAACGCGGCTGCCGATGTTCCCGGTGGGGGCGGTGACGACGATCATGCGGGCACTCCAGGAGACTGTCGAAGAGGTGGAGGAGGAAGTAAACTCCACCGTACCGTTTACTTTTGGCGGAGGCAAGGATGGCGCGTGAAGGCGGTTCGCAGCTGCGGGGTGCGGAGTTGCGCAAGCACATCCTGCTGGCGGCGAAGAACGTGTTCCTCGAAACCGGGTTCGAGCGGGCGTCGATGGACGCGGTCGCGGCCGGCGCGGGGACGTCCAAGCGGTCGCTGTACGCGCACTTCGAGAGCAAGGACAAGCTGTTCCTCGCGGTGCTCGACCTGGTCCGCGAGCTGTACCTCGGCAAGCTGATGACCCCGGACGCGTACGCGGACGACCCGGTCGAGGCGGTCGCGTTGTTCTGCGGGCGGTTCCAGCAGCTGCTGACCTGGGAGCCGCAGGCGCGGACGTGCCGGCTCTGCATCTCGGCTGCCGAGCGGTTGCCGGACAGCGCGAAGGCGTACTACGACGCGATGTTCACGGTGATGTACGAGCGGCTCGCCGGGTATCTGGCTGATCAGTACACAATGGACGGCCCGGAGGCGGCGGTGCTCGCGCAGGATCTCGTCGGGCGGACGGTGTTGCCGCGGGTGTTTCGGGTGTTGCTGAAGGCCGAGCCCGCGGTCGAGGAAATGCCGGGGGCTGCGGCGGTGGTGGAAAACGTCGAACTGGCACCGATTCGGCTGGTCGTTTCGGCGGCGCTGGGGCAGCGGGCATGAAGGTCGCCGACGTTGCCGTGCGGGTCGTGAATCTGCCGCTGACGAATCCGTTCACCAGTTCGTTCGAGACCAAGAACCGGTGAAACCCGCACGGTGGTGCGGTTGCGCACGGACACCGGGGCCGAGGGCTGGGGCGAGACGATGTGAGGCCGTCCGGTCGCGGAGCTGACGCGGAAACTGGGCGCGGACATGATCGGGACCAGTCCGTTCGCGCTCGAAGCGGTTCATCGTCGGCAGCACATGGTGCCTTTTTTCCACGGCTATCTGGGGTATGCGGCGCTGGCCGGGTTGGACGTCGCGTGCTGGGATCTGCTGGGGCGGGCCACGGGGCAGTCCGTTGCTGACCGGCTGGGTGGGGCGGTGCGGACCGAGGTGCCGATCACGGCGTTGATCACTCGCGCTGACGCGCCTGGTGCCGAAGGGGAGGAACTCGCGCAGGGTTTGGCTGAGCACGCGGCGGGAGTGGTCGCCCAGGGCGGCTTCTCGGCGGTGACATTGAAGGGCACCCGCGACGTTCGCGGCGATGTCCGGAAACGCCGCGTGGTCCGCGCCGGATTCGATTCGTGCCGGGATTGCGTTGGAGGAACTGGACCGGGGACCCGTGCGCGGGGATCGAGGGAATGAGCCAGGTTCGCGCGAAGATGCGGATTCCGTTGTGCACCACCATGTGCGTGGTCCGGTTCGAGGAGTTCGCGCCGGCGGTAGGGCTGGGTGCGGTCGACGTGATCCATGGTGACGTCTGCAAATGGGGTGGCATCGCGGCGACGAAAGCGCTCGCGGCGCATCTGGCGGTGGTGGCCAGCACGCCGGTGCTGTCGCGGGCGATCGACAGCATGCATTACCTGCACGCGGACGACATTGTCGCGCCGTTGCGGCTTTCCGGCGGCCGGCCTGCGGGTGCTGGCCGGGCCGGGGCTCGGCGTGGAAGTGGACGAGGAGAAGCTGGCTTTCTACGCGGCGAAGAACGAGCGGGAGGGCGATCTCGCCGGATGACAGTGCCGCGGTCCGAAAAGGACCGCGGCACGTCGTTGGCTCAGCGCAGAGCGTTGACCGTGATGGTGAGCGTGTCCGGGTCGCCGGCCTGGACCGCGCCGCTGAAATCGGGGCCGGGGGAGACGTCGTCGTAGGGGAAAGCGTACCCGCGATTGTCCGGCAGTTTGCTGTGCACGATTCGCGCGTAGTGGTTGGTTTCCGGGTTCTGGTAGAACTTCGCCGGGTCCTCGCCGGTCGGCTGTTTCGGGTTGTCGCGCAGGGTGGTGCGGTTCAATGCCGCCGCCAGCCGGGGGATGATCGCTTTGCGGGCGTCGCTGTCGCCTTCCTTGATGGCGAACGGTCCGCTGTCGCAACTCCATACGTCCGGCGTGGCGGGTTTGTCGAAGCGTTCGCCGTTGTCGAAGGCGAGCACGCCGTCCGCGCCGACCTGTCCGGTGAACGCGCCGAGGCCGGGCACCTGGGTGTCGACGGTGAGCGTCTCGCTGGCGTACTTCTTCCATACCTCGTCGATGTAGCCGTCGAGATATCCGCCGAACTGGTCGGCGCGGTAATGCGCGGACAGCGCGCGCAGCGGTTTTCCGTCGCCGCCGGTTTCGATGAGCGTGCCCCATTTGCCGCCCTGGGCGTTGAGCGCGTCGCAGATCGGGTCGAGCGAACGCGCGGGCAGCCCGGGGACGGTCTGGTCGCCGGAGCCGGTCGTGGTGAGGTGCAGGCCGATCGGGATCGCGACGAAGTCGACGTAGCTGATGTTGGCGAACAGCACGTCGTTGTTGAAGGTGAATTCGCAGAACGACCAGGTCCGGTTGTAGTTCGGGTCGTTGGCGTCGAGGAAGCTCGGGTGCACGAGCGCCGGGCCCTGGTTGACGAAGAAGTCCAGTTTGTTCTCCAGCGCGACATAGATCCGGGCCGCGTACATTTTCGGCACGGTGACCTGGGAAAGCGACTTCAGCGGGATCGCGCAGTCCTCGCCGAGCGGCGTGTGGTCGCTGCCCGGGGACGGCGGATAGTAAGGCGTGCCATCGGCTTTCAGGATGACGAGCCGGTTGTCCAGCGTCGTGCCGGTGATGTACGCGTAGCTCTGGCCGGCGCCGGACTGGTCGTCGAAAGCGACCTTCGCGGTGTCGGGGGTGGTCGCGGAGGCGAACGCGGAGTTCCAGAGTGGAAATGTCGCGGCTGCCGCGGATGCGCCGAGGAATGCCCGCCGGGAAATCAAGGAAAACCGCCTCCTGGAGTCGTGCCCTTTTCCGGTGACCGGCACGCTAGTCACGGCCGGGAAAGCGGGTCAACGAGTGCGGGAGAAATTGGCTGGTTTTGTCATTTCCGGCGGATGCCCCGGACGCGCGCTGAGGCACGGGCCGCCGCCACGGCCCGTGCCTCAGTGTCTGTTGTGGACTGCCCGGGTCAGCTCACTTGCAGGTCGATGCAGGCGTAGAAGGCGTTCGCGGTGTCCGCGATGTTCCAGACAGCGAGGACCGTCTGCCTTCCGGTGTGCCCCTTGAGGTCTACGTTGTGGGTGACCGTAGCCGGGGGCTGCTGGCCGCCGCCGTCCACGGTGGCGATCTTGTCGTTGCCGATCCAGTACTCGTAGTTGGACGTGCGGTGCCGGGCGGTGAAGCTCCAGGTGAAGGCCACCGAAGAGCCGACCTGGGTCGCCGTCCAGCCCTTGTTGTTGTCGTTCAGTTCGGCGAACTTGGCGTTGCCGCCGCTGCAGCTGTGCAGCCCCTTCGGCCCTTCGACGCTCTGCGGTTCGTACTTGATCTCGCCGCAGGAAACGGTTCCCTCGGCGCACTGGGCCTGCCGGCTCGCCGGCGCGTTGACGTACCCGTGCGCGCTGGCGATGCCTGCCGGGCTGATCAGCACGAGCACCGGGGCGATCGCCGTGCCGACCGCGGCCGCGACGAGTTTCCGGTTCGCTTTCATGGACAGCTCCTTCGGGGAATGCTCGTTTCCTGGTGCGGGTACGACAAAGCGACGCACCGGCTTTCCGGGAGCCGGCCCGCACGAGGTGGGAGCGAAGGGGTGGGCTTCTTGGTCTAGACCATACGCCCGAGGCTCGGGAAAGGTCAACAGCTGGCAAAGAAAGGCGGGGCAGTGGTTATCCGTCAACGTTGTCACGGCAGGCCACTGTCTCTTGTGGTGCTTTCCGCGGATTGCGCCGGACGGGTGGCACCACGCGGATCACGGCCACCCAGTGTGATTTCGTCCGACCTGAAATGTCTATAATGGACAGTGCGAAGCTGCGTGGGCGCAGGGAAAGCCGCCGGGACGGGTGGTCTGGTGCAGCGATTCTGCCCGGTCTTCGCAATTGCCGACTTCCGGAGGGTTGAACGGATTCGATCGGGAATGCTCAACTGGATGGTTGGTGTTCGCGCTTGGCAATGGCTCGGCGGTCAGCGGCGGTCCTCGATGACCAGGTCGCCCGGGGCCACCGTGCGGATGTGGTCGCTGGCGGGCATGTCGCGCGGGATGCCGAGCTGGATCGCGCTGGCCCCGGTGAGCCGGGCCAGGTGCGGCTCGGCGAACTCGACGCTCAGCGCGGCCAGATTGTCTTCCAGCTGGTCAGGCGTGCGGGCCCCGGCGATCGGCGCGGTCACGGCGGGGTTCCGCAGCGTCCGGGCGAGCCCGGCCTGGGCGGGGGTGCGGCCGATTTCCCCGGCGACGTCGGCCAGGACCCCGGCGATGCCGAGGTTGCGTTCGGTGCCCCCGCCGAGAGCGAGGTCGCAGCTCTCGCCGGGACCGGCTCGGCCGCGGTCTGATCGGCGCGGGTGTACTTGCCGGTCAGGACGTCGCCGGCCAGCGGGGAGGAGGGGACCGCGCAGAGGCCCATCTCGCGGGCCATCGGGAGCAGATCGCGCTCGACGAGGCCGTACTCGACCTGCAACGCGACCAGCGGCGCCCATCCGCGCAGGTCGGCGATGGTTTGCCTGCGCGAGATCGGCCAGGACGGGGGCGTCGGACATCGCGACGTAGTGGATTGTGCCTGCCGGGTGAGGTCGTCCATGCCGCGCAGGGTGTCCCCGTCCGGCGTGGTGAAGTCCCAGTCGTGCAAGGCAGAGCTGATCGAGGTAGTCCGTGTTCAGCTGTCGCGGGCCGGCCTCCGCCGAGGCGAACAGGCTTTTGCGGTGCGATCCGCCGAAGTTCGGGGCCGGCGCGGTGCCGACGAAGTTGCCGCCGCGTTCGACGTAACGGTCGAACAGCAGGCGCGCGCCCTCCTCGGGCTTGCCCCGGTGGAGAATCCGGACCAGCGAGTGCCGATCTGCCGGCGGCGGACGACGGCGGCGTTGGGCCGCTTGTTCGCCGGCTGAACGTTCAGGATTGCCGGGAGGGTGTCAGCGGCGGATTTCCTCGCTGTCGTGCCCGGTAAGCCGCCGCTTTCATTTTGTTTCCGCAGGTGGCCATCGCACACCATTCGCGCCGTGACCCGCGCGAATGATCCAGGTAAACCTGCGTGCATTCCGGTCGGCCGCATTCCTTCAGCAGATCCGCGTCCGGTCCGCCCAGGATCGTGACCGCGGCCCGGGCCACGGTGGACAACGCCTGCGCCGCTGTCGCCCGGACCTGCCGTCCGGTTCGGGTCAGCTGCGGGACCGCGTCCGGCCGCGCGGCATCCGCGTGCGCGCTGGTTCGCCGGACACCGTGCCGAGAATGGCGCCGGCGAGGAACCGGGCGGTGGCGAGCGGGACCGGTCTTGTCCACCACCAGCACCTCGTACTGGAAGAACGCGCGCTCGTGCCGGGTGTCGGTGCTTTCGTTGCGGTAAACGCGGCCCGGGTAGGCGATCCGGATCGGCGGTTCGTGCGTGCTCAGGTACCGGACGCTGGCACCGGTCAGGTGCGGGCAGCGGCCGCCGGCCAGCCAGTAGGTGTCCATGCTTTCCCGCGCCGGATGGTCGGCGGGGAAGTTCGGCCGGTCGAATTCCAGGTCCGCGGAACTGATTTCCGGGCCCTCGACGACCGCGAAGCTGAGTGCGCGGAAGGCGTTGTCGAGGTCGTGTCTCAGCTGGGTGACCGGTGCAGTCCGGCGGGAGGCCGGGGACGGTGGGGTCGAGCGGGCGGTCCAGAGCGGTTTCCGCGGCGAGCTTCTCCTCCAGCGCGGCGGTAATGCGTTGGTGTGCTTCGGAAAGCGCGAGGCCGAGCTGCTTTCGGGAGGCCGGGTCGCAGCGGCCGAGGTCGCGGCGGACGGCGGCGAGCGGACTGGATTTGCCGAGCACGGAACGGCGCACGGCGGCGACCGCGGCCGGGGTGCCTGCCTCGGCGAGATCGGCGAGCGCGGCCTGGGTCAGCGCGGCGATCCGGCGCAGCGTCGAGGCGGGTTCAAGGGGGTCCACGGGTTCCTCGCTTCGGGTCGTGAAGTGCTGGACTTCACCCCCGGGCAGCGTGGGGAGACGCGGACGTCAGCGGGCGGAACCCGGCGCGCACGCGCGGCCCCCCGGGCACTCTCCGGGGGCGAAGAAATCGCTGCGCACGCATGCCGCCATCATGGCAGGCCCACCGCGCCCACCCGGCAAATGCCGGTGAAGGGCCTCTTGCGGGGATCAGATTCCCGCAAGAGGCCCTTCACCGACCGCAGGTCAGTGGCCGACGGCGGCTCGGACGGACTCCTTGAGGGAGCCGAGGGTGGCGATCACCGCGGTGGGTTCGTAGCCGCAGTGCGCCATGCAGTTGGCGCAGCGCGGGTCCTTGCCGCGGCCGAAGTTCTCCCATTCGGTGGTTTCGATGAGTTCCCGGTAGGTCTTCGCGTAGCCGTCGTCCAGCAGGTAGCACGGACGCTGCCAGCCGAGCAGCGAATACGACGGGATGCCCCACGGCGTGCATTCCAGGTCGCGTTTGCCCTCGAGGAAATCGAGGAACACCGGGGAATGGTTGAGCCGCCAGCGTTTCCGGTTGCCGCCGCCGAAGGCCTTCGCGAACAGCTCGCGGGTCTGCTGCACGCCGAGCCAGTGGTCCTGGTCCGGGGCCTTCTCGTACGCGTACCCCGGCGAGATCTGCATGTTGTCGACGCCGAGGTCGTTGAGGTAGTCGAGCACGTCGATGACGTCCTGCGGGGTGTCCCCGGTGAAGAACGTCGTGTTCGTCATGACGCGGAAGCCCTTTTCCTTGGCGAGCTTGATCGCGTCGACCGCCGCCTGGAAACCGCCCTCCTTGCGCACCGACGCGTCGTGCCGGTCTTCGAGGCCGTCGATGTGCACCATCCACGCGAAATTGCGGTGCGGCTTGAATTTGTGGATGTGCTTGGGCAGCAGCAGCGCGTTGGTGCACAGGAAAATGATCTTGCCGCGGGCGAGCAGCTGCCGGGTGATCTCGTCGATCTGCGGGTGCATCAGCGGCTCGCCGCCCGCGATCGACACCATCGGCGCGCCGCTCTCCTCGATCGCCCCGACCGCCTGCTCCACCGGCATCCGCTGTTTCAGCAGGGTGTGCGGCTGCGCGATCTTGCCGCAGCCGCCGCATTTGAGATTGCACGCGAAGAGCGGTTCCAGCTCGACCAGGAGCGGGAACTTCTCCTTGCGCAGCAGCTTCTGCTTCATCAGATAACCGCCCAGTCGAAGAGACTGGCGCAACGGCATGGCCATCGCTCAGAGCACCTCCCGAGGTAGGGTGAACGTCATTTCTTCTTCCGTCAGCGTGTTTTCCGTGACGCTGACCGGCCCTAATCCGCGCAGGGCCCCGACTGTTTCGGACACCAGACGCGGTGGCGCCGAAGCACCCGCGGTGAGCCCGATCCGCCCGGCTCCGGCGAGCCGGCGCAGGTCGACGTCGCCGCAGCCGTCCACCAGCACCGCCGGCGTTCCTTCGCGTTCGGCGACCTCCACCAGCCGCCGCGAGTTGGACGAGTTCCCGGAGCCGACCACCAGCACCAGATCCACTTCGCGGGCGATCGCGCGCAAGGCCTGCTGCCGGTTGGTGGTGGCGTAGCAGATGTCGTCCTTGCGCGGTGCGGAAAGGCCGGGGAATCGTTCGCGCAGCACGGAAGCGATCTCTTCGGCTTCGTCGAGCGCCAGCGTGGTCTGCATGGTGTAGGCGGTCCGCGACGGATCGCGCACGGTGACTGTCCGAGCGGCTGCGACATCGCCGACGACCACCACATTGCCGGGCGCTTCTCCGACGGTGCCTTCGACTTCTTCGTGCTCGGCATGTCCAATGAGGAACACAGTCTCGCCGCGACCGGTGTAGCGGCGGACCTCGTTGTGCACCTTGGTGACCAACGGACACGTCGCGTCCACTACGGACAGTCCGCGGTCCGCCGCGGCGCGCCGAACCGCCGGAGAGACGCCGTGGGCGGCGAACACCAGGGTCGCGCCTTCCGGAACTTCCTCCACCTCGTCCACGAACACCGCACCGCGCCCTTGCAACCGGTGCACGACGTGGGTGTTGTGCACGATCTGGCGACGCACGTATACCGGCGCGCCGTGCTTCTCCAGCGCGCGCTCGACGATCTCGATCGCCCGCTCCACCCCAGCGCAGAACGATCGCGGACTGGCCAGCAGCACCGTTCGCGGTCCCACCGCTTCAGCCCACGCAGTGATCGCGGGAGCGGCCCGGCGCAGGCTCCGCAACCCAGCGAGTCCATTAGCGACAGTCGAAGGATGCAGCAGCGGCTCGCCGACCGTGTCCACAATGGCTCGAACCACAGCGAACGGTTCACCTTTGGCCGCGAGCCACGCGGACTCCATGTCGACCGCCAGCGCACCACTGGAAGCCAGCGAAGCGCGCTCCCGCTCCCGCACCACATGCGAACTGCCCACCACGGGTCCGAGATGGACCGTGAGCCCGAGACGTCGTAACGCACCCGCCAGCAACGGTGCGGAGGGCACCGGCACCGCGCCGGAAGGACCGCGCACCTCGGTGGCGACCACCATGTCCCCCGGCCGTACCTCCGGACTGAGCCCGCCGCCGATCCCCGCGACGATCCGCGGTCCGGACGGGAGCCGGGTCGCGGCGGCGACGGCCCGACGAGGCCCGAGTCCGGTGTGGACCGTCCGCGGACCGGGACCGCGCAACGCGGCCTGCTCGATCCGCAACGGGGTGCAGACGATCGGGGTCACTAGTGCACCTTCTTTCGTGCATGCGCCCCGATGGGGCTTGTGGCAGGAACTGCCATCCCCACGCCACACGCATCCTCGCCCGAGCCTGGGTCCGAGTCAGGTGGCGCTGGCAGAACGGCACACCCTACGACCCGGCACTGCACGGCGGCCGGCACAACGGGTGTCATGACCCGCCCCGGACGTACCGGCCGAGCGCGGAGAGCGGGAACACCACGCGATACAGGTGATACGACAGGTAGAAGTCGCCAGGGAATCCGGTCCCGGTGTGCTTGTCCTCGTCCCACCCGCCGTCCGGCCGCTGCCGTTCGACCAGCCACTCGACGCCCCGGGCGACCACAGCGGACTCCCGCTCCCCGGCGGCGAGCAGCGCCAGCAATGCCCACGCAGTCTGCGACGGCGTCGAATCACCGCGCCCGGCCCAGGCCCGGTCGTCGTAGGACCGCAGATCCTCGCCCCACCCGCCGTCGTCGTTCTGGTGCTCGGCCAGCCACTTCACCGCGCGCCGGATCCGCCGGTCGCTCCCGGGGATCCCGGCCGCGACCAGCGCGGGCACCACCGCACCGGTGCCGTACACGTAGTTCGCGCCCCAGCGGCCGAACCACGAGCCGTCCTCCTCCTGGTTGTCCCACAGCCACCGGATCCCGCGACGGCATTCACGAGTGCCGGATTTCCCTTCCGCGGCCAGCATTTCGACCACGTGCGCGGTCACGTCCGCCGAAGGGGGATCGATCACCGCGCCGAAATCGCAGAACGGCAGGCGAGTGGCCAGCGCCTGTGTGTTGTCCGCGTCGAACGCGCCCCAGCCGCCGTCGCTGGACTGCATGCCCTCCAGCCACGCGACGCTCCGGTCGACCGCCTCGCGGATCCGCAGGTGGTCCGGCCTGCCCATCCGCCGCAGCGCGAGCACCACCTCGGCGGTGTCGTCGGTGTCGGGGTAGCCGTCGTTGGCGAACTCGAACGCGAACCCGCCCGGCTTCAGTGAAGGCCGCCGCACGGCCCAGTCGCCGGGCACCCGGATTTCCTCGCCCAGCATCCACTCCGCGGCGCGCACCAGGGTTTCGTCGCCGGGGGAGACGCCCGCGTCGAGCAGCGCGGTCATCGCCAGCGCGGTGTCCCACACCGGCGACTGGCACGCTTCGAGCCGGCGCACCCAGCCCTGGCCGGTCTTCTCCCGGATGGTGAACCCGTCGAGCCCGGCGATCCCGGCCTTGAGCGCGGGATGGTCGAGCGGATAGCCGAGCAGGTGCAGCGCGAGGATCGAGTACACCCACGGCGGCTGGATCCCGCCCCACGAACCGTCCGCCTCCTGCCGGGCCAGGATCCACTCCGCAGTCTGCTTCATCGCGAGCTTCCGGACCGGGTTGAGCGGCAGTTTCGCGTAGGCGTGCAGCGCGGTGTCGAGGTTCTGGAACACGCCGTCCCATGTCCACGGCGCGCGCGTTTTGGGCGGACGCTTGCCGGTGCGCAGTCCGGAAACGTCGAACGGCAGCTTCCGCACCGGGCGCAGCGTGCCGACGATGGTCAGCGGCACGATGGTCTGCCGCGCCCAGCAAGCGAAGTCGTAGACGTTGAGCGGGAACCACGACGGCAGGAAGATCAGTTCGGGCGGCAGGCTCGGCAGGTCGTCCCACGACCACTGGCCGACCATCGCGAGCCAGATCCGGGTGAACACCCGCGTCGCCTCGATCCCGCCGTGCTCGCGGATCCACTCCGCCGCGGCGGCCAGCCACGGGGCGTCCGCCGGATCGCCGGCCAGCCGGAGCGCGACCCACGCCTCGACCGTCGTGGACAGGTCGGCCGGACCGTCCGGGAAGTTCGCCCAGGTGCCGTCGGCCCGCTGCTGCGAGCGGATCCAGCGCGCGGACTCCTCGGCGACCTGCGGCGTGAGGATGCCGAGGAAATGCCGCAGCAGGAGGTCTTCGGCGTCCATCGTGACGTTGGTGGCGAGTTCGCCCTTCCACCATCCGGCGCGGTCCTGCTCGCGGCGCAGGAACTCGACGGCCGCGGCGACAGTGCCGTCGGCGGTGCGGGCGGCGGGCGCGGAGGTCCGGGGGACGGTCTGGGTCATCACGCTTCCCTTCCGGCGATGAAACGGGCGATCGCAACGAGGTCGTCGCGCGGGCCCGGCGGGATGGCGGCCAGCGCTTGTTCCGCGGCGGCGACGTGCCGCGCCGCTTCCCCCGTCGCCCACTCGCGGCCGCCCGCGTCGTCCACCAGGGCGGCGATCCGCGCGAGGTCGGTGTCGTCGTCCCCGGCCAGCCATTCCGCGAGCCGCCGGCCCGCCGCGCCGCCGTGTGTGGTCGCGTAGGTGATCGGCAGGGACTTCTTGCGCGCCCGCAGGTCGGAGTACACCGATTTCCCGGTGACCGCCGGGTCGCCCCAGATGCCGAGCACGTCGTCGACAAGCTGGAACGCGAGGCCGATCTCTTCTCCGAACACTGCCAGTGCGCCGACCACCTCGGCGGGCGCACCGGCGAGCACCGCCCCGATCGCCGCGCTGGCCGACAGCAGCGCACCGGTTTTCCCGGCGGCCATCGTCACGCATTCGGCGAGGGCGACGTCGTCGCGCTGCTCGAACGCGACGTCGAGGAACTGGCCGTGGATGAGCCGTCGCGTGGTCTGGGCGATCAGCCGCCCGGCCGCGACCGCGTGCGGGGAACCGCTGTCCAGCACCGCTTCCTGGGCGAGCGCGAGCATCGCGTCCCCGGTCAGGATCGCGCTCGCGGACCCCCACAGCGCCCACACCGTCGGCCGGTGCCTGCGCTCGGTGTCGCCGTCCATCAGATCGTCGTGGACGAGCGAGAAGTTGTGCACCAGTTCCACCGCGACCGCGCCGGGCACACCGACCTCCACCGGCGCGCCCGCGGCCTGCGCGGACACCACGGCGAGCGCCGAACGCACGGCCTTGCCGCCGTTGCCCCGCACCGGCACGCCGTTCGGGTCGGTCCAGCCGAGGTGGTAGGCGCTGATCGCGCGGCTGGCGTCGTCCAGCCGGTCGACGGCGGCGCGCAACGCTGGCCGCACGACGTCCCGGGCGCTGCCGAGCACCGGCGGCACCGCTGAACGCGTTTTCTCGGCGGAAAACAGATTGGCTGTCATGCTCCGACTCCCTCCCTCTCACCGTTGTGCTGAAGAAGGGCGGCGGCCGCAGCCGCGCCGCTGCGCGCGGCGCCCTCCATCGTCGCGGGCCATCCGGTCGCGGTCCACGCGCCCGCCAGGTACAGCCCGGGCAGGCCGGTGCGCGCGGGCGGGCGCAGCGAGGCGGTGCCGGGGCCGGGCCGGAACGTCGCGTGCCGCTCGCGGGTGACGAAAAAGTCGAGCACCCGCGCGCCGCGTGCTTCGGGCAGCAGCGCCAGCAGTTCGGGCAGCAACTGTTCGCGCAGTTTCGCGGTGGGCAGGTCGATCTGCGCGTCCGCGGCGGACAGCGACATCGCGAGGTACTGCCCGGAGTCCAGCCCGGACTGCCGCGTCCGGTCGAACACCCACTGCACCGGTGTGCGCACGCCCGCGACGAACGGTTCGCCGAGAACCTTCCGGTCGAGCACCACGTGCACGTTCACGATCGGCGAGCTGCCGAGCCCGCCGGACCAGCCCGGCGGCAGCCCGATCGCCCCGTCGGGCGCGAGCTGTTCGGTCACCGGCGGGGGAGTGGCGAGCACGACCTGGCCGAACTCCTCCTCGCCGCGATCGGTGACGACCCGCCGGCCTTCGCCGATCGCGCGCACCTTCGTGCCGACCCGGACGTCCGCCCCGGCCTCGATCAGCCGTTCGCGAGCCGGATCGCCGTGCAGTTCCCGCAACGGCACCAGCGACCATCCGATGTCGGCGGCGGCCGGATCGGTGAGCAGGCCCTCCTGGAACACCGTCGCGGCGAGGCTGAGCGACGCGTCGTCGGCCGTCGCGTTCAGCGTTGCCACGCCGACCAAATCCCACAACGCTTCGATCGCCGCCGCGCTCTGCCCGTGCCGCCGCAGCCATTCCCCGAAGGACTGGCGATCCGTGCGGTCCGCCTTCGGGTCCACCCGGCGCAACGCGAGCGCGGCGAGCGCGAACCGGGCCCGGTCGAGCGGGCGCAGCGGGTCGTAACGCAGCAGCGAAGTGGCCAGGTGCAGCGGCGCGGGCAGGTCGTCGCGGCGCAGCCAGGTCGGCTCGGCCGCGCCCGGCAAGCGGATCGGGATCTCCAGCCGAGGCTGCAGGGTCACCCGGTCCGCGACGCCGAGCCGGTCGAGCAGCGCGCGATAGGCCGTGCAGCAGCGGAGGAACACGTGCTGTCCGTTGTCGACCCGCAGCTCGCCGCGGGTGAACGAATGCGTGAGCCCGCCCAGGTGCGGCCGCGCCTCGAACAGCGTCACCGGCCGCCCGGCGTCGGCGCAGGCGAGTGCGGCGGCGATGCCCGCGAGCCCGCCGCCGACCACCGCGACCGGGGCGGTCATCGGCCGATCCCGGTCAGCGCCCGGAACGCCACCACCGCCTTTTCCCGGCCGGACAACGAAAGCCGCCGGTCGAACACGCGCGCGGGCTGTTCGTCGATCCGGTCCAGCAGAGTGCGGTAGATGCCCGACATCGCGGTACAGCACGCGGCGCTGCGACCGTCCAAAGAGGGCACCAGGTGGAGACCGCGGGCGTACCAGTCGCGAGCCCGCGCGGCGCTGTCGTGGATCAGCGCGGTGAGCCCGCCTTCGGGATCGGCCAGCCTCCCGTCCGGGCCCGCGGACAGTTCGACGCCGAACCGGTCGAGGTCCTCTTTGGGCAGATACACCCGGCCGGCCAGCAGGTCCTCGCGGATGTCGCGGAGGATATTGGTCTGCTGCAAGGCAATCCCCAGCTCGTCGGCGTACACCGGCGCGTTCGGCTCCGGACGGCTGCCGAACACGCCGAGGCACAGCCGCCCGACCGAACCCGCCACGCACCGGCAGTACTCGACCAGCTCCTCGAACCGCACGTACTCGCGGCCGGTCACGTCCATCTCGACGCCGTCGAGCAGTTCCTCGAACGCGCCGAGCGGAATCGGGTACCGGCGCGCCGCGTCGGCGAGCGCGACGTACACCGGATCGGTGGCCGAGGACAGGTCGCCGAGCGATTTCCGCACCCCGGCGAGCCCGTGCAGCTTGGCCTCCGCGGACGTCGCGGTGTCGTCGCCGATGTCGTCGATGATCCGGGCCAGCGCGTACACCGCGCACAGCGCCGCGCGTTTGTCCGGCGGCAGCAACCGGATTCCGTAGTAGAAGTTACGAGCTTGTTTCTTGGTGACCGCCGCGCAGTGCGCGTAGGCCTCGTCCACTGTGCCCAGTGCCGTCATCCGGACCGCCTCCTCGTGCCGACTTGCAGCCACCCCAGCCAACTCAGCAGCCCGGCCCGGCTCGGCCGGACCGGTGCGGACAGCACGTCGCCGCCGCTCGCGCGCAGCGCGTCGACCGTCGCGAGCCCGCCGGCGAGGAAGCCGCTCACCGCGAACCGCCCCCAGCCGGACAGCAGCCCCAGCAGATCCGCGCCGCCGCCCAGCAGGGTGGCGGCGCGGGCGGTTTCCCACCGCATCAGCGCTTTCATCCGGGGCGACGCGTGCGCGGCGCCCAGTTCCTCCTCGGCGACGCCGAACTCGGCGAGATCCTCCTGCGGCAGGTACACCCGCCCGTTGCGGCAGTCCTCGCCGACGTCCTGCCAGTGCTCCACGAGCTGGAGTCCGGTGCAGATCCGGTCGGACAGCTCCGCGGCGGCCGGGCCGGGCACCCCGAGCAGGTCGAGCACGATCCGCCCGACGGGATCCGCGGAAAGCTGGCAGTACGCCAGCAAGTCCGCGAAAACCGGGTAACGGTGCACTCGCTGGTCTTGGATGTTCGCCTGGACGAGCCGCTGGAACGGTTCCTCGGTCAGCCGTCCGGCGCGGATCGCGGGGAGAAGTCCACGGACAGCGGGATCTTCCGGTTCCCCGTTGCCGAACGCCGCGGACAGTTCCGCGGAGAACGCGTTGAGCTGCGCCACCCGGTCGCCCTCGGCCTCGTCGCCCAGATCGTCCACAGTGCGCGCGACGGAATAGACCGCGACGAGGTCGGCGCGCAGCTGTCCCGGCAGCACCCGCAGGGCCACCGGGAAGTTTTCCGCGCGCCGTTTCTCTCGCAGTCCTGACGTATCCGGAGCGTGACCGACACCCGAGGTTGATCTCATCCCCGCCAGTGTCGCGCCCCCGGACGGGCGGCTTCTGCCGCCGGAAAGCGAATTTCGGTGGCTTCGACTTGGCACGAGAGGCCAAAGTGGGGACAGGATGTCCCGAGGCGACCCGAGACCGCTGCCTGCGACGGAAGGACTCCCGGACACATGGGACCAGATCAGGTGACCCGGCTTGACGAACTGGAGACGGTGGTGACCCGCCGGCTGCCCGCCATGCTCAACGAGGTCCGCGACCAGCTCGCGGACGAGCACCCCGACTACGCGGAGTTCCTGACCGAAGAACTCGCCGACCTCGTCGCCGCCAGCGCGGGATTCGTCCGGCGGCTGATCGACATGGCGGCCGAACCCGACGAGCGGCTGCCGGAACTGGGGTCCGGCGTGGAGCAGACGGTGTTCGAGGAAATCGGGCGCGCGCAGTACCAGCAGGGCAGGCGCGTCACGAGTCTGCTGTCGGCATACCGGGTCGGCGCGCGCGTGGCATGGCGGTACGTTTCGGAAGCCGCGCTCGATCTTGAGGTGCCCGCCGAACTGTTCGCCTCGCTCGCCACCACCGTGTTCGCTCTGGTGGACCAGCTTTCGGAATCGTCATTGCGCGGTTACTTGCAGGAGCAGTCAGACGCGGTGCGCGCGCGGGAACGGCTGCGCGACGAACTGACCGCGCTGCTGCTGTCCGACCGGGCGGACAAGGCCGCGGTGCGCGCGGCGGCGGTGCGCGCGGACTGGCGGTTGCCCAAGCACGCCGCGGTCGTGCTGGTGGAGGACGAAAACGAGCTGGGCCGGGAATTGGTGTTCCGCCTCGAAGACAGCTGCCTGCGGCTGCGCCGGCCCGGCGTGGTCGTGGCGATCGTGCCGGACCCGGGCGGTCCCGGCAGGCGCGCGTGGCTGGCTCGCGCGCTGCGCGGCGGCGGCGCGGTGGTCGGCGCGACGGTGCCGCTCGACCGGCTCCCGGCCAGCCTGCGCATCGCGGAGGTGACCGCGCGACTGCGCCGGGACCACCTGCTCAGCGACGATCCGGTGTTCGCCGACGAGCATCTCGACGCGATCATCGTGCACCGCGACGACCGGCTGCTCGACGCGCTGCGAAGACAAGCCCTCGCCCCGCTCGACGAGCTGAACGAATCCGCGCGGGAACGGCTGTCCACCACGCTCACGTCGTGGCTGCTGCATCTGGGGGACCGCAAGGCGGTCGCGGAGGACCTGCACATCCATCCGCAGACGGTGTCCTACCGGCTCGGCCGCCTGCACGACCTGTTCGGGCCGGCGCTGGACGACCCGGCCGCGCGCGCGTCGCTCGTGCTGGCGCTGGCCTGGGGGCCGCCGGGGGAGGCGGAGGGGTGATGGGGGAGATTCCCTGATGCGGGAGGGGAGGGGGCGTGGTTGGGTCTCGTGAGTGGCAATGCCGGTGAGAACCGGCATTGCCACTCACGAGGGAGG
Organism: Amycolatopsis sp. M39; assembly: GCF_001651785.1. Taxonomy (NCBI): domain Bacteria; kingdom Bacillati; phylum Actinomycetota; class Actinomycetes; order Pseudonocardiales; family Pseudonocardiaceae; genus Amycolatopsis; species Amycolatopsis sp. M39. The sequence continues at coordinate 163,913 of NZ_LWSF01000015.1, forward strand.
TGTGCGTGGGCCCGTCAGCTTTCGGTGCCGAACCGCGTCGCGAGCGCGCGGTACAGGCCGGGTGCCGTGCCGCGCAGCGCGACGGGGATACGCAGCCAGCGTGGCACGTAGTAGTCGCCTGGCCGCGCGGCGGCGCGCACCACCGCGGCGGCCACGCGTTCGGCACTCACCGGACGGGGCGTGCCGCGGGTGTACGGACGGCCGCGACGCTCGAAGAATTCCGTGCGCACCACTCCGGGAACTACGATTCCGACGGTTACTCCGGTGCCGTGCAACTCGAAGCGAAGGCTGTCGGCGAAAGCGTCCACACCGGACTTCGCCGCGGCGTACACCGCTTCTCCGGCGACACCGGTGCGTCCGGCGATCGACGACACGAAAACGATCTGCCCGCGGTCGCGTTCCAGCATCGCGGGCAGCAGCGCGCGAGTCAGGTCGAGCGGCGCGGTCAGGTTCACCGTGACGAGGAGTCGCAACCGTTCCTCGGACAGCTCGGGCAGGGGACCGGCCCAGCCGAGGCCCGCGTTGTTGACGAGCAGATCCACCGATCCGGTGACCGCCAGCGCGCGTTCGGCGAGATCCGCCGCGGCGCCGGGGTGCGCGAGGTCGGCGGCGAGCGCGGTGCCGCCGGTTTCCTCGGCGAGGGCGGCCAGCCGGTCCTCGTTCCGGCCGTGCAGCACAACCTGGACGCCGGAGCGGGCGAGCTGCCGCGCGGTGGCGGTTCCGATGCCCGACGACGCGCCGGTGACGAGGGCGGTGCGGGCCATCAGGCGGCGGGCAGCGCGGCCGGACGGTGGCCCATGCGCAGCGTGATGCCCGCCGAGCGCAGCGAACGCCGGAACCACCACAGCGAACCGGCGATGGCCAGCCCGATGATCGAGTACGAGCCCGCGGTGCTCACCATGAGGAAGTCGCCGACTGTTTCCCGCGCGAGCATCAGCAGCGTCACGCCGCCGTTCACCGCGAAGACGAGTCCCCACAGCACCGACACGCGCTGGAAGAACCGGCGCATTCCGGGGTGTCCGGAGAGTGAATCGGGGAATGCGCAGAAATCGCCGGCCAGCCGCGCGAGCAGCGGTTTGTTGAACGGCGCGGAGACCAGGAACAGGCTGGCGACGAGGAAATTCTGTAGAGTCGGCTGGAGGAAGTACAGGAATGCGCTGCCGGTGGCGAGCCCCAGCACGGTGCGCGCGACCAGCAGCGCAGTGGTCAGCAGCAGCACGGCGGGGATTTTCTTGCGCAGCGCCAGCCGGGTGCCCACCACGGCGACCGACCAGCAGAGCGCGGCGATGACCCCGCTGTCGAAGCTCACCAGGGTCAGCAGGAGATAGAACAGGCCGGCCGGGACCAGCGTCGACTCCAGCAGGTGCCGGCCCCCGTCCACGACGAGATTGCGGAACGAGGGGAGGTCGATCGTATGGGGGTGTCGCATGCGGGTTCTGCTGCCTCCGGTGCCAACCGGGCGACTCGGCCTCGGACAAGGCTTGAGCATAAGCACGGCGGATGGGGACGGTGTGAGGTGAAGAGTCCGTGACAGTTACGGGGATGTCGCTGGTCGTGGCTGTCCCCGCCGCCGTCGCCGGCGCGGCGTGCATGGGACTCGCGAGCGCAGCGCAGGCCAGGGCGACCAAAGAGGTGGAAACCGGCAAACCGCTCGACCTGACGCTCTTCAAGCGGCTCGTCGGACGCCCATTGTGGCTCATCGGGATCGCCGCGACCATCCTGGGTCTCGTCCTGCAGCTCGTCGCGCTCGCGTTCGGGCCGTTGCTGCTGGTCCAGCCGCTGCTCGTGACGTCGCTCATGTTCGCCGGGCTCGCGTCCGCCCGGCTGGAGCGCCGCCGCCCGGACCGCACGATGAGTGCCGGCGGCTTGCTGTGCGTGGCCGGGCTCGCCGCGTTCCTCGTCGTCGCCCGGCCGAGCGGCAACAGCGACACGCTCGTCAGCGGCGGCGACCTGCTGCCGCTGGGCATCGCGCTCGCCGCGGTGACCCTGGTCTCGCTTGTTGTTGCCGCGTCAACGAATTCGGGATCTTGGCGGGTGCTCGGGCTGGCTGTCGCGACCGGTGTGCTCTACGGCCTCACCGCCGGATTGATGAAGGTGGTCGCGGGCCAGTTCCGGACGGGGATCGACGAACCGTTCCGGCACTGGACGCTGTATCTGGTGTGCGTCGTGGGGCCGCTGGGGTTCCTGTTGAGCCAGAACACGTTCCAGCAGGGCCGGTTCCTGACGCCCGCGCTCGCCGTCATCACCGCGCTGGACCCGCTGGTCGGCGTGGCGATCGGGCTGTCGTGGATGGGCGAATCGGCCGACGGAAGGCCGCTCGCGCTGTTCGGCGAAGCGCTGGCCGGGCTGGTGATCGTGGTCGGGATCGCGCTCCTGTCCACCCGCGCGTCGCATTTGTCGGCGGAATCGGAAACGCCGCCCGCCGAAGAGGAACCCGCATCGGAAGAACCCGGCGAACGGCCTGATTCGGACCCGGACGACGGGTACGGCCTCGCCGGGACCGCCTGCTAGCGAAAAAAGGGGGCAGCGTTGGAGCGCGTGCTGATCGTGTCCGCGAACATGGGGCAGGGGCACAACGCCACGGGACGCGCGCTCGAGGACGCGATACGGCGGCGCTGGCCGGACGCCACCGTGCGGTGGGTCAATGCGCTGGAACGGCTCGGCCCCGGTTTCGAGGGGCTTTTCCCGCGGATTTACGTCGCCAATGTGGAAAGCGTCCCGTGGCTTTACGAGTTCTTTTACAGCGCGATCTGGCGGATTCCGTGGTTCGCCGCCGCGTCCCGCTGGTTCACCGCCTCGTGGTGCGGCAGGCGGCTCGCGAAACCGGTCGCCGAATTCGCGCCGGACCTGGTGCTGTCGACGTATCCGATGGGCACCGCGGGCCTGGCCTGGCTGCGCCGCAAGGGAAAACTGCGCGTGCCGATCGGTGCGTGGGTTTCGGACTTCGCGCCGCATCCGTTCTGGGTTTACGGCGCGGCGGATCTCACCATGGTGATGCACGACGTCGCGGTCGCGCCCGCGCTGCGCTCGTCCCCCTCGGCGCACGTCGGGGTGTCCGCGCCGCCGGTGCGCGCGGTGTTCCGGCCAGGGGACCAGACGGCGGCGCGCCAGGAACTGGGCTTGCCGCCGGACGCGTTCGTCCCGCTGGTTTCGTGCGGCTCGCTGGGTTTCGGCGAAATCGAGACGACAGTGCGGGAGCTGCTGGCGGCGGATCCGTCGGTGGCGCCGATCGCGATCTGCGGACGCAACGACCCGGCGGCCGCCCGGTTGCGGGCGCTGGGCGAACCGCGACTGCACGTGGTCGGGTGGACCGACCAGCCGGAGCGGTACACGCTGGCGGCGGACGTCGTCGTGACGAACGCGGGCGGGGCGACCTCGCTGGAGGCACTGGCGTGCGGGCGCCCGGTGCTGATGCACCATCCGATCGCCGCGCACGGCAAGGCCAACGCCCGGTTGATGGCCGCGGCCGGGCTCGCTCTGGTGTCGGCAAAGGACGGCGAGCTGGCGGAGACGGTGCGGGGGCTGCTGGCCGAACCGGAACGGCTCAAGGAGATGGCCGAAGCGGTCGCGCGGCATTGCGAAACCGCCACCCCGCTGGTGGAGGCGCTGGAATCGCTCGTTTCCGCGCCGTTGAACCCGCCGACGCAGCGGCTCCGGCCAGAGGACGCGCTGTTCGTGCACGTGGCCACGCCGGAGGTGCCGCAGCAGGTCGGGGCGGTGCTGGTGTTCAATCCCAAGGCGGACGGCACGCCGGTCACCCACGCCGACGCTGAGCATTTGCTCGCGGCGACGCCGGGCTTGCGCACGCGATTGCTGCCCGGCAGCGGGCTGTGGCGCGCGCGATGGCAGGAGGATCCGGGGCGGACGTCGGCGGACGTGCTGACTTCCGTGCGGGTCGGCCCGGACGCGCCGCTGGACGAGGCGTTGACGCGGGAGATGGACGCGTTCTTCTCGGACCCGGTGTCGCCGGAACATCCGGTGCGGGCGCGGCTGGTGACCGGGATCGAGGGGGAGCAGGGGGCGTTGCTGATCGCGCTGCACCACGCGGCCAGTGACGGGATCGCGGTGATCAGCGCGCTGGTGGGGCAGGCGCGGGGGAAGAAACCGCTGGCACCGGCGGCGGTGCCTCGGCGGAAGGGGTGGCGGCGGCGTCCCGATGTGGCATGGGGTGCGTCTGGTGCACCGGATGCCGCTTTGGGTGTGTCTGGTGTACCGGATGCCACATGGGGTGCGTCTCGCGCATCCGATGCCGCTTTGGGTGCATCCGGCGCACCGGATGCCGCTTTGGGTGTGTCTGACGCACCGGATGCCGCATTGGGTGCATCTCGCGCATCCGATGCCGCCTTGGGTGCGCCTGGCGCACCGAACGCCACATGGGGTGCATCAGACGCACCGGATGCCGCCTTGGGAGCATCCGGCGCACCCAATCCCCCATCGGGGCGCAACGGGTCTCACCCCGAGCGGAACGCGGTGCGGGCGGGACTTGCCGCGCTGGCGGCACCGGTGCGCGGGGCGCTCGCTCGCGCGGCGGGCCCGGTCTGGCACGGGCTTGACCGGCCGGCGGGAGGTCGTTCCGGCATCGCCGGGCCCGCGCGCTCGAAGCCCGGCTCACGCAACCAAGCCGCCGAACTGGCGCGCGGGGTCTGGACTCTCGCCCGAGCCGGTTCCGCACCCCGGGTCGGCTGGGACCAGCGGATCGACAGCTCCCGAAGGCATTTCGCGCGGGCCCGCCTCTCCGCCCCGGAAGTCCGGAAGGCCGCGCGGCGGGCCGGGGTGCCGACGACCAACCTCGTCCTCGCGCTCGTCGCCGAGGCCTTGCATCGCGAGCTGGGCGGGACCGCGCCGGAGCGGCTTCGGGTGCTGATCCCGATGTCGGTCCGCGACACCGGAACCTTCCGCCAGCTCGGCAACCACACCGGCGCGGCTTCGGTGGACCTGCCGACCGGAGCGATGCCGCTGCCGGAGCGGGTCCGGGCGACGGACCGGATGCTGTCCGGCCAAGTCGGGCACGGCGCGCCCCGCGCGGGCAACGCCGTCGTGCGCGTGCTCGGGATTCTGCCGCCCGCGCTGCACCGCCGGGCGGCCAAGCTCGTCTACCGCGGCACGTGGTTCAGCGTCATCGCCTCGGTGCTTCCCGGCGCGCGGTCGCCGGTGGTGCTCAACGGGGCGCTCGTCCGCACCGTGTACCCGGTCTTGTCGCTGGCTCCCGGTGTTCCGGTCGCGGTCGGCATCATGACGTGGGCGGACCGGTTCACCGTCTGCATCACCGTGCCCGCCGGGCACGACGAGCGCGGGGACCGGCTGGCGGCCGCGGTCGTGGAGGCGTTCGGGCGGGTGTAGTCACCGCGAGAAGTGCGTCCGCGGGCGGGGGAGAAGCTCTCCGTCTGCTTCGATGTCCACCATCTCGTTGTAGAAGGCCACGAGGCCGGCGATGGGCTGGACCGCCGCGGCCGGGTAGGCGTACGTCCACGCGAGGTGTTCGTGCAGGACGTCGCCGACGCGGACGGACCAGTAGCCGGACGTCTCGCCCTTGTACGGGCAGGCGGTGACTGTGCCGGGCTCGGCGACGAGGTGCGTGAAATCGACTTCGGTGCGGTTGAAATAATACCGCGTCGGGAGGCCGGTTTCGAACAGCAGCACCGGCGACGACGATTCCGCCAGCGTCACTCCGTTCAACCGAACTCGGACGTGCCGCGTCGAGCGCAAAGCGTCCACCCGGGTGTAGGGGTTGCGCGGGTGGACGAAAACCTGTTCGTCCTCTTCGAACCAGGCGTCCAGCGCGTCCCAGCCGAACCGGACGTGTCCGGGCAGGACAGAGTCGTCTACCCAAGCGGCAGCAGGCTTTTCGACCTCTCCGACGCGCAGCGAGAGCCGCCCGCCGTCCTCGGGGCGCAGTGCGCCGGGGAGAACGTCGTCGAGCGGGAAATAGAACTGCGGATAGTAGGGCCATTCCCAGACGTATTTGGCCCGCGTGCTGTCCACGACGGTCTTCCCGGCGAGCACACCGCGCACTCGCCGGGGCACCGGTTCGACGTGTCCGGTTGGGACTGCCGCCGCTGGATAGTCGGTCATCCGCGCCGGGGGAGCTTCCAGCCGGGGCGCGGGAAGTGGCAGGTGTAGCCGTGCGGGTAGCGCTGCAGGTAGTCCT
>NZ_LWSF01000015.1:170095-170363 GCF_001651785.1 Amycolatopsis sp. M39
CGTCGGTGGTGTAGTAGATGGCGGAGCGGTAGCTGGTGCCGATGTCGTTGCCCTGGCGGTTCTTGGTGCTGGGGTCGTGGACTTGGAAGAAGAACTCCAGCAGTGCGCGGAAGCCGGTTTGCTCCGGGTCGTAGGTGACTTCGATGGTTTCGGCGTGGGTGCCGTGGTTGCGGTAGGTGGCGTGGGGGACGTCGCCGCCGCTGTAGCCGACGCGGGTCGCGGTCACGCCGGGCTGGTGGCGGAACAGCTCCTCCATGCCCCAGAAACA
>NZ_LWSF01000016.1:0-187587 GCF_001651785.1 Amycolatopsis sp. M39
GACCCGCGTCACGAGCCGGAAGAAACACCCCTACTACCGATTAGGAAGTCAGCGATGACCGAAAACCAGGGTGCGGGCACTTCCGGCACGGTCGGTGCGCGCGCGTATCTCGAGCAGATGGTCCGGCGCTACTACGCCAGCCTGATCGACGCCTGGCACTACGCGGGCGACCCGGAGAAGGCGATGGAATGCGCGGCCGCCGCGGTCCGGCAGGGGGTGTGGGACCAGCCCTTCCAGCGGGCCCGGGAACACATCCCCGGCCTGCGCGCGCGGCCGGTGCATGACGCCGGGGAGTTCTGGTTCACCGCCTACCTGGAGGAGAACTACCCGCTGATCCGGGCGGAGATCGAGCAGGTGCTCGACACCCCGCTCGACCCGGTCGTGCCGACCACCGACGACGCCGGGCTGATCCGCAAGGGCGCGTGGAAACAGGCGCACCTCTACCGGGACGGCCGGTGGCAGACCCGGATCTGCTCGCGGTTCCCGGTCACCACCGGCATCCTGGACAAGGTCCCGGACGTCACCGCGCTCAGCCCCGGCGTGATCACCGTGTCCCGCGTTTCCCCGGGAACGCACATCATGCCGCACTGCGGGCCGACGAACGCGCTGCTGCGGATCCACCTGCCGATCACCGTTCCGCCCGGGGTGAGCATCCGCGTCGCGGACCGGGAAATGCGGTGGCAGGAAGGGAAATGCCTCGTCTTCGACGATTCGTTCGAACACGAGGTGCACCACCGCGGCACCGAGGACCGCGTGGTGCTGATCCTGGACGTGCTGCACCCGGACCTGGCGGGCGACCACCAGGAACGCCTGCTGCGGCGGCAGCGGAACTTCGAGGAGCAGATCGTCGCCTTCATGCGGGAACGCGGCCTGGCGCGCGTGCGGGTCCGCGACGGGGAGATCGCCCTGACCCCGGACGACACGGTGCGGCAGCTGGTCGCGACCTACCTGTCCGGCACCGGGATCACCGGCGCCGAACTCGACGGCGACCAGGTGCGCTGGGAGCGCGCGGACGCGTCGGCGGGAGCGCCCCGATGATCAACCTGTTCGAGCCGGTCCTCGGCGAGGAGGAGCTGGCGGCGATCGGCGAGGTGTTCGCCGACGGCTGGCTGGGCAAGGGAAAGCGGACGCGCGCGTTCGAAGCGGCGTTCGCGGATCATCTCGGCGTGGCCGAAGAACAGATCGTCTCGGTGAACTCGTGCACCGAAGGGCTGTTCCTGGCGACGGAGCTGCTGGAGATCGGGCCGGGCGACGAAGTGGTGCTGCCTTCGGTGAGCTTCGTCGGCGCGGCCAACGCGGTGGCGGCGCGCGGCGGCAAACCGGTCTTCTGCGACGTCGACGCCGACACGCTGAACCCCGGCACCGCCGAGATCGCGCGCCGGATCGGCCCGGCGACCAAGGCCGTGCTGGTGCTGCACTACGGCGGCTGTCCCGGCGACGTGGCGACGATCGCCGCGCTGTGCCGGGAACACGGGATCGCCCTGGTGGAGGACGCGGCTTGCGCGGTGGCGTCCCGCGCGGCCGGGACCGCCTGCGGGACCTTCGGCGACCTCGGCGTGTGGAGCTTCGACGCGATGAAGATCCTGGTCACCGGCGACGGCGGGATGCTCTACGCCAAGGACCCCGCGCTCGCCCGGCGGGCCGCCGAACTGGCCTATCTCGGCCTGCGCCAGCTCAGCGGCTACGCCGAGGCCGGAACCCGCAAGCGCTGGTGGGAATTCGACGTCGGCCCGTTCGGCCGTCGTTCGGTGACCAACGACATCTGCTCGGCGATCGGCATGGTGCAGCTGGGCAAACTGCCGTCGTTCGTCCGGCGCCGCCACGAGATCTGCCGTCGCTACGACGCCCGGCTCGCGGCGGTGCCCGGGCTGCGCGTCCCGCCGCGGATGCCGCCGGGACACGAAAGCTCGTACTACTTCTACTGGGTCCGGATGGACTCGCGGATCCGCGACGACGTCGCGGCGCGGTTGCACGAACGCGGGATCTACACGAGTTTCCGTTACGCGCCGCTGCACCTGCTGCCCGCCTACGGGGCGCCGCGGCCGGAACTCCCCGGCACGGAACGGGCCGCGGCGGAAACCCTGTGCATCCCGCTGCACCACGGGCTCGACGACCGGGAAGCCGACACGGTGGCGGACGAACTCGCCGCCGCGGTCGCCGAATTCGGCGCGGCGAGGGAAAGGACGGAACCGTGAACCGGGCCCGGAAAGCGGCGAAGCTGGCGCTCGGCGGCGGCGAAGGCGTGCCCTGCCTGTGGGTGGGCGATCTGGACCGGGCGGTGTCGTTCTACCGCGACCGGGCGGGCTTCCGCGAGACGGAACTCCTCGGCGGCCAGCGGCCGCACGCGGCGCTGGCCTCCGGGCACGGCGCCACCGTGCTGCTCCGGGCGGCGGGGGGCGAGGAGCGGGAAAGCCGGCGCCTCCGATCGGGGAATTCCGACTGGGACGCCCTGTTCTTCGTCGGCGACCTCGACCGGGTCGCGCGCGAACTGCGCGACGGCGGCGTCCGGATCGAGGTCGGCATCGGCGTCTCGGCGGTGGCGTACCGGACGCTGGAGATCCGCGACGAGTGGGGCAACGCGCTGGCGTTCGCCGAAGCGGCCGGGGGATGGCGGCCCGCGACGCGGGATCTCGCCGAACGGGTGATCCCGGCGCGGCTGCGGACTTCGCTGCGGGACCGGAAGTTCGCCAGGCAGGAGCGACCGGAGCACGCGAGGTTCGCCCGGTTCCACGCGGAGCTGCCCGACCGGCGGGACCCGGTGTACATGTTCTTCACCAAGGGTTTGCTGCACTGGGTGGCCGCCTCGGCGAAGCACATTCCGCCCGAGGTGAACCTGGTGTTCTTCGGCTCGGGCCTGCCCGCCGAAGAACAACGATGGCTGAGCGAGCACCTCGGCCGTCCGGTGTTCAACTCCCAGCTGGAAATCGACGACAACACCGCGTGGGAGATCCTTTTCGCGGCCAACACGACGAACTTCGGCTACGTGGACATCGACTGCTTCGTGCTCGACCCGCGGGTGTTCGCCGACCTCGCCGCCATCGGCGACGACGTGGCGGTCAACGCGGCCTGGACCTATCCGGCGGCGCCCGGGGTCCCGGTCGCCTGCACTCATCTCGTCTTCCTCAACGCCGGGATCATCGCGAAACTGCGGGACAGCGGCCGGTATCTCTCCCCGGCCAACTACGCCTGGGACGGCGGCATGGTCCCGCTGCTGCACCACCGGACGTACTGCCGCGTTCCGACTCCGGAGCAACGGCGGCTGCTGCTCGAAGTGCTGCCCGCCGACGAGCGGGGGTTGCCGAAAGCCCCGGGCGAGGCTCCGTTCTTCGACACCTTGATCGGCTACCAGATCGCCGCCGCGGCGGCGGGGTACCGGACCCGCGCGATCCGGCCCCTCGCGCACCGCACGCAGGCGATGTTCGCGGACGCGGCGGCCGCCGGGAAACACGTGTGGCAGCAGGATTTGTCCGACGAACTCGTGCACATCGGCGGAATCAGCTACTACGGCCGCTATTTTCACGCTGCGGAGTTCCGCAAGCTCTATCTGGCCGCAGAATATTCCGTCCTGCGCGCGTCGGTGGACCGCCTGCCGCCCGGATACCGGGAACGGCGGTCCACGATCGAACGGCAGCTGCGCGAGGCCGGCCTGGATCCCTTGCTGGCACGGGAATTCATCCGCGAGCACCTGGTGGCCGACCGCGGGATCGGCGCGGAGGCGGCCGACCGGATCCTCGGCGGGCCGGAATAGCCCCCGGTCAGTATGCTGGCCGCCGCTGCCGCACGGCGACCAAGGACGGAACTCGGTGGAACTGAAGACCTCCCGGCTGGACCTGACGCCGCTGGACCCCGAAGAGCACGCCGACGCCCTCCACGCGGCCTACGGCGATCCGGTGGTGATGTCGTGGTGGACCCGGCCCGCGACCGCGACCGAGGCGGAGACCCGGCAGCTGCTCGCCGCGGACGCCGCGCAGCCGGGCGCCGCCCTCTGGGCGATCCGGCGGGCAGGCGACCCGGCCGCGATCGGAATGGCGGGCCTGCTCGGCGGCACCGCGATCCCCGGGCTGAGCTGGATACTGGCCGAATCGGAGTGGGGACACGGTTTCGCCACCGAAGCGGCCTCCGCGATCGTCGAGCACGCCTTCGGCGCCGCCGGGCACGACCGGGTCGAAGCCTGGGTCGAATCGACCAACACCCGCTCGATCGCCGTGTGCCGGAAGATCGGCCTGACCGAACGGGGACGGCTCGCCCAGCGGTACGAGCACCGCGACCGCCCGCACGAGATGATCGTGCTCGGCCGGGCGCGGCATCCGGAGCCGACCTCGGTGCTGCACCTCGAACCGGTGCTCCCGGTGACCGACGTCGCGGCGACGACCGAACTGCTGCGCGCCGCGCTGGCGGGCCGGGTCTCCTTTTCGGCGGGCGAACCGCCCGAGGTCGCCGGGATGGTCTTCGGGCCGTGGAGCGCCGGGCCGAGCGTCCAGTTCGTCCGGAAGCCGCGCGGGGAGTGCGCGCCGGTGGTCCTGACGCTGGACGTCGTCGCGGGGTTCGACGAGCTGTACGCCGCGGTGACGGCGGCCGGGACGGCGGGAGTCGAGCCGCCGGTCCGCGAGCCGTGGGGGCGGCGCGAGTTCGCGTTCCGCCTGCCGGAGGGGCACCGGATCGTGGTGAGCACGCCGGGGTGAGCGCGGGTCACCCGGAAGCGGCGCCCGGGTTCCTCAGCAGAACGCGCGCTTCGAACAACTCCCCGAAGACCGGCAGCACGGAAGGGAATTCCCCTCGTTCGAGAGCCTCGGCGTCGGCCCGATGGCACGCGGCGGGGTCCGGCGCGGGGACCGGCCACCGCACGCCCGTCTGGTTGACGCCGCGCCGGGTCAGCCGGCCGTCCACCGCCGCGGCCGTCGAAGTCCACTGGGGACAGCTCGGCAACGTCGCCACGACGGCCCCGTTGACCAGCAGGTCCGCGGTCGTGCCCGCTGGCGCGTCCGGCATCCGGTAGGTCACCGCCAAGGTGAGATCCCCGGGGCGCGCGAGAGCGAACGCGAACACCGACCGCCGAGCCATCCCCCGGTGGTAGGCGAGCGGCGGCCGCCAGTTCGGGAGCGGATGCCCGTCGGCGGTGGGGCTTTCGAGCAGATCGGCGTCGCGATCGCTCCCGGGCGCCGATTCGAAGAGTTCGCTGAGGCATTCCCGCAGAGTCCACAGTTCGGGCGGCACGCACCGGGTCTGCACCAGGCCGGAGAGAAACGGCAGCAGCTCCGCGGCCTCGGCCAGCCGCAACGCGGCCGGATGCGTCCACAATGGACGCGGCGCGTCCAGCAGCGCCAGCGTGCCCGCCAGGACCGGACCCGCACCGGGGTCGGCGTCGACCGCGGCGCGCAGCCGATTCAGCACCGGAAGCACCGGCTGGCCTTGGAAAGCGATGTGCGCGGCGGCGTGCGCGTGGCCGAAGGCCCGCAGCCGCCGGTCCGGTCCGGGGCCGGGCGCCGTGGTTCCGGGAGGGCTGCCGGTGACGGCGTCGGCGACGGCGGCCATGGCGCGTTCGATGCCGGGGCCGGAAAGGTGGCAGTAGTCGTGGAACAGGTCCGGGTCGGGCAGTCCGGGGGCGCCGAAGACGGTGCGCAGGTCGACACACCGCCAGCCGCGGTCGCGGGCGAAGGACGCGAGCAGGTCCTGGACCGGCCGGGTGATCCTGGGGACGTGCCGGACGAACAGTCCGCACACCGCGTCCCGGGAGTCCTCGAACGCCGCCCGCGCCGCCGCCTCGTCGCCAGCGCCGCCCGGCCGCGCAGCCAGCCGGGGATCGAACTGGTGCCCTGATCGAGCGCGGCCATGGCCGCGGCCAGGGGGGCGATCTCCGCCCACCGCCCGGTTTCGGCGGCGTGCCCGGCCTGGTCCTTCAGGTCGTGCCAGGAGGCGAGCGCGGCGGGCGGGAGCACCGGGGTCTCGATGTCGGCGGGCGGAACCCAGCCGCGGAGATTGAACTCGGGCACCACGACGACCACCTCGGCCGGGCACCGTTGCCGAAGCGCGGCGAGGCGCTCCAGGAACCCTTGGGCATAGGCGTGCGTGACCACGGAAAGGAACCGTTCCCGGAGCGCGGCGTACCCGCCTTCCCGCAGCGCGTCCGCGAGCGTGTCGCGCACCTCGATCTCCCCGGCCAGGCCGAGCCGGAAGAACGGTTCCGCCCAGTTGTTCCCGGCGAAGGCGATCACGACGTCCGGAGCCGCCAGGTCCAGCCGGTCGACGAGGGTGTTCAGGACGGCTCCGGTCGCGCCGGTCTTGGCGAGGTCGACGCATTGGTAGCCCTCGCCGCCCAGCTGGCGTTGCAGCACTTGCCCGCAGCTTTGCCCGTGCTCGAACGGCCAGCCCCGGGCCGCTGATTCGCCGATCAGCACGACCCGCCGGGCATCCCCGGCCGGCGGCAGGTACTCCACGGGGGCCCAGGATTCGAGTTCTTCGGGCGGCCAGTCCGTCCGGCGCAGCGCGGTGTCCGGTTCGACCCGCCACGGCCCGAGTTCCGGAATCCGCTCGCCCGCCGGTCCGGGCCGCTGCCGCCGGACGGCCAGTTTCTGGAGTTCGGCCAGGATCTGGGCGCCGGCGGCGTCGCCGAGCAGCGCGGCGAGCCGGTCCGCCCTCTGCCGGAGGGGTTCCGTCGCGGGCATGGGCACCTGCTTCCCGGGAAGGCGTCAGACGAAGCTGTACACGGTGGTGCGCTCCCGCGGCGGCGAGGCGGGGATCAGGCCGACGAGCCGGTCCCACCCGTCCGGAAGATCCCGGGCGCGCACCAGCAGGTCGCCGAGGACGAGAGCGTCGAGCCCGCAGCGGACGAACGCGGCCAGCGCGTCCGCGGGAGTGCACACGATCGGTTCTCCCCGCACGTTGAACGAGGTGTTGAGCAGGATCGGGTAGCCGGTGCGCTTCCCGAACGCGGTCAGCAGGCCGTGGAAGCGCGGATCGACCGCGGCGTCGACGGTCTGCAGCCGGGCCGAACCGTCGACGTGGGAGATCGCGGGCAGCGCGGCGGGGTCGAGGACCCGCGCGGTATCGAGCATGAACGGCGCCGGGCCGGTCCAGGCGAAGAACTCGGGACAGCGGTCGGCGGCCACGGCGGGGGCGAACGGCCGGAAGGACTCGCGTTTCTTCACCAGCGCGTTGATGCGGTCGCGCATCCGGGAGTCCCGGGGATCGGCGAGGATCGACCGCGCGCCCAGCGACCGGGGGCCGAATTCCATGCGGCCCTGGAACCAGCCGATGATCTCGCCCCCGGCCAGCAGCTCCGCCGCGGTGTCCAGCAGTCCGGTCTCGTCCCCGGCGAACGCGAGGTAGGGGACGCCCGCGATGTCGAGGCCTGCCCGGACCTCGTCGGCCGGATAGGCCGGGCCGAGGCGGGCGTCGGTCATCCGCTCCCGCACATACGTTCCGGTCAGCCGGTGGTGCACCAGCGCGGCGGCGCCGACGCACCCGCCCGCGTCGCCCGCCGCGGGCTGGACGAAGAGGTCGCGGAACGGCCCGTCGCGGCGGAGCCGGGTGTTCGCCACGCAATTCAGCGCGACACCGCCCGCGTAGCTGAGGTTTTCCGATCCGGTGCGCTCGTGCAGATGACGCGCCTTCGCCAGCAGGATTTCTTCGAGCACGATCTGCAGACTGCGCGCGAGGTCCTGATGGACGGTCTCGATCTCGTCGTCCGGCCGTCGCGGCGCAACGGGCAGCAGGTCGGCCAGCGCGTCGGTGTACATCCGGTCCGGCCGCCGGAAGTCGAAGTACTCCGGGTCGAGCCGGAACTGGCCGCCGGGCAGGTCGGCGACCAGCGTGCGCAGCGTCTCGGCGCAGGTGCCTTCGCCGTACGGAGCGAGGCCCATCACCTTGTACTCGTCGCTGTTGACCTCGAACCCCAGGTATGAGGTGAGCGCGCTGTAGAACAGCCCGAGCGAATCCGGGAACGCGACCTCCTCGAAGAGTTCGATCCCGTCCGGACCGGCGCGGCCGTAGCTCGTCGTCGTCCACTCGCCGACCGCGTCGGCGGTCAGCAGGGCGGATTCGGCGAACCCGGAGAAGTAGAACGCGCTCGCCGCGTGCGATTCGTGGTGGGTGACCGGGACGACCTCGCCGGAGTAGCCGAGCAGCTCGCGGATCTCCCGGAACGGCCGGTCGGCGTCGAGCCGGAACAGGGTTTCCGGACTGCTCTGCGGCAACTCGGGCAAGCCGTTCCACAGCTGACGGCCCAGCCGCGCGACGGGATCCTCGTAGTAGGCGACGCGGTCGATGTCGGCGATGCCGATCCCGGCCTGGCGAAGGCACGCGCGAAAAGCGTGGGCGGGCATCGACGCGTCGTACCGCCGCCGGGTGAACCGCTCCTCCTGCGCGGCGGCCGCCAGCCGTCCGTCGATCAGCACAGCGCACGCCGAATCGTGGTACAGAGCCGAAATCCCGACGACGATCACGCGAGGCTCACCTGCCTGTCCCTTCGCTTGGCGGCGGTCGAGGTCATCCCGGTCCTCCGGCGGGCTCCTGGCGTCCGACCGCGAGCGCGGCGGCGTGCGGAGACAGCCCCCGTTCCTCGACCAGGTGCCGCGTGCAGAGGTCTGCGACAGATTCCTCGGCGATGCCTTGCGCGGCCAGCGTTTCGGTCACCGCGGCCAGCCTCCTGCCGTACCAGTCGGGCAGCGTGGCGGCGACCGGGGCGAGCGCCAGGTACTCGGCCAGCAGATAGCGGAGCCGGACCTCGGCGTCGTGGAAGTATCCGCTGAATTCTTCGAGCACGTCGGCGTGCCCGAGCCCGGCGATGTACATCAGCTCGTCCGAACTCTCGTCTCCCGCCGTCGCGCCCTGCGGCGTGCCGTAGCCGGAAAGCTCGCGCACCTGGGAGATCCGCTTCCCGAGGGTGCGAGCGGCGAGCTGGTACAGGACGGTCGGTTCGTAGAAGGCCATCCCGCCGGGGACGGCCGGGCCTGCCAGTTCGCGCAACGCCCGCGACGGAGTCCTGCTGTAGCAGCGCCGCCCCTCGACCTGCCGGTTGAACCGTTCGCGGGCGTAGACGCCGGGACCGACGTCGATGCCCGCGTCCCGCACCTCGGCGATCGTCCCGGCGCTGAAGAACGCGAGATGGGTGTTGGCGATCGGGAAACCGGCTCCGGAGTCCCACGACCACGCGCAGGCGACCGAAGTGTCCTGGTCGAGCGCGGACAGTTCGGCGAAGAGACCCGGGTTGAGCACGAGGCATCCCGGCTCCAGCCAGCCGAAATCGTCCCCGGCCGCGGCGAAGAGGAACTCCAGCACGCCCGCGTCGTCCATCCGGAGGTCGATGTGGTGGAAGGGACGGCCGAGATTTTCCCGCACCCAGGCGCGTTCGGCGGACGGGAGAGCGGAACCGAGCAGCACGAGGGGAACGTCGCCGGGGACGAGCCCGGCGGTTTTCCCCGCCCAGTGCAGGAGTCCTTCGGTGAAGTGGAGGAAGTAAGCCCCGGACGTCCGAGGCCGCGCGCGCAGAAACTCGCGGAACGCCAGGAGCCCGCGGTGTTCGGCGCGGGCGGTCCGGCTCCGGTCGAGCGCGCGGCGCGTGGTGTCGAGCGGCTCGGCGATCCGGTGCCGGAGCGCGGAAACCCCGCCCGCCGGGCCCACGGCGATCACATTGCCGTAGCAGTCCCGGAAACCGTACGAGCAGTCCGGCCGCGCCGTGCCGGGGCCGACCAGATGCGCGCCCCGGTCGTCGAGCCTGCGGCGCAGTATTTCCGGTTGCGCGACAAGGATGACCGCGTCCGGCACCGGTGTGTCTTCGGCGCGCTGCCCGGCTCGGAGCGCGAGGAAAACGCCGTGCCCGTGCAGCAGCGCCGCTTGGCCGGAGACGGTGACCGGGGCGAAACCGAAAAAGGTACGGTAGTAATCGACGGCCTTGCCCACGTCGCCGACCTGGAGACAGGGAACTCCGGACGGCCGGTGAACGCGCATTCCATCCTCCTGCCGCCGACGAGAAGCGCGTTGTCGAGAGTAGTACTTTTCGCGGACGCGGGCGATAGCCTTTCCGGGTCAGCCGCACCGAAAATACCCGTGCCGGCAACGAAAATGGCGAGAGAACGGTGCGGCGGCCGTCTCCGCGACGGGCGACCGGGTGAACCGCGGATCACCTCATCGCCGGACCCGCGGCGATGATCGGTGACGGTGCGCCGATCACGGCAGCGGATTCTCCTCCGTCCGGATCCGGATCCGCCCCGGCGAAAGCATCCGCCGGGTACCCGCCGTCGCGCGGTTTTCAGACGGCAGCTCACCGGCTTTCGCGTTCGACGGCCGCAGCGATCCCGTCGACGGTACGAGCGGTGGCGATCGCGTAGAGGCCGATCTCCACGCCGAAACGCCGCTGAACACNGAGGCGAGGCGAGCCGCGTCCATCGACGTCCCGCCGAGCCGGAAGAAATTGTCGTCGCCCGCGACGTTCCGCGCACCGAGCACTTCTCCGACCAGCTCGGCGACCCCGGCGGCGGTCGAAGGCGCCGGTTTCCCGGCAGGCTCGGGCCGGGCCGGGGCGTGCGTCCGCCATCGCGCCGGTCTCTCGAAGGCGAGTTCCGAGATCCGGGCCTCCGGTCTCGCGACAGCGTCCCGCAGCAGCGCGACCAGCAACTGTTCGACCAGCGGCAGCGACGCGGGCGCGAACAGCACGTCGTCCAACTGGAGGCGGATCGGCAGCTCTCCGTGCCCGGAGTCGAAGACCTCAAGCCAGAGATCGGCTTCCGAGCGACCGGCCGAGGCACCCGGTTCCGGCTCGGGCAGGGCGGCCGGGGCCAGCCCGGGCAGCGGGGTCTTCGCGCGGGGAACGTTGTGCACGGAAAGCCCGAACTGCCGAAGCGGACTCGGCTCGCGGTCGCGCGCCGGGTCCAGCAGGGCGACGACTTCGGCGAACGGCAGCTTCGCGGCGTCGAACGCGTCGAGCGCCGAATCTCGTGCCGCGGCGAGCAGTTCCCGGAAAGTGGGATCCCCGGGGGCGCTGAGCCGCAGCACCAGGCATTCGGTCAGCAGGCCGACCGTCCGCTCGGTCTCGCTCCCGTGCCGTCCGGCCGAAACCGAGACCACGGCGAAGTCGGCGGCCCCGCTCCAGCGGCTGATCAGCGCGTGCAGCCCGGCCAGCAGCGTGCCGAACAGCGTGACCGCTTCCGCCGCGCCGAGCCGGCGCAGACCGGTGCTGAGTTCGTGGTCGAGCACGGATTCCCGGGAGTGGGAGCCGAGGTTGGGCAGTGCCCGCCGCGGCCGGTCGGAGGGCAGGTCGACCGGGCGGACTCCGCCCAGCCGGTCCCGGCAGCGCTCGCGCAGCGCGGACATCCTGGCCGGAGTGAGCCGCCGCCGTTGCCGCCGGCCGAGTTCCGCGGGCT
This sequence comes from Amycolatopsis sp. M39, assembly GCF_001651785.1. Taxonomy (NCBI): domain Bacteria; kingdom Bacillati; phylum Actinomycetota; class Actinomycetes; order Pseudonocardiales; family Pseudonocardiaceae; genus Amycolatopsis; species Amycolatopsis sp. M39. The sequence goes on from NZ_LWSF01000016.1 coordinate 11,358, forward strand.
GCCCGAGCGGGGGCTGCAGCCGGTGCGGCCTGCCCGCACAAGCGGAGCTGTAGGCCGAAGACAGTTCCTCGAGCAGCACCGCGATCGACCAGAGATCGGCCGCGAGATGGTGGACGCTCAGGAGGATCACGTGGTCTTCGGGCGCCAGCCGGAGCACACCGGCCCGGAACGGCGAACCGGATTCGAGGGCGAAGGGCCGGGCCCGCTCCTGCGCGACGACCGCGGCGAGCGGGGGAGCGCCGGGCCCGGCGAGGTCGAGGATCCGGATCCTCGCGGGCGTATACGGATCGACCACCTGGCCCGGGGCGCCGTCCCGCAACGGAAACCGGGTGCGGAGGCTTTCGTGGCGGCTCGCCGCCACGCCGACCGCGGCGTCCAGCGCCGGGATGTTTAGCGGTCCGCGCACCCGCGCCATAACCGGTTCGTCGTCGGCGACGGACGCGGGGAACAGCCGGTCGACCAGCCACATGCGTTCCTGGTCGAACGACAGCGGCAGGGGCCCGTCGCGGTCCGCCGTTTCGCGCGTTTCGCGGTCGGCCGGTCGCCGGGAGAACAGCCGCCGGGAGAACAGCCGCCGGGAGAACAGCCGCCGGGAGAACAGCCGCCGGAGAATATTCCGCTTTTCCCCGGGGCCCCCGCGCCGCCCGGCCGGAATCCGAACCACATTTCCTCCCGGACGGAACGTCGGAGCGCGGCTTTTCCCGGCCGACGGCTAGGGGCGAAGTGTCGAGAGGCTGAAATTGCCGGTGGCCGTCTTTCAGCCTAGCTGTTCGCGGGCGTTACGCGAAGGGGCGAATCGGGCCGCGCGCATTCGCCAGTCCCGGCTCGGGCGGTAGGGTGGGCCGCGACGAAGAACGACGACCGCCTCGGGTTGGAGATGGCTGAAATGGCTCTGTTGACCGCGATTCCGTGTCTTCCGGTCGCCGACATCAAGCAGGCCGCCGATTTCTACGCCGAGAAGTTCGGTTTCGCCGCCGGCTACGTGGGCGACGACTACGGCGTCGTGGAGCGCGACGGGGTGGAGATCCACTTCTGGCCGGCGAACCAGCCGGGCACGGCCGGCGCGGAACCGCATCTCGCGGGCTCCGGCTCGTGCCGCGTCCGGGTGTCGGACGTGAAGGCGCTTTACGAAGAGCTGCGCGTGCTCGACGTCGTGCACCCCAACGGGGCACTGGACGCCCATCCGTGGGGCCCGGAATTCACCGTGCTCGACCGGGACCACAACGCACTCACCTTCTACCAGGCCGCCGGAACCGAAAGCTGATCCGGACGGGCGCTCGCGTCCGGAACCCGGCGCCGCCTTCAGCGGCGCTTCGTCAGGCTGAGGCAGGCGACCGTGATCGGAGGCGGGAACGGCGCCAGGCCCTGCCCGGTCGCCAGGCATCCCAGCCGGTACAGCAGCGGATGCCGCCACGGCAGCAGCCGCCGGTCGAGCTTGGCGGCGTAGGACGTGGTCAGCCGGTCCGGGAGGGCGAGGTCGGCGGCCACGTCCGCGCCGTCGTCGTCGGAGAACCCGGCCGCCAGCACCGAAAGGACCTGGACGGCCTCGTCGACCAGCGGCGGGTCCGGCGGCAGATCGGCGGTGAGGATCAGCCGCCCGCCGGGCCTGAGCACCCGGTGGAATTCGGCCACGATCTCCTCCTGCCGGTCCGTGTGCTCGAGCACGGAAACGCAGCAGACCACGTCGAAACTGCCGGATTCGTAGGGGAGTTCGTGCAGATCCGCGACGGTGAACCGGATCGGGCCGTCGACGGCGTCGAACACCGAGGCGAGCGAGGCGTCCTGGTCGCAGCACCACACGTCCGCGTCCGGCGCGGTCTCGGCGATGAGGAACGGAAGGAAGGTCACCCCGGAGCCCGCGTCGAGGACCCGGGCGGGCCGGTCGGGCATCCGGCTCACCACGAACGGGTATTCCCATTGCCTGCTCCACTGGTGCAGCGGATCGGGAACCCATTTCCGGCGGTACGGCCGGAGCGCGGTCCAGTGCCGGGCGAGGAACCGGTCCGAGTACCGCTCGACGACGGCGAAAGCCTCCGACCGCAGCAGGCGCTCGTAGCCGGCGACGGCGGGGATCCCGGCGGGCAACGGCGGAATCAGCACTTCTTGCCCTCCTTGCCGGAAAACCGGGCGCACAGCGTCTGCACGTGGCGGACCGTCCAGGCGGCGGCCCGGTTCATCACGCGCAGCCGCAGCGGCACGCCTCGCATGCCCTTGTGGTGGATGGCGTACATGTCCTCGTGCCCGGGCAGCGGTTTGCGGTCGCGGCCGACCTGGTACCGCGCGTCCCCTTCCAGCACGTGCCCGGGGACGACCAGCGCGGTGCCGTCGTCCCGGCAGCCGAGGCGGACGACGCAGTCCTCCAGCATCTCGGAGCCGGTGCTGCGGCTGACGTAGTACATCTGGGTCCAGTCGAGCAGCCTGCCGGGGCGCGGCGGCGGGCGCTCGCGGCGCCGCCGCATCGCGGCGAACACCTCCGGCCACAACGGATGCCCCGGCACGCTGCCCATGATGGCGTTGCCGATGCAGTTGCGGTCGCAGAAGATCAGCTGGTGGTCGCCGAGCAGCGTGTCCAGCGGCCGGACGAACTCGATGTCCATGTCCACGTAGAAGCCGCCGAACCGGTGCAGCAGGAAGTAGCGGATCGCGTCGCACCGCTGGATGCGGAACCGGTACGCGTCGAAGACCGGGAGGAACGCCGGGTAGTGCTCGCGCAGCAGGCCCCTGGCCGATCTTTCGGTCCAGAACCGGTGGCACCAGTCCGGGTGGCTGGCGAGCACTCCTTTCCGGTATTCCCGGTAGCTGCTCGGCGCTGCGGCCTCGTCGGGGAAATACAACTGGTGGATGATGCGCGGGATGGGTTTCACCGACACCTCTTTCACCGATTCCGGGGATATGCCGATGGTGCGAATCACCTTGACCGTGGACGGGCTCGACGACCGGGACGGCCAGCTCGAATACGGCCTGCAGGACCGGGCCGGCGCGCTCGAGCCCGGCACCGCGCTCGCGGACGGCGCGGTGCGCTACACCACCGAGGTCGGCACCCGGCCCCGCCCCGACGGCACCGTGTCCTACTCCGGGGACCACGTCCACGGCCCGGCCCGGGAACGGTTCCTCTACCTCAGCTTCCGGCCGCCGGGCGGAACCGAATGGACCCGGCGGCTCAAGGTGCCGCTGCCCGAAAGACTCGGCGAGTCGGTGGTCGAACTCGTCGGCCGGGTCACCGACCTGGGCACGACCCGGGGCCGGTTCCACGACGACGGCTGGACGCGGCGCGAGGGGGAGTGAGCCGCCCGGACGGCAGCGCGCGCCGGGAAAACCGCCCGGGGCCGCCTCAGAAGAGGCGCGTCCGCGCGTGATCCCGGACCGGCCCCACGGCCGCGAGAGGAAAACGCCTTCGGGAAACAGCTTGACGACCAGTTCGCGCACGAGCGGATTCCCACCCTCCGCGGGGCAGCGAGTGCGATGCGTGATCCCTCGACGGTGCCGGATCTCCTCCGCGAAGGTCAACTCATCCGGCTCGAAGTGACCGAACGGCGCAACGCCCGCCGACCCGTATCGCGGCCGCCGCATCTCGACTGCGGTCCTCCGCGACGCGACGCATTGAGACGTCGTCGTGACGAAGCTCGGCTCCGAGCACCCGCGCCACCACGATCTGCGGCACACGGGGCTGACCTGGATGGCTGATGCGCTCGTACCTCTTCACCACTTGCGGAAGACCGCGGGCCACGGCTCGTTGTCGACGACGCAGAGATATCTCCACCCGAACCTGAGCGCGATCACCGGCGCCGACGAGTTGCTCGCCCAGCACCTCAGGTCGCCGAAACGCGCGCATTTGTGCGCAGTAAGGTAATTCGGTGAAATCTGTCGGAGTATCCTGTCACAAATGCGTTGCGCTTTCGGCCGTGTGAGAGGAATGGTTGTCGAACGTCGTTTTTCGCCAAACGCGGACTTTCTTCAGTCCTCCTTCTGCGGTTGACCAATCCGCCGACGGCCTGATTCCTGCGGCCGGGCGTCATCGCGGGTTGGATCGCCATGTCCGGCAGCCGCTGATGCCGACTGTGCGGACGTCGGCGGTGTCCGGGCGGCACGCGTGCCATGCTTGGTCAAGACCCCGGGGGCCGAGTCTGGCGAGCCACTTGGCAAGATCAACATTATGATGACAAAAAAGCCGCCCGACCTGGGCTTTCACCCAAGCCAAGCGGCTCGTTNCGTCCGGTCGGGCTGACAGGATTCGAACCTGCGACCCCTTGACCCCCAGGACGGTGGAGTCAGGGTTTTCGCAGTTCAGGGGGCGTTTGCTTGATCGACTGGCGTGTCTGAAACGCCTGGTCGTGTGGGTCCGGGCATGACGTGTGGTCCCCAAATGGTCCCCAAGATCCTGCCTGGTCATGGCCTGGTCGCCGTCTCGCCCCGGGCGGTGGCCATCGTGCGGAGGCAGCCTGGCCTCTTCCTCGTCCCTGCCGCACCTAGCGTCGGAGTGGCGCGGTCAAGGGTGAGCGAAGCTCATCGCGCCAGCGACGCCGGAGGCGCCCTTGAGGGCGTCGGTCCGCCGTTAGACGATCGCCGACGAGGAAGCGGCCTCCGCAACCCAGACGGCAGGCAAGTAACACGGGCGTCGCTTTGAGCGTTCTATGTCTCATGTGGATCTACATGTTCGGTGCGAGCCTGGGGCGGCGCGCCCCCGCACCCGCACCTTCGGCGGCCTGCCCCGCGGCCGGTGGCCGAAGCGGAGCGGCAGGCCGCCGTGCCGCATGGGGGCGGGATCGCCGGACGCTAGGTGACCAGCGCGCTGCCCGAGGCGGCGCGCCTTGATCCCATAGAGCCAAGTTCGGCAGTCGTTAGGTAATAGGAGACTTTACGTGCGTAGTCCAGTTTATATGAATGTTCCACTGCTCCAAAACATGGCCGACTATTATAACGTTCCTATACCTGAGGACGCGCAGGTTACGCGTAAGAGTACCGGCTCAGCGGGCTCGAAGATCGGAATTGATAAGGGGTTAGTTGCATCTCGGGACACTGGAAGGTCCTCGGAGCTTGTCGAAGTATTCGAAACCAGACTGCGACCTGTCCGTTTGCTAAATGATGTAGTGGATCATATCTCAAGGGAGACCAGCGGCGTCGACTTGACTCTCAATCCAGACGCTTCAGTGGTCCATAGGGAGCCGATCATTGTTGAAGGGGTGATATCTCCGTCGCCCGCAACCAAGGCTGCCGAATATTTGGAGCCAATGATTCCCCAATTGATGGAGCAAGCGGCGGCTGGGGCAACTGAAATGAAGCTGGATCAGGCGCGTTTCATTTCCAGCTTTTCTCGAAATGAAAGATCTTCTAATCCAAAGGCGTACCTCATTGACCCGGCGGATAGAATTGAAAAGTTCGTCGTTATTTTGCGCAGTGATAACTTGGTCGGCGAAGAGGTGTCACTGGAGGATATTCTGGGCGAGATGACCGTTTTTGGACTGGTGGAAAAAGTCGTGCGCGAGAGAAGCATGATATCTCTTGAAAAGTATCTGTTGCCTGGCATGAATAGATCGCTTCGCCGATTGCTTCCGGATCCTGTTATTGCTGATATGCTGGAAAAACTCAGCGATACACTGAAGGAGGATATTGACCCGGAGGATTTGCATGTGCCAGGCCCGGCGTATGTTATCGATGTTGCTGCGATATTTGCGTAGGTATACATGAGCAAAGACGGTCTGCCTGCTAGCTCGATTATAATCTTGTCTGCGGGTGCGGCGGATTTTATGGCCCAGGCTTCCAATTCTGCACCAATTGCAGGCGCTCTTGGGGCTGCTGCCGCCGCTGTAGGTGTAGCCGCAGAGGGTGTAAGGCGTCGCCAGCAGGAGCAGGCGGCGAATTCGCTTGCATTCGCGAGTTCGCTTAGCGGTCTCGAAGAGGAGGAGGTTGTATCAAGACTCCTGGGGACTCCTGGCGGAACTGAACTACTGTCGATTTGCCTTAACGGTGCTGCCCGGTCCGTCGATCGGAGAAAACTGCGGGTTCTGGGAGCAAGTCTGGCCGCAGGTTCGATACAGTCGGATGACGCATTGCTAGATGAAGATCTCTACTTATCTCAAGTTGTAGCGGATCTGGAGGCACCCCACCTTGCACTGTTAGATTTGTTAAACGAGCCCCATCCAGAGCTTGCCGGAACCAAGAACATGCAGGCGGCAGGTCGACTCAGGTCTCGCGTGAACCCACCAGTCCTTGCACGTCAGCTGATTGCCACCCTGGAAAGGCACGGGCTCATTTATGGATGGTCGCGCGAATCTTATTCCATGCTGCATAAAAGTACTCGCGCAGTTATAGGTGTCAATTTAGAAAAAGACCCTGTCATGTGGTCCATTACTGAATTCGGTGAGTTCGTGTTAGCAAGGTTTCTGGAGGTGGATCCGGAGCTTAGCTGAAAAATGTTTCACGACTCGAAAGCGCATGGCTCAACCGAAGCATTATTGACGGGTGAATATTTAGGGTTTTCAGTTCATGCTCCGATTTCCATAAAACTTCCTTACTTTCGGCACTCGTGCTGAGTTCGCCCGATATTCTTCGCGCGCGGAAGCAAATGGAGAACTCCTGCCTTACTTCACCATCGTCGTAAGCGATCACATGGTTCGGGTTTGAATACAACCCGACCACGCCTGTGATCTCACATTCGATGCCGGTCTCTTCTTGCACCTCTCGGACGGCGGCTTGGGCAAGGGTCTCGCCTAGTTCGAGCTGACCGCCGGGGATGGCATATAGATCGTTGTCCGTCCGGCGGATCATGAGGATTCGGCCTTCATCGTCCTGGATGAAGGCCGATACTGCGACGGCGATGCTGTTGGCTTTGGGGGCGTTGGGGTCGTTGTAGTAGTCGACACGTGCCATGTGGTGCCTCCTAGATGGTGGCGGGCTTGGCGAGGTTCCAGACGGTCTCGAAGCTCTCCGAGTAGGTCTCGAAGAGGTCCCCGGCGGAGAGTCGGCGAAGGTGCAGGGACGGCGCGTGCGCGCCCTGGAAACCGTAGACGTGCGTGTTGATGATCATCTCGTCGTCGAAGCGGAAGATGGAGTTGTAGAGCGTCGTGTTGTGGAATCGCATCTCGACTCCTTCGACGCCGACGAGCGGCCGGTAGAACGCCAGCGCGTTGCGAACGCGCGCGGGGAGCGTCCCGTCGCCGAGCTGCTCTTCTTCTCCGCGCAGGGCGACGCTGTCGCCGTCCGGGTCGCCGAACGCCAGGCGGATCCTCGTGCCGGCCGCGGCCTTGGCTGCGAGGTCCTTGATGAACCGCGGGCGTTCGACCAGGAACAGTGCCGCGTGGACCAGGATCTCCACGGTCTCTGACGCGTCGTTGATCAGGCGGTCCCACAGTTCGACCGGGATCGCGTTGCGGTGCGGGAAGACGCTCACGACCTCGGCGGCGGCAGTCTCGGCCCTGCGCTCGGGCGCGACGGAGTCCGGCCACAGGTAGGTTTCTGATTCGCGCGCCATCGCGGCGATCTTGTGCCGGTGCTTCGGGTACGGGGTGCGGCCTTTGGTGATCCACCGCTCGACCGTCTTCTGGTCGACCCTGAGCGCCTTGGCGACCTGTTCCAGCGTGAGCCCGTTGCGCAGCAGCGCGTCACGCAGCCGTTCGTTCGGCATCCGCACCCCCTTGGGACTTTTAGGGACGTCTTCGACCGTACCAGGGACGTCCCAAGATGTCCCGCCACGTGGTGATCATGTCCCGCCTTTTGCCGGAGATTGGGTGGCACGTTGCCGGGACTCGCTCGGCGGCATAGCCCGAGGAGGCAGACATGACGACTGTAAGCACGGCCTCGGCCCTCGGCGGCGGGTCGAGTGGTCCGGCCGCGCCGGTGTCTCGCAAGTACGTGGTTTAGGCGCGGGCGACATGCGCGACACGGTCCAGATTCACGTGACGGCAGACCTGCCGATCCGCGTCCGCGCGCTGACGTACGCGAACCGAGCGGAGATCCGCTTCGGCAAGGCGTTCCCCGTGGTCCTTCTCGTGGACTCCGACGCGATCGCGGTTCTGGGCAAGCAACTTCACGAAGCAGAGACGGCGCTGAGCGCAGCGACACGGACGAACCACGGCGGCGAGACGCCGGACACGACTGACTGACAAAGAACACTGGGAGCTAGCGGTTATGGCTATCGAAAAGGGACACCGGTTCGCGATCGACTTCGACGACGCGTTCCCGCAGGGGCTTGTGATGGTGGGGGAAGTGATCCCGGACAACGAGTATCAGTCTCGGGAGGACCGGGCTGCGGGGCGTCCGGTGCGACAACGGGTGGATGAGGTCACCGGGAAGCGCCAATGGAGGGCTGCGGTTACGGACCCGGGCGAGACGAAGGCGAAGCGTGCCTCGTTCGAGGTGACATTCATGGCGGATGTTCAGCCGGTGCCGACGACGTCGGAGGCGTTGCCGGGGATGCGGCCGATCGAGCTGGACGGGTTGACGGCGGAGCCGCGTGTCGGCGGGCAGGGCGAGTTCAAGTATCAGACGTACGTCTTTCGGGCGACGGGGTTCAAGGCTGCTGCGGGCAAGTCGTCGTCGCGGTCGGCCAGTGGGTCGTCTGCGTCTGGTGAGGGCAAGGCGGCGTAGATGGGTGTTCTCGTTTTGCAGACAGGGACGATCCCGGGCCGGAGGTGTGGTTGATGCGTGGCACGGATATGGCGAGCCCGCGAGCACGCGGCCTGGGTGCTGCGTTGCGGGATGCGCGGATCGAAGCGCGGTTCGGGTTGCGGGAGCTGGGGCGGCGGATCGGGGTGAACCCGGCGTTGTTGTCGAACTGGGAGTTGGGGCAGCGGGTGCCGACGCCGGTGGAGGTGTCGGGGGTACTGGGCGCGCTCGGGGTGACTGGAGAGCGGAAGGCGTGGATCATGCTGTTGGCGCGGGGTGTGTCGGGGCCGAGCTGGTTCTCGGCGGGGTCGCAGGNTGGGGCGGCGGATCGGGGTGAACCCGGCGTTGTTGTCGAACTGGGAGCTGGGGCAGCGGGTGCCGACGCCGGTGGAGGTGGCAGGCGTGCTGGGCGCGCTCGGGGTGACCGGGCAGCGGAAAGCCTGGATCATGCTGCTGGCGCGGGGTGTGTCGGGGCCGAGCTGGTTCTCGGCGGGGTCGCAGGCGGACCCGGCGCATTACACGACGTTGATCGCGCATGAGCGGGTCGCGACGTCGGTGACCGTGTGGGCTCCATTGCTGGTGCCGGACCTGCTGCAGGTCCCGGACTACGCGCGGCTGGTGTTCGGCCCGGACCTGCGGGACAAGGAGAAGCTGGACCAGGTGGTGGAGAGTCGGTTGGACCGCAACCGGATCGTGTTCGGCGCGGGCGCGATTCCCGCGCGGATGTTCATCGGGTCCGAGGCGCTGCGGAATCACTTCGGGGATGCCGAGGTGATGTTGCGGCAGATGCGTTTTCTCAAGGATCTGATTGGGATCTCGCGGGCGGTGACGATCCGACTGGCTCCGAGTCAGGCAGTGACGCAGGGGGCGTTCAGCCGATACACGATGAAGGACACCTCGGATGTCGTTTACTGCCCGCACCACGGGGCCGGGGTGTTCCTGGTCGGCAAGGAAGCGGTCCCGTACACGGGAACGATCGAGCGGCTTGAGGAGGCGGCGTTGTCTCCGGCGGAGTCGCTGGCGCGGCTGTCGGTGGTGGTGGACCAGCTTCTGAAAGAGGTGAAGGCGCAGCGGCGGGCGACTGACGCCGGGCTGACTCAGCTCCTGACCGGCGAGGAACCGACCACTGACGAGGAACCGACCGGCGACGAGTCGACCACGGACGAACCGACCACCGACTAGCCGGAAAACCTAAGCGAGTACTGAAAAAGCGCACGGCGACGTGTGCTGTGTTCAACGCGCCCTGATGCGCTTGGAATTGTTCCGTATAAACGCAGAACCGGCTTCTGGCTGCCAACCTTCACCGGTTCTGCGCTGTCCACTGGGAAGTGAACAATGACGAACATAACCGGTTCTGGACGGTGTGCGTCAACGGGGGTCACCCGGATGCGTTGCGCCGCATGCAAAAAGTTCACTCGCCTCGTGCGGGGCGAGACGAAGTGCGCGGCCTGTCAAGGAATGCTGCCGCTCGACCTCACCGCGGCTGAGGGCGGTGAGCGGCGATGAACGCGGTGGTGGTGATCGCTGTCGGCGCGGGTGTCGCGGTGATGTTGTGGGTGCTGGCGAAGCTTGGGCGTGCGTTGGCGTCCATTGTGGAAACGCTGGCGGCATTGGCGTTCCTGGGTTTCGCGTTCTGGACGGTGGTGCGGGCGCTCGGCTGGCTGGTGCGGCAGATCGTCACCCGCTGGCGCACGTGCCTGACGCTCGTCGCCCTGGCGGCGTGGTTGCGGTGGTGGGGCTGGCTGTCGCTGACGGTCGTGCTCGTCACGCTGGCGCTGATCGCGGTGGTTTGGCATCAGCTCGATGTGGTCGGGTTCGACCGGTGGTGTGGTCGGTGGCTGCGGGCGTGGTGGCTTCGCTGGGCGGTCTACGGGCGCAAGCTGCCGGACTGGCTGCACGCCTGCGGATTGACTGTCCGCGACGAAGCGATCCCGGTGGACGTGACCGTGAATCTTGTGTCGCGGCGGCGGAAACGCCAGGCCGTCACGCAGGCGCGGCAGAAGTCCGGGGTTGCGGTGCCCGCGCTGGTGCGGGTGCGGTCGGGGGCGTCGTGGGACGAGGTCCGGGTGCGGTTGGTGCCGGGGCAGACGCCGGAGGATTTCGACGAGGCGGCGCGGGCGTTGGCGACGGCTCGGCGGGTGTCGCGGGTGCAGGTGCGCGAGATCGCGCCGGATGTGGTGTCGCTGGATTTCATGCGCCGCGACCTGCTCACCACCCCCGTCCGTTGCCGTGAGCTGCCTGGGCTGGAACCGGCTCGGGTGAACCTGCGCGCGGTGTATGCGGGGACGACGGAGTACGGGACGCCGTGGCGGCTGCCGTTGACCGGCGCGGGCGCGCACATCCTCGTGGCCGGTGCCAGCGGTGCCGGGAAGAACTCGGTGATGTGGTGCCCGCTGGTGTCGGCCGCTTCGGCGATCCGCTCCGGGCTAGTGCGGGTGTCCGGTGTGGACCCGAAGGGCATGGAACTGGCCTACGGGCGCGGGATCTTCGCCCGCTACGCCGTGTCCGGCAAGGACACTCTCGAACTGCTGGAGGGCTTGCGGGACGAGCTGGAACACCGCAAGCGGGAGTTCGCCGGGAACACCCGGGACGTGCCGCTGTCTCAGGAGTTTCCGTTGGAATTGCTGGAGTTCGACGAGATCGGCGCGTTGACCCGCTACACCGACCGCAAAACCCGCGAGGCCATCGTGGAACACGTCGCGGTCCTCAACACCCAGGGCCGGGCGTTGGGGGTGTCGGTCCGCGGCTACGTGCAGGAACCGACCAAGGACACGGTTCCGGTGCGGGAGCTGTTCACCCGCCGCGTCTGCCTGCGCGTCACCTCCAAAACCCATGTCGGGATGGTGCTCGGCGACGGCGCGTACGAACGCGGCGCGTGGGCCAACCGCATCCCGGAGACCATGCCCGGCACCGGTTACGTGTGGGGCGAAGGCATCCGCGAACCGCTGCGGGTCCGTGCGGGCTGGGTCTCGGACGAGACGGTGAAGGCCCTGGAGCAGTACGTCACCAACGGCGGCACCCACCACCTCGACCACGCGCAGACCGAGGATAGGAGGGCAGCGTGAACCGGCTCATGATCTTCCTCGATGCCATCCGGGACCACCTTGACGCGCACGCGTTGCCTCCGTCCTGCTCGGTGGAGGTCACCACCTGGTCCACGCCGGTGAGCGTTCACCTCGACACAGACACGGTGACCGGAGTCGCGCACGGTCTGAGCACCTGGGCGGCAACCCTGGACGCACCGCGAGTGAGCTTGTGGCGCACGGGGGACCGGGTTCAGCTGGAGCTGAGTGGCCGGACGCCGTGCGGTGTGCTGGTGACGGTCTACGGCTGGGTCCCGTTCGACCCCGTTACGTTTCCTGACCTGCCTCCGCGCACCGAGCAGGAGATGCCGGTCTGGCTGCTGCGCGACTGGGTACGCGGCGGGGAGGCGGCTGCATGAGCACCGAGAGCAGGGTCGAACGCACACGTGGGGCGCTGGCTGCCGATGTTGTGAAGGCGACTGCGGAGAAGCATGGCGTGTGCGTGCGGCCGTTCACGATGGAGGTCGCCGACACTGACACCGGGGAACTGCGCTACGTCCCTGTTCCGTGCGGGTCCACAGTGGAATCCGTCTGTTTGCCGTGTGCCCGCAAGGCGAAAGCACTGCGGCAAGCGCAATGCCGAGTGGGCTGGCACCTCGCTGAGGAACCGGTCATCACCCGCGGCGAACCCACGGCCGCACAGACCGAGCTGATGACTTATCGGGCCGACTTGGTCGCCGCCTACCGTGACGCCCACGCCGACGATGCGGAAGCTCTGCGCACCGAGATCACTGCCGTGGATATGGAACTGCGGGAATCAGGCATGAGTGGGCGGCTCCCGGCTGTCGAGGCTTCGGTCAAGCGGGCGGTGAAACGCTCGACCAAGCGTCGCCAGGACGCACCGAATCTGCCCCGCCGCAAGGTCGCCAAGACCACCGTGGGCAGGGAGTTCGCTGGACGATTCCGGCCGTCGATGTTCGTCACGCTCACCTGCGACACCTACGGCCGCGTCCGTCCGGACGGCTCGCCGGTCAACCCTGCGACCTATGACTACCGGCGGGCCGCTCGGGATGCGGTGCACTTCGCGGCGCTGGTGGACCGGTGGTGGCAGAACCTCCGTCGGGTCGTCGGGTTCGACGTGCAGTACTTCGCCACGGTCGAGCCACAGAAACGTGCCGCACCGCACCTTCATGCGGCGCTCCGCGGCTCGATCTCGCACGATGTCATTCGCCTGGTCACCGAAGCCACCTACCATCAAGTGTGGTGGCCCAACCACGACCAGATTTTGTACGCCGGAGACCGGAAACCGTTGTGGGACCCCGATATGCGCGCGTTCGTGGACCCTGACAGCCGGGCTCCGCTGGTCTCGTGGGACGACGCCGTTGAGGACGTCGAGGAACCCGCGCATGTCGTCCGGTTCGGGGAACAGGTGCACTCGAAGGGGATTCTCGGCGGCAGCGAGGAAGCCGGGCGGCACATCGGGTACTTGACGAAGTACCTCACCAAGTCGACCGGTGAGGTGGTCGACGCCGATACCGCCGCGCAGCGGGACCATCACGACCGGCTTCACGCCGAACTGGCCATCACGCCGTGTTCGCCGCGCTGCGCGGTCTGGCTGCTGTACGGCATCCAACCCAAGGGCGCGACAGGCAAGACGACTCCTGGCCACTGCAACGGTCGCGCGCATCGGAGGTCAACGCTGGGGCTGCCGGGGCGCCGTGTGCTGGTTTCGCGGAAGTGGTCGGGCAAGACGCTGGTGGACCACAAGGCCGACCGGCGGGCGTTTGTGTTGCAGTCGCTCGCGGCAGTCGGGATTGAGAAGGCAGAAGCGGACCGGTCACACCTCGTCTGGCGGAAAGTCGAACCGGGAGATCCGCAGGCGCCGCCTCGGCCTCATCTGGTGATGCGGGCGATCGCGGAGCGGATTGCGTGGAGGGCCGAGTACGACCGGGCGCTACTGGCAGCGAGACCGCCGGAAACTTCGGCAACTCGGTTGGCAGCGTGAGGGAGGAGGACGAGATGGAGTTACGGCTTCTGGGTGAGCAGTGGTTCACCACTGAGGAACTGGCCGAGTTGTTGGGGGTCGATCCGTCATCCGTGCGGCGTTGGCGCACCTCTCGGCCGCCGCAAGGTCCGCCGTTTGTGCAGCTCTCGGAGCGCGTGACGATCTACAACGCTGCCGACGTTGAGGCTTGGCTTCGCAGCAAGCGCGTCGATCCTGGGACGGTGGCCGCGTAATGGTCGCCGAGACCGGGCTGCCGATCGGCGTCTCGCTGTCGTCGAATATCGAGTACCGGCCTGATCGGGCCAAGCCGTACAAGGCTCGTGTGCGGTGGATTGATCCGGTGACGAAGAAGCGGCCGAGTAAGTCTGAGGCGTTCGCGGAGGAGGACGAAGCTCGGGCGTGGGTCTCGCGGATTGAACGTGCTGCGGCGCAAGGTATTGACCCGCTGACGGCGACTATGTCGCTGGCCGAGTACGGCGACGTCAACATGCCGCTTGCCTTGCGCGGGCTGGAAGCGAAGACGACGGATCCGTACCTGGCCGGCTGGCGCAAGCGGGTTGTGCCGACCTTGGGGCATCTGCCGGTCAGCATGATCACGAACGGGGCGGTTGACCGGGCGGTTCACGGGTGGATCGCGGACGAGTGCGGCCGGTCGACGGTGAAGAACAGCATCGCCGTGCTTGTGCGCGTGATGGAGCAGGCCGTGCGCGATGAGTTGATCGACCGGAATCCGGCGAGGGTGTCGGGCTGGCAGCAGGAGTACAAGCGGGCTGAGGATGAGTTGGACGATCCGCGGTCGTTGGCGCTTCCGGATTGGCACGCGTTGACGACGTTGGCGGATGCGCTGGTTGCGCGGTCGTCCGACGAGTATCGCGGTTGGGGTGACGTGGTGTTGTTCGCTGCGTGCACGGCTGCCCGGATCGGGGAGGTTTCGGGCTGTCGGGTGCGGGACATCGACACCAAAGAGTGGATGTGGAACGTCCGACGCCAGACGACACCGTCACCGGGTGGGTTGGTGGACAAGGGAACTAAGGGCAAGAGGGCGCGGGACGTGCCGCTGATCGAGGACATTCGAGAGCTGGTCGAGCGGAGGATGGCTCTCGTTGATCGAGACCCGGATGCGCGGCTGTTCCAGGGGCCGCGTGGGGGTCGTATTACGACGGCCGTGCTCCGTGACGCGACGTCGTGGGACGAGGTGGTGTCGAAGCTGGGGTACGACCACCTTCGCCGCCACGACTTGCGGCATACGGGGCTGACTTGGATGGCGGACGCCGGTGTTCCGGTGCACCACCTCAGGAAGATCGCGGGGCACGGCTCGCTTACTACGACACAGCGGTACTTGCATCCGGATCGCCAGTCGGTGACGGATGCGGGGGAGTTGCTGACGAAGCACTTGCGATCACCGCGACCGGCCCGTCTACATGCGGTCTAATCAATGAGTCCCAAGGTCCTTGAATATATCGTCGAGGATGAGGCGCGTGCGCTCATCCATGCGTTCTCTGTCTTCCGGCGGAGGTTCTTGGTTGACGGCGACGATGACTACAACCTTGCCGTCTTCGCGCTTCTCAGGGTCACTTTGGAAAGTGATTACTTTGAGCTTGAGGGCGCGCCCTGCTCGGCGGCCTGCCGTTCGTGCCTCGGCGATGCCGTCGACGTTCGCCGGATCAAAGTGCCGCACCCACTGCTGGTCGATCTCAAGGTGGCGCATGATCTCGAGGGTCAGGTCATCGGTCGGTTCTTTTGCCATCGAACGATCCTTTAGCTCCCCATTCGTCATGGTCAAGCGACGCGCCGCCTGCGCGGCCAAACGGCGCTCATAGCCACTGGATCGGCCCAGCGTGTTGCTCAGTGGTCCCCAAATGGTCCCCAAGCCTCCACCCCGGCACTCGACCTCAAGATCAACTCCCGGAAGCAAAAAAGCCGCCCGACCTGGGCTTTCACCCAAGCCAAGCGGCTCGTTCGTCCGGTCGGGCTGACAGGATTCGAACCTGCGACCCCTTGACCCCCAGTCAAGTGCGCTACCAAACTGCGCCACAGCCCGGACTCCGCACCCCCGAGGAACCCCTCGTGAAGTGCGATGTGACTACTCTAGCGGGTCCCCCAACCGGCCCTGCAACGAGGTCTCTTTTACCTCCTGACCTGTGCAAACACGGCAACCCGACACTCCCGCCGGGAAGCGGTGAAGACCCCGCCAAGATCAACGGCACGCAATCGCCGGTATACGAAACCAGCCCTGGTCCCACACCGGACCAGGGCTGGGCAGCGATTCCCGTCAGCGACCGGTGAACCGAGCCTTCCCCGGCCCCTCGGCCAGGAACGACTTCACCGCACCCCGCAAGTCCTCCGTGTTGTACAGCTCCGCCGCAATAGCCGTCACATGCGCGTTCGCCTCCGGCACTCCGCCATGCTCGAAGTGCGCCAAGATCCGCTTCGTCGCGGCGTGCGCCTGCGTCGGGCCGTCGGCGAGCTGGCGGGTGAATTCCCGGACCGCCTCGTCGAAACCCTCGTCCGGCAGTACCCGGTTGACGACGTTCCACCGTTCCAGCGTGGCCGCGTCGAAAGGGGAGCCGGTGAAGACGAACTCCTTCGCGCGGGCCACTCCAGCCCGGGCGGCGAGGCGTTGGGTGCCGCCCATGGTGGGGGTCAGGCCGACGACCTTTTCGACCAGGCCGAACTTCGCGCCGGAGGAAGCCAGGAGAAGATCGCAGGCCATCGCGACCTCGAAAGCCCACGTCAGGCACAGGCCGTGCGCGGCGAACACCGTCGGGAACGGCAGTGCGGCAAGGCGATCCGGGACGCTGAGCAGCTCGTCGAAGAGCACCTTGGCTTCGGCCGCGGAAGACTGTGCGTCGAAGAGTGCGACATCGACACCGCCGCTCACGACGCGGCCCTCGGCACGGATCAGGAGGGCTCGGGCGGGGGTTTCCTCCAGCGAGCCGATCGCGTCGAGAAGCGCGTCCTGGAGCGGCTTCGTGTACAGGTTGAGGGGCGGCTCGTCGATGGTGAGCACGGCGAGCCCGCCGTCGCGTTCCAGCCTCGTCATGCTTGGTCCTCGTTCGCGGTGAGGTGGTCCCAGTACGCCTGCGCGGCCGGCCGCCATTCCACGTGTTTGCGGTGGAACAGTTCGGCCGCCTTGGCTCCGCTCCAGCTCGCGGGCAGCAGCTCCGCGGGCAGTTGCGGGTCGAGGAACGGGAAACGCCGCCACTCGTGCACCAGTTCGGTCTGCGCGCGCAGGATCGCCTGCTCGTCCGACGGCGACACGCCGGTGAACCGGTCGATGAAGTCCTCGTACCGGTCGGTCAGCTCGGACAGGTCCCACGACCGCGCGACCATGCTCTCCTGGTCGCCGATCGCGCCGTACTGCGCGGTGAAGGACATCGCCTGCGCTTCGAGGCCCAGTTCGGCGACGATCTTCTGCGCCTCGGGCTCGCGGCTCGGATCGGGGCTCACCCAGACGCCCGCGACCGGCGAACCGAAACCGGCCCAGGTGAGCCGGGTGCGGAGGCGGTGGCGCAGGTCGCGTTTCGCCTCCGGCACCGAGACGATCAGCATCAGCCAGCGGTTCTTCCAGGCGTGCGCGTCGCGGCCGAAGGCGTATATGCGCTCGGCGCCCTCGGTGAGCAGCCGCCGCCCCGGCGGGGTCAGCGACCACCGGACGCGGCGGCCGATGCGCTCCGACACCAGCCAGCCCTCGCCCGCGGACCGGGCCAGCGCCTGGCGCGCGGACTTCTCCTCGATGTCGAGCATGCCGAGGGATTCGACCAGCATCGACGTCCACACCGGACGGTCGCGGGGCAGCACGTACTCGCCCAGCACGGTCATCAGCAGCGACCGCGCGCTCGCGTGGCTCACCTCGCGCCGTCTGCTGACGGTCGGCCGGGGAGCCCGCTGCTTCCCCTGTCCGAACGGGACCGGGGCGGGTTCCGCCATCGCTTTTCACCGACCTCACTGCTCAAGTTGGACCCGGCAACCCGCCCAGAGTACCCACTCGGAGTGACTGAGCCGACACGCGGCACGCGGCGCGCGGGGTCCCCGTAAACTCGGCTCCGATATGAGCGCCACACTCGTCGCGAAGGACCTGGCCGCTGGCCACGGTGACCGCGTTCTCTTCTCCGGTCTCGATCTCGTCGTCGCCCCGGGCGAGGTGATCGGACTGGTCGGCGTCAACGGCGCCGGGAAGTCCACCTTGCTCCGCACGCTGGCCGGGCTGGCCCGCCCGGAATCCGGGGAGGTCCGGCTGAACCCGCCGACCGCCACCGTCGGGCACCTGCCCCAGGAACCGGAGCGGCGCGAGGGGGAATCGGTGCGNCCTTCCTCGCGCGACGCACCGGAGTCGCGGCGGCGCAAACCGCGCTCGACGCGGCGACGGATGCCCTTGCCGCGGGCGCGGACGGCGCCGACGACGCATACGGCGCCGCGCTGGACCGCTGGCTCGCGCTCGGCGGCGCCGACCTGGACGACCGGGCCGGCGAGGTCGCCGCGGACCTCGGGCTGGCCGTCGACCTCGACCAGCCGATGGTCTCGCTGTCGGGCGGGCAGGCCGCGCGCGCCGGGCTGGCGTCGCTGCTGCTCAGCCGCTACGACATCTTCCTGCTCGACGAGCCGACGAACGACCTCGACCTCGACGGGCTCGCCCGGCTGGAGCGGTTCGTCGCCGGGCTGCGCGCGGGCACCGTGCTGGTGAGCCACGACCGCGAGTTCCTGGCCCGCACGGTCGGCCGCGTGGTGGAACTGGACCTGGCGCAGCAGCAGGTGAACACCTACGGCGGCGGGTACGAGTCCTATCTGGAGGAACGAGCCCTCGCGCGGCGGCACGCGCGCGAGGGCTACGACGAATATGCCAATACCCGTGCGGCGCTGGAGGCCCGGGCGGGCATGCAGCGCGCGTGGATGGAGAAGGGCGTCAAGAACGCGCGCCGCAAGGCGACCGACAACGACAAGATCGGCCGCAAGTTCCGCAGCGAGGCCACCGAGAAACAAGCGTCGAAGGCGCGCCAGACGGACCGGATGATCGAACGGCTAGAGGTCGTCGAGGAGCCCCGCAAGGAGTGGGAGCTGCGGATGGAGATCGCGGCGGCTCCGCGTGCGGGCGCGGTGGTCGCGACGCTGCGGGGCGCGGTCGTGCGGCGCGGCGAGTTCACGCTCGGACCGGTGGACCTGCAGATCGACTGGGCGGACAAGGTCGCCATCACCGGCGCGAACGGCGCGGGCAAGTCTACGCTGCTGGCGGCGTTGCTCGGCCGGTTGCCGCTGGCCGAGGGCAACGCCGCGCTCGGCCCCGGCGTGGTGGTCGGCGAGGTCGACCAGGCCCGCAGGCTGTTCCTCGGCGACCTCCCGCTGGCGGACGCGTTCGCGCGGGAGGTCCCGGCGCTCGCCGACGCGGAAGTCCGTACCCTGCTGGCGAAATTCGGGCTCAAGGCCGCGCACGTGCTGCGCCCGGCGGCGACACTGTCGCCCGGCGAGCGCACCCGCGCGGCACTGGCGCTGCTGCAGGCGCGCGGGGTGAACCTGCTGGTGCTGGACGAGCCGACCAACCACCTGGACCTGCCCGCGATCGAACAGCTTGAGTCCGCTTTGGACAGTTACCCGGGCACGCTGCTGCTGGTGACGCACGACCGCCGGATGCTGGACGCGGTTTCGGTGACGCGCAGGCTGGAAGTCGGCGGGGGCAAGGTTTCCGAGCGCTAGGACGGAACCTCGGTCACTTCGGTGAGCCCGCGGACCACACCCCGGTCGCCGCTGCCCGCTTGGCGTAGTCCGCGAAATCCCTTGGCTCGCGCCCGATCGCGCGTTGGACGCCGTCGCTGAGGAAGCCGGTTTTCCCTCGGTGCAGCCATTCGAACGGGCCTGCTTGCATTTCCGCCGCTGCCCGGTCGTAGCCGCCGCCGATCAGGCGGCGCACGTACTCCGGTATCTCCACCGGCATCTGCCTGATCTCCCGGCCGGTCGCCCTCGCGATCTCGGCCACCGCCTCGGGGAACGTCAGCGGCCTCGGACCGGAGAGTTCGTAGCTCTGCTCCTGGTGCCCGTCTTCGGTGAGGGCGGCGACGGCGACCGCGGCGATGTCGGTGGCGTCGACGAACGGCACTGTGCCGTCGCCGACCGGGATCGCGACTTCGCCGTCGCGCAGTTCGGACAGTTTCGGGTCTTCCTCGAAGGTCTGCGCGAACCAGCACGGGCGCACGATCGTCCATTCCGCGCCGCTCTCGCCGGCCGCGCGCTCGCCGTCGAGCACCGCCTGCGCCCAGGGGCCGTACGGGGTTTTCAGCAGGTAGTCCTCGCCGTCGTCGCCGCGGCCGGACAATGCCACGATCCGCCGGACTCCCGACCGCACCGCCAGTTCCGTGAACTCCGCCGGATCCGCCGTGCCGACCGCGCCCCACACGTTGAGGTACAGCGTGTCCGCCCCGGCGAGAGCGGGCTGCCAGGTGGACCGGTCCGCCCAGTCGAAGCGAACCGGGCTGGACCGGGAGACGGGCCGCACCGCGTGCCCCAGCTCCCGCAAGCGGACCACCACGTGCCGGCCGACCTTCCCGGTCGCGCCCATCACCAGAACAGCGCTCATGCCGACAGGTTAGCGGTGCGAGATAGGTAAGGCTAGCCTAAGTCTGAGTCCAGCTTCGGACCCGGCTCGCCGCGGAGCCGGGTCCGGCACCGAGAGTGCTGGCTACGGACGGTCGGTGAGATATCCGCCCATGGTCGTGAAGTACTCAGCCGCCGGCAGTTCCCGGTCGTCAGCCGTGCGGACGCGTTCGATTCGGAGCCCCGGCGACTGGCCGCGCCGTGCATCCCGGCCGGCGACGATCACCACGCCCTCGCCTTCGCGGATGAAGATGCGGCCTGGAGTTCCGCCGTAGTGACCGTCCGAAACCGAGGCGCGCACGATGCGCAGCCGCTCGCCGCGGTGGTAGGCGAAGGCGTTGGGGTACGGGTCGGATTGGGCGCGCACCAGGCGGTCCAGTTCCTCGGCGGACCAGGACCAGTCGATGAGGCTGTCGCGCGGGGCGCGTTTGTGGAAGAAGCTCGCCTTCGTCCGGTCCTGCGCGATCGGGACCACGGTGCCGGATTCGATGAGGCCCAGGGCCTCGGTCACGAGCGGTTCGATGAGATCCACGGTGCGGTGGAACAGATCCGTGGCGGTGTCGCGGGGGCCGACCGCGACCGCGCGCTGGGCGACGATGTCGCCCGCGTCGAGTTCGTCGTTCATCATGTGCGCGGTGACGCCGACTTCCGGCTCGCCGTTGATCAGCGCCCAGATGATGGGAGAGAAGCCGGCGTAGGCGGGCAGCAGCGAGTCGTGCACGTTGAGCGTGCCGTGGCGCGGCAGGGCGAAGATCTCCGGCGGCAGCCAGGTGCGCCAGTTGTTCGCGACGATCAGGTCGAGGTCCGCCGCCTTCAGCTCGGCGAGCAGTTCGGCGTCGTCCGGGCGGGTGCGCAGCAGGGTGCGGATCCCGTGCTCCTCGGCCAGTTCGGCGACCGAATCGCTCCAGATCCGTTCGTAGGCGTGGTCGCTCGGCGGGTGAGTGACCACCAGCCGCACGTCCTGGCCTGCGTCGAGGAGGGCCTTCAGGGTGCGGTGTCCCCAGGTCTGGTAGCCGAACATGGCCACGCGCATCGGCGGTGCACCTTTCGTGGTCGGGACGAACATCACCCGGAAGACAGTACTAGCTGAGGCTTGCCTAAGTTAGGTTAGGGTTTCTTGAGCATTGGTCAGTCGAGAACGGTGATGCGGCAGTGCCGCGCTAGGGGACTTTCATGTCACGAGCAGGGGCCGAGGACAGCCAGGTGCCGGTGTACGACGTGGTCGGGGTCGGGTTCGGGCCGTCCAACCTCGCGCTCGCGATCGCCCTCGCCGAGCACAACGCGGGCTCGGGGGAGACGGTCACGGCGCACTTCCTGGAGCGCCAGTCCCGTTTCGGCTGGCATCGCGGGATGCTGATCGACACCGCGACCATGCAGGTGTCGTTCCTCAAGGACCTGGTGACGATGCGGAATCCGGCGAGCGCGTTCACCTTCCTGAACTACCTGCACGAGAAGGGGCGGCTGGTCGATTTCATCAACCACAAGACCCTGTTCCCGCTGCGCGTCGAGTTCCACGACTACTTCGAATGGGCCGCGGCGAAGGTCGACGACCTGGTGTCCTACGGCAGCGAAGTCGTTTCGGTCGAACCGGTCCGCGACGGCGACGAGATCGCGTTCTTCGACGTGCGCGTCGCGGTGGACGGCGAGATCACCGAGCTGCGGGCCCGGAATCTGGTGCTGGGCACCGGATTGCGCGCGAAGCTGCCGGAGGGGGTCGTGGCCGGAGACCGGATCTGGCACAACAGCGAGCTGCTGCACCGCGTCGAGTCGTTGCGCGGTACGGACGCGCGGCGGTTCGTAGTGATCGGCGCCGGTCAGAGTGCGGCCGAAGTCGCCGCTTTGCTGCACGACGAATTCCCGCGCGCGGAAGTATGCGCGGTGTTCGCGCGCTACGGCTACAGCCCCGCCGACGACAGTGCGTTCGCCAACCGGATTTTCGACCCGGAGGGGGTCGATTCCTTCTACGCGGCAAGCGAACCGGTCAAGGAACGCCTGATGGGCTATCACGGCGCGACGAATTACTCCGCGGTCGATCTCGACCTCATCGACGAGCTGTACCGGCGGCGCTACCAGGAGAAGGTGCTCGGCGTGGAACGGCTGCGGCTGTTCAACGTCTCGCGTCCGGTCGAGGTGGCCGACCAGGGCACGCACGTGCGCGCGACTGTCGAATCGCTGGCGACCGGCGAACGTTCGGTGCTCGACGCCGACGCGGTCGTCTACGCGACCGGCTACCTGCCCGCGGACCCGACGCCGCTGCTCGGCGGACTGGCCGGCCGATGCCGCCGGGACGAGCAGGGCAGGCTGAAGGTCGAACGCGACTACCGGATCACGACCGACCCGGCCGTGCGCGGCGGGCTCTACTTGCAGGGCGGCACCGAGCACACGCACGGGATCACGTCGTCGCTGCTGTCGAACACCGCGGTGCGGGTCGGCGAGATCCTGCAGTCCATTGTGGACCGGCGGGCGGCCGGATCCGATCCGGTGGAGTACGCGGTCAGCGGGATCCGCTGAAGCGGGGGAAGGTCTGGGCCATGACGAATCCGTTCGAAAACCCCGACGGCGTTTACCGGGTCCTCGTGAACGACGAGGGCCAGCACAGCCTGTGGCCGGACTTCGCGGCCGTGCCGGACGGGTGGCGGACCGCCTTCGGGCCGGCCGCGCGGCAGGCCTGCCTGGACCACATCGAGCGGACCTGGACCGATCTGCGCCCGCTTTCTCTTCTCGCGCCTGACGAATCCTGACCTCGGTGAGGGGAACCCTGGGAATCAGGGTTCCCCTCACCAGCGGTGGCCGCGCAGCCCGGACCAGGCGGTCCAGAGCGTGGCGTACCGGCCGCCGGCCGCGACCAGTTCGTCGTGCGTCCCGGATTCCACGACCACCCCGGAGTCCAAGACCACAATGCGGTCCGAAGCGGCCGCTTGCGTCAACCGGTGCGCCACGATCAGGCCGGTCCGGCCTTCGAGCGCGGCCGCCGCGGCGGATTCGAGCGTTTTCGCCCCCGCGCTGCCTGCCTCGGCCGTGGCCTCGTCGAGGATCGCGACCGGCGGATCGGCGAGCACCAACCGAACGAGCGCCAGCTGCTGAGCCTGCGTGACGGTGAGCCGATGCCCGCCCTCGCCGACGACCGTCGCGAGCCCGTCCGGCAACGCCTCAACCCACTCGGCCGCGCCGACCTTGGCCAGCGCGGCGTGGAGATCCTCATCGCCGGCCTCGGGGGCGGCCAGCCGGAGATCGTCGGCCAGCGATCCGCTGAAGACGTGCACTTCCTGGCTGATCAACGCGACCGCGCGCCGGGTGGCGGCCGGGCCGAGCTGGTCGAGCGGCACGCCGCCGATCGACACCGTGCCGCTGGTGGCCTGATGGATCCCGGCGATCAGCTTGGCCAGCGTCGTCTTCCCGGCCCCGCTCGCCCCGACCATCGCGACGCGCTCGCCCGGCGCGACCTCGAGGTCGACCTCGCGCAGCACCGGATGATCGTCCACATAGGAGTGTCCGATGCCTGCTGCCTTCACCGAGGCGTCGACCGGAGGGCCCACGCGGGTCGGCTCGGCCGGTGAAGGCAGATCCGTGACGCCGATGAGCCGGGACAGGCTCGCGGTCGCCGCCTGCGCGTCGTCGACCAGCGCGAGGGCGGTGTTGATCGGCCCGAAGAGGCTGTGGAAGTACAACGCGGCCGCCGTCGCGACGCCGACCGTCGCGAGATTCGCGCCCACCAGGAGAAAACCGGCCGCCAGTACCGCGGAAAGGCCGACGAACTCGGCGAGATTCAGCCGCCCGTAGAACCGGGTGGCGAGGCGAACCCCGCGCAATGCCAGCTCAACCGCGCCGTTGGACCGTTCGCGGACCCGGTCGACGTGCGCGTCCGCGAGCCGGAACGCGCGGACGGTCTTGGCGCCGCCGATGGTGTCGAGAAGTTGTTGCTGCTGCGCTCCGACGGCGGCTCGCTGGGCGGCGTACAGCGGGGTGGCGCGGCGGACGTACCAGCGGACAGTGTGCAGCTGGATCGGGACCGCCAGCAGGGCCGCGACGAGGAAACGCCAGTCGAGGATCGCCATCGCGACCAGCGTCAGCACGATCGTCAGCACCGAACGGGCCAGCGCGGGCAGCGCTTGCCGGACCGCGTCGGCGACGACCGAGACGTCGTTGGTGACCCGGGTGGTCAAGTCGCCGGAACCGGCCTTCTCGACCTGCTCCAGCGGCAGGCCGAGAGCGCGGTCGATGAATCGTTCGCGCAGGTCGGCGAGCATGGTTTCGCCGAGCCGGGCGAGCATCGAGACGCCGATCGCGGTGGTGATCGCGGACGTCGCGGCGACCAGGACCAGTCCGGCGACGGGCCAGCCGAGCGCGGCCGCGGACTGGCGGGTGGCGACAAGGTCGACGACGCGGCCGAGCAGGGGAGCGGTGAGCAGCCCGATCGCGGTCGCGCCGACGACGAAGGCGAAGGACCCGATCGCGCGGCCTTTCGCTTGCCGCAGCAGGTCGAGCAGGACCGAACGGATGCGCGGTCCGGCGGCGACGGGGAGGAGTTCGCGTTCGGTCACGAGAGCACCGCCGCTCGGTAGGCCGCCTCGGCGCGGACGAGTTCGGCGTGGCTGCCTTCGGCGACGACCCGGCCGTCTTCGATCAGCACGACCCGGTCGGTCACGGTGAGCAGCGCCGGGCTGGTGGTGACCACGATCGTCGTGCGGTTGCGCCGGAGTTCCGCGACTCCGGCGGCGATGCGGGCTTCGGTGACGGTGTCGACAGCGGTGGTCGGGTCGTGCAGCACGAGGACCGGAGTCTCGGTGGCGAGGGCGCGGGCGAGCGCGACCCGTTGCCGTTGTCCGCCGGACAGTGATCGCCCGCGTTCGGTGACGGCGGTGGCGGTGCCGGACGGGAGCGTCGCGGCGACCTCGTCGGCGGCTGAGGCGGTGAGCACCCCGTCGGGGACGGCGGGCATTCCGCCGCGGACGTTCTCTTCCACGGTGCCCTCGAACAGGTCTGTGTCGTGCGCGGCGACGAGGACGACGTCGCGGACTCGGTCGGGATCCACAGTGGACAGATTCACGGCGTCGACGCGGACGGCACCGGAGCGCGGATCGGCGAACCGGCCCAGGCAATCGAGGAGATCGGTAGCCGTGGCGGGGTCGGCGGTGACGACGCCGAGCAGCTCGCCGGGCGGGACGACGAGGTCGAGTTCGCGGAGTTTTCCATGCGATACCGCGGAAAGCTCCACCCCGCCGGCAGCCGGCGCGGGCAGCTCTCCGGTTCCTTCGGGGACGGCCGGCGGTGCGCTGAGCACCGCGGCGACCCGGCCGGCGGAGGCGCGGCCCTGGGCGAGCTGGCCGTTGACCCAGGCGAAGATGGTGAACGGCGTCTGCAGGAACTGCGCCAGCCCGACCGCGGCGACGAGGTCGCCGACGGAGATCTCGCCGTTCGCGGCCAGCGAGCCGCCGACGAGCGCGACGATCGCGATGAAGATCCCGGTGAGCGCGAGCAGAGCGCCGTTGTGCCACGCCTGCGCCCGAGCCGCGCGGATGGTCGCTCGCAGGGAATCCCGGCTGGTGCGCCGATACCGCGCGGTCGCCGCCGGTTCCGCGCCGATGCCCTTCAGCACTCGCAGCCCGCTGACGAGGTCGGCCGCGACACCCGAGGCGTGCGCGGCGCGTTCCTGTTCCACCTCGCTGCGCTTCTCCAGCGGTTTGCCGATGAGGTGGGCGAGGAACAGCAGCGGCGGGGTGCCGAGGAGGACGAGCAGCCCGAGCGGCACCGACATCCGGAGCAGCACGACCGCGCTCACGACCAGCCCGGCCAGCGCGGCGACGCCGAACGGGAGCACCGCGTTGATCATCCCGACCCGGCGGGCGTCCGAGGTCCCGACGCTCACCAATTCCCCGGCGAGCGCACCGTTCTCCACG
The DNA here is from genome assembly GCF_001651785.1 of Amycolatopsis sp. M39. Classification (NCBI taxonomy): domain Bacteria; kingdom Bacillati; phylum Actinomycetota; class Actinomycetes; order Pseudonocardiales; family Pseudonocardiaceae; genus Amycolatopsis; species Amycolatopsis sp. M39. The sequence continues at coordinate 37,466 of NZ_LWSF01000016.1, forward strand.
CCGCCGCGAGGATGCAGGACGCGCCGGCTGACCGCGAGCCGGATCTCGTGCGCGGCCCGCTCGGACGCGCGTTCGGCGGCCCGCGCGCCGAAGCGGTAGCTGGAGGAGAGCACGAGGAAGACGACCGCCAGCACGGCCAGCCAGCCGAGGAGGGTGAGCACCGAGCTGTCGGCGACGGCCCGGTCCAGCACGACGCCGATCACTACCGGGACAAGCGCCTCACCGCCCTGGTGTCCCGCAGCGAGGACAGCCCCGGCGACGACGGATTTCCGTTGTCCGGCGATGGCACTGCGCAGGACGTCCCGGCCGGTGGTCATCGGCGCCTCCGTTCGTGCGGACGCGGCCGGTCCGGTCGCCGGTTTCTCCTTTTCGTCCACTAGAGAAGGCTAGCCTAACCTTTTGGCGAGACGGTGCCGGGGAAGAGCTACCGGCGGGCGTCGCGTCCCGCGGGTTCCGCTTCCGGCGGTTGCTCTCCGGCCGAGGCGACGGCCGGTTCGGGTTCGCCGAAGCGAGCGAGTGCGAGAGCGGCGGCCACGGCGAGGACGAACCCGATCAGTGCGACGGCAGCGAACCCAGGCCGCGTCCGGTCGCCCAGCAGCAGGACGCCGATCAGCGACGGCATGACCGTTTCGCCGAGGACCATCATCGCGGTGGCGGTGGTGACGCTGCCGCGTTGCAGTGCGGTGGCGAAGAACAGCATGGCCAGCGCGCCCGCCACGGCGACCACGTACAGCGCGGGGTCGCGCAGCAGGTCCAGCGGCGCGAGGCTCGGGATGACCCGGCCCGCCACCGCGACCAGTCCGAAGCACAGCCCGGCGACCAGCCCGAGCCCGGCGGTGCGGACGCGATCGCCCGCGCGTCCGGCGAGAAGCCCGGCGACGCCCAGGACAACGGCGGCACCGGCCAGCGTGAGCCGGAAACCGAGGCCGACCTCGCTGGAACCCTCGCTTTCCGCCGACGAGCCGAGCAGCGCGAGTCCGGCGACCACGACGCCCACGGCGGTCCATTCCCGCACCCCGAGCCGGACGCCGAACACCCGCACCGCGACGGCCGTCACCGCGAGGCTCGCGGCTTGCGTGGCCTGCACGAGAAACAGCGGCAGGACGTGCAGAGCGGCGATCTGCGCGACGAAGCCGACGCCGTCGAGCAGCAGTCCGACGACGAACTTCCACTGCTTCAGCACCCGGAGCAGCAAGCGCGGGTCGACCCCGGCACCGCCCTCGTCGGGCGCTGCTTTCGCGGCCACTGCCTGCAGCACCGAAGCGACGCCGTAGGCCACCGCGGACAGCAGCGCGCACAGAAATCCCCACACCATGCGGCCGAGACTATTCCTCTCCGGCACCAGTAGGGTCGGGGCCATGGCGGAGAGCGAACGCGTCTGGCCGGATCCGCTCGACGGCGACGAGATGACCGTGCAGACGCGGTTCCTCGACTTCCTCCGGGCGACCGCGGTGCAGAAGATCACCGGCCTGACCCGGGAGCAGGCGGCCGCGACGCCGCTGCCGAGTTCGCCGCGGACCAGCGCGCTGGGCGTGCTCAAGCACCTGACCGCGGTCGAGCGGTGGTGGCTGGTGATCGAGGCGGGCGGCTCCGCCGAGCCTTCGCTGTGGCCGGGCTCGCCGGACCCGAGCTGGGACCTGACGCCGGAAGACGACGTCGCGTCGGTGGTCGCGGCTTATCGCGCCGAGCGGGAACGGGCGGCTTCGGCGCTGGCCGGGCTCACCCCGGAGGACCGCACTCGCCGGTCGGGGGAGTTCACCGTCCGCTGGGTGCTGGCGCACGTCGTGCAGGAGACCGCGCGGCACGCCGGGCACCTCGACGCGCTCCGGGAACTGGCCGACGGCTCCGTGGGGGAGTGACGTTACGCTGCGGGCATGGCAGACCAGCTCTACTTCCGCCAACTGCTCGCCGGCCGCGATTTCGCCGTCGGGGACCCGGTCGCGACCCAGATGGTGAACTTCGCTTACCTGATCGGGGACCGCGAATCGGGCGAGGCGGTGCTGGTCGACCCGGCGTACGCGGTCGGCGACCTGGTGGAGACGCTGGAAGCCGACGGGATGCGGCTGACCGGCGTGCTCGCGACGCATCACCACCCCGACCACGTCGGCGGCGACATGATGGGCTTCTCGCTGCCCGGGATCGCGGAACTGCTCGCGCTGCGGCCGGTGCCGATCCACGTCAACGCGCGGGAAAGCGAATGGGTGCGCCGGGTGACCGGCGTGTCGGACACCGACCTGCGCGCGCACGAGCACGACGACGTCGTGACGGTCGGCTCGATCGACATCCGGCTGCTCCACACGCCCGGGCACACGCCGGGCAGCCAGTGTTTCCTGGTCGGCGACCGGCTGGTCTCCGGGGACACGCTGTTCCTGGAGGGCTGCGGCCGGACCGACTTCCCCGGCGGCGACGCGGACGCCATTTTCCGCAGCCTGCAATGGCTGGCGGCGCTGCCGGGCGATCCCGTGGTGTATCCGGGACACCAGTACTCGCCAGAGTCTTCGGCGTCGTTGTCGCGGGTGAAGAGTTCGAATTTCGTGTTCCGGCCCCGGTCGCTCGAGGAATGGCGGATGATGTTCGGCGGCTGAGCCGGGTTTCGGTCCGGGCCGCCGCCGATTCGGCTCGGTGCGCATCGCCGGAGGACGGCGGGTCCGGCCGGTTGATTGTGCGTTCGCCGCGGCGGCGGTGCGGCAGGTTGCCCGCGGGCTGCGGCGGGGTGCGCGCCGCGGGTTCGGGTTCGGGGCGAAGAGCGCTTGCTGTGCGCGGGAAAAGAACATAGTGATCTTGTACCGCACGGCACCGACAATTTCGTGACGATCGAGCGCCGGTGTTCGGCAGCGGACCGGGAAACCCGTCCCGCATCCCGGGCATCCGGGTGCCCGCCCGAGGAACAAACCCCGTACACCGCCGCACGGATTCCAGTGCGTGAGAGCCGTCCGGCACGACATTGACTTCACCCGTCCGGGGATCGAAGCTCGGGGACATGAAGCGCGGCGTCCTCCTCGTGTGCCGCCTGCACGTCGACCTCCGGCAGCAGGCGAGCGCGGTCTGTCTGTCCCGCCGCTGAATTCCGTTTCCTGAACCGAAAACCCCACCCGGGAGAAATCCGTGTCGATTTCCACCACGGGCGTGCTGCCGCGCGCCGAAACGGCCGCGCCGAAACGCGCGCCGCGGCGGCGGCTGCCGTCGCCGCGCCGCTGGATCAGCCCGGTCGCGCTGGTCGCGGCGTGGCAGATCGCCAGCTCGACCGGCGCGTTGCCGCCCGACAAGCTCAGCTCGCCCTGGACTGTCCTGCAAGCCGGTGCCGACGTCGCCCGCAGCGGCGAACTCGGCAGCGCTTTCGTGGTTTCGCTGGGCCGCGTCGGCGCGGGATTCGCGCTCGGGGCGCTCGCCGGCCTAGTACTCGGGGCCGTCGCGGGGTTGTCGCGCTGGGGCGAGGCGCTGGTCGATCCGCCGGTGCAGATGCTGCGGACCTTGCCCTTCCTCGGGCTGATCCCGTTGTTCATCCTGTGGTTCGGGATCGGCGAAGAGACCAAGGTCTTCCTGGTCGCGTTGGGCGTGGCGTTTCCGCTGTATTTGAATGTCCACTCGGGAATCCGCACCGCCGATCCGCAGCTCGTGGAAGCCGCGCGGGCGCTGGGATTCACCCGCGCCGAACGGCTGTGGCACGTCGTCCTGCCGGGTGCCTTGCCGCCGGCGCTGGTCGGGCTGCGGCAGTCGCTCGGGGTCGCGTGGCTGGCGCTGATCGTGGGCGAGACGGTCAACGCGGACGCCGGGATCGGTTATCTCATCAACAATGCCCGCGAGTTCCTGCGCACCGACGTCGTGGTGGTCGGGCTCGTGGTCTACGCCGTGCTGGGCCTCGTCACCGACGCGCTCGTCCGGCTGCTCGAAAGGAGGGCCCTGCGATGGCGAGCCCAGTAGTCGAAGTCCGTGACCTCACGAAGAAATTCGGGAACCGTACTGTCCTCGCCGGACTCGACCTGGACATCGCCCGCGGCGAATTCGTCGCGTTGCTCGGGCGGAGCGGATCCGGGAAGTCGACGCTGCTGAAGGTGCTGGCCGGGCTGGACCAGGAGATCGAGGGCACAGCCAGCGTCGACGGGACGGTTTCCGTCGCGTTCCAGCAGCCGCGGTTGCTGCCGTGGCGCAAGGTCTGGCACAACATCGTGCTCGGCCTGCGTCAGGACAACGACCGCGCGGTCGCGGAGAAAGCGCTGGCCGAGGTGCGGCTGGCCGAGCATGCCGGCAAGTGGCCGCTCACGCTGTCCGGCGGTGAGGCGCAACGGGTTTCGCTCGCCAGGGCATTGGTCCGCGAGCCGGATCTGCTGCTCCTGGACGAACCGTTCGGCGCGCTCGACGCGTTGACCCGGCTGGCGATGCACCGGCTGGTCGAGGATCTGTGGCGCAAGCATGAGCCCGCCGTGCTGCTGGTGACTCACGACGTCGACGAAGCTCTCGTGCTCGCCGACCGGATCCTCGTCCTCGGCGAGGGGCACATCGTCGCCGAACACGTTCTCGGCCAGCCGCGTCCGCGGAAGGCCGCCGACAATGCCGAGGTACGCAGCCGCGTCCTGGCTGATCTGGGAGTGACCGAAGGTGCACCTGCGTAACATCCTGGCCGCAGCGCTTCTGCTGACCGGGCTCGCCGCTTGCTCGTCGTCCGCTTCGGACGGTCGCGCGCCGGTTCCCGCCGCGGTTTCGCCTGCGGAGCTGAAGAAGGTCACGCTGCGTGTCGGTGATCAGAAGGGCGGGGTGAAATCCCTGCTCACCGCGGCTAATCAGCTGAACGGCGCGCCGTACCGGATCGAATGGTCCACGTTCACTTCCGGGCCGCCCTTGCTGGAGGCGGCTTCGGCGGGGGCGATCGACGTCGGCCGGGTCGGCAATACGCCGCCGATTTTCGCGGCGGCGTCGAAGGCGAAGATCTCCGTGGTGAGTGTGGCGAAGAGCAATGTGGAGCGGGAAACCATTCTGGTGCCGCCGGATTCGCCGCTGCCGGACGTCGCGTCCCTGCGCGGCAAGACGGTCGGAGTCGCGAAGGGGAGTTCGGCGCACGGGCAGCTGCTCAACACGCTGAAGAAGGCTGGTCTCTCCACAAAGGACATCAAGATCTCGTTCCTGCAACCGTCCGAGGCGTTCGCCGCGTTCACCCAGCATCAGATCGACGCGTGGGCGATCTGGGACCCGTACACCGCGCAGGCCCAGATCGACGCCCACGCCCGGGTGCTCGCCGACGGCCGCGGCGCGTCCAACGGGCTCGCCTTCGAGACCGCCAGCACGACCGCGCTGGCCGACCCGGGCAAGAACTCGGCGATCAGGGATTTCGTGCAGCGCGTGGTGAAAGCCCAGCTCTGGTCCAACTCGCATACCGACGAATGGGCGCGCGCGTGGGCGGCCGAAACCGGGTTGAAGCCGGAGGTGGCGAAGAAGGCCGTCTCCGCCGGACGGGACCGGCCGATTCCGCTGGACGATGCCGTCGTCGCGTCCGAGCAACAGCTCTCCGACGCGTTCGCGAACGAGGGCACGCTGCCCGGGAAGGTCGACTTCGCGGCGTTCGTCGACCGCCGTTACGGGCCCGACATCGAGGCCGCGAGGAGGAACGGATGAGCCTGAAACTGCACTGGTTCCTGCCGACCGCCGGGGACGGCCGGACGATCGTGGAACGCTTCCACGCCAACAAATCCCAGGGCCCGAGCGCGCAGCGGCCCGCGGATCTGGACTATCTCGCGCAGGTGGCCCGCGCGGCCGAGCGGCTGGGCTTCGAGGGCGTGCTGACGCCGACCGGCACCTGGTGCGAGGACGCCTGGCTGACGACCGCCGCGCTGATCCGTGAGACGAGCAGGCTGAAGTTCCTGGTCGCGTTCCGGCCGGGCGTCATCTCGCCGACGCTCGCCGCGCAGATGGCCGGCACGTTCCAGCGGCTGTCCGGGGGCCGGGTCCTGCTGAACATCGTGACCGGCGGCGACGCGATCGAACAGCGTCGTTTCGGCGACTGGCACGACCACGACGCCCGTTACGCCCGGACCGACGAGTTCTTGTCCGTCGTGCGCGGGGTGTGGTCGGGCAAACCGTTCGACTTCGCGGGCGACCACCTGCGGGTCGAAGGCGCCACGACGCTCGCCGCGCCGGATCCGGTGCCGCCGCTGTACTTCGGCGGTTCCTCGGCGGCGGCGCTCCCGGTCGCCGCCCGGCACGCCGACGTCTACCTGACCTGGGGCGAACCGCCCGCGCAGGTCGCGGAGAAGATCGGCAAGGTGCGGGAACTGGCGGAGAAGGAAGGACGCGCGGTCCGGTTCGGGGTCCGGCTGCACACGATCGCGCGCGACACGTCGGCGGAGGCTTGGGCGGAGGCGCAGAAGCTGCTCGATGCGTTGGGCCCGGAGCAGATCGCCAAGGCGCAGTCGCAGCTGGCGGCGAGCGAGTCGGTGGGGCAGCAGCGGATGGTCGCGCTGCACGGCGGCCGAGCCGCGACGACGGCGCGGGATCTGGAGATCCATCCGCGTCTGTGGGCTGGGATCGGCCTGGTCCGCGGGGGCGCGGGGACGGCGCTGGTGGGCAGTTACGCGGAGATCGCGGACTTGATCGAGGAGTACCACGAGGCCGGGGTCTCGGAGTTCGTGCTGTCCGGGTATCCGCATTTGGAGGAGGCGTACTGGTTCGGGGAGGGAGTGCGGCCGGAGCTGGCGCGGCGCGGGTTGCTGGACGAGGGGGCGGCGGCGGAGCGGACGGCGCCGGGGGTGCGGGCGGAGCCGGCGGTGCAGGGGGAGCGGGCGGTGGCTGCTCAGTAGGGGGATCGCCACTCACGAGTCTCCGCATTGCCCAGAGCGGCGGGGTCGGTGGTGCGTTCGGCAAGGCGGGTCTTCCGGATGCCTGTGCCGGTGACGGCCGGGCGGACGCGCACGGGTTCTCGCGTTGCCGGGGTGGTCGCGGTGCTCGTGAGTGGCGTTGCCGGTTCTAACCGGCACAAACACTCACGAGTCTCCGCGCCGGCCGGGGCGGCGGGGTCGGTGGTGCGCCAGCCTGGGAGTCGTGAGCTAGAACCGGGATGAACACTCACGAGAGCAGGTGGGGCACTTCGTTCCGGCGGCGCAGCGCGAGGTGCATCGTCGCGCGGCCGCCGAGTTCGAGGTCGTCTTCGAGGGCCTTCAGCGCGGTCTGGCCACCGAAACCGAGCTGGTCGACGAGGTGGCGGTGGGTGGTCGCCAGGTGGGCGGCGGAGGACTCGGCGCGGATGGTCGCGAGCATGCAGTTCAGTTCGTTCGCGCAGGCCCGGTGCGCCGCCAGCACGCGGGGGTTTCCGCTGGCCGCCACGATTTCCGTGTGCACCGCGCTGTGCGCCTCGATCACGTGCCGCCACGGAGTTTCGGCGGTCATCGCTTCGAGTCGCCGCACCGCCTCGTCCACCGCGTCGAAGTTCGCGTTCTGCAGCAGGGCGAGCCGGAGCGCGCCGAGTTCCAGGATTGAGCGGTACGAGCACATCGCGTCGATGCGTTCGGTCGTCACCGCGGGGACGACGATCCCCTTGTTGCGCTGGTGTTCGAGGAGGCCCTCGGACACCAGCGTCTGCAGGCCGGACCGCACCGAATGCCGTCCGGCGCCGAAGCGGGCGCTCAGCGATTCCTCGGTGAGCCGCGTCCCGGGTTCGAGGAGGCCGTCCAGAAGGTCGTCGCGGAGGGCTTGCGCGATGCTTCCCGGCGTACTGCCCGCCTGTTCGCGCACTTCGCCACTCGTTTCAGCAGAACTTCCCACAGCNCCCACAGCGACTGCCGATCTTACCGCCGTCACAGCCGGACAGGCAGCCGCAGGGAGGCGTGTTCGGCGCTGATCTCGTCGGTACGTGTGACGCCGAGAAGCCGCAGCGTCCGCACGTACTCGGCGCGGAGGATCTCGATCGCGCGCTCGACGCCTTGCTCNCTTGCTCGCCCGCCGCCATCAGGCCGTACAGGTAGGCCCGGCCGACCATCGCCGCCGACGCGCCCAAGGCCCGTGCCGCGACCAGGTCGGCACCAGTGCGGATGCCGGTGTCGAGGATGACCTCGCAGTCGTCCCCGACAGCGTCCACGACGCGCGGCAGCAGTTCGAGCGGGGTCGGCGCGCGGTCGAGCTGGCGGCCGCCGTGGTTCGAGAGCACCAGGGCGTCAACGCCGCAAGCAGCCATCTCCTTGGCGTCCGCGACGCTCTGAATCCCTTTGACGATCAGCTTTCCCGGCCACAGCCCGCGCAGCCACCGCAGGTCTTCGACGGTCAGCGACGGGTCGAACATCGTCCCGATCAGCTCCTCGACCGTGCCGTCGAAGTTGGTCAGCGCGGCGAACCGCAACGGTTCGGTGGTCAGCAGGTTCATCCACCAGGACGGCCGGACCGCGATCCCGGCGAGCGTGCGGACGGTCAGCGTCGGCGGGATCGTCAGCCCATTCCGGACATCGCGCATCCGCGCCCCGCCGATCGGGGTGTCGACCGTGAGAACGAGCGCTTCGTACCCGGCTTGAGCTGCGCGTTCGACGAGTGCTTCGCTCGCGGCGCGGTCTTTCCAGAGGTAGAGCTGGAACCACTGCCGCGCGGACGGCGCGCAGGACCGGACGTCTTCGAGATCGGTGGTTCCCATCGTCGAGAGCACGTACGGGATCCCGGCGCGGGCAGCCGCGCGGGCGACGGCGATCTCGCCTTCGTGGTGCATCATGCGCGTGAAACCGGTGGGCGCCAGCACAAGCGGCAGCGCGGACTGTCCACCGAGGACGGAAGTCGCCGGGTTCACCTCGGTGACGTCCTGCAGCACGCGCGGATGCAACTCGACGTTCTCGAAGGCCCGCCGCGCCCGGCCGAGGCTGATTTCCTGCTCCGCCGCGCCGTCGACGTAGTCGAAAACCGGCCGGGGCGTGCGGCGGCGCGCGATGGTGCGCAGGTCGTCGACGGTGTGCGCGGTGGCGAGGCGGCGCTCGCGGACGTCGAACCGGGGCTGCCGGAATTTGAGCAGCGGCCGGATCTCCGACGGCCGGGGCAGCCGCCGCTTGATCGCCCGCCGGGGCAGGTGCTCGGGTTCGAACGTGGTCATCCGCTGCCTCCTGGCCGCCGAGAAAATCGGTACACAATCGCAAGCCGGTGAACTGTGTGCTGCACCAGTGTTTCCGGAAATCCTGCGCAGGCTGAGTGAAGCATGGCCCCTTCGAGAGTGCAAGGATTGTGACACAATCAGCGGTGTGCGGACTCCAGCGCGCCAAGAGTGTCGAGGTCGTGTTCGAGCGCGTGCCGGGCCAGCGCGGTCCGGTTCGGGCAGCCGAGCTTGACCAGCGAGGACTCGACATGGCTGCGCACGGTCCGGACCGCGATGCCGAGCGCCGCCGAGATCCGCTCGTTCGGCCATCCGCGCGCGACCAGCCCGACGACGTCCAGTTCCCGCCCGGTCAGCGGCCCGGGATCGGACAGACGGGAGATCCGCAGCAGTACCCGGTCCGGACGGCGCACCCGCGCACGCACCTGCCACCAGGCGCCGTCCGCGTCCCGATGGCGGAATCCGGTCCGCTCGGCCGTGGCGCACCGGGCGGCGAGCCGGGACTCGTGCTCGCTCAGCGGCAGCTGCTCCACGACGGCCGAGCGCACCTCGACCTTGGCCCGAGAGACGTGCAGTACGACTTCGGCCGCGGGATCGCCCGGTTCGGCACCTGGATCGGCGAGCGCGGCGAAGTCGTGAGACAGCATCGTGAGCGCGAGGACGGATCCGTCGTCCAGCGGCCGGTCGTGCGTCGAACTCAGCGCGACAAAACTCTGCTCCGGGCCGGTGCCCGGCGCGAGCGGCAACGTCACGCCTTCGCGGAAACCGTAGGGCTGAATGCCTTCCCGGTACGTCCTGGTCTCGTGGACCTGCGGGATGTCGGCGAAGCGCAGCGGCAGGCCCAGCCGGGCCGCGCGCAGGTGGATCGGGCATTTCCAGCGGTAGGTCGTGGTCAGGTAGCCGAGCATGTCCGCCGGGTAGCCGAGGTTGACCGTGGCGGTGCGCTGTTTGCTGCCGCTCACCAGCGCGACGCAGGCGAAACCGAGTTTGTCCCGCACCGCGCGGAGCGGGGTTTCGACGGGCAGTTCGCCGCGGCCCGCCGCGCGCACTTCCCGGGCCAGCCAGGCCCACCACTGCACATCCGCGGTCATTTCCGCACCTCCGCCGCCGGACGGAGCATGAACGGCCGCTGTCCGGGATGTCAACGGGCGCACATCCGCGGCGGAGACGGAACGGCTTTTCGGCCGATGCCGCCGTCCGCACCCGCTCGTAGCGTTCCGGTTCCCCGGCTGAAGGAGACTGGATGAACCTCGACGAATACGCCGCACTGGACGCGACCGCGCTGGCCGCGGTCATCGCCTCCGGCGAGGCAGCCGCCGAGGAGGTGGCCGCACTCGCCGTCGAAGCCATCGGCAAGGTGAACCCGGAGCTGAACGCGGTCGCAGGCGGTCCGTTCGAGCGCCCGCTCGGCTACTCGCGCGACGGCCGGTTCGCCGGAGTTCCGTTCGCGATCAAGGACCTCGTCCTGCACGCGGCCGGAGTGCCGACCCGGATGGGCACGCGGATGCTCGGCACCGGCGTCGTCCCGCCGGCGGACACCCACCTGATGGAGCGCTTCCGTGCGGCGGGCCTGGCGACGCTGGCGGTCACGACCACGCCGGAACTGGGGTTCAACGGCAATTCCGAAGCGCTGGCGTACGGTTCGACGCGCAATCCGTGGAACACCGGGCACAGCGCAGGCGGATCCAGCGGCGGTTCAGCGGCCCTCGTCGCGGCCGGGGCGCTCCCGGTCGCGCACGCCAACGACGGCGGCGGGTCGATACGCGTTCCCGCGGCCTGCAACGGCCTCGTCGGCCTGAAGCCCAGCCGGGGCCGGGTGCCGACCGGCCCGGACTACGCCGATCCGTTGTACGGCATGGGCGTCGAACTCGCAGTGTCGCGGACGGTCCGGGACACCGCGGCCCTGCTGGACGAGGTCGCGGTGAGCTATCCGGGCGACCCGTACGTCCTCGCCCCGCCCGCGCGCCCGTGGCTCGACGAGGTCGGTGCCGATCCCGGACAGCTGCGTATCGGCCTGCACACCGAATCGTGGGCGGGCAGCTACGTCGACCCGGAGGTCGCGCGCGCCGTAGAAGCCGTGGCCGAAGTGCTCGAAGCGGCGGGCCACCACGTCGAACGCGCGACGCCGGTCTTCGACTGGGAATCGTTCATGCACGCGAATCACGTGCTGTGGTCCGGCTTCCTGGCCGGTTCGGTCGNCGGTCGCCGGGATCGAAGAGCTGACCGGGGTCGCGGCGGGTCCGGAGAATCTCGAACGCACCACGTGGGCGTGCGTCGAGTACGGCCGCTCGATCAGCGCGACGGAACTGACCGCGGCGTTGGGCGCGATGAACGTCGTTTCCCGGGAGGCGGGCCGGTTTTTCACCGGATACGACCTGCTGCTGACCCCGACGATGAACACCCCGGCGCTGCCGCTGGGCCGTCTGGACGCGAACGCCGAGCTGGCCGCCGGCGAGTGGACGAGGCAGCTTTTCGACGCCTGCTCGTTCACGCCGCTGTTCAACCAGACTGGCGCTCCGGCGATCAGCCTTCCGCTGGGCGAGTCCTCGCAGGGCTTGCCGATCGGGGTGCAGCTGGGTGGTCCGGCGTGTTCGGAGTCGGTGCTGCTGCGGGTCGCCGCGTTCCTGGAAGAGGCGATGCCGTGGGCGTCCCGGCGACCCGCAGTCCACGCGGCTACGCGCAGCGGCAGGTCCTGAGGTAGCTGAGGAACGAGGCCTGCACCCCGGTCAGGTGCGTTTCGCGCAGGACCTCGCTGGTGACGGCCCCGCCGCGCGGGGTGAGGCGGTGCAGGAGCGTCGCCGTGTTCTTCGCGAGGTTCTGGTAGACGGCGAGGTCTCCGAAAAGCTCGCGATCGTTGACGGTCACGTGCAGCTTGGCGGCGGGCAGGCTGTCGCCCAGCTCGCGGAGCCGGGCGAAAATCTGGCTGTCTTCACCGATAACGCCGGGGCTGCCTGCTCCGACGGTCTCGAAGAGCGGGCGGCCGCTGAGCCAGGCGTAGAGGCTGAAAAGCCCGCCATAGGAGTAGCCGAAGAGGCCGTGACCGCTCTCGGCGGTGTGGTAGTCGCGTTCGATGCGCGGGTGCAGTTCTTCGGCGAGGAAGGCCAGGAACGCGTCGGCGCGGGTGTCGCGCAGTTCGGCGAGGTAGGCCTCGGCCTCCTCGCGGGTCATCCTGCCCGTGCTGACGCTCATCTCCACGGCATCCGCGAATTCCGGGGCGATGGGCTCGCCGGGCGGCACGAGGTCCCGGTTGCGCAGCCGTGCCCAATGCTGGGCGTCCTCGCCCGCATAGCCGACGCTGACCTGGAGATACGGCTGGATCTGCTGCATGGGGTCCGCCTGGGTGACGACGAGCGGGGCCGTCATGCCCACGGCCCAGTTGCCGTCGAGCACATACACGGCGGGCACTCGCGTCGCAGCGGGGTCGTAGCCCGGCGGCGTGGTGACCCAGACGCCGTAGTCGTGCCCGCTGCTCGAACGCATTTCGAAGTAGTCGGTGTCGGCGAGGCAGCCGTGCCACATGGTGCTCATCGGAGGTCCTTCACTACGTGTCCGGCCTTGACGACGACGATCGCGTTGGCCGGGTCGGCGAACAGGTGCGGATTTTCGAGCGGGTTTCCGTTCCAGAGCACGAAATCCGCCTGCAAACCGGGCGCGATGACTCCCACCTCGCCGGACAGGCCGAGGATCTCGGCGTTGGTCTTCGTGGCCGCCACGAGAGCTTCCATCGGCGTCTCCAGGGCAGCGCGCAAGGCGAGTTCTTCGCCGCGGTGGTGCTGGGCCGGACCGATGAGGTCGGACCCGAGCCCGATCCGCAGCCCGGCTTTCCTGGCGACAGCGAGCGCCTCGGCCATCCGCTCGCGAACGCCCAGCACTCGCTCGCGGATCGACTCGTTGAGGCCGGTGCCCGCAGTGTCTCGAAGCAGTTGTTCGACGACGGCGAGCGTGGGCACGAGGGCGACGTCGTGAGCGGCCATCAGGGCGGCCGTCGGCTCGTCGAGGTCGGTGCCGTGTTCGACGCAGCGCACCCCGGCCTCGACCGCGTTCCGGATGCCTTCGTTGTTGTGCGCGTGAACCGTCACGTAGGTCCCGCGTGCGGCGGCTTCTTGGACAGCGACAGCGATTTCTTCCCGGGTGAACTGGGTGTCGGTCAACTGGTCGTGCGAGCTGACCACTCCGCCGGTGACGCACAGCTTCAGGAAAGAGGCTCCGCGACGGAAGGCCTCGCGCACGTTGCCGCGCAGTTCGTTCGCGTTGCCCGACTGCATGGACAAGGCGCAGAGGCCCGGAATGTGATGGCTGCTCCACAACTCGGTGGGCTCCCACTCGGCTCCGTAGTAGCCGTGGCCGCCGGTCTGGCAGTGGACCGGTCCGCACGACAGCACGCGCGGTCCCCGGACCTTGCCCTTGGCGATCGTGGTGACGACGCCGCCGTCGATGCCGCCGGTGTCCCGGACGGTCGTGAAGCCGGCGTCGAGCGCCGCGCCTGCCGTGGCGAAGATGTCCGCCGCGAGTTCGGCGGCGCTGAGCCGGAACGAGAACTGCGGCTCGATCGGGCTCGCCAGGCCCAGGTGGACATGCGCGTCGATCAGGCCGGGCGTCATCGTCAGCCCGTCGGCGTCGAATCGCTCGCCGGCCGCGCCGGGCGGGGCGATCAGCCCGTCTTCGACCGTGACGGCGAGGTCGGCCGGATCGCGCCCCGACCCGTCGGCGACCGTCGCGCCGACCACCTGAAAACGTCCCACGAGCCGTCCCTCCGCCGTTGCACTGTTCTTTTCCAATGGATAAACTGCGAGGGTGACCTTGTCAAGCGCAGAACCTCAAGGCGACGCCCGCGAGCGCCTCCTGACCCGGCTTCTCGACGCCTTCGACGGGACCCTTCCCTCGCCGGAGGTGTCGCTCCGCGAGGTCGCCGCCCGGGCCGGCACCAGCCATGCCCTGCTGCGCTACCACTTCGGGTCGCTGCCGGGGGTGCTGGCGGCGATGCTCAAGGCACAGCGATCCCGCGACAACGAGGTGCTGTTCGAGAAGGCGAAGCGGAGCACCTTCGACGAGTTCGTCATGACGATCTGGCGGACCTACACTCGCCCGGAACAGCTGTCGCGGCTCCGCGGGTTCTTCCACGTCGCAGGGCTGGCCGCGTACCGGCCGGAGGACTTTCGCGAGCTGGTCGATTCGCTGGACGACCTGACCGAAATGCTGGCCTCGCTCGCCGAACGGGAAGGGCGTGGCGCCGAGGAAGCGCGGACGATGGCGACCGTCGCGGTCGCCGCGATTCGTGGTCTGATGTTGCGGGAGGTGCTGACTCCGGAGGGGCCTTCGGAGGGGGCGGTCGCCTTGCTCCTGCGCATGAGCAAGGCCTGATCAGGTCTCGGAAACCGTCCGCGACAACGCCAGCGCCACCGTCCGCACCGCGGGCGCGACCCGTTCGGTCCGCATCCGCGTCGCCCATCCGGAGATCGACACCGCGGCCACCGCGAGCCCGTTCGCGTCGACCAGCGGGCTCGCCGCGCACACCACGCCCACGCCGGATTCCTCGCGCTCGAAGGCAATCCCGTCCTCGCGGATCCGCGCCAGCTGACGGCGCAGCAATCCGGGCGCGGTGATCGTCCGCGGGCTGACCCGGGGCAGCCCGGCGTCGATCACGCGCGCCACGACGTCGTCGGGGGAGCAGGACAGAATCGCTTTCCCGACCCCGGTCGCGTGCGCGGGGAACCGCCCGCCGGTGCGCGAGGGCAGGTCCGGCGCGTCCGGCCCGCGCAGCACGTCCAGGTACACGACCTCGGTGCCTTCCAGGACCGCGAGATGCACTGTGTTCCGCGTGGCCTCCCGCAGATCCGCCAGGTACGGCCGCGCCGCCTCCACCAGACCTCGGCGGCGCACCGCCAGCTGGCCGATTTCGAACAGCCGCAGTCCCAGCCGGACGGAGGTGCCGTCGCGTTCCAGCAGGCCGGTGTCGGCCAGGTGCCCGGCCAGCCGGTGCACGGTCGTCTTCGCGAGGCCGGTCCGGCGCGCCAGTTCGGACACGCCGAGCGCGTCGTCGCCGGGGCGGAAGGCTTCCAGCACGGCGGCGACCCGCGCGGTCACGAGCCCGTCGCCGTTCCGTCCAGTGGTACGCATGGGTTGAGTGTGCCCCATCCCGGCGAGCACCGTGGCGGCATGGCGGAACGCAAGGTGACGGCCGCGATCGTCGGCCCGGGCAACATCGGTACGGACTTGCTGGCGAAACTCCAGCGCAGCGAGCACGTGGAAGTGCGCTACATGGTGGGCGTCGACCCGGCGTCGGACGGGCTCGCCCGCGCCGCGAAGCTGGGGCTGGAGACGTCCGCCGAGGGCGTCGACTGGCTCCTGTCGCGCGCGGAGCTGCCGCAGCTGGTGTTCGAATCGACGTCGGCGAAGGCGCACCAGGCCAACGCGCCGCGGTACGCCGAGGCCGGCATCCGCGCGATCGACCTGACGCCCGCCGCGGTCGGCCCGCTGACCTGCCCGGCGGTGAACCCGCCCGGCCAGCTGACCGACCGCAACGTCAACATGATCACCTGCGGCGGCCAGGCGACGATTCCGATCGTGCACGCGGTTTCGCGGGTGACGCCGGTGCCGTACGCGGAGATCGTCGCCTCAGTGTCGTCGCGGTCGGCCGGACCGGGCACGCGCGCGAACATCGACGAGTTCACCGAGACCACCTCGCACGCGATCGAGCAGGTCGGCGGCGCGGACAAGGGCCGCGCGATCATCATCATCAACCCGATGGACCCGCCGATGATCATGCGCGACACGGTGTTCTGCGCGGTCGACCCGGACGCCGACTTCGCCGCCATCAGCGAATCCGTGCACCGCATGGTGAAAGACGTCCAGCAGTACGTGCCGGGCTACACGCTCAAGGCCGACCCGCAGTTCGACCCGCCGCGCCCGGACTGGAGCGGCAAGGCCCGCGTGGGCGTCTTCCTCGAGGTCGCGGGCAACGGCGACTACCTGCCCAAATACGCGGGCAACCTGGACATCATGACCGCCGCCGCCGCGCGCGTCGGCGACCTCTTCGCCGCTCAGGAGGTGGCCGCGTGAACAACACCGACGTACGGCTGGTCGACACCACTCTGCGCGACGGCAGCCACGCCATGGCGCACCAGTTCACCGAAAAGCAGGTGCGCGACACCGTCCGCGCGCTCGACGACGCGGGCATCTCGCTGATCGAGGTGACCCACGGCGACGGTCTCGGCGGCTCGACCTTCAACTACGGCTTTTCCTTGGTGGACGAGCGAAAGCTGATCGCCGCCGCGGTCGACGAGGCGAAGCAGGCGAAGATCGCCGTGCTCCTCCTGCCCGGCCTCGGCACGGTCACCGACCTGCGCGCGGCGGCCGGCCTCGGTGCGGGCGCGGTGCGGATCGCGACGCACTGCACCGAGGCCGACGTGTCCGTCCAGCACTTCGGCGCGGCGCGCGATCTCGGCCTGGAAACCGTCGGATTCCTGATGCTGTCGCACATGTCGGCGCCGGAGGGCCTGGCGAAGCAGGCCCGGATCATGGCCGACGCGGGCTGCCAGTGCGTGTACGTCGTGGACTCCGCGGGCGCGCTGATCCTGGACGACGCGTCCGACCGCGTCGCCGCCCTCGTCGCGGAACTCGGCGACGACGCCCAGGTCGGCTACCACGGGCACCAGAACCTGAGCTTCGGCGTCGCCAACTCGGTGCTCGCGTACCGCGCGGGGGCCCGGCAGATCGACGGTTCGCTCGCCGCGCTCGGCGCCGGTGCGGGCAACTCGCCCACGGAGGTCCTGGCGGCCACGTTCGAGCGGCTCGGCGTCAAAACCGGGGTGGACAAAGACGTTCTGATGGAAGCCGCGGAGAACGTCGTGAAGAAGTACCTGACCCGGCTGCCGGTGATGGACCGGTCGTCGATCATCCAGGGCTACGCCGGCGTGTACTCCAGCTTCCTGCTGCACGCCGAACGCGCCGCCGAACGCTACGGGGTCCCGGCGCACGAAATTCTCTACAAGGTCGGCGAAGAACGCTACGTCGGCGGCCAGGAGGACATGATCATCGACATCGCGCTGCGGCTGCGCGACGAGCGGGCAGCCGCTCAGTGAGTCCCCGAGTCGAAGGCGTCCGCGCCGAGCACCAGCCGCACGCAGTGCTCGACGAGGCGCTCGCGGCTCACCTTCAGCGTGCCGTCGAGGTAGGCGATGAACACGTTGCTGAGCGCGCCGACGAGACCGATCGCCACGAGCTGGCGGCCGGTTTCGTCGCCGCGCGACAGCTGCTCGCCGACGAGCGTGGTGAACGCCGGGAGGAGGTGCAGGCCGCGGCGGGTCAGCGCCGGATCGGTCAGCGGCGCGAGCAGCAGCACACGGCCCTTGCGCGGGTCGTCCAGCATCAGCTCGACGAACGCGGTGACGGCGCGTTCGGCGCGGCGGCTCGGATCGGCTTCGCCGGAAACCGCGTCGGACAATGCTTTCCGGGCCTGATCTCCGACGTCCTCGTAGACAGCGGCGACCAGGCTCTCCCGGTCGGCGAAGCTTTCGTAGAAGTACCGCTCGGTCAGTTTCGCCGACCGGCACACCGCGCGGACGCTCACCGCCGCGCTGCCCTGCGCGCCCAGCAGGTCGAGCCCGGCGGCCAGCAGCTGCGCGCGGCGCTGGGCCTTGCGGTCGTCCAGCGTCGTGCCCGCCCACGTGCGGCCCGGCATACCCGCTCCCGTCCCGAGTTGACCACAGCTGTTGTCACATCCTAGCCTGACAACAGCTGTAGTCACTTCGCTGACCCGCCGAGGAGCCGCGATGAGCAGGGACGCACCGGAGCCGCTGGGACCGGACTCGCTGACCTGGAAGTACTTCGGCGACTGGCGCGGGCTGCTCATCGCGCTGTGGGCCGGGTCGATGCAGAACATGCACCCGGGCCTCGGCGCGGGCGTCGAGGAGCATTCGCGGTTTTTCGAGGAACGCTGGCAGCGGCTGTTCCGTTCGCTGTACCCGATCGGCGGCGTGGTCTACGACGGCCCGCTCGCGCACCGCACGGCGCTGGAGGTGCGCGGGTACCACGACCGGATCAAGGGCGTGGACGCGAAAGGCCGCCGGTACCACGCGCTCGACCCGGACACGTACTACTGGGCGCATTCGACGTTCTTCGTCAGCACCATCCTGATCGCCGGCAATTTCATGGGCGGCATCGGCGAAGAGGAGAAGCGCACGCTGTTCGACGAGCACGTGCGCTGGTGGCGGATGTACGACATGACGATGCGGCCGGTGCCGGAATCGTGGGAGGACTTCCAGCGGTACTGGAAGCACATGTGCGCCGAGGTGCTGGAGGACAACAAGGCCGCCCGCGACGTCCTCGACCTCCGCGGCATCGCGAAGCCGCCGTTCCTGCCGTGGCTGCCGGATCCATGGTGGAAACCGGTCGCGAAGATCATCGCGAAACAGTTCGTGTGGCTGACCGTCGGGATGTACGACCCGGAAGTGCGCGATCTCCTCGGCTACCGCTGGACCGCGCGGGACGCCCGCCGGCACCGCCGGGTGGGCAAGCTGGTCAACGCGGCGTTTTCGCTGCTTCCGCACGACCGCCGCTACCATCCGCGGGCACGGGCGGGCTGGCGGCGCGCCCGCGGCGAACTGGCCCCGGGGACGCCGCCGGTCGAAACCCCGCGCCGCAATCTTCCCCCGCTCGCCGAGCGCGGGAAACCGGAGCACTACTCGCCGGACGTGCCGTGAGGGGAGCCCTGAGGGAATCAGAGTCCCTCAGGGCTCCCCTCACGGACTTCGAGATCAGGAGGGCTTGATGAAGCTGGGCTTTCACCTCGGGTACTGGGGGAGCGGGCCGATCCCGGGCGCGCGGGAGAGCGTGCTCGAAGCCGAACGGCTCGGGTTCGACTCGGTGTGGTCGGCCGAGGCGTACGGGTCGGACGCGTTCACGCCGCTGGCCTGGGTCGGCTCCGCGACCAGCCGGATCAAGCTCGGCACCAACATCGTGCAGATGTCCGCGCGCACGCCGACCGCGACGGCGATGAGCGCACTGACCATGGACCACCTCTCCGGCGGCCGCTTCGTGCTCGGGCTGGGCGCGTCCGGGCCGCAGGTGGTGGAGGGCTGGTACGGCCAGCCGTATCCGAAGCCGCTGGCGCGCACGCGCGAGTACGTCGAGATCGTGCGCAAGGTGCTGGCCCGCGAGGAACCGGTGACCATCGACGGGCAGTTCTTCCAGCTGCCGCTCAAGGGCGGGACCGGCCTGGGCAAACCGTTGAAGCCGACGGTGCATCCGCTGCGCGCCGACCTGCCGATCTACCTCGCCGCCGAAGGCCCGAAGAACGTCGCGCTGGCCGCGGAAATCTGCGACGGCTGGCTGCCGCTGTTCTTCTCGCCCAAGTCCGACGGCTTCTACCGCGCAGCGCTGGAGGAGGGCTTCGCCCGCCCGGGCGCGCGCGGCAGCCTGGCCGATTTCGAGGTGGCCGCGTCGGTGCCGGTGATCGTGCACGACGACGTCGAGGAGGCGGCGAGCTTCATCAAGCCGGCGCTGGCGCTCTACATCGGCGGGATGGGCGCGAAGAGCGTGAACTTCCACCACGACGTGTTCGCCCGGCTCGGCTACGCGGACGTGGCGGACAAGGTGCAGGAGCTGTACCTGGCGGGACGGAAGGAAGAAGCGGTCAAGGCGATCCCGACTTCGCTGGTCGAGGACACTTCGCTGATCGGGCCCGCGGAGAAGATCCGGGAAGAGCTGGGTGCGTGGGAAGCGACAGTGGTGACGACACTGCTGCTGCGCGGGGACGCGGGGTCGTTGGCGAAGGCGGCGAAAGCGCTGTCCTGCTGAGGGAAGCTCGTGAGTGCGCATCCCGGTCAGAACCGCGACGGGCACTCACGAGCGGGTAGTCGGCCCGGTACGGCCAGTGCATCACGACGGTGGCACGATTCCTCCCGACCACTACCCGGAACCGGCGAAGATCCATTAGGCATGCGTTCGTCGTTCCGCCTTCGAGGAGGACCTTTGGCGTCGCTGTCCCGCCGCACGAGATTCCGCTACTCGCTCGGCTCCTTCGTCACCGGCGGGTTCGGCACCGTGCCGGGGCTGCTCCTGCTCCCGTACCTGACCGACACGATGGCGGTGCCCGCCGCGGCGGCCGGGATCATCGTGTTCGTGCCCAAGGCGTGGGACGTGGTCTTCAACCCGGTCGCCGGGCGGCTGTCGGACGCCGACCTCGCGCGCACCGGCAGCAGGCGGCGGTTCCTGCTGCGCGGCGGGATCGGCGTCGCGATCCTGTTCTTCGCCTTGTTCGCGCATCCCGGCTTCGGCGCGCCGCTGTGGGACGCGACGTACGTCGTGGTCATGTTCTTCCTGTGCGCCACCGCGTACGCGTTCTTCCAGGTGCCGTTCAACGCGCTCCCGGCCGAGCTGACCGATTCCGCCGAGGAACGCACGAAACTCACCAGCGTCCGGATCGGCGTGCTGGCGGTCGCGGTGCTGGTGTCCGGCGGCGGCGCCCCGGCGATCACCGACCTGCTGCCCGGCGTGCCGGGCTACCGGGTGATGGGCCTGGTGATGGCGGTGATCATCCTGGCCGCCACGCTCGGCGTCTACTTCGGCCTGAAGGGCGCGCCGGTCGGCTCGCTGCGGCCCAACACGGTGCGGCTCAAGGAATTGGCGCGCACCATCGCGCGGTGGCGTTCGTTCCGGTGGCTGCTGGGCGTCTACTTCATCCAGGCGCTCGGCATCGGCACCGTGCTGGCCGCGATCCCGTACTTCGCCCAGCACGTGCTCGGCGACCCGAGCTACCGCACCTACCTGTTCGTCGGGTTCGTCGGGCCCGCGCTCGTCACCATGCCGCTGTGGCCGCGGCTGGGCGCGAGCTGGGGCAAGCTCGCCGGGTTCCGGATCGCCACCACGTCGTTCTTCGTCGGCCTCGTCGCGATGTACTTCGCCGACCGGCTCCCGTTCGCCGCGACGCTGGTGTTCGTCGCGCTCGCCGGCGTCGGCTACGCGGGGATTTCGGTGTTCCCGCTGGCGATCCTGCCGGACCTGATCAGCGCCGAGGAGGAGCGGACCGGCGAGACCAGGGCGGGCGTCACGGCCGGTGTGTGGACCGCGTCCGAGACGCTCGGGCTCGCGCTCGGGCCGGGGCTGTTCGGGCTCGTGCTGCAGGGCGGGAGCTATGTGTCGAGCACCGGCACGAGCGCCGTCCCGCAGCCGCATTCGGCGATCACCGCCATCGTGATCGGCACGTCGGTCCTGCCCGCGGTGCTGATCGCGCTCGGCATCCCGCTGCTGCGCGGTTCGGTCCTGGAGAAGCAGGCGTGAACGACATCCTGGCGCGGCTGCGCGAACTCCGCTCCGGCGACCTGCCGACGCACGGCGGGCGCACGCTGGCCTACGTGTACGACAGCGGACTGTCCGAAGTGGACGAAATCGCCGCCGCCGCGCACGCGCTGGCCAGCTCCGCCAACGGCCTCGACCCGACCGCGTTCCCCAGCCTGCTGCGGATGGAGAACGACCTGGTCGCCCGCGCGGCCGGACTGCTCGGCGGCACGCCGGAGACGGTCGGCACGGTGACGTCCGGCGGCACCGAATCGTGTCTGCTGGCGGTCCTCGCCGCTCGTGACGCGCGGCCGGACCTCGCTGCGCCGTCGATCGTGCTCCCGGAAACCGCGCACGCCGCGTTCCACAAGGCCGCGCATCTGTTCGGCGTGCGGAAGATCGTGGTGCCGGTCGATCCGGACACCTTCCACGCGGACCCGGCGGCGATGACCGCGGCGATCGACGACTCCACCGTGCTCGTTGTGGCAAGCGCGCCGTCGTACGCGCACGGCGTCGTCGATCCGATCACGGAGATCGCCGCCGCCGCGTCGGCACGCGGGGTGCGCATGCACGTCGACGCGTGCATCGGCGGCTGGGTGCTGCCGTACTTCGCGAAGCTCGGCGCGGACTTGCCGCCGTTCGGCTTCAGCGTTCCCGGCGTCACCAGCATTTCGGTGGACCTGCACAAGTACGCCTACTGCGCCAAGGGCGTCTCGGTGCTGCTGCACGCCTCGGCGGAACTCCGGCGGACGCATTACTTCGCAAGCGCGGCCTGGCCCGGCTACACGATGCTCAACCCGACGCTGCAGAGCACCCGCTCCGGCGGTCCGCTCGCCGCCGCGTGGGCCGTCGTGCACCACCTCGGCGAGGACGGATACCTGACGCTGGCCTCGCGCGCGCGGGCGGCCGTGGAACGGATTCGCGTTGGCGTGGCTTCGATTCCGGGCCTGCGCGTGCTGGGCGATCCGGTGTCGACGCTGATCGCGTTCACCGGCTCGGACGGCTTCGACCTGTTCACCGTCGCCGACGAGATGAAGGGGCGCGGCTGGTATGTCCAGCCGCAGTTCGCGCACGGGACTTCTCCGCTGAATCTGCACCTCACCGTCACCGCCGCGAACCACGGCAGCGAGCCGGAATTCCTCGCCGATCTGGCGGCTTCGGTCGAGGCGGCGCGGGCGGAAGGCCCGGTGCGGGTCGATCCGGACGTCGTCGCTGCCCTCGACCCGGAAACGCTGACGTCCGAGCAGTTCGGCGGCTTGCTCGCCGCGGCGGGCCTGACCGGCGGCGACGGGCTGCCGGAGCGGATGGCGCCGATCAACGCGCTGCTGGCCGCCGCGCCGGAACCGTTGCGGGAGCGGCTGCTGGTGGAGTTTCTCGGCGCGTTGTACACACCGAGCGGTCCGTGAGGGGAACCCTGAAGGAATCAGATTTCCCCTCACGGACTTGTGGGTGCCCGAGCGCGACCGAAGACCGGGCAACCGCCGTGTTCCGCTCGCGCGGTCTTGCCGGGTACGCGGCCTGTGCGGTGCTGATGGCCAGCACCGGCTGGGTGCACTTCTACGCCACCACCTGGTACTCGACGCACCGGTCGGTGCGCTACCTCGGCAGCTTCGCGAGAGGCGTAGGCCCGTCCGAAGGCATCTCGCGGATCAACAACGACCCGGCCCAGCCCGGGTCGTTCGTCCGCGTCTGGTCCGGGATTCCGGACTGTGCCTCGGGATCCGCCCGCTTCGCCGGTTCCCCGGAGAAGTACCGTCCCGGCCGTCCGGTCGGCTTTGACGACTACCTCGACGGCGCGGGCTGTGCTGTCCGGCTGGTGGCGGGTCGGGCAGCGAGGTCTCACCGGGTGCGATCGAGTCGGTGTCGGCCATGGTGAACCCGTGGACGGTGTCCGGGTAGATCTCGGACGGGTAGCTGACTCCGGCGGCATCGAGGGCTTGGTTGAGTTCGCCGAGTGTTTCCGGCGTCAGGTCGGACGCGGCATGCCCGAAGTGTGCCTGCGCGGTGAGCCGCGAGAAACTCCCGGGTCCGGCCGCGCCCACCAGCGCGTGGAATCCGGCGACCGCCGCCACCTGATCCGGACGCGCCGCGGCGGTGCGGACCGCGAGAAGGCCGCCGATGCACTAGCCGGTCACCCCGACCGGTCCGGAGCTCACTTCGGGCCGGGCGGTGAGGAATTCGAGATAGGCGCTGGCATCACGCAGGACCAGCTCGGGGGTGTGCGCTTCGATCAACGGCAGCACCTGAGCGAAGACCCCGGCCCGCTCGTCTTCGCCGATGAATTCCGGAAGGTCGAGCACCGGGGCCGGGCCGTGCCGATAGAAACAGTGGGGCACGAGGACGTAGTAACCGTGCTGCGCGAGTTCGCTGGCCAGGCCCTGGAGCACCGGCCGGAGGCCGAAGCCGTCGGCGGTGGGGATCGGCAGAGTTGTGCCGGGCATGAATTCTCCTGTCGTCGTCGAGGTTGCTCTGGTCACGACGAAAGGAGGCGGGGCCCGCGCGGCGGTCAGAAGAGCACCGGGTAGCCGATCCGTGAGTGGCGAAATGCCGTCCCGGTAGTCATCGCTGCCCAATCTAGCCCATCGGGCGGGGGTTGGCCGACCCCGCGGCTTGACATCAAGTCCGCTTGATGTCGAACACTGGCGGTGATCGACACGAGCGCTGGAGGCGGGAATGAGCAAGGCGATGGGGTTCCGCGAGCTGGGCGGGCCGGAGGTGCTGCGGCTGGAGGAGGTCGCGGAACCGCGTCCCGGGCCGGGGGAGGTCCGGATCCGGACGAAGGCCGCGGGGGTGCAGGCGTTCGACGTCGCGGTGCTCGCCGGGCTCATCCCGGTGCCGGAACCGGGCGCGTTCACCGTGCCGGGCAACGAGTTCGCCGGGGTCGTCGACGAAGTCGGGGAAGGCGCCGAAGGGTTCGCGGCGGGCGACGAGGTGCTCGGCTTCGGCCGGCTGGGGGCGTATCAGGAACTGGTCGTCGCCGGAGCGGACCAGGTGGTGGCGAAGCCGCCGGAGATGCCGTGGGAGGTCGCGGGCGCGTTCACCGCGGCGGCGCAGACCGCGGAGATCGCGATCGAGCGGATCAACGTCGGCCCCGGCGACACGGTGCTGGTGCACGGCGCGGCTGGTTCCGTCGGAGCGATGGCGGTGCAGCTGTCCCGGTCGCGCGGCGCGAAGGTGCTCGGCGTCGCGCGTCCGGCGTGGCACGAGCAGGTGCGGGCACTCGGGGCGATTCCTCTTGCCTACAGCGAGGATTTCGTCGAACGGGTGGCTCCCCACGGCGTCACGGCGGCGATCGACGGGGTCGGCGGCGCCGCGCTGGAGTACACCTTGGACCTGATCGAGGACCGGTCCCGGATTCTCACCCTGGTCGAGCACGACCGCGCCGGCGAGCTGGGCATCCTGCTCACGGTGAACGACCGCTCCGCGGCCCGCCTCGGGCGGTTGGCGGGCCGTTACGCGAAAGGCGAGCTGACGCATCGCATCATGGCGACGTTCCCGCTCGCCGAAGCCGCCGAAGCGATGCGGACCTATCAGGCGGGGAACATCCACGGCAAGATCGTGCTCACGATGGATTGACCGGGTCCTGGTGGAAGTACCGCTTCCCCCGCGACGCGGACGCGGCCGCGGCGACCAGCGCCATCGCCGCGGCCGCGACGAACACGGTGACCAGTCCGTCGTGGAACGGACCGGAAATCAGCGTGGGGAAGAACTCCTTGCCGGTCAGCGCGGCGGAATCGGCGGAGGAGAGCCGGCCGAGCACCCCGGGGCCGACCAGGTGCGCCACCGGGTTGCTGCCCAGGAACGCGGCGAAGAGGGTGCTCACCGGCGGCAGCTGGGCGATGTTCGCGGCGACGTCCGCCGGGACGCCGTGCGCCCGCAGCCCGCCGGTGAGCGTCGCGGGCAGCGATCCGGCCAGCCCGGCGATCATCAGCGAGAAGAACACGCCGATGGACAGCGACGTCCCGGAATTCTGGAATGTCGAGCGCATGCCGGACGCGACGCCGCGCTGGTTGTCCGGCACGCTGCTCATGATCGCCGAGGTGTTCGGCGCGGAGAACATGCCCTGGCCGATGCCGCTCAGCACGAGCAGCAGCGCGAACGCCGGATAGCTGAAGTCCACCGGCAGCGCGAGCAAGCCGAGGAAGGATCCGGCGACCAGCACCAGCCCGCCGGTGGAGAACAGCCGCGCGCCGAACCGGTCGGAGAGGTATCCCGACACCGGGCCGGCGATCAGGAATCCGGCGGTGAGCGGCAGCAGGTAGATCCCGGCCCACAGCGGGGTCTGCTCGTAGTCGTAGCCGTGCAGTGGCAGCCAGATCCCCTGCAGCCAGATGATCAGCATGAACTGCATCCCGCCGCGCGCGATCGCGGTAAGCAGCGCGGCGAGGTTCCCGGCGGTGAACGCGCGGATGCGGAACAGCGACAGCTGGAACATCGGCGACGGCGCCCTGGTCTCGATCACGCAGAACCCCGCCAGCAGCGCGATCCCGGCACCGAGCCCGCCGAGCACCCACGGGTTGCCCCAGCCGGTCGCCGCGCCGCCGTAGGGCTGGATGCCGTAGGTGATCGAGGCGAGGATGACCGCGGTGCCGAGCGCGAAGGTGACATTGCCGCCCCAGTCGATCCGCGCGCGCTGCGGCTTGCTGATCTCGCGCAGGCTGCGGATCGACCAGACGGTGCCGAAAACGCCGAACGGCACGCTCACCCAGAACACCGCGCGCCAGTCGAGTTCGGCCAGCAGCCCGCCCGCGACGAGGCCGAGGAACTGCCCGGCCAGCGCGGTGATCTGGTTGACGCCCAAGGCCATTCCGCGCTGTTCGCGCGGGAAGGCGTCGGTGAGGATCGCCGCGGAGTTCGCGGTGAGCATCGCGCCGCCGACGGCCTGCACCACCCGCCAGCCGATCAGCCACAGCGCGCCGCCGCCCGCGTGGAACGGGTCGAACGACAGCGCCACCGAGGCGACGCTGAAGATCACGAACCCGACGTTGTACATCCGGACGCGGCCGAACATGTCGCCGAGCCGCCCGAGCGTCACCACCAGGACCGCGGACACCAGCAGGTAGCCGAGGATCATCCACAGCAGGTAGCCGATGTTGGCCGGGGCCAGCGGGTCGAGTCCGATGCCGCGGAAGATCGCCGGCAGCGAGATGATCACGATCGACCCGTCCAGCGCCGACATCAGCACGCCGAGCGTCGTGTTGGAGAGCGCGACCCATTTGTAGCGCCCGCCGCGGTGTGCCTGGGTGTCGATCGTCCGGTCCGCCACAATCGACAGCCTAGACTGATAAACCTAGCCTGTTCAACTCGTGCGAAACGGGTATCCGGGACGAATGTTCGGGATCCTGGTAGCGGCGGGCTCCTGGTTGCCGATTCCTGATTCCGCTTGGATGGAACGGAACGAAGGAGGATTCGGTGAAGGCTGCTGTGCTCAAGGAATTCGGGCGCCCGCTGTCGGTCGAGGACGTCGCGGAGCCGGTGCCGGGCACCGGGGAAGTGGTCGTGGACGTCGTCGCGGCGCCGGTGCTGCACTACACCGCCGAGGTGGTCAGCGGCGCCCGGCGGTACGCGCTGGAACTGCCCGCGATCCTGGGCGCCGGCGCGGTCGGCCGGGTGCGGTCGGCCGGGCCGGACGCGACGAAACTCCGGCCGGGCGATTGGGTCCGCTGCGACCCGGCCGTCCGCTCCCGCGACGACGCGGTGACGCCGGACGTCGTCCTACAAGGCCTGACCGCTCGCGGCGACGGAGGATTGGCGCTGCAGCGCCATTTCCGCAACGGCGGGTTCGCCGAGCGGACCATGGTCCCGACGGAGAACGCGGCCCCGCTGGGCGAGATCGGCGAGGCCGGCGCGGGCCGGTGGGCCGCGCTCGGGATCTGCCTGGTGCCCTACGGCGGCCTGCTCGACGGCGGATTGCAGCCGGGGGAGACGGTGCTGGTGAGCGGCGCGACCGGCACGTACGGCGGTGCGGCGGTGGCCGTGGCGATCGCGATGGGCGCGGGCCGGGTGATCGCGCCGGGCCGGAACCGGGCCGCGCTGGCCGATCTGGAGCAGCGCTTCGGCCATCGCGTGCGGACGGTCGTGTTGTGCGGCAACGAAGACGAGGACCGCGAGGCGATGCTCTCGGTGGCCGGCCCAGTGGACCTGGTGCTGGATCTGCTGCCGCCGTCCGCCCCGGCCGCCGCGGTGCGCGCGGCGGCGATGACGGTCCGGGAGTTCGGCCGCGTGGTGCTGATGGGCGGGGTCGGCGGCGAACTCGCGCTGCCGTACCCGTGGCTGATGCTCAACAGCGTGACGGTGCGGGGCCGGTGGATGTACCCGCGCGACGCGGTGCCGAAGCTGATCGCGCTGGCCCGGTGCGGACTGCTGGACCTGGCCCAGTTCGAGGTGGACGAGTTCGCGCTGTCCGCGGTCGGCGAGGCAGTGGAGCACGCGGCGGCGAAGAGCGGGCGGTTCCGGCTCACGGTGCTGCGGCCGTGAGCCGGAACCGTCCTTAGTGGACGTGCACCGGCTCCCACTCGGGGAACGGGTCGTCGGTGGCTCCGCTCTCGGCGAGGCAGGTCTCCAGTGCGTCGAGCAGAGCGGCGTGCTCGAGCCCGACGCCGATGAACACCAGTTCCTGCCGGGGTTCGTCCGCGACGCCCTGCGGTTCGAACCGTGCGACGCTGCCCGCCTGCGACCACAACCCCAGCGTGCCCGGCCGGCTGCTGAGGCTGAAGAACCCCTTCGACCGCAGCACCGTGCCGAACTCGCCGGAGTCCAGCCGCGAGGTCACGAAGTCCCACAACCGCACCGGGTCGAACGCGCGCGGGGAGCGGAACACCACGCTGGAAATGCCGTACTCCTCGGTCTCCGGCACGTGGTCGCCGTTCAGTTCCGCCACCCAGCCCGGCGCTTCCCGCGCGCGTTCGGCGTCATAGCGGCCGGTGCCGAAGACCCGCTCCAGCGGCACCCGGCCGAACTCGGCGGACACGACGTCGGCAGCCGGGTTGAGGCGGCGCAGCGAGGCGAGCAACCGGTCCTTCTCCGACGGTGTGACCAGGTCGACCTTGTTCAGCAGCAGCACATCGGCGAACTCGACCTGGTCCATCAGCAGGTCGCTGACCGTCCGCTCGTCGCCCTCGTACTGGTCCAGCCGACGCTCGGCCAGGCTGTCCCCGCGGGCCAGTTCGCGGGCGAAGTTCGCCGCGTCCACCACGGTGACCATCGTGTCCAGCCGCGCCGACGACAGCACCGGGGAGCCGTCGTCGGCGGGGAAGGAGAACGTCGCCGCGACCGGCATCGGCTCGGAGATCCCGCTCGACTCGATGAGCAGATGGCCGAACCGCCCGTCCTCGCACAGCCGGGCGACCTCGTCGAGCAGATCCTCGCGCAGGGTGCAGCAAATGCACCCGTTGGTCATCTCGACCAGCCGCTCCTCGGTCCGCGACACGCTGTCCCGCACGAGCGCGGCGTCGATGTTGACCTCGCTCATGTCGTTCACGATCACCGCGACGCGCAGGCCCTCGCGGTTGGCCAGGATCCGGTTGAGCAGCGTGGTTTTCCCGGCACCGAGGAATCCGGAAAGGACAGTGACCGGGACGCTCACCGCCCGAGCCGCTGGAAGTGCTGGATCAGCTTGCGCGGCACCAGTTTCCGCTCGCCGTCCACGACGATCGGCACCAGGTCCGGCGCCGCCGCCTTCCACTGCGAGCGCCGGGACCGGGTGTTGCTGCGGGACATCTTCCGCTTCGGGACGGCCATCAGCGCGCACCCCCGCCGCGGCGCTGCCCGTAACGGCGGTGGAACTTCTCGACCTGGCCCGCCGAGTCGAGGATCCGCTGGGTGCCGGTCCAGAACGGATGCGACCACGCGCTGATGTCCACCGCCACGAGCGGGTAGGTGTTCCCGTCGGACCATTCGATGGTCCGGTCGGAGGTGGCGGTGGAGCGGGTCAGGAACGCGTCGCCGGTCGACGAGTCCTTGAAGACCACCGGGTGGTAGTCGGGGTGGATGCCGGGTTTCACAGGGTTTCGTCCTTCTGGTTGGCGGCGTTCGCGTGCCGGTCGGGTTCTTCGGTTTCTTCGCAGGGGTCCTCGTGCCAGTCCCCGAAGGGGTCGGGGTATCCGCGCCAGGCGGCTTCGCCTTCGGCGAGTTCGGCGTCGGTGAGCAGGGCGGCTTGCAACGCGCTCTCGATCTCCGCGGGAGCGGCCTGATCGGTGACGATCACCAGCTCCTGCGCGCGGTCGCCGTGCACCGGGTCCCAGCGCAGCGAGGCGAGCGTGCGGCGTTCGGGGGAGACCTCGGCCCAGTCCGGTCCCTCCGGCGAGGCGAGCCACGGCCCGGCGTGCCCGATGCCGAGCCCGCCGCCCGCCGATTCGATCCAGAACGCGACGTCGGGCTGGCTGGCGACCCAGGCCCGGCCGCGGGTGCGGACCACGCCGTCGAGCAGCAGGTCGATCGCCTCGTGCAGCCGCTCCGGATGGAACGGGCGCTGCGCGGTGAA
Organism: Amycolatopsis sp. M39; assembly: GCF_001651785.1. Taxonomy (NCBI): domain Bacteria; kingdom Bacillati; phylum Actinomycetota; class Actinomycetes; order Pseudonocardiales; family Pseudonocardiaceae; genus Amycolatopsis; species Amycolatopsis sp. M39. The sequence continues at coordinate 67,273 of NZ_LWSF01000016.1, forward strand.
CCGCAGCAGTTCGATGCCGCAGTCCGGGTGCAGCGGCGGCGCGCCGCGCAGCAACGCGCCGTGCAGGTCGGTGACCTCGCCGCGGCGGGCGTCGGCCGGGATCGCGGCGAACAGTCCGGCGGCGTCGGTGCGGGCGAGCTCGACCCGGGGAACGGACGGCGCGACCCGGTCCAGCACCGCGGAGGATCTGGCCGCGCACCAGGCGTCCGGTGCGGCTCCGGCGAGCACGAGCACGTCCGCCGATTCCGCCTGGGACAGTGCGACCTGCGCGAGCGTCCGCTCGTCCTCGGGGCTGCCCTGGAGGCCGCGCTCGGCGAGCAGGTCGTCGCCGGTGACGTCGGCGAGCCAGGTCGCGCAGTCCAGCACGGTGAACACCGCTTCGAGCTCGACGTCGTCGCTCACCGGGCGGTCGCCGACCAGGACGTTGCGGATCGCCCAGCTCACCGGCTCCGGCTCCATCGCTTCGTCCAGCCGCACCACGATGCGGTCGACCTGCGGCATCCGGGCCAGCCGGCGCAGCAGCGGCAGCAGATCCTCGCGCAGCGTGCAGTTGACGCAGCCGTGCGCGAGTTCGAGCGGGGTCAGCTCGTCGCGGCCGCGCAGGAGGATCCGGCGGCGGACGACGCCGGAGCCGATGTCGCGCAGGTCGTGGTGGACGACGGCGGTGCCGGGGCTCGCGCGGAGCAGAAGCGCGGCGAGAGCGCCGGTGCGGGCGATCCCGCTGCAGAGCACGAGCGGGACACGCGGACGTGGGGGCACTGGATCTCCAGACGACGGGGCGGGGTACGGTGACGAGCGTAGTTGAACATGAATGTCACTATCAACTTGGGAGGGTCCGTGTCAGCCGTGTGCCAGGTCACCGGCCGCAAGCCGGGCTACGGCAAGCAGGTCTCGCATTCGCATCGCCGCACTTCGCGGCGGTGGGAGCCGAACCTGCAGACGCGCCGCTACTACGTGCCGAGCCTCGGCCGCACCGTGCGGCTCAAGGTGTCGGCGAAGGGCATGAAGACGATCGGCAAACGCGGCATCGATGCCGTCGTCGCCGACCTCGTCGCGAAGGGAGCGAAGTTCTGAATGGCGAAAAGCACCGACATCCGGCCGGTCATCAAACTGCGGTCGACCGCGGGCACCGGCTACACGTATGTCACCAAGAAGAACCGCCGCAACAACCCGGACCGGATGGTGTTGCGCAAATACGACCCGGTGGCGCGCAAGCACGTCGAATTCAAGGAAGAACGCTAATGGCGAAAAAGTCGAAAATCGCGAAGAACGAGCAGCGGAAGGTGATCGCCGCGCGGTACGTGGAACGCCGGCGCGCGCTGAAGGCGCTGATCGCGTCGCCGTCCGCCTCTGCCGACGAGAAGGCCGACGCGGTCGTTGCGCTGCAACGGATGCCGCGCGACGCGAGCCGCACGCGGATCCGCAACCGCGACGCCGCCGACGGGCGTCCGCGCGGATACCTGCGGAAATTCGGGCTGTCCCGGGTGCGCATGCGGCAGATGGCGCACAACGGGGAACTGCCCGGCGTGTCGAAGTCGAGCTGGTGAGCACCGTGCGCAAACCAGACCGGACGCCGCGCCGCCGCCCGAACCCCTTCCACGCAGCCGGAATCACCCGGGTGGACTGGAAAGACGTCGATCTGCTGCGGAAATTCATTTCCGACCGGGGCAAGATCCGGGCCCGCCGGGTCACCGGACTGACGCCGCAGCAGCAGAAACAGGTGGCGACCGCGATCAAGAACGCGCGGGAGATGGCGCTGCTGCCGTACCCGACGGCGGCGCGGAGCTGAAAAACCGGATGCGGGCAGCGGGCCGGGCGCGCGACCATCACGGCACGAAACGGGCGTCGCACGAGGATGTCCCGACACCGGAAAGGTCCGCGTTGTGCACGCCCAGCTCACGGTCACCCCCGCCCAGCTGCCCGACATCCTGCTCACGACCGCCGTCGTCCGGCCGGTCTTCCTCTGGGGCGCGCCCGGAATCGGGAAGTCTTCGCTGGTCCGGGAATTCGCGGCGGCGCTCGGCCTCGAATGCGTCTCGCTGCTCGGCACGCAGCTCGCGCCCGAGGACCTGATCGGCGTCCCGCAGATCGTCGACGGCCGCAGCCGGTTCTGCCCGCCCGAGCAGATCGCGCGCGACGAGCCGTACTGCCTGTTCCTGGACGAGCTGAACGCCGCGTCGCCGGACGTGCAGAAGGCGTTCTATTCGCTGATCCTCGACCGGCGGATCGGCTCCTACGAGCTGCCGCCCGGTTCGGTGGTGATCGGCGCCGGCAACCGCGCCACCGACCAGGCGCTCGCCCGGCCGATGGCCTCGGCGCTGGTGAACCGGCTGGTCCACCTTCACCTGCGCGCGTCGGCGGGCGACTGGCTCGCCTGGGCGGCGGGCAACGGCATCCATCCGGCAGTGGTCGAATACCTGACCCAGCGCCCGGACCACCTGTGGAGCCAGCCGCCGAAGACCGAGGAGCCCTTCTCCACGCCGAGGTCCTGGCACATGCTGTCCGACCTGCTGCATTCGGCAGGCGATGCGCTCGACGACGAGACCGCCGGGCTGCTCGCGTACGCCACGCTCACCCGGCAGCACGCAGGCGCGTTTCGGTCCTATCTCAAGGTCGCGCGGCACGCCTACGACCTGGAAGCCATCCTCAAGGGCGACGCGCGCTGGCCCGCCGAGGCGGGCGAGCGCGACCTGCTCTACTTCCTCGCCGAGACCTTCCGCGTCCGGCTCTCCCGCGACCTGCCCGCGGACAAGCGGCACGCGTCGGCGGCGGTGCGGCAGTTCGCGTTCCGGGCGAAGAGCCTGCTGGTCGAACTGGCGGAGATCTCGCTGGAGATGGCGCAGCTGGTGATCGCGGACGACGAGGCGGGCAACCCGCGCCTGCCGGCGTGGTTCCTGGTCGAAGCCGCGCGCGACCTGCCTCGGCTGGTGGCGGCCCGGGCATGAGCACCGTCCGCTCCGACGCTCGCCTCCGCGAACGCCGGAACAAGGCGATCGACGCGGGCTGGGCGCTGGTCCGCGCGAACACCGTCCTGAAGCGGCTCGCGGAGGGCGCGAGCCTGGACCGCGTCAGCCTGACCGGCGCCGCGGCTTGGGCAGTCGTCGCCGACCGCGGCCTGATCACCGCGAACCGCTCCCGCGACGCCGAACCGGCCGAGTGGGCATGGGTGTTCGCGCATCTGCTGCTGCACCTCGGCCTCGGCCATCTGGACGAGGGACAGCTCGCCGAGGCGGACGCGATCACTGCCGACCGCGACGTCGACGCGAGCTACGGCGCGGCATGTTGCGTCGCGGTGCACCGGTTCGCGGAGGCAGTGCGGGTCGGGACGCCGCTCACGCTGCTGCCCGAACTTCCCGGCACGGACGAGCTTTCCCTTGCCCGCGCTTGGCGCGACACCGGTGTTCCGGAGGTCTTCCGTTCGCTCGGCACCGGCGGCGACCGGCCGTGTCTCGCGCTCACGGAGCCGCCGAGCCGCTGGCACGCCCAGTACTACGGGAAGTCCGCGCCGTGGACCGAGCGGTTCGCGCACGGCCTGATCGCTTCGGCCACCGAGGCGATGGAGCAGGCCGCCGGCGCGCGCGGCCAGACCCGGCACCGGCGGAGGCTGGGGGAGTGGGACCGCGCGCTGGGCTGGTTCGCGTCGTCGTTCCCGCTGCTGGGCGCGGTGGCCGCCGGGTTCACGCTGATCGCCGATCCGGAGGTGGTCCGCGCCTGGGACATCTCGGTCGCGGCGGTCGACGCCGAACACGGCGAGATCTACGTCAACCCGCATGCCGCGCTGACCGCCGAGGAATGGCGGTTCGTGTTCGCCCACGAGATGCTGCACGCCGCGCTCCGGCACGACCGCCGTGCGCTCGGCCGCGATCCGTATCTGTGGAACGTCGCGTGCGACTACGTGGTCAACGGCTGGCTGGTCGCCCTCGGCGTCGGCGAATTGCCCGGCGACGGGCTGCACGATCCGCAGCTGGCCGGGCTGTCCGCGGAATCGGTGTACGACACGCTGACCACCGATCTGCGCCGCGCCCGCAAACTGCGCACGCTGGGTGGCCGTGAGGCGGGCGACGTCCTCGGCGACTGGCTGTCCGAGCCGGACGCCGCCGCCCGCCGTTCCTCGCGCCGGGCCGAACCCAAGCCGCTGCCGTGGCGCGACGGCGACCGGACCGGCGGCGTCGACCTGGACGAGTTCTATCGCCGCGCGCTCAGCCAGGGGCTCGTTTATCACCAGGCGCAGGGCCGCGGCCTGCTGCCGCTCGGGCTGGAACAGGAGATCCGCGCGCTGGACCACCCGCCGCTGCCGTGGGACGCGCAGCTGGCGCAGTGGTTCGACGAGCACGTCCGGGCCGAGCGGCCGGTGCGCAGCTACGCGCGGGCGTCGCGCCGTCAGCCGGCGACGCCGGACATCCCGCGTCCGGGCCTGGTCCGTCCGGAGCGGATCGACCGCCGCGCGACCTTCGGCGTCGTGCTGGACACCTCCGGGTCGATGAACGCGGAACTGCTGGGCAAGGCGCTCGGCGCGATCGCGTCGTACGCGCGGGCCCGCGACGTCCCGGCCGCCCGGGTGGTGTTCTGCGACGCGGCCGCCTACGACGCCGGATACCTCGCCGTGGAAGACATCGCGGGCCGGGTAAAGGTCCGCGGCCGCGGCGGCACCCGGCTGCAGCCCGGGGTCGAGCTGCTGCGCCGCGCCCCGGATTTCCCGGCGGACGGGCCGGTGCTGATCATCACTGACGCGCAGTGCGATCACGTGCGGCCGTCGCGGGAGCACGCTTTTCTGGTTCCGCGTGGCGCTCGGCTGCCGTTCGTGCCGCGCGGTCCGGTTTTCCGGGTCGAGTGAGGACCGGATTGACGCGCGAAGCCGCACCCGGTGCTAGTGGAGTTTCCAAGTCACCGCATGCGTTTTGCAGCCGGTGGGGTCCGCGCTTCCGACGAGGTAGCCGCTGTCGGCGATCCACTCCGCCTTGCTGTGACTGCCGCCGGGAAGGATCCCGAACCGCGCGATGTCCTCGTTCTCGTACCAGACAGTCGCGCGTTTCTGCGAAGCCCCCACCGCGTTGCCGTTCGAGCCGACCCCCGCGATGTCCCCGTCGACGAGGCAGATGGTGCCGTCCGGGTCCCAAAGCACCGAATCACAGATACCCGCTGCCGGTCGCGTAGCCGGTGGGGCCGGCCTGATTGAGCCAGCTCGGATGCGGGCTCGGCCAGTCCAGCCGGTGCAGCACGCCGTTCCGGTCCCAGGTCGTCGGTGCGGAGGAGCCGTGCTCGCCGCCGGTCAGGTGCCCGCCGATCGTCCCGTCCCGGTCCATGACGTTGTTCGCGCTGGCCCACGCGGTCGGTGATCGGCCCGCCGTTGACCCACCGCGCCGAGTGGGCCTTCGCCGGGTTCGTGTCCAGGCCGGAGATGCCGGCGCCGTCGGCGAGATGCCGGTCGCGATGCACCACGTGTCGCCGGGGAGCGTGCCGAGGTGGGCGACCTGGCCGTCCGGGTCCCAGCGGAAGGGGTGCTCCAGGTTGTCCGGCGTCAGCCATTCGCCGACGACGACGCCGGTGTCGCGCGCCGGGACGGCGACGGTCGGCGTCAGCATGTAACCCGCGGCGACGCCGTGGCTGTTGACGGCGCGCGTCTGCCCCTGTGTCGCGCCCGGCGTGGGCGGGCTAGCACGAGCAGAGCCTCGGCCACCGCACCCGCGCGTCTTCGTCTGGCCGCACGATTCCTTGTCATCATGACTCCCCACGTGATCCGGTATGCGCCCAGCAGTCGCTTCCGGACGCGGCGGCGGATTTGGGTGCGGACAGCCGACGCATTTTCCCGTGTCGTTAGCCCCAGCGGCCTCAGCCGCACTCCGGCGTGGCATGACCCGCGCTCGCCGCGACGAGAAGACGGTGCGCCGCCCGTATCTCCGCCTTCCTCCCCTCCGCCGCCCTCGACGGAGGCGCTGCGCGCCGCTGTTAGATTCGGCGCATGGACGACCCGCACTACCTTTCCGGCCTCGACCTGACCGGCCGCCGCGTCGTGGTGTTCGGCGGCGGTTCCGTCGCCCAGCGCCGGCTTCCGCGGCTGATCAGCGCGGGCGCCCGCGTCGAGCTGGTGTCGCCNGTGTCGCCGCACACGACGCCGTCGGTGCAGGGGATGGCGGACGCGGGCGAGCTGGTGTGGCACCAGCGCCGCTACGCCGAGGGCGACCTGCGCGCGGCTTGGTATGCGCTGGCCTGCACGAACGACCCGGCGACCAACGCCGAGATCTGCGCGGAGGCGGAGCGGGAACGCGTCTTCTGCGTCCGCGCCGACGAGGGCGAGTCCGGTTCGGCGGTGACCCCCGCGACCGGACGGCACGGCGGCCTCCTGTTCGGCGTCCTGTCCGGCGGCGAGCCGCTCCGCTCGGCCGCGGTCCGCGATGCGATGCTGGACGGCCTGCACGCGGGCACGATCGAGGACGGCCGCCGGCCGCATCCGGAAGGCACGCTGCCCGGCGTCGCGCTGGTCGGCGGCGGGCCCGGCGACCCGGACCTGATCACCGTCCGCGCCCGGCGGCTGCTCTCGCGCGCCGACGTCGTGGTCGTCGACCGGCTCGGCCCGCGCGACCTGCTGGACGAATTGGCGCCGGAGGTCGAGGTCGTCGACGCGGCGAAGATCCCGTACGGCCGCGCGGCGAGCCAGGACGTGATCAACCGGACGCTTGTCGAAAAGGCCAAGGAGGGCAAGTTCGTCGTCCGGCTCAAGGGCGGCGACCCGTACCTGTTCGGCCGCGGATTCGAAGAGGTCCAGGCGTGTGCCGAGGCCGGCGTGCCGGTGACCATGGTCCCGGGCATCACCTCGGCGTTCGCGGTGCCCGCGGCGGCCGACGTCCCGGTGACGCACCGCGGGGTCGCGCACGAGGTGGTCGTCGTGTCCGGGCACGTCGCGCCGGGGGACGAGCGGTCGCTGGTGGACTGGTCGCTGCTGGCCCGGATGCGCGGGACGATCGTGCTGATGATGGGCGTCGAGCGGCTGCCGAAGTTCGCCGCCGCCCTGCTCGAAGGCGGCCGCCCCGGCGACACGCCGGTCGCCGTGGTCGAGGACGGGACGATGCGGACCCAGCGGGTGCTGCGGTCGACGCTCGCCTCGGTGGCCGAGGAAGCGGCGGCCGCGGGAGTCCGCCCGCCCGCGGTGATCGTGTTCGGCCCGGTGGCCGGACTGGACCGGAATCAGGCCGGATAACGCAGACAGCGGGCCGTCCGCGGGCGAAGATGTCCGGTATGACCCTGCCTGCCCTGCCTGAAGAGTCCTTCCGGCGCGTGCTCTGCGTCGTCGCGCACCCGGACGACATGGAGTACGGCACGTCCGCCGCCGTCGCGCGCTGGACCGCGCGCGGCATCGAGGTCGCCTACCTCCTGCTCACCCGCGGCGAGGCGGGCATGCCGAACCCGCCCGAGGAGACGGCCCGCCTGCGCGTCGCCGAACAGCGCAACGCCTGCGCGGCCGTCGGCGTCGAGCGCCTCGCCGTCCTCGAACATCCGGACGGCGTGCTCGTCTACGGCCTCGACCTGCGCCGGGACATCGCCCGCGAGATCCGCCGGTGCAAGCCCGACGTCGTGCTCGGCTGCGGATTCGACGTCGAAACGCCCTACGGCTTCGACCAGGCCGACCACCGTGCCGCCGGACTCGCGACCCTCGACGCGATCCGCGACGCGGGCAACCGGTGGGTCTTCCCGGAGCAGATCGACGACGAGGGCCTCGCCCCGCATTCGGCGCGCTGGTACCTCGTCCCCGGACTCCCCGGTTCCGGGGCGACCCACGGCGTCGACGTCACCGGAGAACCGCTGCAGCGCGGTGTCGCGTCCCTGGAGGCGCACGCGGCGTACCTGGCCGCGCTCCCGGACCACCCCGCGCCCGCGGACTTCATCCCGCAGTTCACGGCGATGAGCGGCAAGGCCATGGGCGTGGAGCACGCCGTCCTGTTCCGCGCGCACGACCTCCAGGCACCGCCGGAGTCCCCCGGCCTCGACGAGGATTGACCCGTGCCGGGGGTTCGTGAGGGGAACCCTGACGGAATCAGAGTTCCCCTCACGAACCTCGCTGAGCCGCTCAGGACCGAACTCGCCGATGGCGTGCACGGCAGGGGGCACGCCGCTGCGGACGACCTTCGCGCCCCGCCCGACGTGCCGTGAAGGACCTCGGGAGCCGGGCTCAGGCGGGGTAGCGGCGAAAGGCGAAGTCCCGGATCGCCGCGCTCAACCGCTTCGGGTCGAACCGCAGCTCGACCGGGCTCCGGGCCTGGACGAACTCGGCGTCCGGCAGGTCCTCGGCCAGACTGCCCGCGTCGCCGAAGGGGTGGATCGGGTCGCCCTCGTGCCCGATCACCAGCGTCGGCGTGGTGATCGTGCCCCGGATCGACTTCGGCGGCGCGACGCGGCCGAACAGCACGCCGTGCAGCAACGCGGCCATCGGCGCCGGTTCCTGGCTCAGCGTGTCCGTGATGACGTCCACCCATTGGTTCCCGTGCGGCACCAGGTGCGCGGCCCACGCCACCCCGCGCACTGTCGCGGGCAGGAAGCGCGCGGCGAACAACAGGGGTGCGAAGGTCAGCAGCCCGGCGATGATCGCGTTGTCCAGCACCGGCATTTCGACCACCAGCCCGCGCACCCGCGACGGCGCGGCGACGGCCACCTCCAGCGCCACGTTCGCGCCCAGCGAGGTGCCGCCGACCACCGCGTCCTCGATCTCCAGGTGGTCGAGCAGCGCGACGGCCTGTTCGCCGAACGCGGGCATCGAATAGCGCCACGACTGTGTCGGCCGGTCCGAATCGCCGTGGCCGAGCAGGTCGAGGGTCACCACGCGGAACCCCGCGCGGGCGAGCCGCCTGGCCAGCGGCGCGTGCATCCTGCGGGTGAACATGATCCCGTGCATCAGCACCACGACGCGGTCGCCGCTGCCGTATTCGGTGTAGCACAGGCGCTGGCCCTCGTGCCGGAACGAGCCGGACAGCTCGATCGGCCTTGCCTTGCGGGCCGCCGCGGGTTCCGCCGGCGGCGCGTCGGCGACGGGCACGGGTGCCGGATCCATACGGGCGCCTCCCTCTCCACCTCGGGTCTCCAGGAAAGCATCCCGCAGCCGGGTTGGCACAGTGTCAACTCCGATGGGCTGGGCTGGCGGGGATGCGTCAAGATGACCGTATGACCGAACCAGCAGCCGCCCTGCCCGAACTCGCCTCGCTCCGCGTCGACCTCGACGGACCGGTCGCCGAGGTCACCCTGCTCGGCCCGGGCAAGGGCAACGCGATGGGCCCGGACTTCTGGCGCGAGCTGCCGCTGGTGTTCGCCGCCCTCGACGCCGACCCGCGCGTGCGCGCCGTGGTCCTCGCCGGAAGCGGCAAGCACTTCTCCTACGGCCTCGACCTGCCCGCGATGATGGGCAGCTGGGCCCCGCTGCTGGCGGGCGACGCGCTGGCCGGGCCGCGCACCGAGTTCCACCGCGAGGTCCAGCGGCTGCAGCAGGCGGTCAGCTCGATCGCCGAATGCCGCAAGCCGGTGGTCGCCGCCGTGTCCGGCTGGTGCATCGGCGGCGGCGTGGACGTCATCACCGCCGCCGACATCCGCCTCGCCAGCGAGGACGCCAAGTTCAGCGTCCGCGAGGTGAAGGTCGCGATCGTCGCCGACATCGGCAGCCTCCAGCGGCTCGCGCCGATCGTCGGCGAGGGCCATGTCCGCGAGCTGGCCCTGACCGGCAAGGACGTCGACGCCGCGCGGGCGGAGAAGATCGGCCTGGTCAACGACGTGTACCCGGACCAGGAGACGCTGCTGGCCAAGGCCCGCGAGCTGGCCGCGGAGATCGCCGCGAACCCGCCGCTGGTCGTCCAGGGCACCAAGCAGGTGCTGTCGGCGAACACCGAACGCCAGGTCGCCGAGGGCCTGCGCTACGTCGCCGCGTGGAACTCCGCGTTCCTGCCGAGCAAGGACCTCCAGGAAGCCGTCCAGGCCTTCCTGGAGCGACGAGCGCCGGAGTTCACGGGCGAGTAGAACAGGCACGGGAAAGCGAGCACGAGGAGTACGACGTGAGCAACGGCGCTGAGGTCACCGGCTACCAGGCATTCCGCGCGGCGCGGGACTATCTGCAGGCCCACCGCGAGGACTACGACACTGCCTATCGCGAGTTCGCGTGGCCGCGGCTGGACGAGTTCAACTGGGCGCTGGACTGGTTCGACGCCGTCGCGGCGGACCCGGCGAACGCGCAGCGGTACGCGCTGTGGATCGTGGAAGAGGACGGCACCGAGAACCGCTGGACGTTCCCGGAGATGTCCGCCCGGTCCAACCAGGTCGCGAACTGGCTGCGCGGCCTCGGCGTCTCGCGCGGCGACCGGGTGATCGTCATGCTCGGCAACCAGGGCGAGCTGTGGGAGACCATCCTCGCGGCGATCAAGCTCGGCGCGGTCGTGATCCCGGCGTCCACGTTGCTCGGCCCGGTCGATCTCGTGGACCGGGTGGAGCGCGGCAACGCGAAACACGTGATCGTGCGCGACGTCGACGCGGAGAAGTTCGCCGACGTCGCGGGCGACTACACGCGCATCGCGGTCGGCGAGCCGGTTTCCGGATGGCACGCCTTCGAAACCGCGTACGCGTCCTCCGCCGAATTCACCCCGGACGGGGTCACCCGCGCCGAGGATCCGCTGCTGCTGTACTTCACCTCGGGCACCACCGCGAAGCCGAAACTCGTGCAGCACACGCACGTTTCGTACCCGGTCGGCCATCTGTCCACAATGTACTGGATCGGGCTGGAACCGGGCGACGTCCACCTCAACATCTCGTCGCCGGGCTGGGCCAAGCACGCGTGGAGCAATTTCTTCGCGCCGTGGAACGCCGAAGCGACCGTGTTCCTCTACAACTACGCGCGGTTCGACGCGGCCGCCCTGATGGCGCAGATGGACCGCTGCGCGGTCACCAGCTTCTGCGCGCCGCCGACGGTGTGGCGGATGCTGATCCAGGCCGACCTCAGCGCGCTGCGGACGCCGCCGAAGAAGGTCGTCGGCGCGGGGGAGCCGCTCAACCCCGAGGTGATCGAGCAGGTCGAGAAGGCGTGGGGCGTCACCATCCGGGACGGCTTCGGGCAGACCGAAACCAGCGTCCAGGTCGCGAACACGCCGGGCCAGGACGTCGTGGCCGGTTCGATGGGCCGCCCGCTGCCCGGATTCGCGGTCGCGCTGGTCGACCCGGTCACCGGCGAGCGCGCGGCCGAGGGCGAGATCTGCCTCGACCTCGCGCACCGGCCGGTCGGCCTGATGGCGGGCTACACCGACGACGACGAACGCACCTCGGCCGCGTTCGCGAACGGCTACTACCACACCGGAGACGTCGGCTCGGTCGACGAACGCGGCTACATCACCTACGTCGGCCGCACCGACGACGTCTTCAAGGCCTCGGACTACCGGATGTCGCCGTTCGAACTGGAGAGCGTNGGTGGTGCCCGCGCCGGACCCGATCCGGCTGGCCGTGCCCAAGGCCTACGTCGTGCTCGCCGCCGGACGCGAGCCGAACGCCGAGACCGCGCGGGAGATCCTGGCGTACGCGCGGGAGCACCTCGCCCCGTACAAGCGGATCCGGCGGCTGGAGTTCGGCGACCTGCCGAAGACCATCTCGGGCAAGATCCGCCGGGTCGAACTGCGCGGCCGGGAGGGCGGCGAGCGGCCGGAGGGCGAGTTCCGCGAGGACGACTTCCCGGCTCTCAAGTCTTGAGAGCCGGCGGTGGTCCCGGTCTCATTCGGCCGGGATCACCGCCGCCAGCACGGTCTGCTCGCCCTTGCTGCACGTGGTGCCGCCCTGCGCGGCGGGCGGGCCGGAAACGCACAGCCAGCCGTCGACGGTCGCGTTGACCGGGTTGTTCGAGCCCGCCGCCTGGCGGCCGTTGATCGCCTGGTGGAACTTCTTGACGAGCGCCATCGCGTCGGCGCACGGAGTGGCTTTGTTGTCGTAGACGTACAGTGTCGTCCCGCTCGCCGCGGTGACTGTGCCGCAGGTGCCCGGAGTGGCCGGCGGCGCCTGTTTCGACGGTTTCGGCGCGGCCGCGGTGCTGCGGGGTGCGGCGGGCGGGCTGCTCGCGCCCGCGGTCTGCGGAAGCGGCGGGGGAGCGTGGCTGCTCGGCGCTGCCGAGGCGATCGCGGAGGGCGCCGACGACGCGGCCGCCGGTGACGCTTGATCCCCCGAACAGGCGGTGAGCGCGGGCAAAACCACCACAGCCGCGCACAGCGGCCCGTACACGGTTTTCGACGGGAGCACCGCGATCCTTTCTCCGGGGTCGCGCCCATTCTGGCCCCTCGCGCCCCCGCTGAGCGGCACCGACACACCGGAGCGGCCTCGTTTCAGTCTACTGTGGACGGTTGTTTTCGGTTTCCGGACTGGGAAATCCGCATCGCCGGGACCCATCGTTCGGAGGAATCCGGCCCGGGGCGGTTAACGCTCGGCGGTTCCGCGCCGACGTAAAGGGCAGGCGCCCCGCGCGTTCCAGGTCCCCGAAGCCCGACGCCAGAGAGCACGAGTCACCGAGAGCATGAGCACCGAAACCGTCCCCGCAGCCGAGACCGACGCCCCGACCGACCCGCCGACCGAACCCTGCAGCGTGGTGTGGTGCGGCGGCCGCCCCTACGTCCTCGAAGCCGGAGCCGTGCGCCCGCGCTGGGTGGGCACCGACGGCCGCGGCCGTCCCGAAACGCTGAGCACCGCGCAGCTGCGGCGCCGCGGCTGGAGCCACCGCCGCGCGGCCGGCAGGCGGCGCTCTCGCTGAGACTTCCGCCGGACTGCGGCCGGAGCCGGGGAGGGGTTCCGGCCGCCGTCCGCCGGATCCGCCGTTTTTCCTGGTGCTGCACCGGTTCACCTGCTGTACCGGCTTGCCCGCCGTGGCGGTTCGTTCGTGGCGCTGGCTTGCGCGCCGTGCCGGTTCGCTCGCGGCACCGGTTCACCTTCGGCACCGGTTCACCTCGGCACCGACGGAATCGTTCCAGGCCGAGCCGGACGGACCCCGCCGCGCCGGTTCGCCGAAGTCTTCCTCGCGGCACAGCGAGCAACCCGATGGCGTCAGCCATCCCGTGCGCGGAGGTTCCCCCCACTGCCGGCGGACCTCCGCGGGAGGAAGCCGGGCGGCCCGCCGGTGTTCCGCGGCGAACTCGCCGCGCACCGCGCCGCCGAGAAAACCCCGATGTGGCGTTCAGCGCCCGCCGGACCCGCCTCCCGCGCCCGAACCCCGCCTCAGCACAACCGCGGCCCCGCCTTTCACCCCGCCACGACAACCCTCACGATCCCGTCCGCTCTAGGCTGACCAAGTGACCACGGTCCCCGACGAGCCCAAGACCGAGCCCTCCCTGTGGCGGCAGGCGCTCACCGTCCCCAACCTGCTGTCGCTGCTGCGCCTGGCGGGCGTCCCGGTGTTCCTGTGGCTGCTGCTCGGCCCGAAGGAGGACGGCTGGGCGCTCGCCCTGCTGATCTTCTCCGCGCTCACCGACTGGCTCGACGGCAAGCTCGCCCGCTGGCTCGACCAGATGTCGCGGCTCGGGCAGCTGCTCGACCCCGCCGCGGACCGGCTCTACATCCTCGCCACGCTCGTCGCGTTCCTGATCCGCGACATCATCCCGTGGTGGGTCGTCGTGCCGCTGGTGCTGCGCGAGCTGGTGCTCGGGGTGTGCGTGATGCTGCTGCGCCGCGGCGGGTTCGCGCCGCCCGAGGTGACCTACATCGGCAAGGGCGCGACCTTCGTCCTCATGTACGCCTTCCCGTTCCTGCTGCTCACGCAGGGCGGCTCGGACGTCGCCGCGGTCGCGCGGCCGATCGCCTACGCGTTCATGGTGTGGGGCGGCGTCCTCTACCTCTGGTCCGGCGTGCTCTACGTCGTGCAGGCGGCTCGCGCGCTGCGCACCCGGTGAGGGAAGATTGCCGGCAGGAAAGCCGGCACCAGGAAGGGGAGCGGCGTTGACCACTCCGGAAGAACTGCGCTACACCGAGGAGCACGAGTGGGTCGCGGCCCGCGAGGGTTCGCTCGTGCGGGTGGGCATCACCGAATACGCCCAGGACCAGCTCGGCGACGTCGTGTTCGTCGACCTGCCCGAGGTCGGCAAGCAGGTCGGGGCGGGCGACGCGTTCGGCGAGGTCGAGTCCACGAAGAGCGTCTCGGAGCTGTTCGCGCCGGTCGACGGCGAGATCGTCGCGGTCAACTCCGCGGTCGCCGATTCGCCGGAGCTCGTCAACTCCGACCCCTACGGCGAGGGCTGGCTCGTGGAGATCCGGCTCGACGACCCGGCCGGTCTCGAGGCGCTGCTCGAGGCCGAGGCGTACCAGGCGCTCATCAAGGGCTGAGCCGTTCGGCCGGGCGCCGGAGCCGCAAGGGGAGCCCGAGGGTTCCGGGCCGGTCGGGCACGGTACGTTGACAGCTGCACGTTCTTGGTCGACGACAACACTTCATGCGTAGAGGAGAGCTCAGGTGAGCACGAACGACGGGCCCGGCGTTCCCCCGGAGCAGTCTCCGGAGCGGACCTCTGTCTTCCGGGCCGATTTCCTGGCCGACATGGAAGGCCAGCAGGAGTCCGCGCCGGCCGCCGAGGCACCGGTGCAGGGCGTCGACGCCCTGCCGCCGGGTTCCGCCCTCCTGGTCGTGAAGCGCGGGCCCAACGCGGGCTCCCGCTTCCTGCTCGACCGCGACACCACCAGCGCGGGACGGCACCCCGACAGCGACATCTTCCTCGACGACGTCACGGTTTCCCGCCGCCACGCGGAATTCCGGCGCGAGGGCGGGGAGTTCGTCGTGATCGACGTCGGCAGCCTGAACGGCACCTACGTCAACCGCGAGCCGGTCGACCAGGCCGTCCTCGCCGGCGGCGACGAGGTGCAGATCGGCAAGTTCCGCCTGGTCTTCCTGACCGGCCCGGGGCACGGGGGCCAGGGAGCGCAGTGACGGCGGCCGGGCAGCCCGGTCGTCAGGAGGCCCGGCGGGACGGGTTGAGCATCGGGGCGGTGCTCGCGCAGCTGCGCGGGGACTTCCCCGATGTCACGATTTCCAAGATCCGTTTCCTTGAGGCGGAAGGCCTGGTCCGCCCGGGCCGCACGCCCTCGGGGTACCGGCAGTTCTCGCCGGCGGACGTGGAACGCCTGCGGTACGTGCTGTCCGCGCAGCGCGACCACTACCTCCCGCTCAAGGTCATCAAGGAGCAGCTCGACGCGACAGGCGCGGGCGTGCAACCGCCCGCGCCGGTCCCGTCGGCTCCCCAGCTGCCGCGGCGGCTCGTGCCGCTCGGCGACGGGAGCGATCCGGCGGGACTGCCCGCGGCGGCGGACTTCGAGACCGGGCCGGACACCCGGCTCACCCAGGAAGACCTGCTGGAACAGGCGGGCATCGACGACGCGATGCTCGCCGAGCTGTGCCAGTACGGCCTGCTGCGTCCCGGCGCGGCGGGTTTTTTCGGCCCGGAGTCGGTGCTGATCGCCCGCACCGTCAAAGCGATGACCGAGTTCGGGCTCGAACCGCGGCACCTGCGCGCGTTCCGCGCCGCGGCCGACCGCGAGGTCGGCCTGCTGGAGCAGATCGTGACCCCGGCGTACCGGCATCGCGACGCGGACGCGAAGGCGCGCGCCGACGAGGTCGTGCGCGAGCTGGCCGCGCTGTCGGTCACGCTGCACACGCTGCTCGTCAAAGCCGGCATCCGCGGCGTGGCCGGCGACTGACCCGTATGCCCGAGACGCGTTTTCGGCCACTTGTCAATGACTGAACCTCAGCGCCGGGATGCCGTACCGTGAGAGACGGTTCGCGAGACCACGAACCGAGAATGTCCGCTGCGAGCGAGCACAGCGCCCGGATGACGGGTAGCGTCGGAGACAACGGTCGTCAGCCGTCGCCAGCGCTGCGGCCCGTGTGCACGAGAGGGAGGCGAAGCCCGATGAGCGAGATGCGCGTCGTCGGCGTGCGGGTCGAACTGCCCGCGAATCAGCCGATCTTGTTGCTGCGGGAGACCGAGGGCGAGCGGTACCTGCCGATCTGGATCGGCTCGGTCGAAGCCACCGCGATCGCCCTGGAACAGCAAGGCGTGCGGCCCGCGCGGCCGCTCACCCACGATCTGCTTAAAGAGGTCATCGGCGCGCTCGGCCGCGAGCTTGAGCAGGTCGTGATCACCGACCTCAAAGAAGGCACGTTCTTCGCCGAGCTGGTCTTCGACGGCGACATCCGGGTGTCGGCCCGCCCGAGCGACTCGGTCGCGCTGGCGCTGCGGATCGGGGTCCCGATCCACGCGGTCGACGCGGTGCTCGAGGAAGCCGGGCTGATCATCCCGGACGAGCAGGAGGACGAGGTCGAGAAGTTCCGCGAGTTCCTCGACTCCGTGTCCCCGGAAGACTTCCGCGGCGCCGACACCTGATCGCCGCTGCCCGGCGGTTTCCCGCCGGGCACGAGCTCACCGCGCGGTGGCGCGGGCGAACAGGTCGGCCAGCTCCCGGCCGTAGCGATCGAGGTCCACCGCCGGATCGGCGGCGTAGGCGGCCGCGACCCCGTCGATGGCCTGCGCGATGGACAGCGCCACGATCTCCGGCGAGATGTCGCCGAACGCCCCTTCTGTGCGGCCCTGTTCCAGTTGCCGCCGCAGCGCGCCGGTGCGCAGCTGCCCGACCATGACGCCGGTCATCGCCCAGCCGTCGCGGTCGTCGGCGTGCGCGGCCATCTCGACCAGCACCCGCTCGCATTGCGGGTAGTCGCGCAGGAACGCGACCGAAGTTTCGATGTACGCGCGCAGGTTCCCCGCCCGGTCCGCCGGGTCGACGCCCTCGCTGCGCCGGCGCAGGTATTCCGATTTGGTCTCGGACACCGTGCTCAGCACCGCCTGCATGAGGCCGGCCTTGGTGGTGAAGTGGTACGAGATCAGCCGCGTGCTGCTGAGCCCGGCCCGTTCCTTGATGCGCGCGAAGGTGGTGCGCGCGTACCCGTGGTCGGCGATCGTGGCGATGGTCGCGCCGATGATCTGCGCCCGGGTGGTGGCCTCGGTGACGCTGAGGCCCAGTTCGGCTTGCGTGTCGATGTTTACTTGCATGAGTAATAAGTTACTCGGCTGAGTAAAAACTGTCCATCCCGTGCGGCGAACGGGCCAAAGCCTCGACACGGGCTTGAGGTCCGCCGCGCGTCGCGTTGACCGGCTCGCGGCGCAGCCTTACCGTCAAAGGCGGTAAATCGCCATGATGTGATTCGCCGACCCGGCGCGCTCGTGGCAGTTTTCCCCGGCCGATCCCGATCCTGGGCTCGACCGGCCTGTCGAACGCCCCGCCGCGAGGCCGGGCGAGGGGAGGCTTGCGGTGGTCGAGGCTGGTCGTCCGGAGATACCTGCCGGACCTGTCGCCGACGGCGAGCAGGGCGAGCTGTTCCCCGACGCCTCGCTGCCCGACGAGCTGGTCGGCTACCGCGGTCCCGCGGCCTGCCAGATCGCCGGGATCACCTACCGCCAGCTGGACTACTGGGCGCGCACGAAGCTGATCGCGCCCAGCATCCGGACGGCGCACGGTTCGGGGTCGCAGCGGCTGTACTCGTTCAAGGACATCCTGGTCCTCAAGGTGGTGAAACGCCTGCTGGACACCGGGGTCTCGCTGCAGAACATCCGCGTCGCGGTGGACCACCTGCGCGTGCGCGGGGTGCGCGACCTGGCGAAGGTCACGCTGTTCTCCGACGGCACCACGGTGTACGAATGCACGTCGCCGGAGGAGATCGTGGATCTGCTCCAGGGCGGCCAGGGCGTCTTCGGCATCGCGGTCAGCGGGGCGATGCAGGAGATCAGCGGCACGATCCACGAGTTCCCGGCCGAGCGTGCCGACGGCGGACTGGTCGAGGCCGTCGTGCCGGACGAGTTGACCCAGCGCCGCAACGCCCGCCGCACGGGCTGATCTTCTTCCGCGCTAGACTGGGCGCGCGATCGACGAACCCGCGCGGGAGAGACCGGACCGGCATCCCCGGTCCGGCGCCGAAGGAGCAAGTCCTCCCCGGAACCTCTCAGGCACCCTGGACCGCGCGGACGAGACGCCTCTGGAAAGCGCATCGGCAGGAGACCACCAGCCGGTGCCGCCGACGGTGCAAACCCGGGTATCCACGCGGGTGAAACTCTCAGGCGCCCCGCGGGGTACGGACAGAGTGGGGAGGGCCACGCCCGCTGTGCGGCGTGGCTTCGCCGGGTGAGGTTCAGACCTCCCGGGTGGTCTGAACCTCGCGAGTGTGGTCAAGACCACATCCCCGGCGTCTCCGGTCGGTCAGCCCGGAATCTTGTCCAGGAAGCCGTGCACCTTGGCGATCCGGCCGCCGGCGATTTCCACGACGTCGAACCCGATCGCGATCGGCTCGGGGTTGCCCGGAGCCGACAGGTGCCACTGGAACCGTGCGAGATCGTGGTGCGCGTCCGGCTCCGCGGGCAGGCTGAAGACCAGCCCGGCGAACTGCGCCTGCGCGCCGCCGATGAACCCGTCGATCTCGTCCTGGCCGGCGACCGCGCCGAGCGGGTCGGTGTAGGCCGCGCCCGGCGCGAAGACCTCCGAGACGAGCTGGCGGCGCCGCTGCGGGTCGGTCTCGTTCCACACGTCGAGGTAACGGCGGGCGAGGTCGGCGGCGGTCGGTGCGGTGGTGGTCATGTCGGGGTTCTCCTTGTGTCGTCCCGTTTTCGGTAGCGCCAAGCCTGGCCGAGGTTTGGCGGCCGGTCGATTACGCGGGAGGTAATCGGTCCGCTGTGCTAAACCAGGGCATGGACCGCGGCCGGACGGCGATGGAGCGGCAACCCGAGAAATTCCGCGAGATCGTGACGCGCCACGACCTAGTGCCGGAAGTGCTGGCGCGGGCGGCGGAGCTGGCTCTTCCCAGTTGGTACCTGACCGCGGGCCGCTGGTGCCAGACCGTGCGGAACGTGGTGACCGGACGCCCGCCCGCCGAGGGCAGCAAGGACTACGACCTGTTCTCCTTCGATGACTCGGATCTCAGCTGGGACGCGGAGAACGCGGTCATCGAGGAGGGCGCCCGGAGGTTCGCGGATCTCCCCGCGTCGGTGGAAATCCGCAACGATGCGCGGGTGCACCTCTGGTACGAGGATCGCTTCGGCGTGCTGTGCGCGCCGTACTCGTCCACCGAGGCGGCCATCGACTCACGACGCCTTGCCTGGGGATCCGGCTGGCCGGCGGAGGGGAGTGGCAGGTCTACGCGCCGCACGGGTTCGCGGACATGTTCTCCCTCGTCGTCCGGCCCCGTCCCGGCCACGCGCCGCAGAGCAGTTACGAGGCGAAAGCCCGGCGCTGACAAGAACAACGGCCGGAGTTGACCGTCCTGCCCTGGCCCAGCTGACGGGTGTCTCGGCGGAAGCTTCCGGGGCGGGCATGCGCGGCGACCGTGGCTGTGGCGCAACGGTTTGGCGCGGCCGCTTCGCCGAGAAAGGCCGGTGCTGGCCGAACCTCTCGGGCGCGAACCGTGCGGAGTCACGTTCTGGCGCCGAAAAACTCCCGGCAGAAAGTGCGGAACGTTTCGGCCCGCCGGGTCAACCGGGCGCCTTCCGCGCGAGCCAGCACCACCGGCGTCGTCGGGACTCGCTCGCGCAGCGGCCGCACGGCGAACGGCGTGCCCTCGACGGAAAGCTCCAACGACGGCCGCTGAACGGAGAGCGTGTAGCCCAGCCCCCGGGCGACCAACGCGCGCGCCAGTTCGAAGCTCGTCGTGCGGTGCGCGACCGGCATCGGCAGGCCGACAGCGGCGAAGACGTCCCGGAAGTAGCGCTCCGACGGCGGTACGTCCAGCAGGACGAACGGCTCATCGGCCAAGGCGCGCAACGAAACCGTCTTGCGGCGGGCGAGGGGGTGCGCCAAGGGGAGGAGGACGCTCGGCGGCTGGTCGTACAGCTGGTCCGCCGCGATCCCGGGCACCAGGTCTTGCCGGTACAGCACAGCCAGGTCGCAGCGGCCCTCCAGCACGAGGTGCTGCAGGTCGGGCAGCGTGCCTTCGACGAAGGAGACGTCGACTTCCGGGTGCTGGGTGCGGAAGGTCGCCAACGCGGCCGGTACGTGGAGCGGCGCGAGGGGTGTGTAACAGCCGAAGTTCAGGCGTCCGGCCAGGTCTTGGCCGTAGTCGCGGGCAGTGGCGCCGAGTTCGGCGACCGAGGTGAGCACCGCGCGGGCCTCGCCGGCGACCTGGCGGCCGGCGTCGGTCAGCGCGGTCGCGCGGCCGGGGCCGCGGAGGACGAGCTGCACGCCCAAAGTCCGTTCCAGCGAAGCGATCGCCAGCGACACCGCCGACTGCGACACGTGGCAGCTGTCCGCGGCCGCGGTGAGGCCGCCGGTGTCGGCGACCGCGACCAGATACTCGAGCTGGCGCAACGAGGGAGACATCAGTGCAGCTTATGTCGTTCACGAGAAATGTGAACTGGACCGATGACCGCCGGCGCGGCAGGGTCGGGGCATGAGCAGGCACCAGCACCCGTTCGTCCCCTACGCGCCGCCGCGGCTGTCCCCGGAGGAGGGCCTCGCCCGCGGGCAGGAGCTGTACCGGCTGCTCGACCGGCGCCGGTCGGTCCGCTGGTTCTCGCCGGACCCGGTGCCGCTCGAAGCGATCGAGACCGCGGTGCGGATCGCGAACACCGCGCCGAGCGGGGCGCACCACCAGCCGTGGACGTTCGTCGCGACCGGCGACCCGGACCTCAAGCGGGCGGTGCGCGAGGCGGCCGAGGCCGAGGAGCGGAAGTTCTACCGCGAACGCGACGCGCCGGACTGGCACGCGGCGCTCGCCCGGCTCGAAACCGACGAGCACAAGGAGTTCCTCGAAATCGCGCCGTGGCTGGTGGTCGCGTTCGCGCAGAAGAGCACGCCGCTGCCGGACGGTTCGCTGCGGAAGAACTACTACGTCAACGAGAGCGTCGGCATCGCGTGCGGCATGTTCATCACCGCGCTGCACACGATGGGCCTGGCGACGCTCACCCACACGCCGAACCCGATGGGCTTCCTCAGCGAGGTCTTCGAGCGCCCGGTCACCGAACGGCCCTACATCCTGTTCCCGGTCGGCTATCCCGCTCCGGACTGCGAGGCGCCGGACCTCGACCGCAAACCGCTCGCCGAGGCGCTGGTGGTGCACGCGCCGTTACCCCGGGGATAATGGTCTCCCGGCCGGCGACGCCGTAGCGTCGGACGCGTGACGACCACGGTGAAGGCCCCGATCGGCGAACTGCTCCGGGAATGGCGCGACCGCCGCCGCCTCAGTCAGCTCGCCCTCGCGATCTCGGCGGACATCTCGACGCGCCACCTGAGCTTCGTCGAGACCGGCCGGTCCAGGCCGAGCCGGGACATGGTGCTGCGGCTGGGCGAGCACCTCGACCTCCCGCTGCGCGAACGCAACCGCCTGCTGCTCGCCGCGGGCTACGCGCCCGCCTACGGCGAGTCCGACATCGGAGCGCCGGAAATGACCGTGATCCGCGAGGCGGTCCGGCGGTTGCTCGCCGGGCACGACCCGTACCCGGCGGCGGTGGTCGACCGCGGCTGGAACCTCGTCGACGCCAACCTCAGCCTCGGCGTGCTCACCGAGGGCATCGCGCCCTCGCTGCTGGCCGGCCCGGTGAACGTGCTGCGCGCGACGCTGCACCCGGACGGCATGGCGCCGCGGGTGCTGAACCTGGGGGAGTGGCGCGCGCATCTGCTGGGCCGGCTGCGCCGCCAGGTCGAGCAGACCGCCGACGCCGGGCTCGCCGAACTGCTGGAGGAGCTGCGCGGGTATCCGTGCGACGACGAGGTCCCCGAGCTGGAGATCCCCGGCCCAGGTGACATTTTCGTGCCGTTGCGTTACCGGCACGAGGATCTGGAGCTGACCTTCTTCAGCACGGTCGCGACCTTCGGGACGCCGCTGGACGTGACGGTCGCCGAGCTGGTGATCGAGTCGTTCTATCCGGCCGATCCGGCGACGGCGGCGTTCCTGCGCGAGCGCGTGACCGGCTGAGCGCCGCTACGATCGGGGCCATGCGGGCGTTCGTGGTGACCGGACCGGGGGAGGCCGGGCCTGCCGAGGTGCCGGAGCCGGCCGCCGGGGTCGGCGAGGTCGTCGTCGACGTGGAGCGCGCCGGGGTGTGCGGCACCGACGTCGAGTTCTTCACCGGCGAGATGCAGTACCTCGCCGACGGGCACGCCCGCTACCCGATGCGGCTCGGCCACGAATGGTGCGGGACGGTGTCCGAGGTCGGCCGGGGCGTGCATCCGGCGTGGGTCGGCCGCCGCGTCACCGGGGACACGATGCTCGGGTGCGGGGACTGCCGGCGGTGCCGGGGCGGGTGCCAGCACGTCTGCGCGGACCGGCAGGAGGTCGGCATCCGCGGCGGCCGGGCCGGAGCGCTCGCCGAACGCCTCGCCGTGCCGGTGCGCTCGCTGCACGAACTGCCCGACACCGTGGATCCCGTCGCCGGCGCGCTGGTCGAACCGGGCGGCAACGCCTGCCGGGCGGCGCGGGCGGCCGCGGGCGAACGGGTGCTGGTTCTCGGCCCGGGGACGATCGGATTGCTCACCGCGCTGTTCCTCAAGGCCGCGGGCAGCGAGGTCCATCTGGTGGGCGCGACGCCGTGGTCGGCGGAATTCGCGCGCGGCTTGGGTTTTTCCGCCGGGACGAACGTTCCGGAACCGCCCTTCGACGCGGTGGTCGACGCGACCGGCGATCCCTCGGCTCCCGCCCTCGCGGCCGAGGTGGTCGAACCGGCGGGACGGATCGTCTGCATCGGACTGTCCGGGCGGCCGAGCCTGCTGGACACGCGGATGCTGGCGGTGAAGGACGTCACCGCGATCGGCGTGCTGAGCGGCTCGCCGGGCTTGGCGCGGGCGATCGACGCGTACGCGTCCGGCGAGGTGGACCCGCGGCCGTTGGTGGCAGGGACGGTCGGGCTGGGCGGGGTCGCGGCGGTGCTCGGCGGGGAGCGGCCGCCGGGAGGGCCGAAGATCCACGTCGACCCGCGACGGTGACCAGGTTGCTCGGCGCGCGCGAAAACGAGAGGGTCGGGACATGAGCGCCGACCTGACTTTCCGCCAGCCGCACGAAAACGACCACGCGCGCGTCCTTGCCGCGCTGGGACCGTGGTGGGGCGGGTTGAAGGGCGAAGCCGGCGCGAAGGAGCGGGCGTTGCTCGTGCCACGCCTGTACTTCCAGCACTTCACCACAACGAGCCGCCTGGCGGAGCGTCCGGACGGGACGCTGGCAGCCTTTCTGATCGGCTTCGTCTCGCAGACCGACCCCGACACCGCCTACATCCACTTCGTCGGTGTCGACCCGGAGCTGCACGGCCAGGGAATCGGCCGTTCGCTGTACGAGTGGTTTTTCGGGCAGGTGCGGGGATCGGGGGTGCGCAGGGTGAAGTGCATCACGAGCCCGCAGAACACCGCTTCGCGCGCGTACCACGCCCGGCTCGGGTTCGAGGTGTCCGACGTGCTTCCCGACTATGACGGGCCGGGCTTGGACCGGGTCGCGTTCAGCCGCGGCATCGCCGCCTGACTCCCGGCAGAACGCGGATCCGGCTTGAGCCAGGGGAGGTCTGGCGGTCGCTGGTCCTGCTCGGATGTGTGCCCGGACTTGTCGCGCTCGAATCCGCCCGGGGGATGGGACATCGGGTCCCGCGCCGCGGCGACCTGGACGGTGATCGGGCGGTACAGCGTGAAAACAACGCTCACCCGCGGCCGCCGGACCGTCACGACCCGGCGGATCTTGGTCGGAAGGGGCCTGGGGGCGGCCGGTCCGGCGCAGTGTTCGCCTTGCAGATCTCGTGAAGCCTTCCCTCACCGGTGACCGGGAGAAACGCGAACTCGCCTCGCACCGCGCCAGCGGGGCACCGATCGCCCGCTGGCGCGGTGCGTGGGCGAAGAAGCATCGAGTCGGCCGATGAGGCGCAGTAGCGCAGAACAGACCGCCGGCCGCGGTTTACCCGGCCAGTCGGTTGAGCGCGTCCGCGAGCTGCCGTTCGGTGTCGTTGCCCAGCTTCTCGAACACCACTTTGCCCAGCGGGGCGGCTAGTTTGGCCAAGCCGTTGAACTGCAGCTCGTTGGTGTAGGTGACGCGCGATCCGGTGCCGCTCGCCGCGACCTCGATCGTTTCGGTGGAGGTCGCGGTGTCGTTGCGCCCGACCAGCACGACGCGATCGGCGTCGAAGCGTTCGAGCGTGTACGTCAGCTCCGTGGTGATTCCCGCGATCTTCGAGGTGTTGTGCCACGACGAGCCGACGCGGACCGGCCCGTCGTCGTCGCGGACGCAGCGTTCCGTTCCGGGATCCCACTCTTCGGCGTTGCCGAAGTCGGCCAGATAGGCGAGAACCGCGTCCGGGCCCGGGTTCACGGCGAAGGTGCGCGAGACCGTGGTCACGGGGGCGCTCAGCGGGCTTCGATGACGGTCTGGAACTGTTCGGCGGCCCGCTCGACCTTCTTCTGCGGATCGGCCAGCAGCGACGCGACCGCCTCGCCGAGTTTGCCCGCCGGGGGCTCGTATTCGAGGGAGATCTCCACGCCGGTGCGGCCGTGGCCCTTGTCGTCGAACCGGACGACCCCGGAGTTGCGCACGTCCGGATCGGCGTCGTCCACCGTGGTCCAGGCGATCTTGCGCGGCGGGGCGTCCTCGACGATCCGGGCCTGCCATTCCACTGTGGACCCCGCCGGCCCGTCGACCTTCCACCGGGTGCGCGTTCCGTCGCCGTCCAGGGCTTCGACCGACTGGACGTCGGAGAACAGTTCCGGCAGCCGGGTCAGCGGACGCCACCAGTCGTAGCACGCCTGCGCGGGAGCGTTGACCTCGACGTAATGCGCTGCAGCAGCCATGGGTGCCTTTCCTCGGAGTTCAGCGAAATCTTGCCGAACCCTGCGGCTACCCGGCCGGTCGGCGGCGCAAACCGCGCGCGGCTACGAGATTCCCTTGCGGGGAACCGGAACGAGATTGGCGCCGGCGCGGACGTCGAGGGTCCGGTCGAGGCCGAGCAGCCGGAGGGGACGCAACACGGCGCGTTGGTGTGCCAGCACCGCGAAAGGCACCTCCGCGAAGTGCGCCTCGTGTTCGGCGGCCAGCAGAACGGACAGTCCCCGGCAACTGCAGAACGTCACCGCTCTCAAATCGGCGACCACTCCACCGGGTGAGTGCGCGATCGCCGCGACAGTGTGCTCGAAAAACGTTTCAGCGACTGAAGAATCGAGGTCTCCGGACACCGCGACGACCGTGATGTCGTCGGCGGTGCTGACGGTGATGTCCGCGAGAGGCGCCGCGCAGGCGGGCAGCCTGGCAGGGCGAACGGGGTGCGTCATCGGGGCCTCCTGCGGACCGGCGGAGGCGGACCGGCGCTGGACTGCCTCGCTGTGCTGGGCGGGCGGCTCCTGGCTGAACCGATGCTGCCACGGTAACTCCGCCGCGGAATTCCGACAACCAGGCGCCGCGCGAACGGGGAGATCCCGTTGCGCCGGGCCCGCTCGCGGCCCGTTCGGGAGTGCCGGGCGGATGCCTCCCCGCGCGCACCCGCGCCGCTCCGGCGGCGAGCGTTGCCGGTCCGGGCGGAGGAGGGCGGAGAAATCGACGCCGGCCAGGCGTTTGCCCAGGTTCGCCGAGTCCCGCGGCGTGGTCCGCGGGATGTTCTCGCCCTCGATGTTCATAGCCGGCGCATCGAGTTCCCGGGACTGGCTCAGCGGCGAGTACGACGTGATCCTGTCACCCGACCAGGTGCGCCGGGCCCACGAGCGGCCCGATTCGGTACGCGGGCGAAGAAAGGCGGTGCTCGGCCTCGCCTGAGCGGTGACGGAAGAATTCGTTGTGCGGGCCGAGCTGGGCGCGGACGCCGATCGGGTGCCGCTGGCCGAGGCAGGCCGCGATCCGGGCCGGATCATCCCGGGCGCGTTCGCCGGCGGGCATCCGGACCGGCACGGGCGGGGTGGTCGGGGAGCCGGTCGCTGGCGGAGTACCCGGCGTGCGCGCAGCACGAGGCGTTGGGCAATCTGGCGTCCGGGGGCCGCTGGACGACCGTCCTGTGCCCGTGCGCCGCCGAGGCGCTGGGAGCGACCGAGCTGGCCGACGCGGTGTTCGGCGGCGGCAACCGCGAACTGCCGCCACCGCCCGGCTCCCGGTCCTTCGCCGCCGAACCCGACCTCGTGGACCTCCGCGTGGTGACCGCCGAGGCCCGGGTCGAGGGCGCGGTGTCGGAGCTGGCGGTCGAGAGCGCGGAGCACGGCAGCGGATCCGCGGTCCGGCGTCCGGGACGAGGGCGGCTGGCGGATCCGCCGGCCGGTCGCGCCCCGGCTTCCCGGCCCAGGGCCGCGGTCGCGGACTGCTGCTGGTGAACCGTCTCGCGGACCTGGTGCGGATGTGTGCGGACCCGGCCGGGGCGGCGGTGGCGGCCCGGTTCGCCGCCGGGTGAAGGCGTCCGGCACGCGCGGCTTAGGCTGACGGGCGAGGACAAGCCATCCGTCTGGCAGGAGAGTGCGAGCGTGACCGCGGCAGCTGGCGACATCGAGAAGGCGGCCGGGGTGCTGCGCGCCGGGGGCTTGGTGGCCTTCCCGACCGAGACGGTCTACGGCCTGGGCGCCGACGCCTCGGATCCGGCCGCGGTTTCCCGCATCTACCAGGCGAAGGGCCGCCCGCCCACGCACCCGCTGATCGTGCACCTCGCCGGTGCCGGGCACCTGGACGGCTGGGTCGGGAAGGTGCCCGGGCCCGCGCGGCTGCTGGCCGAGCGGTTCTGGCCGGGCCCGCTCACCTTGGTGCTGCGGCGCGGCCCGCGGGTGTCGTCGGCGGCGACCGGCGGACTGGAGACGGTGGGGGTGCGCGTGCCGGACCATCCGGTGGCGCTGGCGCTGCTGTCGGCGTTCGGCGGCGGCGCGGCGGCTCCGTCGGCCAACCGGTTCGGCTCGGTCAGCCCGACCACCGCCGAGCACGTCCGCGCGGAGCTGGGCGATGCCGTCGATTTCGTGCTGGACGGCGGTCCCTGCCAGGTCGGTGTCGAGTCCACCATCGTCGACGCCACCAGCGACACGCTCAGCGTGCTGCGGCCCGGCGGCGTGCCCCGGGAGGACCTGGAGGCCGTGCTCGGGAGTTCTCTCCAGGTGCCGTCGGTGAGCCCGATCCGGGTTCCGGGCCACCATCCGTCGCACTACGCGCCGCGGGCTCGGGTCGTTCTCGTCGAGCCCGGCCGGGTGGTCGCCGAAGCGCGCCGCGCGCGGGACCTCGGGCACCAGGTGGGTGTCTTCCTGCCGCCGTCCCAGGACGTCGCGGCGCCGGAGGCGCACGCTGTGGTGGCGGTTCCGGCTTCGACGGCCGAGTACGCGCGCGGTCTTTACGGCTTTCTGCGCGAGCTGGACCGGGCGGGATGCGACTTGATCGTCGCGTCGCTTCCGGAGGAGAAGGGGCTGGGTCTCGCGATCGCGAACCGCCTTCGCCGCGCCGCGGGGCCGCGCAGGTAGTCCACAGTAGACAGTTCGGCCACGTCTCGCACCGCCGGTTCCGGCGTGCCCTGCTCCGGCGGAAGGTCGTGCCGGGTAGGCTTTTTTCTCGGTGCGTTAAGCAGGCAGCGTCCACAACCCGCTGGCTGAGGCGCGCCCTGCGCCCGGTCCGGCCCGCTCCTAGGAGTGCGTGTGGCGACCGCCGAGTGCCGAGCATCCCGTCCAGCGCGCAGACGCGCAGCCGAGCCCCACCCGGGCGTCTTCGCGCGAAGCGTGGTCGTGCGGCTGCCGTGACGGACCTGAAGATCACCCCTCGGCAGTTCGGCGATGCTGTGGTGCTGACCTTGCCGGACCGGCTCGCGACGACGCACTCGGCCGAAATCGTCGAGGCCCTGCACGCGGCGGGCCGCGCTGTCGCACCGGGCACGCGCATAGTGGTCGACCTCCGGGGCGTCAGCCCGGTGAGCGCGCCGCTCGCCCGTGCACTGGTCTCGTTCGCCCGCGAGCGCGACTGCGTGCTGGTGCCGGACCAGGCCACGACGGCGGTGCTGGACAGCGCGGATCCTGGCGCGGCCGTCCGGCGGGCCGCGTCGCCCGCGGAGGCGCTGGCCGGATCCGGGGGCGTCCGGCAGTCGTTCGCGGCGAGCGGCGCGGTGCGGTCGCTCGCCTTCGACAGCGACGATCTGACCCGGACCGAGGCGTTCCTGAGCAGCGCGTACGCGCCGATGCGGATCGGCAGCGAAGCCGACCACGCGGGCACGCACATCAGCAGGCACGAGGTCGACGGGCTGAGCGCCGACCAGCTCGCCCTGTCCTTCGAAATGAGCTACGCCGTCGAACCGCTGGGCACGATCTGCCTGTGCGACGTCGAATCGGGCACGATCGAGGACCACCGCGTGGAGGGCTGGCCGGAAGCGGAGACGTTCGGCCCCGGGGACCTGGTGTCGTTTTCGCCCCCGGACCGGCCCTACACCGGGCGGATCGCGCGCGCCGAGTACAGCATCACCATGTTCGATCCGGTCCTGCTGAGCCAGGCCGCGGGCGTCGACCGGCCGGTGCGGCTGCTCGACCACCGGCCGGTCGACGCCAGCGCCGCCCAGCACCTGCGCTCCGCCGTCGCCCATCTGCGCGACGACGTCCTCGGCGTGCCCGGGGTCGGGGAGAATCCGCTGGCCGTGGCGACGGTGGCGCGCTACCTCGCCGTGGCCGTGCTGAACGCGTTCCCGCACACGGCCTCCGCCGAGCGCCGCGGGGACGGGCTCGACGCCCATTCGCAGACGCTCCGCCGCGCGATCTCCTTCATCGAAGCCCATCTCCACCGGCCCATCGGCGTCGCGGAGATCGCCGCCGCGGCCCGGGTCTCGGCTCGTGCGGTGCAGCTGGCCTTCCGCAGGCACCTCGGCACGACCCCGATGGCCTACCTGCGCCGGGCACGGCTCGACCGCGCCCGAGCGGAACTGCGCGCCGCCGTTCCGGAGCAGGACACCGTCGCGCGGATCGCCGCCCGATGGGGCTACGCGCCCAGTGTGTTCGCCGCCCACTACCGGGCCGCGTACGGCGAGTCGCCTTCGGCGACGCTGCACCGGGGCACCGCCGAGCACATTCGTTTCCCTGGCAGCCGGAGCTTCGTTCGGACGGCGATCGAGCCGAAAAGCGAACCCGGTGACGAGGAACGGACCCTGGTGACCGCCGGGCTGCCCGGAGCGCCGGATCGCGCGCAGCCGGACGCCGCGGACCGCTTCGAACAGCTGAGCGGGATGCTGCTGTCCGCGAACTCGGTGGCGGACGTGCTGCGGCAGGTCGTGGAAGCGACTGCGGCGGCGGTGGCCGGAGCGGACTGGGCCAGCGTCACCGTGCTGGGTTCCGACGGCCGCTTCTCCACTGCCGCTCGGACCGGGAAGACCGCCGCCGAGCTGGACCGGATCCAGTACCGCGACGGGGAAGGCCCGTGCGTGGAGGCGGCCCGCGCGGACAGCCCGAGCTATGTCGCGAGCGCGGATCTAGCCGCCGAGACCCGATGGCCCCGGTTCACCGCCGCCGCCCGCGCACTCGGCTGCCGCGCGGCGTTTTCCACCGAACTCCCGGCAGTTCCCGGCTCCGACCGGGTGGCGGGCTCGCTCACCGTCTACTCCCGCCGCCCGGACAGCCTGGCCGAGACCGACCGCCGCATCGCGCTGCTGCTGGCGACGCACGCGTCGCTGGCATTGGCGAACACCCACCTGCGGAAGACCGCCGAACTGCGTCGCGCCGAGTTTCGGCGAGCCGTCGACACCCGGGATGTCATCGGGCAGGCCAAGGGCATCCTGATGAACCGGGAAGGCTTCACCGCGGACGAAGCGTTCGACCTGCTGCGGCGGACTTCCCAGGACCTGAACGTGAAGCTGGTCGAGGTGGCGCGCACCCTGACGGATCGGCACGGCGAGCTTGAGCAGGGGTGACCGCGGCGGTCAGGAATCTCGCCGCCGGTGCGCGGTTTCGGCGGCGGGCGCGGTGAAGTGGTCGAGGAGGCGGGTGCGGCGGAGCAGCCGGTCGAGTCCGGTGGACCGGTCGTCCAGGCTCAGGCCGAGCGGACCGGCCTGCTGACCATGAGCGGGCCGGACAATCCGGACGAGTCGCGGAAGGCCGGCTCGCCGCAGTCGAGGCGGACAGCTCGGCAATCCGGGTGCGCCGCCAGCATTTCCCGGGCAGTGCGGACGAGCAGGTGCTGGCTGTCGTGATCGAACTCGCCGCGCACGGTCAGCCAGGTTGTCCGAGGATGCGGTGCGGTCCACGTGCGGGCGAGCGGGTGCGGCGGCGTCACGGGCGGCCTCCTGCGCCCGCGCGGGCGCGAGAGAGGTCCCGCAGTTGCTCGCCGGCGAGGATGTCCGCGGTCCAGCGGAGAAAACCCGTGAACAGCTCGGGATCGTCGACGTAGACGGACGTCTTGAGGTACTCGACCGGGGCGGTTCCGCCGGCCTCGGGTCTTGACCGGCGGAACCTCGGTCCCGGTCTCCTGCGCGCCGGAGGCCGACCCTGGTCTCCGGCTACCCGTTCGCCGGGAATTCACGCGTCCCGGCGCGAACGCGGCGGAAACCGGCGAGGGTCAGAGGTCGAGTTCCCGGTGCCGTTCGGCCACCGTGCGGGCGAGTTCGACCAGCTTGACGTTGAGGTCCTGGGACGTGCGGCGCAGGATGTCGAACGCCGCGTCGGCGGTGACCCCGCGGCGGTTCATCAGGATGCCTTTGGCCTGGCCGATGAGGTCGCGGCTGTCGACGGCGCGCTTGAGGTGGGCTTCCTTGAGCGCGGCCGCGGTGTGCGCGGCGGATCCGGAGAGGGCGAGCGAGGCGTGCGAGGCCAGGATGAGCGCGCTGTCGACGGCGTCGTCGTCGAAGGCCCCGGCCTGGCGGCTGTAGAGGTTGATCGCGCCGGGCGGCCGGTCGGACTTCGCGTCCGGCAGCAGCGTCGTGGCCAGCAGGGAGCCGAACCCGAGCCGTCCGGCGAGCACGCCGAATTCGGGGAAAGCGTCGGACTCCGGAAGGTTGTTGGTCAAGGCGTGCCCGGGCCGTTCGTGCCGGGCGGCTTCCAGGCACGGGCCTTCGCCGGTCCGGTACTGGATCCGGTCCAGCTCCTCGGCGGCCTCGTGGGTGCGGACCGGGGTGTGAAACCCGCCGTCGGCCGACCGCAGGGTGATGCTGGCCAGATCGGCTTGCGGCACGATCCGCAGCGCGGCGGACACCACGCGCTCCATCGCTTCGTGCAGGGAGCCCGCGTCGAGCAGGAAAACCGCGAGCGCGCCGAACTGCCGGGAGAGCGGCCCTTCGAGGGCCACGCCGCTGCGGGCCCAGCCGTCGACGGCCGGTTCCGCGCAGAACGCGACCCGGTCGGCCTCCCAGCCCTGATCGGTCTGCGTATCGGCGTCCGTCACCCCGGCCTCCTCGTTCGCTGCCCCGCCACCGGGTCGCACCGCCGGTGACCTTACCGGGCCGTGAAACCGGACCGGCAGCTGGCGACGAGGGAGGGCGTGCCCGGCGGCCGAAGCCGCGGAGGGAGGGCGGACAAGGGCCGGCGGCCGGAACCGAAGTCCCGGCCGCCGATCCGATCGCTGGTCAGTCTTTCACGCCTTTGACGGCGTCCTTGACCTTTTCTCCCGCTTGCTTGAGCGCGCCCTTCGCCTGTTCGGCCTTCCCCTCGGCCTGCCACTGCTCGTTCCCGGTGGCATTGCCGAGCGCTTCTTTGGCCTTGCCCTTGAGCTCCTCGGCCTTGTGTCCGGCGGTGTCGCTCATCGTCGATGCCCTCTCTTCGTGTCCGGGGATTCCGGGGCTACCCGCTGAGGCCAGTGCGCAAACCAGCGGCCCGCGGTCAGCGGGGCGCCTTCGCCGCGGCGATGTACTGATTGGCTTCCGGGAGAAAGGAAAGGATCACGCCGAGCAGAGCCAAGGCGGTGCTGACGTAGCCGATGACCGTGCTCTGGCCGGCCAGCAGGGAGACCACCTGCAGCGCGGTGAGCACAGTGAGCACGATCCTCGCCCAGTTGCGGCCCGCGCGGAGTTTGAACGCGAACAGCAGGCGCAGCAACGCGATCACGACCGCGATCACGACCGCGATGACGATGCCGATCGTGACCGCCTGGTCGATCTGGGCGTCGGTGAGGCGCGCGGCGTTCTGCTCATTCGCTCTTCGCATCGCGTCGGCCAGCGCGTCCCGCGCGAAGAACAGGAACACAGCTCCGACAAGGCCGGCCACCGTCGCGGCGACGAATGCCCAGAACGCGCCGGTGAGCACCGCGGGGCGAGGCGGGGCTTCGGCGGGAGTTCCGGCGGAAGGGGACGGGTAAGCAGGCATGTCAGTCATGGGAAAAAGGTGGCACAGCGCACGAAACCCCGCACGGCAAGAGCGAAACCAGTCCCGGAAAACCTTGCGGCGAGCGACTTCGCGCACAGTTTCCGGGCGTGCGGTTTGGCGCCTGCGGCCCATGGGTACCCAGCTCGCGGGGAACTGCTGATAAATTGCCGCGGGAATTCGCGGCCAGTATTGAAGAATTGACAACGGACCGTGCGGGTACTTTCTTCGTGCAGCGCAATACCGGCCGAGGAGGAGGTCGAGCGATGAGTGTGGAGGAATTGCGGTCCAGTCGCTTGCCCGCGCGCGCCGTGTCGCCGGGAGGCGCGGTCCCGCGGCTGGACCTGGCAGTGGCGCAGGATTCCACGACGTTGCGCCGGATCCGGGACCAGGCAGCGGCGTTCGTGCGCGGCCATCGGCCGCGCACCGGCGCGGACGCGGTGGCCGACGTGCGCCTGGCGCTCGACGAAATGGTCTGCAACGCGATGCGGCACGCCCGCCCGCCGTGCACGCTGGCCCTGTCCTTGCGCGGTGACCGGCTCCTGATCGAGGTGTCCGATTCGCTCCCGGCCTTCGCGCGCTACCGGGAAGGGTACGAGGGCGGAGGACGCGGGATGGCCCTGATCAACGCGATCGCCGTGCGCTGGGGCCAATCATCCCGGGCAGGCGGGAAGACCGTCTGGGCCGAACTGGCCCTTTAGCCGCGCGATCCGAAGGTGCGTGTGGGGAACCCTCAGGCAATCAGATTCCCTGAGGGTTCCCCACACGCACGGGGGTCAGGAGCGAGCGAGGTACTCCGCCGCCGCCCGCAGGCTGACGTAGGAGCCGCTGAACGTGTCGATCCTCGGCGCGGCACCGGATTCCGGCCCGGGCACCCCGGTCTCGACCCGGATGTAGTCCACAGTGGACAGACCGGCCAGGAACTCCCGGACCGCCGGATGCCGGTGCGCTTCCCGGGTCACCACCACGACGCTCTCCGCCGACGCGGCCTCGGCCAGCACCGTCGAGACATCGTCCGGGGAGACCGAAAGCGTCCGGATGCCCGGAACCAGTTCGGCCAGATGCGCGCCCAGTCCCCACGGCATCGGCCCGGCGGCGATGCCCGGTTCGGTCTGCACGTCCACCACGAGCGACGGGCCCGTCAACCGCGGCGTGCCGGTGATCCGCAGGGCGGCCCGCGCGGCGGACAGCCCGAGCGAGTAGTCCACCGGCCGGACCGTGGCGGGGGCGGGGGAGGCGCCCAGCGAAGCGGTCCGGGCAGCGGCGGCGGCGAGCCGCTCCAGGGAAAGCCGTCCCTCGGTCACCGCCGCGACGATCGCCTCCGCGGTCCGGTCCAACGTCTCGGCGTCGAACGCGGCGCCGCCGAGGCACAGCGCGTCCGCGCCGCCCAGGAGGGCCCGGACCGAAGCCTCGCCGAGCCCGTCGTGCCGTCCGTACGCCCCGGAAACGGCGCCCATCTCCAACGCGTCGGTGATGACCGCTCCGGTGAACCCCAGTTCGCCGCGCAGCACGTCGGCGAGCGCGGTCCGGTTGAACGTCGCCGGTTCCTCGCCCCATTCCCGCACGACGAGGTGCCCGGACATGACCGTCCGGACGCCCGCCTCGATCGCCGCGGCGAACGGGACGAGTTCGGTCTTCCGAAGCTCGTCGGCGGTCCGCGGCAGCACGGGCAGCGAGAGGTGCGAATCCTCGGTCGCCGCGCCGTGTCCGGGGAAGTGTTTCGCACAAGCGGCGACCCCGTACTTCTGCATGCCGGTCACGAACGCCGCGACGTGCGGCGAGGCCGCCGCCGGGTCCGAGCCGAACGCCCGCACGCCGATGCCCGGATCTTCCGCCGCGAGCGTGAGATCCGCGCACGGCGCGAGGTTGACCGTGACCCCGCACGCCGCCAGCCGCTCGCCGAGAGCGGCCGCGACGGACGCGGTCAGCTCCGGATCCCCGGCCGCGCCCAGTGCGAGCGGGCCGGGCACGAACGAGCCCTTGCCGACGTCGAGGCGGGTGACGTCGCCGCCCTCCTCGTCGATTCCGACGACCACGCCGTCCCGCTCGGACCGCAGCGCCGAGGCGAGCGCGGCGACCTGTTCGTCGTCGGCCACGTTGCGGCCGAACAGGATCACGCCGCCGAGCCCCTCGGCGATGCGGCGGCGCACCCAGTCCGGCGCGGTCGTGCCCTCGAACCCGGGCAGCAGCACGGCTTCGGCCAGCCTGCGGGGGTCAGCCACCGTCATCCCTTCACCGCGCCCGCGGTCATGCCGGACACGAGTTTCCGTTGCACGATCAGGAAGAAGATCACCGCGGGGATCGCGTAGATCACCGACGCGGCCATGACGCCGCCCCAGTCGATCGAGAACGCCGTCTTGAACGACGACAGCCACACCGGCAGCGTCTGCTTCGACTGGTCCCGCATGAACACCAGCGCGAACAGGAACTCGTTCCACGCGGTGATGAAGCTGAACACCGACGTGGTCACCAGGCCCGGCCCGAGCAGCGGCAGCGTGACCCGGCGGAACGCGCCGACCCTGCTGCAGCCGTCGATCATCGCGGCCTCTTCGAGGTCGTACGGGATGCCGTTGACGAACCCGTAGAGCATCCACACGGTGAACGGCAGCGACGTCGCGAAGTACACCAGCAGCAGCGACGGCAGCGTGTTCAGCAGCCCGATGTCGCGCATCAGCAGGTACATCGGGATGAACAGCGCCGAGAGCGGGGCCAGCTGCGCCACCAGGATCAGCAGCAGGAACCCCTTGCGGCCGCGGAAGCGGAAGCGCGCGAGCGGGATCGCCGCGAGCACGCCCACCACCAGGGCGGCCAGCACCGCGCCGAGCGTCACGATCAGGCTGTTGGTCAGGTACGTGACGAACCCGGGCTTGGTCAGCGCCGACGCGAAGTTCGACAGCGTCGCCGAGGTCGGGATCAGGTCGTACTTCGGCGACAGCACGTCGCCCGGCGTCTTCAGCGACGTGGTGAACATCCAGTACGTCGGGAAGAGGAACAGCAGCGCCACGAAGAGGCCGGCGATCGACACCAGCACCCGGGCCGGCAGGGACTTCCTCATGCGATCTCCCCGTCCTTGGTCCGGACCAGCAGCTGCACGTACCGGCCGGTGACCAGCAGGAGCAGCACCAGCATGATGGTGGCGATGGCCGCGGCGGAGCCGAAGTGGCTGCCCGCGATGCCCTTGAGGTACTGCAGGATCGCCAGCGTCGTGCTCGCGCCGTCCGGGCCGCCCTGGCGGATGGCCCACACCTGGGCGAACATGTTGAAGTCCCACAGCATCGACAGGAACGTCACCATCGTCAGGATCGGCCGGATCGCGGGCCAGCTGACCGCGCGGAAGGTCTGCCACGGCCCGGCCCCGTCGATGCCCGCCGCCTCGTACTGCTCGCGCGGCACGCCGATGAGGCCCGCGTAGAGCGTGAACGCGACGAACGGCACGGCCTGCCACAGCACCAGCAGCCCGATCACCACGAGGGTGCTCGGGCCGCTGGAGAACCACGAGTACCCGATGAACGAATGGAAGCCCAGCCGGTCCAGCGTCTTGTTGAGGATGCCGTACTGCTGGTCGAAGATCCACTGGAACACCGTGGTGGTGGCGATGACCGGCACCGCCCACGCGAGGACCAGCGAAACCTGCACGAAGATCCGCAGCACCGGGTTGAGGTGGCGCATCAGCACCGCGATCAGCAGCGCCACGAGCAGGGTTGCGGCGACGAGCGCGCCGGTGAAGAGGATCGTGCGGATCGCGACTGCCCAGAACTCGGGATCGGACAGCACGTCGGTGTAGTTCTTGAAGCCGATCCACACCATCTTGCCGGTCACCAGCTCGCGCAGGTCGAGCTGGCGGAGGCTGATGCCGAGCATCTGAACGGTGGGCCAGCCGAGCAGCACCAGCACGGCGGCGAGCGCGGGCAGGATCAGCAGGTACGGCATGAGCCGTTCGCCGAACCAGCCGCTGCCCCGCTTCCGCGCCGCCCCGACGTGCGCCGATGCCGGCGGGGTCGCCCCCGCCGGCATCGGCTTGTCCTTCGTCGCGGTCATCCGCCGATGATCTTGTCGAGGGCGGTGTTCGCGTCGGCCGCGGCCTGGTCCAGGGTCTTCTTCCCGGTCAGGTAGGCGGTCAGCATGTCCTTCAGCGGGTTCTGGCCGGATTCGACCTCGCCCCACTTCGGACTGGCCGGCATCGCGTGGCCGTTCTTCGACGCCTTGGCCATCACCGCGCCCACCGGGTCCTTGTCCAGGGCGCTGACGTCGGTGGAGGTGCCCGGCACGTAGCCGCCGGCGGCGAGCTGCGTCATGTACTTGGTGCTGGTCAGCAGCTTCAGGTAGTCCTTGGCGAGGTCCTGGTGCTTGCTGTTGAGCGGGACGACCAGGTTCGAGCCGCCGAGGAACACCGGGGCGGTCTGGCCCGCGGTCTTCGACGGGATCGGGAACGCACCGGTCTTGGCGGTGATGCCCGGGTCGGTCTTGGCCGCGGTCGCCACCTCGTTCGGGGTGCCGATGAACATGGCGACCTTGCCCGCGCCGTAGATGCCCGCCTGCTGCGGCGTGGCCTCGTCGTTGTCCTTGGGCGCGGTGGTGCCGGAGGCGTCCACGAGCTTCTTGTAGAACTCGAGGCCCGCCTTGGCTTCCGGCGTGTTCAGCGACGACTTGAAGGACTTGCCCTCGGCCTTGGCGATGTCGCCGCCGTTGTCCCAGATGAACGACGACAGCGCGTACCAGTTCTGGCCCGGCATGTAGAGCGGCTGGAACTGCGGGTCGCCGCCGAACTTCGTCTTCAGCTTCGCGATGTCCGCGAGCCATTCGTCGTTCGAGGCGGGCGGCTGGGTGATGCCCGCCTGCTCGAACATGTCCTTGCGGTACATGACGACGCGGTTGGCGGCGTAGAACGGCACGCCGACGGTTTTGCCGTCGTACTGGCCGGACGCCTTGAGCCCGGCGAGCCACTGCCCGCCGTTGAGGTTGCCGACGTCGCCGGAGAGGTCGGCCAGCACGCCTTGGGCGGCGAACGCCGGCGTCTGGGTGTTGCCGACCTCGATGACGTCCGGCGGGGTGTCGCTCGCCAGCGCGGTGGTCAGCTTCTGCTGGATGCCGTTCCACTGCTGGATCTGGTAGTCGACCTTGACGCCGGGGTGGGCGGCCTCGAATTCCTTGTTGAGGGCGGCGGTCAGGCTGTCCGGCGCGGAGCCGGTCATGAGCCAGACGGTCAGCTTGCCGTCCTGCGCGCCCCCAGCGCTCGAGGCGTTCTCACTCCCGCCTGAGCCGGCGCAGCCGGCTGTGGCGAGCGTGATGGCGGCGGCTCCCGCCGCCAGCTTGAGCCAGCGCTTCACGTGTCTCGTCCTTTCGGTGCCCGGTCGTCGGCGACCGGGGCTGAATGACAAATGGTGTAGACCAATGTTCAGCAGGGTGGTCCGGACCACAGCCGGTGTCAAGCCGGTTGCCAAGATGTTGCGAAGACGGCCGCCTGGTTGACGCTGCGTGTCCGGGCCATTACCGGCGCTGGCGCGAAAAGTGCTGGTAGAAGGCGATTTCCGCAGTGCGGGCAACGGTTTCCGGTGCGGCGGAGTTGTTCGTGAACGGCTCGCCGGGCCGGGCGTGCCGCGTGCCGCGGGCGTGTCCCGGACAGGTCCGGGCGAACGACCTTCGGCCCTTGCGCGCGGAGGGAACTTCGGATTCGAGACAACTGCGGTCCGGTCCGGACGGTGCTGCGCTCCGGTCCCGGCGCGCGTGCTCGCCCGCTGCGACGGGTGGCGGGCCGGCCGCCGACAGTGACCCGGGATGGGTGAGTTTCCTCCCGGCGGGGACCGGGCGTACCCCCGGTGACCTCGGAAAACCTCTTGTGTACCACGCGTCACATCACTCCCAGTGGTTTACAGGCGTCCCGCGTGTCACACACACTGGGCTCGCCCAGGTGATCCGGTGCCGCTCTTGGGGAAGAGAGGCGGACGGCCGGAGCGCTCCCCGGGCGGGAAAAGAAGAGGGAGTAGAGGATGACGGGCTCCGGGCGGATAGCGGCTCGGGCGGGTGCGATCGTCGCGGCGGCGGCGGTGGCTGCCGCCGGAGCGCTGGGGCTGCTGCACGCGCCCCAGGCGGCGGCAGCGCCTGCCGAGGTGCCGGGCATGGACGTGTCCGGACACCAGGGCGATGTGGACTGGAAGGCGGCCTGGAACGCCGGCGCGCGTTTCGCGTACGTCAAGGCGACCGAGGGCACCGGGTATCGCAACCCGTACTTCGCGCAGCAGTACAACGGCTCTTACGACGTCGGGATGATCCGCGGCGCGTACCACTTCGCGCGTCCGGACGTGTCCGACGGCGCGACGCAGGCGGACTATTTCGTGGCGCACGGCGGCGGCTGGTCCGCGGACGGCCGCACCATGCCGCCGATGCTGGACATCGAATACAACCCGTACGGCTCGACCTGCTTCGGCCTGTCGAAACCGGCGATGGTGTCGTGGGTGAAGTCGTTCTCCGAACGGCTGCACGCGAAAACGTCGCGCTGGCCGATGCTCTACACCACGACCGACTGGTGGAAGACCTGCACCGGGAACTCGGCGGCGTTCGGCGACACGCATCCGCTGTTCATCGCCCGCTACGCGCAGAGCGCGGGCCCGCTGCCCTCGGGCTGGCGCTACTACACCGTCTGGCAGTACTCCGACTCCGGCAACAAGCCCGGCGACCAGGACTCGTTCAACGGCTCGATGGAGCAGTTGATCAAGCTCGCCGGCGGCGAAGCCCCGAAGAGCGAGGCCCCGGCTCCGCCGAAGCCGGCCACCTCGACGAAGCCGCCGACGTCGACGAAGCCGACCACGAGCGCGCCGCCGACCTCCTCGGCGACCAAGACCCCGACCAGTTCGGCGACCGCTTCGCCGAGCACCACGACGAAGACGAGCCCGACGACGTCCAGCAGCCCGACGTCCTCGGCGACGAAGCCGCCCGCGTCCGCTTCGTCCACTGCGGCGAAGAAGGACATCAGCGGTCTCGTCTGGGCGGGTGGCAAGCAGGCGAATCCGCCGGGATCGCTGTCGGACGCCAAGCACGCCGACTCGCTCACCGCCCGCGTCCACGAGATCGCGAAGGTGACGCCGAAGGAACCGGCCGTGCAGAAGGCCACGACCAGCCACCCGACGCAGACCGCCGCGCCGGAAACCAGCCAGCCCCAGCGGCAGGCACTGGCGAAGACCGGCGTGAGCACCCCCCGGCTCGCCGTGTTCGGTGCGGCGCTGCTGGTGTTCGGGGCGATCCTGATGACGCTGTCCCGGATGGCGGCCCGGCGCTGATTCCGGCCGGGTCCGCACTCCGCGCACGGAGCGCGGGCCCGGCCGTTAGGCTTCCCGGCGTGACCACCACTCGACCCGAATTGCGCGGTTTCCCCGGCGCGGTGCTCGTCATCCGCTTCCTGACCGAACTGGCGCTGCTCGCCGGTCTCGCGGTCGCCGGCGCGCGGCTGGGCGGGAACGTGCTCCTCGACATCCTGTCCGCGGTGCTGTGGCCGGCGCTGGCGGCGGCGATCTGGTGGCTCGTGATCGCGCCGAAGGCGAAGCGGCGCAGTCCGGAGCCGACCCGGTTCTTCCTGGAGGCCGCGCTGTTCGCGGTCGCGGCGCTCGGGCTGATCGCGTCCGGTCTGCTGGTCGCNGTCGCGGGGATCGTGCTCGGCGTAGCCGGGATCGCGGTCGCGGCGGCCGTGCGGGTGTGGGCGAAGGACGGCTGAGCGGTTTTCCCGAGCTGGGACCGGTCCCGGCCGTCGTTGAGTACGGTGCGGGCATGGAATTTCCCGCCGTTGCCCGGACGGTGCTCGCGCCGGTCGCGTTGCTCGCCGCACTGACCGCGTGCTCGGGCAGCCCCGCTCCGGCTCCCGCGGCGTCGTCTTCCTCCGCCGCGCCGGTCGAGGAACGGGTGCCTGATCGCCAGCCGCACACGCTCGTGCTGAACGCGACCGGTTCCGGTTCCCTGAAACAGATCACCTACACCTTGGACGGCGCCACCCAGGAAACCGGGCCGG
Source organism: Amycolatopsis sp. M39 (assembly GCF_001651785.1). Classification (NCBI taxonomy): domain Bacteria; kingdom Bacillati; phylum Actinomycetota; class Actinomycetes; order Pseudonocardiales; family Pseudonocardiaceae; genus Amycolatopsis; species Amycolatopsis sp. M39. The sequence goes on from NZ_LWSF01000016.1 coordinate 107,456, forward strand.
TGAAGATGCCGTGGCGGCAGTCGCTCACCGTGCCGGCGGACGGGAAACCGCACCAGTGGACGCTGGAGATCACCTATTCCGGCGCGAGCGGCGAAGTGGACATGTATTCCGTCGTGGACGGCAAGGAGTCCGTGCACACCGCGAGCGGCGGGCACGGGAACGTCACCGGGTCGGCCTCGATCGGCGGCTCCCTGGAGGGCTGAGCGCTCAGGACGGGCCGGAGTCGTGGTTCCACCAGTCGGCCATCGCGAACGGCTCGGTGCCGCGATGCGCGACCGCGAGGATCCCCGACTGGTCGTCTGTCCACTTGAGGTAGCGCTCGCCGCTGGGCGCGAGGGTCGCGCAGGCGAGGCGTCCGGTGTGGCCGTCGCGCGAGTAGGGGCGGTCGGCGGCGAAATCGGGCGGCTGGTCGGTGCACGCCTTTTCGGTGGTCTGGGTGCTGTTGAAGACCTGGTTCATCGTGGCGGCGTCGGGCAGCTGGTAGTAGACGACCAGTCCGGCTCCGCTGGCCGGTCCGCACGCGACAGCGGCATCGGCCCGCACCGCGCCGAGGTCTCGCCAGCGCTGGTCTGCGGACGGGCGCACGCAGTTGATCCGCGAAGCGGGCGGGATCCGTCGCAGCAGCGTGTTTTCCGCCGGGGCCGGGAACGCGGGGGAGGACTCGCGGTTGACCTGCGAGACGATCCGGCTGAGCGGCGCGAGATGCCATTGCGTCCACCAGCCGCCCGCGCCTTCCTGGCTGGCGCCGGTGACGTGGCCGAGGACGTGGAACGAATCGAGGCTCCAGTCGATCGCGACGGTGCCTTCCCGGCCGGGACGGCAGAGCACCTGGCCGAGATCGACGCTCAGCCAGTCGAAGCGGGTGGTGCTCGGCGACGCGCCCGGACAAGGTTTCCCGCTCGGCGCCTTCGCGGCGGTGACGAGACCGTCGAAGCTGGAACGCAGCGTCCGGGTGTCGGCGAAACGGTAGTAGGACACGTCGCGTGCGCCGGTCCCGCGTGGTGTGCAGGCGATTCCGGCGATGGCTCCGGGATAGGTGCCGAGATCCGCGGGTGCCGCGCGGTGGCACTGGTTTCCGGCGGCGATCTCGGTGAGGGCGGTCTCGTCCGGGGTCGGGAAGGCCGGCGTCCCGGTCCAGCCGACCCACGCGGCGCGCAAAGCAGCATCCTCGTCCGCCGAGGCAGTGGCTGTGGTGACCGCGCGAGCGGCATCGTCCTTCCAGACCACTGTGGACCGTCCGCCTCCGGCATGGCAGAACACGCGGCCGAGAGCGGGACCGGTTGCCGGGTAACGGTGTTCGGCCCCCGAGGCGACGGCGCAGTCTCCTTGGCCGGTTGACTCGCCGCCGCGCGACAGCAAGGCGGAGTAGGCGTCGGCGGCCTGCTTCGGGTCGGCGTACAGCGCCGTCGTCGCGGCGCGGCCGGCCGGGTCGTGACAGGTGATGGTCGCGGTCGCGCCGGAGACGGGCGTGTCCGCGGTCGCACAGTCGGCCCGCAAGGCGGCCGGCATCCGGGCGAGAGCGGCGTCGTCGACTCCGGACAGGCCGCCGGTGGTCAGCGAGGCGACGAGCAGACCGGCCGCAGCGACCGCCGGGACTCCCGCGCGCAGCATCCGCCGTCGCCGCCGATCCCGGCGTTCGGCGGCCGCCAAATCCTCGACCAGCGCGGTGCAGGCCGGATGCCGCGCGGCCGGGTCGATGCTGAGCGACCGGCGGAGGGCGCGCCGGACGGCGCGGCCGAGTTCGGCGTGGTGGCCCGGCGGCGCACCGGCCAGGCATTCGCCGAGCACGCAGGCGAGCGAATACACGTCGGCCGCGGGTCCGGCCGGCTTGCCCTGGCGTTGTTCGGGCGCGGCGTAGCCGGCGGTGCCGAGGAACGCGCCGGTCGCGGTGAGCTGCGTGAGGTCGAGCTGGCGGGCGATGCCGAAGTCGCACAGGTACGCGCGGCCGTCGGCGTCGAGCAGGATGTTGCCGGGTTTGACGTCGCGGTGCACGAGCCGCCGTTCGTGCGCCGCGTCGAGGGCGGCGGCGATCTCGCGTCCGATCCCGAGAGTCTCCTTGACCGGCAGCGGACCCCGATCGGCGAGCATCCGCGCGAGGTTCGTGCCGCGCACGTACTCCATCGCGAGGTAGCCCAGGCGGCCGTCTTCGGTGAACCCGGCGTCCAGCGCCGGGACGATGTTCGGATGCCCGAGGTCGCGCGCGATCCGGGTTTCGCGCTCGAACCGGGTGCGGAACCCGGGCACCGCCATGAACTCCGGGCCGACGACCTTGAGCGCCACCGCTCGCCCGTCCGCGGTGTCGAGCGCCTCGAAGACCTCGCTCATCCTGGTGCGCGCGAGCTGGCGGACGAGCCGGTACCGGGGCAGCCTGCCGGTGATGTCCGGCCGGTCGAGCGTCGGTGCTTCGGTCTCGTCCACGCGCCCCTCCCCGGATGGTGNGGATGGTGCCGGAAAGCCTACCGAGGGTCGCCGCCGGCCCTGCTTGCGCGCGCCGCGCCGGTGGATGAGACTCCCGCTATGCCGAGCCCGTTCAGCGCCGAAACGGCGGAAGCGATCCAGCACGCCCGCCAGCATTCCGTCGGGGATCTCCTGCGGCGCACCGCGTTGCGCCTGCCGGACAAGCTCGCGATCGTCTCCGGCGAGCGACGCGCGACCTACCGCGAGTTCGACGCGGCGGTCAACCGCTGCGCGCGCCGGCTCGCCGAGCGCGGCCTCGCGAAGGGCGACCGGCTCGCGCTGCTCAGCCGCAACTGCTGGGAGTACGCGGTGCTCGTGTTCGCCACGGCGAAGCTGGGCGTGGTGCTGGTGCCGGTGAACTTCATGCTCGGCGCGGAGGAGGTCGCGTTCATTCTCGGCCACGCCGGAGTGTCGGGGCTGATCGCCGAGGACGCGTTGCTCGGCACCGCGGCGGAGGCGGTGAAGCGCTCCGGCCGCACCGACGCCCTGCGCGCCCGGATCGGCGGCAGCGGCGGCGAATGGGAGAGCGTCGCGGACTGGATCGACCGGCCCGGCGACGAAACCGCGCCTGCGGTGCTGGTGGCGGACGACGACCCGTTGCGGCTGATGTACACCTCCGGCACCGAATCGCGGCCGAAGGGCGTGCTGTTGTCGAGCCGTTCGCTGATCTCGCAGTATGTGTCGTGCGCGATCGACGGCAGCATGACCGGCGACGACATCGAGGTGCATTCGCTGCCGCTCTACCACTGCGCGCAGCTGGACTGTTTCCTGTCGGTCGACGTCTACCTGGGCGCGACGAGCGTGATCCTGCCCGGTCCGGACCCGGCGGCGCTGCTGGCCGCGGTGGAACGGGAACGCGCGACGAAGCTGTTCGCGCCGCCGACGGTGTGGATCTCGCTGCTGCGCCACCCGGCGTTCGACACGACGGACCTGTCGAGCCTGCGGAAGGGCTACTACGGCGCGTCGCCGATGCCCGCCGAAGTGCTGCGCGAACTCGCGCGCCGCTTGCCGGACGTGCAGCTGTGGAACTTTTACGGCCAGACCGAAATGGCCCCGCTGGCCACGATCCTGCGTCCGCACGAACAACTCGCGAAAGCGGGGTCGGCGGGCCGGGCGTCGGTCAACGTCGAAACCCGGATCGTCGACGAGGACGGCCGAGCACTGCCGCCCGGCGAGGTCGGCGAGATCGTGCACCGCAGTCCGCACGCGACGCTCGGCTACTACGAGGACGAGGAGAAAACCGCCGCCGCCTTCGCGGGCGGCTGGTTCCACTCCGGCGACCTCGGCGTGCTGGACGAAGAGGGTTATCTGTCCGTGGTGGACCGGAAGAAGGACATGATCAAGACCGGCGGCGAGAACGTCGCGAGCCGCGAGGTCGAGGAAGCCCTGTACCTGCTCGACGGAATCGCCGAGGTGGCGGTGTTCGGAGTCGCGCACCCGCACTGGATCGAAGCGGTCACCGCGGCGGTCGTGCCGCGCGAGGGCGTCACGCTCACCGAGGACGAGGTGCTCGCGCACGCCCGGCAGCACCTGGCCGGATACAAGTGCCCGAAGTACGTGGTGTTCGTGGACGCGCTGCCGAAGAACCCGAGCGGGAAAATCGTGAAGCGCGCGCTGCGGGAGGGGCACGCCGACCTGGCGCGGGAGTGACGTGCTCCGAGGAAGCGAAAATGAGCTGTGCGATCCGTCTTCTCCAGCCGCCTCGGCTGGTCTGGCCCACCACCGAAGTCGGCACGTGCTATCTCGTCGGCGAACAGGCTGGCTGCTTGCTCGAAGGCCGCCCGGCCGAGTGGCTGGACTCGGCGAGCGACGACTTCGCCGGCTTCGTCGCCGCGCGGCGCGCGGTGGGGAGTGCCGTCCACGGTCTTCTGGTACGTCTCCGGCGAGTACTCCCCGGGCGCGCTGGTCGTCCGGCCCGAACTCACCGCCGAACTCGCCGAAGCGGGTGCCTCCGTGGCGGCACGCGGACGCTGGCGGCCGGGCTCGCGGAATGCCGGAGCCTCGACCGCGTCCTGCTGACCTGGGCCGCGGACAACGAACCCTCGCGGCGGGTGATCCTCTCCAACGGCGGCGCGCCGGACGGCCGCGGGCGCGGCGAGAACCGATTTCGGTTCGACCTCGCCGCCGACGGCGTCAGTCGCCGAGGTAACGGCGCGTGACTGCGCTGTTGTACCGGGTCAGCAGGCCGGCGAAGGCTTGTACCTCGTCAGGCGACCAGTCGTTCAGCAGTTCCGCGACGGAGGATCGCCGCCGGGTACGGGTGCGGTGCATGAGTTCGCGGCCGTGCCCGGTCGGGGTGATGACGCAGCGTCTGCGGTCGTCGCCGGCCGGGCTGCGCTCGGCCAGTTCCTTCCGGAGCAGGGCCGAGACCTGCCGTCCGGCGGTGGACGGGTCGAGGCCCAGCGCGCCGGCCAGGGTGCCGATGTCGGCCGGGCCGAGGTCGTCGAGCGTGCGCAGGATCAGGTACTCGGCCTGGTCCAGTTCGGCGTAGACGTCGGTGCGGCGGCGCAGCATCTCGAAATTCCGCACCAGCACCGCGGTGGCGCGTTCCAGCACGTCGAGCGGTTCGCTGGGCTGTTCCATGCCCGGGTCCTCCGATGAGCCGAAGAGGCGTCGCGGAAATATCGGTATCATACCGGTGATCGCGCAGGAGGACGGGAAGGCGGGGTGGATGCTGCCCAGGGGAACGGAGATCCGGGACCGGGTGGCCGCCTCGGATCCGGGGCTGAGCCGGTTGCGCTCGGCGCTCGGGGCGACCGTGTCGATGGGCACCGCGCTGGGCGTGGAGTACCTGCTGGCGCATTTCACCGGCGCGGACCCGAAGGGCGCGCTGGTCGGGATGCTGCTCGGCGCGGTGGTCGCGATGATGGGGTCGATGGCCCTCGGCGACTCGCCGGCCTGGACGAAGGTGAAGACCGCGGTGTTCTTCCCGGTCGCCTTCGGAGCCGGCATGGTGCCGGGAGCGGCGGTCGGCGCGCATCCGGACCTGATGCTCGTCGTCTTCGTCGTGGTGATGTTCCTCGCGGTTTTCGTCCGCCGTTTCGGGCCGGTTTTCTTTTTCTACGGCTTCATGGCCTGGATGGGCTACTTCTTCGCGTCCTTCCTGCACGCGACCGTCGAGACGCTGCCCGCGCTGCTGCTCGCCGTCGTGGTGGCATCGGTGTGGGTGCTGCTGCTGTCGCTGACGGTGTTGCGCACCAGCCCGGAACGCACGCTCGGCCAAGTGGTGCGCGCGTTCGACGCACGAGGCCGAGCGCTCGCCCGGTCCTGCGCGGATCTGCTGAGCAGCCCGGATCCGCATCAGGACGTGCGGCTCCGGCGGCGAGTTCAGCGGCGGCAGGCGCGGATCGCCGAAGCGGCGCTGATGATCGAGGCGTGGTCGGCACAGCCCGGCGCGGTGCCGGAAGGCTTCTCGGCGGCCGCGCTCCGGCGCGCGATGGTCGACGCGCACCATCTGCTCGACCAGCTGGCGACCTCCGCGTGCGCGCTCGTCGACAGCGGTTCCGGGCTGGCCGTGCTGGCCGCGGAGGTGTCCGACCGGCTGGCCCGGCACGACGACCGGGGTGCGTCGCAGGTCGCCTACCGGCTGGCCGCGCTGGCCGAGGGTGCGGGCGGCACGGCAGGCGGGTGGTGGCCCGCGCGGCACTTCGCGGCGGCCGCGCTCGAACTGGCCCCGGTGCTCGAACGGGCCCGGCGGCCCGGCGCGGCCGGGGCCGAACCCGTCGACGATTTCGAACCGGCGGTGGGCCTGGTCTTCGGCGCGCTGCCGGGTTCGGCGGCCGCCGCGGGCGAGGTCCCGGCCCGGCACGCCCGGTGGAACCCGTTGTCCCGCCTCGACTTCGTGAGCAGGCAGGCGGTGCAGGGCGCGCTCGCCGGCGCGCTGGCGATCCTGGCCGGCAAGCAGTTGTCCGACGCCCGCTACTACTGGGCGGTGCTGGCCGCGTTCGTCATGTTCACCGGCACCGCCACCCGCACCGAAACCTTCCTCAAGGGCTTCAACCGGGTGGTCGGCACGTTCGTCGGCCTCGCCGCGTCGATCGGCCTGGCGGCGCTGACCGCGGGCAGCACCGCGGCCGTGCTGGCGACCATCTGCGCGAGCATGTTCCTCGGCTTCTACCTGATCCGGTTGTCGTACGCGTACATGATCTTCTTCGTGACGATCATGGTCGGCCAGCTCTACAGCGTGCTGCACGAGTTCTCGCCCGGTCTGCTTCTGCTGCGGCTGGAGGAAACCGCGATCGGCGCGGCGGTCGGCCTGCTGGTCGCGCTGCTCGTCACCCCGCTGTCCACTCGGGACACTGTGCGCACGGTGCGGAACAACCTCCTCGGCGCGCTGCACGAGGTGCTGACCGCCGCCGCGGCCCGGCTTGAGCGGCACCCCGGCCCGCCCGCGGACTTCGACGCGCTCGCCCGCGACCTCGACCACCGGCTGTACCAGCTCGCGCTGGTCGCGCGACCGCTCACCCGCCCGGTCCTCGGCGGCACGACCTCGCCCCGGTTGCGGCACCGGTTGTCGCTTTACGCCGCGCTGACCACGCACGGCAGGGCGCTCGCGGTCGCGATGCGGATGCCTGGTTCGTGCACCCGGCATCCCGAAGGCCCGGTGGCGGCGTGCACCGCCCTCGCCGAGGCGGTCGAGGAATTGACCGCGGCTCCGCCCGGCACGGGCCGGCCAGCCGCGGAGGGCCCGCTGGCGCGCGCCGACGTGGCCTTGTTCGCGTATACCCCCGCTGCCGCCGGAGAACGGGCGAAAGACCCGGCTCTGCGGGCGCTGAGCCACCTTTACCACGTCTTGTGCGATCTGGCCGCGACCGGATCGGCCGGTCCGCGGCGGCTGCCGGCGCTGCCCAACCCGACGGTGCCGCGGCTGTACCGGCAGGTCCGGGCGGGGATCCCGGGGGAGACTCCGAGCGGGTGAGGCACAGCGTGCCGAGCGGTCTCTCCCCCTCGGGCAGCGCGCTCAGGCGAGTGTCGCTCCGCAGGCGGCGAGCGCCGGCGGCAACGGCTGGAAGAAGCTGACCTGGTCGTTCCCGCCGGAGAGCACTCCCTACCCGACCCCGGCGCAGAACAACGGGCCGCCGCTGTCGCCGGCCCCGACCGGGATATCCGTAGCGATGGTCCCGACGACCTGCTTGCCGTCGCCGAAGTTCACGGTCTGGTTGAGGCCCAAGACCTTTCCGCACGTCTTCTTCGTGGTCATGCCGCTCTTGCACACCAGCTGTCCCACTCGCGGGGCGCCCGCGCGCAGGATCCGCTGAGTGCTGCCGTCGTACAGATCGACCCGGCTGTGCCCGGATCCTCGACGCGGCCGTAATCGGTCACCGGGAAGCGGCTGTCGACGTTGCGGCCGACGGCTTTCCAGTCGAGCCCGTGTTCGGTGCAGTGCCCCGCGGTGCGGAGGTACCGGACCTGCTTGACGAGAACCGCGAATCCCGCAGAGCAGTAGTACGGCTCGCGTCCGGGTCCCGGCGAGACGGTGTACATCGCGTCGCCGCCGTTCACCGCCGCGCCGGCCGCCGAGGCGGGAGGGCTGACCGGCAGGGCGGCCGCGGCCGCGGAAATCAGCACTCCGGCCAGCTTGCGCGAGCTGCGAGACATCGGCAGGTCCTTCCGTCCACATGAGACTGGTTCCGTGCGGCCAGTCCAGAGCCGGCCGGGCCGCGGCACAGTCCGGGTCAGCCGACCGTCCCGGGACTGCGTCCGAACGGGTGACGACAACGCCGGCCGGGCAGCTGTCCGCACGGCAGACTGAGCTGGGCCGCCGGATCGCGGGTGACCTGGGTGAACAAGCCGAATGCCCGAGGAGTCGCGACCTCGGCGGCGTCTCACGATCCGGGACGGGCGCCGCCGTCGTGGTGAATTTCCTTCGGGTTCTTTACTGTCACGTCATCAAGTAACGCTGATCTGCATAGGGAACCGTTGTCCGACATCCTGTCGCCGGGCGGCGCCGGTGTCCCGGCGGCCGCTCCGGCCTCCCGGAACCTCTGGCGCGCGCTGCGGCACGACCGCTGGGCGCAAGCCAGCGCGGTCGTCATCGTGCTGGTGATCATCACCGCTCTCGCGGCTCCTCTGCTCGCCCTGATCGAAGGCCAGGATCCCTACGCCTACCACACCGAACTGCTCAATCCGGCCGACGGCACCGGCGCGGGATTCCTCGGCGGCATCAGCGGCAGCCACTGGTTCGGCGTCGAACCGCTCACCGGCCGGGACCTCTTCGCGGTCGTCGCGTACGGCGCGCGCACGTCGTTCCTGATCGGGCTCGCCGCGACCGCGGTGTCGATGCTGCTGGGCGTGCTGCTCGGGGCGAGCGCCGGGTACCTCGGCGGCTGGTGGGACACCGTGGTGAGCCGGGTGACCGACGTGCTGCTCGGGTTCCCGCAGCTGATCTTCATGATCGCGCTCGGCGCGGTCGCCCCGCAGTCGATCCCGCGCCCGCTGCTGCTGATCGCGGTGATCGGACTGTTCGGCTGGCCGCGCGTGGCCAGGGTGGTCCGCGCGCAGACGCTGAGCCTGCGCAATCGCGACTTCGTCAAGGCGGCCCGGGCGCTCGGCGCGGGCGGCGTGCACGTGTTCCGGCGCGAGCTGCTGCCGAACCTGTGGGCGCCGATCATCGTGCTGGCGACGGTGAGCATCCCGGCCAACATCGGGCTGGAAGCCGCGCTGTCGTTCCTCGGCGTCGGCATCCCGCCGCCCACGCCGAGCTGGGGCCGTTCCATCAGCGACGCGATCAACTGGGTGCAGACCGATCCGATGTTCCTCATTTTCCCCGGCGCCGCGCTGTTCCTCGCGACGCTCGCGTTCAACATGCTCGGCGACGGGCTGCGCGACGCGCTCGACCCGAAGACGGCGGTGCGCCGGTGAACCGCACCCTGCGTTTCGTGGGCATCCGCCTGCTGGGCATGCTCGGTGTGCTGCTCGTGGTCAGCTTCGGCACCTTCGCGGTGTTCTACCTGCTGCCCACCGACCCGGCGTACATGTCCTGCGGCAAGCCGTGCACGCCGGAGAACCTGGCGCTGGCACGGGAGTTCATGGGCTTCGACAAGCCGTGGATCCAGCAGTACTTCGACTTCCTCGGCGGCATCTTCACCGGCCGCACGTTCGGTACCGGCGTGACGGCGATCGTCTGCTCCGCGCCCTGCTTCGGCTACTCGTTCCAGCAGAGCGAACCGGTGCTGACGCTGATCGGGGACCGGCTGCCGATCACCGTCTCGCTGGCCGTCGGCGCGTCGGTGATCTGGCTGATCGCCGGGGTCGCGACCGGGGTGTTCTCCGCGCTGCGCCGCGGCAAGTTCGCCGACCGCGCCGCGATGACGGTGACGCTCGCCGGAGTGTCCGCGCCCGCGTATCTGGTGGGACTGCTGGGAATCCTGCTGTTCGGCTTCACCCTCGACGTCGTTCCGGTGAGCGGTTACGTGGCGTTCGCGCAAAGCCCGCTCGACTGGGCGTGGCACCTCGTGCTCCCGTGGCTGGTGCTGGCGTTCATCAACGCCGCGGTCTACGCCCGGCTCTCGCGCGGGCAGATGCTCGAAATCCTGGGCGAGGACTTCATCCGCACCGCGCGGGCGGTCGGCCTGCCGGAGCGGACAGTCATCGGGAAATACGCGCTGCGCAACGTGTTGCTGCCGGTGGTGACGGTGTTCGCGGTCGATCTCGGCGCGCTGCTCGGCGGCGCGGTGATCACCGAGCGGGTGTTCGCGCTGCCCGGTCTCGGCGGGCTGCTCGTCGACGCCGTGCACCAGGTGGACCTGCCGGTGCTGATGGGCGTCAGCCTGTTCGCCGCCTTCTTCGTCGTCCTCGCGAACTTCGCGGTGGACGTGCTCTACGGGGTCCTCGACCCCCGCGCTCGGCTCGGTTCTTGAGAAAGGGAACGGAAAAACCATGGATCGCAGGGACTTCCTGAAGGCGCTCGGCATCACCGCCACGGTCACCGGGGCAGGGGCGTTCCTCGCCGCGTGCAACGCGAACGAGCAGTCCGGCGGCGGGGGAGCGGTCGCGGTTTCGCCGGGCGGGACGCTGTACATCCTCAGCGACACCACGACCCAGCACCTCGACCCGGCGAAGAGCCAGAACCTGGCGATCACCACGATCAGCCTGATCCACCGCCGGCTCACCGCGTGGAAGACCGCCGCGGACGGCCCGGCGACCGTGGTCCCGGACCTCGCCACCGACACCGGCCGGGCCAGCGCGGACGGCAAGACCTGGACCTACACGCTCAAGGACGGCCTGAAGATGGCCGACGGCACGCCGATCACCAGCGCCGAGATCAAATACGGCATCGAGCGGTCGTTCGACCCGGCGTTCTCCGGCGGACTGGGTTACCACAAGAACCTGCTCGCCGGCGGACCCGGCTACCAGGGCCCGTTCAAGGGCGGCGAACTGGCGTCGATCGAGACACCGGACCCGAAGACGATCGTGTTCCGGCTGGCCCGTCCGTACGGCGACTGGCCGTGGATCGCGAGCATGCCGGCGTTCGCCCCGGTGCCGAAGGGCAAGGGCGCCGACGGGACCTACGACACGAAGCCGGTCGCGTCCGGCCCGTACCAGGTCGAGTCGTACCAGAAGGGCGTGCAGGTCAAGTTCGTCCGCAACCCGAACTGGGACGCCAAGACCGACCTCGCGCGCACCGGCCTGCCGGACGCGGTCGTGATCCAGATGGGCCAGGACACCGGCGTCGTCGCGAAGCGGCTGCTGGCCAGCCAGGGCAACGACGCGTTCGCGTTCGGCTCGTCGTTCGTGAACCCGGCGCAGCTGGCGCAGATCCGCACGAACCCGGCGGCGAAGAACCAGCTCGTCACGTCGAAGTCCGGCGCGCTGGCCTATCTCGCACTGAACACCAAGCGCGGGCCGCTGGCGAATCCCCAGGTGCGCCAGGCGTTCCAGTACGCGGTGGACAAGACCGCCTACCAGGTCGCCGCCGCGGGCAGCGCGGATCTGGCGGGCCCGATCGCGACAACGCTGATCACCGAGGGCATCGCCGGGCGCGAGGTGTACGACCTCTACCCGGCCCCGCCGAACGGCGACGTCGCGAAGGCGAAGCAGCTGCTCGCCGAAGCGGGTTTCCCGAACGGCATCGACAACCTGGACTTCCCGGTGTCGACGGCGAACAACGAGGCGGACAAGGCGCAGGCGATCCAGGCCGCGCTGCAGCGGGCGGGGATCCGCACGAAGCTGCGCCCGCTCGACGACGAGGCGTGGACGACGCTGGTCACCGGCAACGACGGCGACTACGACCTCACGCTCGGTTCGTGGCAGCCGGACTTCCCGAGCGCCAACGCCAACATCGAGCCGCTGTTCGGCACGTCGGAGATCGGCAACGGCGGGTACAACGAGGCGCGCTACTCGGTGCCCGAGGTGGACGCGCTGATCACCGAGGCGCAGGGCACGGTCGACCCGGCCGCGGCCGGGAAGCTGTGGGCCAAGGCGGACCAGCGGATCATGCGGGACTCGCCGGTGGTCCCGCTGATCTACACGCGCAACTCGTTCCTGCACGGCGCGAAGGTCGGCAATTTCGCGATCGGCGCGTTCCCCGCGTACCCGAACTACCTCCAGATGGGCCTGGCGAAGTAATCCCGTGTCCGAGCAGCTGCTTTCCCTGCACGACGTCTCGATCCGGTTCGGTTCCGCCGAAGCGGTCCGGGAGGTGACGTTCGACGTGCGCCCCGGCGAGGTCGTCGCCCTCGTCGGGGAATCCGGGTCCGGCAAGTCGGTCACCGCGCTGTCGCTGCTCGGCCTGCTGCCGGACACCGCGACGGTGACCGGCTCCGCGGTGCTCGACGGCCGCGATCTGTACACAGTGGACGGTCCGGCGCTGCGCGCGGTGCGCGGCGGCGAGATCGGCATGGTGTTCCAGGAGCCGATGAGCGCGCTGAACCCGGTGTTCCGGATCGGCACGCAGCTCGTGGACGCGGTCCGGGCGCATCGCACGGTGTCCCGGGCCGCGGCGCGGGAACGAGCCCGGGAACTGCTGGAGCTCGTGGAACTGGACGCGCGGCGCGTGCTGCGCGCCTACCCGCACGAGCTGTCCGGCGGGCAGCTGCAGCGGGTGGTCATCGCGATCGCGCTGATCCACGACCCGAAGCTGCTGGTCGCGGACGAGCCGACCACCGCGCTGGACGTCACCGTGCAAGCCGGGATCCTGCAGCTGCTGCGGTCGCTGCGGGACCGGCTCGGCACGGCGATCCTGCTGGTGACCCACGACATGGGCGTGGTCGCGGACGTCGCGGATCGCGTGGTGGTGCTGCGGGAGGGCCAGGTGGTCGAGCAGAACACGGCGGCCGGGTTGTTCGCTTCGCCGCGGGCCGGCTACACGCGGGAGCTGCTGGATTCGGTGCTGTCACTGGGTTCCGCTCCGGCCGGTGCGGTCCGGCCGACGTCGGCTCCGCTGGTTTCGGTGACGGATCTGGAGGTGACCTACCGGGTCGGCGGCGGGGCTCCGCCAGTGCGCGCGGTCGACTGCGTGTCCCTGACCGTCGGGACGGACGAGGTGCTCGGTCTCGTCGGCGAATCCGGTTCGGGCAAGAGCACGATCTCGTCCGTGCTGNCTGACCGGCTTGGTCGCTCCCTCGGCGGGCACCGTGCGGATCGACGGCGTGGACGTCGCGCGGGCATCGGCCCGGCAGCGGCGGGAAATCCGGCGGCAGATCGGGATCGTGTTCCAGAACCCGGCCTCGGCCCTCAACCCGCGCGCGACGATCGGCGCGAGCATCGCCGAGCCCTTGGTGGTGCACGGCGAACGCGGCGAGCACCGGGAGCGGGTCGCGGAACTGCTCGCCGCCGTCCGCTTGGATCCCCGCTGGAGCGGCCGGTACCCGCACGAACTGTCCGGCGGGCAGCGGCAGCGGGTCGGGATCGCGCGGGCGCTGGCGCTGCGGCCGCGGCTGCTGATCGCGGACGAGCCGACGAGCGCGCTGGACGTCTCGGTGCAGGCCTCGGTGCTGGACCTGCTGGCGGACTTGCAGCGGGAACTGGCCTTCGCCTGCCTGTTCATCAGCCACGACCTGGCGGTGGTGGAACGGGTCGCGGACCGGGTCGCGGTGCTGCATCACGGCCGGGTGGTCGAGGAGGGCCCGGTGGCGTCGGTGCTGGGGTCGCCGCGGGAGGACTACANGGACTACACGCGGCGGCTGGTCGCCGCGGCTCCGGTGGCGGACCCGGAACGGCAGCGGGAACGCCGGGAGGCTTGGCGCGCGCTGTCCGGCTGAGCGATGAGTTTCCGCCCTTCCGGGGGTCGGTACTTGGCAGGCTCGCGCGGCCGAGCCGACATGCTGAGGCGTCGTCCGCGCGGGGTATTCAGGATCCGAGCAGGCATTCTTCGACCCGGTGCCCCAGCGTGGTCCAGGGCTGGCTGGCTAGCCAAGGCTGCCGGTAGCGCTCTGCCTCGGCGCGCAACCACTGTCCGTACAGATAGTTCATCCGCACCACTCCGCGTTGTTCGCGCGGGCTCAGCGCGAGGAAGCGCCGGTTGCCCGGCCTGGTCGCCAAGGTCGTCAGCAGCACGCGTTCTTCTGATTCGATCAGGTAGACGACGCGGCAGTCGAGGTGCGGGTATCGATGCATGAGGTCCGGCTGTACGCCTTCCCCTTCGACGATGACATGATCGCGGTGCTTGCCGAGCCGGTCGAGCTGGGCNCCCCTCCGACAATGACATGATCGGGGTGCTTGCGGAGCCGGTCGAGCTGGGCGGCCAGGGCAAATTGCACTCGAGCGGTCGAGGCCAGCAACGTGCCCAGGAGTTCGGCGTCGGAATGAAGCCAGCTGTGCGCCGGATGTGTTGTGACGTCGTGGGTGCGCAGGTCGTCGACGTGGATCACGTCGGCGATGTCGTGTCTGGCTGCGAGGTACTCGACGACGGTGGTCTTGCCGACGCTGGAGCTGCCACCGATCGCGTATACGGTCATGGGACCGATTGTCTTCGCTGGCGGCCAGCCGTTCGTGCGGGTGTGTCAGGCGATCCGGAGGGACTGACATGGGAAAGCTGCTGTACTCCGCCGCGATGTCGCTGGACGGGTTCATCGCCGGACCCGGCGGGGACATGGGATGGCTCGCGCCCTACACCGGAGACACCTCGGCGGACGACCTGGCCGCCGAGGTCGGCGCGCTGCTGGTCGGCCGCCGGACGTTCTCCGGCGATGACCCGTACCGCGGCACCGAGGGCGAAGGCAAGGCTTTCGGCGGCGGTTGGGACGGGCCGCAGGTAGTGCTGACCCGCCAGCCCGCTCCGCCAGCGGTGCCCGGGGTGACGTTTCGCTCCTCGCTGGAGGAAGGCGTCGAAGCGGCCCGGGCGGCGGCGGGGGAGAAGACGGTGAACGTGCTGGGCGCTTCGGTCGGCCGGGCTTGCGTGGAGGCCGGCCTGCTGGACGAGGTCGAGGTGATCGTGATGCCGGTGCTGCTCGGCGGCGGGGTGCGGCTGTTCGAGCGGCCCGGCCCGCCGGTGCGGCTGGAGTTGCTGGAGCAGCGGGGAACGAGCCTGCGCTACCGCGTGCTGCGCTAGCGATCCTCGAACCGGGCGATCGCCTCCAGCACCGCCGTCCCCATCGACGGGCTCCCGGTGTGCCCCGCGTCGTCGATCACGACCAGTTCGGCGTCCGGCCAGGCCCGGGCGAGCTGCCACGCCTTCCGCAGCGGCGCGCTCAGGTCGGCGCGTCCGTGGATCAGCACCGCCGGAATGCCGTGCAGCAGGCGGATGTCGCGCAGCAGCTGATCGTCCTCAAGCCAGGCGTGGTGGCTGTAGTAGTGCGCGCAGAGGCGGGCGAGCGTGATCAGCTCGTCGTCGGTGCCCGCGCTGAACTGGCCGGTTCGCCCGCCGGTCCATTCGTGCGAGATCACCGCGTCTTCCCAGGCGCACCAATCGCGGGCGGCGCGGAGCCGCACCGCGCGGTCCGGGCTGGCGAGCAGCCGCGAGTACCCGGCGAGGAGGTCTCCGTCCGGGTCGGGCGCGCCCGCCCGGAACGCTTCCCATTGCGCGGGCAGCAGCCGCCGGAGGCCGCGGTAGAGCCAGTCGACCTCGTCCGGCGACGAGGTGAAGGCGGCGACCAGCACGATGCCGCTGACCCGTTCCGGATGCCGCTGCGCGTAGGCCAGCGCGAGCGTCGCGCCCCAGGAACCGCCGTAGAGCAGCCAGTTTTCGACGCCGAGATGGACGCGCAGCTTCTCCATGTCGGCGATCAGCTGCCCGGTGGTCTGGTGCTCCAGGCTCACCGCCGGGTCCGCGACGCCCGGCCTGCTCCGTCCGCAGCCGCGCTGGTCGAACACCACGACGCGGAACTTCTCCGGGTCGAATCCGCTCCGGCCGAAGCTGCCGCCGCCTCCGCCGGGGCCGCCGTGCACGCACAGCACCGGCTTGCCGGAGCCGCTGGCGTCCCAGTAGATCTGCTGTCCGTCGCCGGCGTCGAGCAGGCCGGTCGCGTCGGGTTCGACCGAAAACGGCCGCATCGCGGGCCTCCTCCCCGGGCCGGAAACCCGTCGAGCGTACTGGATCACGCCCGGGACGGGTTTACAGCGCGGACCGGGGGTCCCTAGGATCTGGCGCGCCGGAAGCGCCGCGGACGCGCGGCCCCGGCGGGGTGGAGGTCTGGATGGGGAACCCGGAGTCCGGCAGCGACCTCGAGTCGGTCGCGAATCTCGTGCGGCTGTCCGAGACGGCGCCGATGCCCCGGATCGACGGCAGCGAACCCCCGCCGCTGGTGCGCCGCCGGGCCGACGAACCGACCTCGGCGTTCGGCGGGGTCCTCGACGTTTCGACCGGCTCCCCGGCCGAACAGCTCGCCAAACGCGGCCCGGTGCCGGTCGCCGATCCGCCCGCGCCGGCCGCCGAGACCGCGCCGCCCAGCCGGCGAAAGCCGCGCTACGGCCTCTTCGCCGGTGCCGCGGTCGTGGTGTGCGCGGGGCTGGGCTCGTGGGCGTTGTGGCCGTCGGCGTCCGGCGGGACAGGTCCGCAGCCGGTGCAACCGCCGCCCGCTCCTGTCCGCACCACCTCGTCCGCGCCGCCCGCGGTGAGCACGCTCAGCGCGTCCCCGGCCCCGGCGAGCGACCAGGTCCGGGACACAGTCATCCGGGCCAGCAGCCGTCCCGCGACGACCGCGCCGCCGCCGCGCGTCCAGCCGACGCAGAACCCGCAGCAGGACGGCCGGAACCAGCCCCACGACCCGATGGAGGACGCGTTCCGCTCGGCGGTCAGCTCGTACCTGGAGCAATGGGGCGGCGACGACAATGACAACGGCGACCGGCCGCGCCGCTGGCACGGCTGAGCGGCCGCGGTACTACCCTGAGCGGGCCACAGCCGCCCGACTGCTCCGCGAGGTGTCCATGACCGGCTCGTCGTCCCCGCTGTCGCCCAGCCAGGTGCCAGTGGGGGTGGACCCGGCCCGCCCGAGCATCGCGCGGATCTACGACGGGTTCCTCGGCGGGAGCCACCACTACGAGGTGGACCGCGCGGTGATGGAGAAGATCAGCACGGCCGTCCCCGAGGCAGTGCACATCGCCCGCGGCAACCGCGGTTTCCACAACCGCGCGCTGCGCATGCTGGCGGGCCAGACCGACATCCGCCAGTTCCTCGACTGCGGTTCCGGCCTGCCGACTGCCGAGAACACCCACCAGATCGTGCAGCGCTACCACCGCGACGCGCACGTGGTCTACGTCGACAACGACCCGGTGGTGCTCGCGCACGGCCGCGCGCTGCTGGAGGACAACGACTTCACGCACATGGTCGAGGCCGACATCTTCGAACCGCGGGCCGTGCTGCGACACGAAACGGTGCGCGAGTGCATCGACTTCTCGGAGCCGGTCGCGCTCCTGCACATCGGCACGATGCACCACTACGAGGGCGAGGGCGCGGTCGAGGTGATGCGCGAGTACATCGACGCCCTCGCGCCCGGTTCCTATGTCGCCATGGCGCATTTCTACGACCCCGAGGTGCCGGAGCTGACCGCGGTCGCGAAGCGGATCGGGGAGATCCTGGTGGCCGGGCCGTTGGGCGCCGGGCGGTTCCGGACGCGCGCGGAGATCGAGGCGATGCTGCCCGGCCTGGAACTGCTGCCGCCGAGCCGGACGGACGGTCCCGGCTTGTCGGTCGCGGACGAGTGGTGGCAGGACGGTCCGAGGCTGAAGCCGCTGAGCGACGCGGCTCGATGCGTGGCGGGCGTGGTGGGGCGGAAGGTCTGAGGGCTAGGTCGCGGCCGGTTGCGGGACTTCCGTGACCGGCGCGGGTTGCCGGCGGGCGACGAGGTACCCGGCGATCCCGAACCCGATCAGCACCGCCAACGTCCCGGCGGTGAACAGCTCGAAGGTCAGCCGCGACACTCCCCAGGTCGCCTCGAAGTCGTACGGCACGCCGAGCGCCCGGTCCAGCACTCCGGGCACCACCGTCTGCCAGGCGCCCAGCAGGATCCACGCGTAGATCAGCACCGAGCTGACCCACAGCCCGGCTCGTCCGCCCGGCACCCGGAACGGGCGCTCGGCCGACGGGTATTTCCGCCGCAGCACCAGGATCGTCGGGAAGATCAGCAGATACGACAGCAGCAACGTGCTCACCGCGATGTTCAGCACCACCGCGAACACCGCCGAAGCCGAACTGCTCTGCACGATCGTCGCCACCACCGTGAACGCGGTCGCGACCACGCCGGAGAGCAGATTGACCCGCAACGGAGTGTTCAGCTTCGGATGAAAAGCCCCGAACCAGCGCGGGAAGGCGCCGCCGACAGCAGCCATCGCCTGGATGCGGTCCGAGGCGATCATCCACGAGCAGCCCTGGTTCAGCAGAACGAAAACGAACACGACGGCGGCGAGCGTCAGCATCGCGTCCGAAGCGCCGCCGTAGACGGAGAACACCTGGCGCACGGCGTCGAGGAACCCGCCGAGCCCGTTGATCTTGTCCGGCGGCATCACCAGCACGATGCCGAAAACCGGCACCAGATAGCACAACGCCGACACCAAACCGGAAACGCCGACCGTGACCGGGACATCACGCCGCGGGTTGTGCATCTCCTCCGCGGCGCCGTTGGGCGCCTCGAAGCCGACGAGGGCGAACATCAGAACCGGGACGACCGCGAGGAATCCGCCGATGGTCGGCGAGAAGGCCAGCGAGCCGTGCACGCCGTTGCGCGCGGCGTAGATCGCCGCGGTCACGGCGAAAAGCACCACCAGCCCGACCTTCAGCAGCGCCCCGGCGGCGATGAACCACTTGCCGTACCGCAGGCTCACCACCGCGCCGAGGATCGCCAGCCAGATGAAAACGAGCTTGAACGCGTAGTCCGCGAACCCGCCCGGCGAGGCCGGAACGAGGTACTGCTGCCAGGTCGCGGCCGCGAGGAAAGTGATCGATCCGCCCAGCCACACCGGGTTGGTGATCCAGTACAGCAGTGTGCCGAGCGCGGCGGGCAGTTTCCCGAACGCGAGCCGCAGCCAGACGAAGGGCCCGCCCTCCGCCGGGAACGCGCTGCCCAGTTCGGCCATGACCAGCCCGTACGGGAACAGGAACAGCACGAGGAGCACGGCGGTCCAGGCGACCGCCTCCGCCCCCGAGGTCGCGATCTGGCCGATGGTGTCCACCGAGATGATGGCCGCGATCGCGAGGAAGATCGAGTCGATCCGGCGCAGGTTCCGGCGCAGGTTTCCTGATTCGCTGTTGACGAAGGTGGGTTCGGACACGCTTCACCGCCTTTGGTGAATCGAGGGGGGTCAGGCTTCGGTGTTCTCCAGGTCTTCCTTGTGCAGCAACGGAGTTCCGGCGGTCTCGCGCAGCGAGAACGCGGCGATCAGACCGACGGCCGCCGCGACCATCAGATACGGGCCGGGCACGAGCGTGCTGCCGGTCGCGGAAATCAGGACAGTCATCAGGTACGGCACGGTGCCGGCGAACAGCGCGGCGGTGATGTTGTACGCGATGGACAGTCCGCTTTGCCGGGTGCGGGTCGGGAAGATCTCCGCGGACCACACCGCGTAAGTGCCGAGGATCGCCGCCAGGATGGCGCCGAGCGCGAGGCCGCCGATCCAGGTGCCGACCAGCCCGGTGCGCATCACCAGGTACGCCGGGACGGCGAGAACGAACAGCGAGACGCCCGCGGCGATCAGGACCGGCCGCCTGCCGACGCGGTCGGAAAGACGGCCGAAGAAGGGCACGAGGACCAGCCCGACGAGCGAGATCACGGTGGACAGTGCCGCCGCGCTGCCGGCCGAATGGCCGAGGTAGTCGGTTTCGTAGGTGACCAGGTACGTGAGCACGGCGTAGAACGGCACGTGCATCATGGTCATCAGCCCGGCCGCTTGCAGCAGCTGCTTCTTGTTGTGGCGGAACAGTTCCCGGACCGGGCTGCGGGGAACGTTGTCGGTCGCTTCGAGGGCGCGGTACTCGGGCGTGTCCTCGATCTTGCTGCGGATGACGAACCCGATGATGCCCAGCGGCGCGGCGATCAGGAACGGGACGCGCCAGCCCCACGAGGCCAGCTGCGCGTTCGTCAGGCCGATCGACAAGAGCAGGAACACGAACGAACCGGCGAGGAAGCCCAGCAGCGAACCGACTTCCAGCCAGCTGACGCCGAACCCGCGGCGCCGCCGCGGCGCGTACTCGGCGAGGAAGCTCGCCGCGCTGCCGAATTCGCCGCCCGCCGCGAGCCCCTGGAGCAAACGCAGCAGCACCAGCAGGATCGGGGCCGCGATGCCGATCGTGGAGTAGCCCGGCAGCAGGCCGATCACGAGCGTGGCCCCGGACATCACGAAGATGACCACCGACAGCGTGCGCTTGCGGCCGATCTTGTCGCCCAGCGGGCCGAAGATCAGCGCGCCGACCGGCCGGATCCCGAACGACACCGCGAAGACGCCGAACACCGCGAGCAGACCCGCGGTCGAGTTCCCCGCCGGGAAGAACACCGACGCGATGGTGCCGGCGAGGTAGGCGTAGGCGGCCCAGTCGAACCAGTGCACGAAGACGCCGACGGCACCGGCGGCGACGCTGCGGCGCAGCGTCGCGGGATCGGCGCTTTGTTCGGCGAGGTCGGGCGCCGGAGAGGCGTCGGGTGCGGTCATGAGTGGCCTCCTTGGACCGGTTCTCCGGGAGGACGCTAAGAGCGGCCCACGGCATCTAACAAGAAGTAATAAGCAAAGCAATGCATCTGTTCGGCTTATGCAGAGGCGCTGAGCTGTGCCGATACGACGGTCTGACGGCCGCGAAACACAGCGTTCACGTGCGGGCCGGCCCGCCGGTGAGGGCCTGCGGGGTGAGCAGCACGCCGATCTGGTCGTCGGTCAGCAGCTGCCGTTCCCGCACCAGTTCCAGTGCGGGGCGGCCGGTTTGGTGCGCTTCCAGGGCGAGCGCGCTCGCGGTCTCGTAGCCGAGCGCCGGACTCAGCGCCGTGACCAGGCCGGTCGAGGCGGCGACGATGCCAGCGAGGTGCTCTCGGCGCGCGGTGATGCCGCGTACGCACTGTTCGGCGAGCACCCGGGCGCCGGCGGTGAGATGGTCGAGACCGGCGGTCAACGCTCGCGCGATGATCGGTTCGAAGGCGTTGAGCTGCAGCTGCCCGCCCTCGGCGGCGAGGGTGATCGTGACGTCGTGGCCGATGATCTCGAAGGCGATCTGGTTGACCGCCTCCGGGACGACCGGGTTGAGCTTGCCCGGCATGATCGAGGACCCGGCCTGCCGGGCGGGCAGCTCGATCTCCCCGAACCCGGCCTGCGGCCCGGACGAGAGCAGCCGGAGATCGTTGCAGATCTTCGACAATTTGACCGCCACGCGTTTCAGCACGCCGGACAGCTGGACGAACACGCCGACGTCCTGGGTCGCCTCGATCAGGTCGGGCGCGGAGACGAGCGTGGTGATGCCGGTGAGTTCGCGCAAGTGCGCGACTGCCCGCTCGCGGTAGCCGGGACGCGCGTTGAGGCCGGTGCCGATCGCCGTGCCGCCGAGGTTCAGCTCGTGCAGCAGCAACCGGGCTTCGGCGAGCCGCTGTTCGTCCTCGCCGAGCGTGGCGGCGAACGCGCCGAATTCCTGGCCGAGCGTCATCGGGACGGCGTCCTGCAGCTGGGTGCGGCCCATCTTGAGGATGTCGGCGAACTCGATCGCCTTGTCCGCGAACGCTTCCCGCAGTCCGGCGAGCGCGGCCAGCAGTTCGGCGAGATGCCGGTCGAGGGCGAGTTTGACCGCGGTGGGGTAGACGTCGTTGGTGCTCTGGCCGAGGTTGACGTGGTCGAGCGGATGCAGTTCGGCGTACGCGCCGCGGGCGTGGCCGAGCACCTCCAGGGCGCGGTTGGCGATGACCTCGTTGGCGTTCATGTTCGTCGAGGTCCCGGCCCCGCCCTGGATGAGGTCGACGACGAACTGGTCGCGCAACCGGCCGTTGCGAAGCTCCGCGCACGCCTGCCCGATCGCCGTGGCTCGCTCCGGGGAGAGGGCGCCGACCTCCGCGTTGGCGCGCGCGGCCGCCTCCTTGACGGTGGCCAGCGCGGCGACGAGGTGCGGCCGGTCGGCGAGGGTTTCGCCGGTGAGGGGGAAGTTGACCAGCGCACGGGCGGTGTGCGCGCCGTAGTAGACGTCGCCGGGCACGCTGATTTCGCCGAGCATGTCGTGCTCGGAGCGGGTGCTGGACATCGGTGTCCTTCCCGGGGCAGGAGGTTCAGAGGGTTCGGGCGGTGTGGTCCATGCCGGTCCACGCCAGCGCAATCGCACCATCGAGCAGGGCTCGTTCGGCGGTGCCGCCGACGCAGTGCGCGGCGAATTCGCGCTGGTGGTTGATCGCGGGCAGCGACCCGACGCCGATGTAGGGGTGAATCGCGGGCACGACCTGCGAGACGTTGCCCATGTCGGTGGAGGCGCGGTTCATCCGCGACGCCGTGCCGTCCGGCGCGAACTCACGGCCGAGTTCGAGGGCGTTGGCGCGATAGGCGGCCAAAGCCGGTTCGTCGGCGCGGAATTCGGCGTAGGGCTTGCTCTCCGGTTCGACGCCCAGCTCGCAGCCAGTGGCCAGCGCCCCGGCCTCGAACGCCCGCATGACGCGCGGCTCCAATTCGGACAGTTCCGCCAGCGTCTCGGCCCGCACATACCACCGGCCGGACGCGTGCTCGGGGATCGCGTTGGGGGCGTCGCCGGCGTGCGTCACGATCCCGTGCACGCGCGCCGAGGCCGGAAGTTGCTGCCGCAGAAGGCCGATCGCGACCTGGGCGACGGTGAACGCGTCGGCCGCGTTCACCCCGGCTTCGGGATAAGCCGCGGCGTGCGCGGACTTGCCGGTATAGGAGATCTTCGAGTGACTGACGGCGAACGGCCGCGCTTCGGCGACGTCCACCGGCGCCGGGTGCACCATCATCGCGAGGTCCACCCCCGCGAAAGCGCCGCGTTCCAGCAACTCGATCTTCCCGCCGCCGCCCTCCTCGGCTGGAGTGCCGTAGACCTCGACGGTGATCCCGAGATCGTCGGCGACCTCGGCGAGCCCCAGCGCGGCGCCGACGGAACTGGCCGCGATGAGGTTGTGCCCGCAGGCGTGGCCGAGGCCGGGCAGAGCGTCGTACTCGGCGCACAGCGCGATCCGCCTCGGCCCGGAGCCGAAGCTCGCGTGGAACGCGGTGTCGAGACCGAGGTACTTCGACGTGACCGCGAACCCGGTCCGGTCGAGCAGCTCCGGCACCGCGGCGGCCGCGCGATGCTCTTCCCACGCCGTTTCCGGGTCGGCGTGCAGCCGCTCGGACAGCTGGATCAGCCCCTCGGCGTGCCGTTCGACCGCGGCGCGGGCGGCCGCTTTGCTCGCGGGCATCACTCGTCTCCCGGCACGCCGTAGGACGGTGCGGCCGCGGGATTCAGGCCGCGGGTGACGTAGTCGTCGCGCTGGGGCAGCCAGACGTCGAGGAGTCCGGCGAGCTGCTCGATCGGCTCGTCCGCCCAGTCCACGCGCAGATCCGTGACCGGCCAGTCCGCCGCGGACACCACGACGAGCCCGGCCGAGCGCACCGGGCCTTCCTCGCCGCCCGCTGCGAGCCCGGCCCGCATCGCCGCGACGAGGCGTTGTTCCAGCTCGCCGGTCGCGTCGGCGAACGCGTCCGCCATGGACCGCGGAATGTGGTCGCCGGCCAGCATGTTGCCCGCCACGACCACGCCGTCGCCCGTCGCCGACGCGTGCGTGCCGAGGGTTTTCGAGCCGCTGTAAGCGAAACCGGGCCCGGCCGGCCCGAGCACGGTCAGCTGCCGGTACTCGATGTGCTCCGCCGCCGACGTGACCTCGGCCAGCGCCTTCTCCGGATCCCCGTGTTCGGCGAGCCGGTCCAGCACCCGTCCGCCGAGCCGCGGGTCGGTGATGTTCTGCGAAGCCGCCGCGCCGAGGCCGGGACGCAGGTGCGCGACGCGGGCGACGACCGCCGGACTGGACGAACTGGCCGCGACGCCGAACCGGACGGTTCCGCCGGACGTGGCGCGGGCGACGATCGAAAAGGTCACTTCTCCTCCTCCGGGATCACCGCGACGGCGTCGATCTCGCACAGCCATTCCGGCCGGGCGAGCGCGGACACGACCACGCCGGTCGAGATCGGGTGCACGCCCTTGGTCCAGCGCCCGACGGTGCGGTAAACGGCCTCGCGGTAGCGCGGGTCGACCAGGTAGATCGTGAGCTTGACGAGGTGTTCCATCCGGCTGCCCGCTTCTTCGAGCAGCATCGTGATGTTCGCCATCGCCTGCTCGGCCTGCGCGGCGACGTCGCCGATCCCGACCGATTCGCTCGTGTCGAGGTCCTGCCCGATCTGGCCGCGGACGTAGACCGTGCCGTTGGCGACGACGGCCTGGCACAGGTCGTTGTCGAGGTTCTGCTCCGGGTAGGTGTCCCGCGTGTTGAACGGGCGGATGCGACGGTGGACAGTCACTGCGTGGCCTTCCGTGCGGCGGTCGTCGGACGCCTCAGCCTGACCGCGCGTCCGATGTTCTGTCCAGTAGATCTTTCCGGACCAATGCATCTGTTCTGGTGATGCACTCTGCATCGGGAAATCAGATCTTGAGCGCCGGAAACATCTGTTGGACACGGGCAGTGCGGGCCGTGAGGATCCGGGGAGACGGCGCTGAACCGCGCCGAAGCCGGAGCGGAGGTCTGGGATGTCGAGCGAACAGGTGGAGGCCCTCGTCGTGGGCGGGGGACAGGCCGGCCTGGCGATGAGCGAGCACCTGAGCGAGTGCGGCGTGCCGCACCTCGTCCTGGAACGGAACCGGATCGCCGAACGCTGGCGCTCGCAGCGGTGGGACTCGCTCGTCGCGAACGGCCCGGCGTGGCACGACCGGTTCCCCGGCCTGGAATTCCCCGACGTCGCTCCCGGCGAATTCGCGTCGAAGGACCAGGTCGCGAATTATTTCGAGGCCTACGCCGGGAAAATCGCCGCGCCGGTCCGCACCGGGGTCGAGGTCACGTCCGTCCGGCGGCACGAGGGCAGGCCCGGATTCCGCGTCGAAACCTCGGACGGCGACCTCGACGCCCGGTTCGTCATCGCCGCGACGGGCCCGTTCCAGCGTCCGGTGATCCCGCCGATCGTGCCCGCCGGCGCCGGTCCGGTGCAGTTGCACTCCAGCGGCTACCGGAACCCCGGGCAGCTTCCCGAAGGGGCGGTGCTGGTGGTCGGCGCGGGTTCGTCGGGCGTGCAGATCGCGGAGGAACTGCGCCGGGCCGGACGCGAGGTGTACCTGTCCGTCGGCCCGCACGACCGGCCGCCGCGCAGCTATCGCGACCGCGACTTTTGCTGGTGGCTCGGCGTTCTGGGCAAGTGGGACGCCGAGACGCCGCCCGCCGGAGCGGAACACGTGACCATCGCGGTGAGCGGCGCGCGCGGCGGGCACACCGTGGACTTCCGCGCGCTGGCCGGACTCGGCATCACGCTCGTCGGCATGACCGGCGCGTACGCCGGCGGCAAGCTCAGCTTCGCGACCGACCTGGCGAAGAACATCACGGCGGGCGACGAGAATTACCTTGCCCTGCTTGACGAAGCCGACGCCTATGTGGCTCGCAACGGGCTCGACCTGCCCGAGGAACCGTCCGCCCGCGAACTGGGACCGGACCCGGCGTGTGTCACCGATCCGGTGCTGGAACTGGATCTGGCTGCCTCCGGAGTGACCTCGATCGTCTGGGCCACCGGCTTCGCCGTCGACTACAGCTGGCTGCAGGTCGACGCGTTCGACGAGAACGGACGCCCCAAGCACCGGCGCGGGGTGTCGGTCGAGCCGGGCGTGTACTTCATCGGCCTGCCGTGGCTGGCGCGGCGCGGGTCGAGCTTCATCTGGGGCGTGTGGCACGACGCGAAGTTCGTGGCCGACCATGTCGCGATCCAGCGCGGGTATCAGAGCCAGTCCGAGACCCCGGACAGCCAGCGTTCCGGCGCCCGGGAATGAATCCGGTGCCCGACGCTCACCGTCACCGTTTTCGCATCCGGTAACGCCTGTTCCCGCAAGGCGTACCGGGATTGGCCGAGGTGGCTCCGCGGCTCGCCCGCGAGGATCAGCGTCGGGGCGCGGATCGACGCGAGGCCGGTCCGCCACTCGGGCTGAGGAGTGCGGAGGCGCGCGCAAGGCGGTCCGGCGTCGTGACGGCGGCCGGTCGCCGGCGTCACGCGGCGGCCACCATGGACGCGCCGAGCGGATGCCCGGCGAGCGTGCACCGCCCGAGCCCGTCCAGCGAGCGCAGGACCTCGTCCCGGAACGCCGTCGGCGGATAGGCCCGGAGTGTGCAGCCGGAACCCGGGTTCGGTCAGTCCGGGCGCAGCGGATCCCGGGCCGCTGGCGGCGTGCGGGCAGACCAGGTCGTTCACGGGCAGGTCACGACCTGCCCGGCCCAGGAGAGCCCGCCGCCGAAGGCGAAGAGCAGCACCGGCTCGCCCGGCGGCAGCTCGCCGCGAGAGACCATTTTGGACAGTGCGAGCGGGACGGACGCCGCCGACGTGTTGCCCGAATCGACCACGTCCCGGCCGATCGCCACGTCCGCGCGCAGGTCGAGCCGGTCGGTCAGCGCCTCGACGATGCGCAGGTTGGCCTGGTGGGTGACAACTCCGGCGAGGTCGGTGGTCGCGATGCCCGCGCGAGCGCAGGCTTCCGCCGCGACAGCCGGGAGTTCCTGGACGGCCCAGCGGAACACCGACTGGCCGTCCTGGGCGAACGCGGGCCGCCATTCGTCCACGAGCCGGACCAGATGCCTGCGCGTCGGGTCGGAGCCCCACACGACCGGGCCGACTGCCGCCGTGCCGGCCGCGCTGAGGACGGCCGCGCCCGCGCCGTCGCCGAGCAGGACACAGGTGCCGCGGTCGGTCCAGTCGGTGACGTCCGACATCTTCTCCGCGCCGACGACCAGTGCGTGCCGGGCGGCTCCGGCCTGGACGGCGTGGTCGGCGGTGGCCAGCGCGGTGCAGAAGCCGGCGCAGCCGTTGTTGAGGTCGAAACAGACCGCGGCCGGGATGCCGAGGCGGCCCGCGACCTGGGCGGCGATGGACGGGCAGCGGTCGATCGCGCTGCAGGTGGCGACCACGATCATGCCGATCGCGCCGGGTTCGAGACCGGCCCCGGCCAGCGCCTTCGCCGCGGCTTCGGTCGCCAGGTCGGCGACCGAGCCGTCCGCGAGGTGCCGGGCGGCGATGCCGGTGCGGCGGCGGATCCACTCGTCGGTCGTGTCGACCATGTCTTCGAGGTCGGCGTTGGTCAGCACGCGGGCGGGCTGGTGGTGGCCGAGCGCGGTGATGCGGGAACCGGGCATCTCTCCTCCTGGGGTCAGCCGCACTATAGCGACCGATCGTTCGTAATCTATAGTGGCTTCATGAGTCCCCGGAAGTCCGTGGCCGAATCGCGCCTCACCCGCCGTCGCATCCTCGACCTCGGCCTGGCGATCGCCTCGGCCGAGGGCCTGGAGCGGCTGACCATCGGGCGGCTCGCCGCCGAGCTGGAGATGAGCAAGGCGGGCGTGCTCGGGCATTTCGGCACCAAGGAGAGCCTGCAACTGGCCGTGATCGAAGCCGCCGCCGAGATGTTCGTCCGCGAGGTGCCCGAACGCGCCCGCGGCGTGCCGCGCGGCCTGCCCTATCTCCGGGCGGCCGGGGAGGCCTGGATCTCCTACCTGGAACGCGACCTGCTGCCCGGCGGCTGCTTCTTCACCGCGGCGGCGGCCGAGTTCGACGGCCGGGAAGGACCGGTGCGCGACGCGGTCGCCAGGACGAGCGCGTTCTGGCAGCGGGAGCTGCGCGTCAACATCTGGCGTGCGGTGAGCCTCGGGGAACTGCCGCCGGACACGGACATCGACCAGCTGCTCTACGAGATCGTCGCGATCATGCTGGCGCTCAACCACTTCCGGCAACTGCACGGCGACCGGCAGGCTTCGGCCCGCGCGCGCCGTGCGCTCGAAGGACTGTTCTGACGCCGGCTTTCTCTCACGAGGAGTACTGCGCGCGGCACAGCTCCCGAAACTCCTGCGCCCGCCGGGTAAGCCGAACCCCGCGCATCGTCGCGAGCACAATCTCCAGTGACGGGACATCGTCGGTCAGCGTCAGCGGCACCACGCTCGCCCCCGCATATGTCGTGTCGTCCGGCGGACGCTGGTTGAGCAACGCGAACCCGTGCCCGGAAGCGACCAGCGCCCGCACTGTCTCGTACCCGCTCGTCCGGTGCCGAACCCGCGGCGCCACCCCGGCATCGCTCAGGATCGACTGCAGGTACTCCCGGCTGTGCGGCAGGTCGAGCAGCACCATCGGCTCGTCCGCCAGCTCGTGCAACGACACCTTGCGGCTCTTCCGCCGGGCGAGCCGGTGGTCCTCGGAGACGAGGGCGTACGGAGCGGCGGTGCCGACCACCTCGCGGTCGATGTCGTCGTCGAGGTCGTAGCCGTACAGCATCGCCAGCTCGGTCTCGCCCGCTCGCAACGCGCCCTTGAGCGCCTTGTGCTCGCCCTCGCGCAGGGACACGTGCACGCGGGGATGCCGGGCTTCGAACTCGGCCAGCAGGCTCGGCAGGCGGAACGGCGCGAGCGTGGCGAAACAGCCGACGGTGAGCGTGCCGACCAGGTCGGTGCCGGATTGCCGCGCGGTTTCGACCAGCTCCGCGCCGTGTGCCAGGAAATCCAGCACCCGCTTGTAGAACTCCTCGCCGGCGGTGGTCAGGCTGAGCCCGCGGGCGTGGTGGCGCAGCAGGAACTGCACGCCCATTTCCTTCTCCAGCTGCGCGATCGCCGTCGAAACGGCCGACTGCGAAACCATCAGTTCCTTCGACGCGGCCGTCATGCTCAGGTGCCGCGCCGCCGCCTCGAAGTAGCGCAGCTGCACGAGGGTGAAGGAAGGCTCGCTCATGCCGACATCCTGCCTCAGCGGCAGCAACCGGGATGCTGCGGTTTCGGCGCGGGCGTGTCCAGCGCGGGGTTGGCGTCGAAGAATCCGCTGGGCTTGAGGGTGAACCCGGTGTGGTCGACGGGCATGATCGGCCAGTCCTCGGTGCGCGGATAGTGGGTGAGCCCGAAGGTGTGCCACACGACGAGGTCGGCGCCGTCGAGGTCGCGGTCGGCCCGGATCCAGGTGTCGATGCCGGTTTTCCCGTCGTTCTGGTTGACGTACTCGCCCGCCGGGAAGCGCTCGTCTTCGGCGTACGCGGTGACCCAGAGGTGCTTGCGGGTGAAGGCGGCGCGGCGGGCGATCGAGGACGCGTCGTCGGCCAGCAACGGCGGCAGGCCTTCCGGATGCAGCGTGTAGCCGACCGGTTTGCCGAGGGCGTTGCGGGACTCGGGATTGCTGATCCGCCAGGTGCGGCCGAGGTTGCCGTCGGCGAGCCGGGCGGCCTCGGATTCCTTGGCCAGCCTGGTGCTCTTCCGGGTGAAGGCGTTGCCGTGCGGATTGTCCGGGCCGATCGGGACGCGCCGCACGTCGATCTCGTCAACGACGTTCGAGAGGCCGTCGACCATCATGTCCAGCCGCGCGGAGAACAGGTGCTGGTGGAACGGCGCGCCGACGCCGGGGGCGATTTCGGTGGCCCACGGGTAGTCGTCCTCGGCGGGGAAGGCCGAGGCGAACACGATGCCGGTGGCCTTGCACTCGAGTTCGATCGTGCCGTCGAGGTAGAGGTACCAGTAGAAGCCGTAGTCGTAGTTGCCGACCGTCACGAAGAACGAGATGACCAGCCGGCGCTGCCGGCGGGTGGAAACACTGCCGTTGTAGTGGTCAGTGTGCTTCCACAGCACCCCAGCGTCTTCCTCGTGCATGCAGATCGCGTTCGTGATGGTGTGCGGCCGTCCGTCGTCGTCGTGCAGGACGGCGTCGAAGTAGCGGATCTCGCCGAGGCAGTCGCAGCCCAGCGTCAGCGAGTTGGCTTCCTTGCCCAGCGAGTACTCGCCGGCGTCGAAGTAGTTCTGCCAGAACCGGACCGGGCTCGGGTCGCCATAGGGCACGACCATCTCGGCGACCGAGGCGCGGTAGACGACCGGACGCAGCCGATCGCCGTCCTGGAAGCCGATTTGGTGCAGGGTAAGGCCTTCGACCGGGTTGAAGCCGATCCGGAACTGCCACTTCTCCCACGTGACGACATCGCCCTCGACGGTGAAGCTCGGCCCCTCGGGCTGGGTGATCACGATGGGCTTCTGCGTGTCGCGGGCCGGCCCGTCGAGGTGGTAGTCGTAGGCGGTGCGCGGGATGTCGGCCGGGCCGTCGTCGATGAGGTCGTGCACGCGGCCGGCGATCAGGTCGACGTAGGCCACGACGCCGTCGATCGGGTGCGCCCAGAGGTTGTCGTCCTCGTTCAGCTGGAGGAACGCCAGGCAGCGCACGAGCCGCAGCCCGGTTTCGCCGGGGATGTCGAAGCAGCCGGCGCTGAGCGCGGAGATCCGGACCGAACGGGGTTCGTCGACGCCGCGGCGGCGCATCGCCGCGTTCCACGCCTCGTCTTTCCAGAGAATCTCCTCGACCAGGTCGAACTCCTCGTGCAGGATCGGCGGCTGCCCCTCGGCCGCGACGTCCACCGCCCGGTCGGCCACGACCTCGCCGCCGGTCAGCGACACGACCGCTTCGCGCACCGCCCCGGTCCGCCGGTCGAGCAGCAGCGAACGGACGCGGCGGTCCACCGGATCGCCCGGCTGCCAGGCCAGCACGGCCGCCTTCGCCGGTTCCAGCAGCGAGACGAGCGCGAACCGGGTGCTCTCGGTCGCGATCCCGGCTTCGGCCAGCAGCGCGCGGTTGCGGGCGACCTCGTCTTCGGTCAGGCGCGAGAGGGGGTGGGCCATGCGCGTCTCCTCATTCTTTGCGGTCTAGCGCAAAGAATGCGCGTTGCCGGTCCGGGAGGCAAGGCCCTTACGGGGTGGGTTCTCCGGAACCGGTACTGGGTTTTTCGATGCACGTCATCAATAATCCTGGATGTGGCACGACCCAAGGATCAGGCGAAGCGACGCGACGAGCTGGTGGCGGCGGCCGCCCGCGCGATCCGGACGCGGGGGCTGGCCGGTCTCCGCGTGCGCGACGTCGCCGAGGAGGCCGGGCTGTCCGCAGGCTCGGTCAGCTACTACTACCCGGATCTCGACGATCTGCTGTTCGAACTGCACCGCGACGCGGTCGACCGGTTCTACTGGGCGCGAGCGCGCGCCGCGGAGGCCGAGGACGATCCGGTCCGGCGGCTGGCGCGGCTGGTCGACGCGGGGCTTCCGGCCGGTGAAAACGATCCGTTGAGCCGGGTGCTGTACGAAATGCACGTCCATGCGGCGCGCAACCCGGCGCACGCGGTGTTGATGACGGCGCTCTGGGACCGCGAGGTGTCGCTGTACTCGGCCGCGCTCGCGCACGGTCAGGACACCGGAGAGTTCCGGCTGCGGTCGCCCGCGGCGGACATCGCGGCGAACGCGGTGGCCCTGGAAGACGCCTACGGCCTGCATCTCGCCGGGCGCAACACCAGCCTGTCCGCGGCCAGGACGCGCGAGCTGCTGCTCGGGTACCTGGCGGCGGAAACCGGACGCGACCTCGGTCAGGCGTAGGCCGTCCAGACCGTCTTGAGGCCGGTGTACTTGTCGAACGAATGCAGGGAAAGGTCGCGGCCGAATCCGGACTGCTTGAAGCCGCCGAACGGGGTCGCGGTGCTGAGCGCGTCGACTGTGTTCACCGAGATCGTCCCGGCGTGGATGCCGTCGGAGACGCGGTGCGCGCGGGCGAGGTCGCGGGTCCAGACGGATGCGGCGAGGCCGTACGGGGTGTCGTTGGCGAGCCGGATCGCTTCGGCTTCGGTCCCGAACGGGAGGGTGGCGAGCACTGGCCCGAACAACTCCTCGGTGACCAGCGGATCGTCGGCGGCCAGGCCGGTGACGACGGTCGGGTCCAGGAACGCGCCCCGGCGGGTGCCGCCGGCGACGACGGTCCCGCTGCCGGCCTCGACGGCGGCCAGCACCCGCGCCGCGGCGTTCTCGTCGATCATCGGACCCAGTTTCGTGGCCGGGTCCAGCGGATCTCCGGGCACCCACTCAGCGACCTTCTCCCGCAGCCGGGCGAGGAAGTCGTCGGCCGCCGAGGCCTGGACGAGCAGGCGGGTGGTGGCCGAGCAGACCTGGCCGGAGTTCGCGCAGAACCCGAAGGCGACCAGGTCCGCGGCGGCGTCGAGATCCGCGTCGGCGAACACCGCGACCGGGCTCTTGCCGCCGCATTCGAGCCAGACCTGCTTGAGGTTCGACTCGCCGGCATAGCGCAGGAACAGCCCGCCGACCGGCGTCGACCCGGTGAAGGCGAGGACGTCGACGTCCGGATGCCGTCCCAGCGCCTGTCCCGCGGTTTCGCCGAAGCCCGGCACGACGTTGAGCACCCCGTCCGGAATTCCCGCCGCCGCGGCCAATTCTCCTAATCGAAGCGCGGACAGCGGCGATTGTTCGGCGGGTTTGAGGACGACGCTGTTGCCCGCGGCCAGCGCGGGGGCGAGTTTCCACCCGGCGATGTCGAGCGGGAAGTTCCACGGCACGACCGCGCCCACCACCCCGAGCGGCACGCGCCGGATCGCGGCGAAATTGCCCGGAGGGGCGGGCGCGACCTCGTCGTAGCGTTTGTCGAGCGCTTCGGCGTACCAGGCGAAGCACTCGGCGGTCGCGGGCACGTCCTGGCCGAACGTGTCCGAGATCGGACGGCCGACGTCCAGGGTGTCGCAGAGCGCCAGTTCCCGCCCGTGCGCACTGATCAGGTCAGCCAGCCGCAGCAGGCGTTTCTTGCGCTCGGCCGGGGCGAGCCGGGACCAGCGGCCGTCCTCGAACGCGCGCCGGGCGGCGGCGACCGCGGTGTCGATCTCAGCTTGGCCGCATTCGGCCACGTGCGCGACCGGGTGCCCGGTGGCGGGGTTGACGTCGGCAGAAGTCTTGCCGGACTTGGCTTCGAGCCAGTCACCGTCCACAAAGGCCGCGGTTCGGGGCCGCAGCCGCGCGGCCTCGCGCACCCAGTCGCCGTGGTTCATTCCCGGAACCGCCTTTCGTCGCTTCCGTTCACTATCGCCAGCTGCCGCGGTGCGGGAAAGCGGAGCTTTTCGCTGCCCTGCATCGGGCTGGTCGATGCAGGCTCACCGGGCGAGGTCCCACAGCGACGCCCACTGCCCGGCAGTGAGGTCGCGGGGGAGTGCCTGCGGCGACAGCCGTTGCCGAGCAAGCCAAGTCCGAGCCGCGCGGACGCTGAGGCGGCCGGTGCGGGGCAGGATCCCGCCCAGCCCGCGGCCGCGTCCGGTGAAGACCGTGCGGACGAACTCCTGGTACTCCGCCTGATCCCCGACGAGCGGCGCCGGGCGGCGGGTGATCACGAGGATCCCGCCGTCCACAGCCGGGCGAGGACGGAACGCGTGCGCCGGAACCCGGGCGGGGACGGCGAACTCGAACCACGGCCACCAGGCGGCGGTCATCTGGGAGGCGCCGCCGATTCCGGCCCGGCGGCGGGCGGCTTCCCACTGCACCAGCAGCACGGCGAGTTCCCAGTGCGGCTGCCGGAACAACCGGCGCAGGGCCGCGGTGGTGAGGTGGAAGGGAAGGTTGCCGACGACGGTGTGCGGAACGTCGGGCAGCCGGTGCCGGAGCAGATCGCCCTGGACGACCTCGACGTGGCCGCCGGTCCGCCGGGCAAGGCGGCGGGCGCGGCGGGGGTCGAGTTCGACCGCGGTCAGCGGGCGGCCGGTGCGGCTGAGCGGAACGGTCAGTGCGCCGTCGCCCGCGGCCAGTTCCACGAGGGGACCGGTCGTGCGGCCGGCGGCAGTGCAGACAGCGGCGATGACGGCGGGGTCGGCCAGGAAGTTCTGGCCGAGTTCGTGCCGTCCGCCGAAGGACTGGGCAGACATCAGGGGTGCGTACTCCGCGCATGAGGAAGCGACCCGGGTGCCAGAACCGGCAGCCCGGACGGACAACGGGAGAGCGCGACGGAGCGTTGCGCGTCCGGCGCTCAGGCGTTGCGCAGGCGAGTCAATGCGTACGCGGCGAAGAAGGCACCCATGGGCGGGGAGCCTAGCCGACCGGTCCCACGGGTCGCATCCGGTTTTCGCGCAGAGAACTCCCCGCGGGCCGCACGACGCTTCCGGATTCGGCGGCAGCCATTTTTCCCTGGTGGAAGAACAATTTCCGCCCATTCCGCCGGGACCCGGAGAACGGTCCTCCTGCGAAGGAGGTACCCGCTGATCCCGGGCCGCAAACTGACACGAAACGGGGTCGCTCGGCTGAGGGGTACGACGCTTGCGCGGGGCTGTGACCAGCCGGAGAGTGGGCCCCGGAGGAGAAATTCCGATTCGGGAAATGGAGTGGACCCATGGCACGCGCAATCCAGCCGCAGGACCTCGTCGACAGCACCGTGATGGACAATTCCGGCAGCAAGATCGGCAAGGTGGGCACGGTTTATCTCGCCGACGACACCAGGCGGCCGGAGTGGGTGACGGTGAAGACCGGGCTGTTCGGCCAGAAGGAGAGCTTCGTGCCGCTGTCGGGTGCCGGCATGGAGAGCGACGGCCTGCACGTCCAGGTCGCGAAGGACCAGGTGTCCGACGCCCCGCGCATCGACGCCGAAGGCCATCTCTCCGAAAAGGAAAGCGTCGAGCTGTACAAGTACTACGGCTTGCCTGCTCCGCGCGGCGGGAACGGCGAGAACATGCGGGACCGCGGACGCGACGCGGCGGCAGGCGGTGCGGCGGGCGGCGTCGCGGGCACCACGCGGCCGGCCGGCCGGGACACCTCCGGGGCCAAGGGGCGGCCGAGCGCTGAGCACGCTGCCGAGGGCGGACGGCACGACGCGTCCGGCACTGGTGACGTGGTGCGCTCCGAGGAGCACCTGCGGGTCGGCACCGAAGAGGTCGAAACCGGCCATGTCCGGTTGCGCAAGTACGTGGTGACCGAGGAGGAGCAGGTGACCGTGCCGGTCACGCACGAGGAAGTGCGCGTCGAGCGCGAGCCGATCACCGACGCCAAGGCGGCGGGCAAGGCCGAGATCGGCGAGGCGGAGCAGGACGTCGTGCTGCACGCCGAGAAGCCGGTGGTGCAGAAGGAAACCGTGCCGGTGGAGCGGGTGCGCCTCGGCACCGAGCAGGTCACCGAGGAGCAGACCGTCCAGGGGAAGGTCCGCAAGGAGCGGATCGACATCGACGACGACACCCGCCGGGACAAGAAGTCCTGACCCGGGCCCCTGGTCCTCGGTCCGTGAGGGGGCCCTGAGGGAATCTGATTCCCTCAGGGCCCCCTCACGGACCTTCGGCTACCGGCGCGTGCGGCTGGCCTTCATGAACTCGCGGTTGAGGTTCGCGATGCTCGTCAGCGGAATCCCCTTGGGACACGACGCGACGCATTCGCCGGTGTTCGTGCACCCGCCGAAGTCGGCCGCGTCCATGGTTTCCACCATGTCGAGCACCCGCTGAGCGCGTTCCGGCCGGCCCTGCGGCAGCGAGTTCAGGTGCGCCACCTTCGCCGAGGTGAACAGCATCGCCGACCCGTTCGGGCAGGCCGCCACGCAGGCGCCACAGCCGATGCAGGTCGCGTTGTCGAAGGCGAGGTCGGCGTCCGGCTTGGGCACCGGCGTCGCGTGCGCTTCGGGCGCGCTGCCGGTCGGGGCGGTGACGTATCCGCCCGCCTCGATGATCCGGTCGAACGCCGACCGGTCGACCACCAGGTCCTTGATCACCGGGAAGCCCTTGGCGCGCCACGGTTCCACGTCCAGCACGTCGCCGTCGCGGAACGCGCGCAGGTGCAGCTGGCAGGTCGTGGTGCGTTCCGGGCCGTGCGCCCGCCCGTTGATCACGACGCCGCACGAGCCGCAGATGCCCTCCCGGCAGTCGTGGTCGAACGCGATCGGCTCGGCGCCGTCCTCGATGAGGTGCTGGTTGAGGACGTCGAGAAGCTCCAGGAACGACATGTCCGGACTGGCGTCCTCGACCGGGTAGTCGACCAGCCCGCCGTCGTCGTCCGGGCCGGACTGGCGCCAGACCCGCAGGGTGAGTTTCACGTGTAGCTCCGCTGGGTGGGATGGACGTGCTCGAAGTTCAGGATTTCCCGGTGCAGCACCGGCTTCTCGCCGTACTCCCAGGCCGAGACGAAGGAGAACCGCTCGTCGTCGCGCTGTGCCTCGCCGTCTTCGGTCTGGTGTTCCTCGCGGAAATGGCCGCCGCACGATTCCTCGCGCACGAGTGCGTCGAGCAGCAGCAATTCGGCGAGTTCCAGGAAATCGGCGACGCGACCGGCCTTCTCCAGTTCCTGGTTCAGTTCGGCGCCCGTGCCCGGGACGCGGACGTCTCGCCAGAATTCGGCGCGCAGCTGCGGAATGCGGTCGAGTGCTTTCCGCAGGCCCTCGGCGGATCGGGACATCCCGCAGTGGTCCCACATCAGGTGGCCCAGTTCGCGGTGGAAAGAGTCGACGCTGCGGGCGCCGCGCACGGACAACAGCCGTTCCAGCCGGTCGCGTACCGCGGTTTCGGCTTGCGCGACCGCCGGATCGGCCAGGTCGAGCGCGGGGAAGCCGCCGCGGGCGATGTAGTCGTTGAGCGTGGCCGGGAGCACGAAGTAGCCGTCGGCGAGGCCCTGCATCAGCGCGGACGCGCCGAGCCGGTTCGCGCCGTGGTCGGAGAAGTTGGCCTCGCCGATCACGAAGAGGCCGGGGACCGTGCTCTGCAGGTCGTAGTCGACCCACAGCCCGCCCATCGTGTAATGGATCGCCGGGTAGATCCGCATCGGGACCTCGTACGGGTTCTCCGCGGTGATCCGCTCGTACATGTCGAACAGGTTGCCGTACTTGGCTTCCACCGCCGGACGGCCCAGCCGCGCGATCGCGTCCGCGAAGTCGAGATACACGCCGAGCCCGCCGGGACCGACGCCGAACCCGGCGTCGCAGACGTTCTTCGCGGCGCGCGAAGCGATGTCGCGCGGCACGAGGTTGCCGAAGCTCGGGTACATCCGCTCCAGGTAGTAGTCCCGTTCGGACTCCGGGATCTCCTTCGGCGGACGCGGGTCGCGCGGCTGCTTCGGGACCCAGATCCGGCCGTCGTTGCGCAGCGACTCGCTCATCAGCGTCAGCTTCGACTGGTGTTCGCCCGAGCGCGGGATGCAGGTCGGGTGGATCTGCGTGAAGCACGGGTTCGCGAAGTGCGCGCCGCGCTTGTGCGCTCGCCAGATCGCGGTGGCGTTGGAGCCTTTCGCGTTGGTGGACAAGTAGAAGACGTTGCCGTAGCCGCCGGTCGCGAGCACGACCGCGTCCGCGAGATGCGTGGTCACCTCGCCGGTCACCAGATCGCGTGCGACGATTCCGCGTGCCTTGCCGTCGGACACGATCAGGTCCAGCATCTCCGTCCGCGGGTGCATCTCCACGCCGCCGGCGTCGATCTGCCGGGCCAGCGCCTGGTACGCGCCGAGCAGCAGCTGCTGTCCGGTCTGGCCGCGGGCGTAGAACGTGCGCTGCACCTGGACGCCGCCGAACGAGCGGGTGTCGAGCAGTCCGCCGTACTCCCGGGCGAACGGCACGCCCTGCGCCACCGCCTGGTCGATGATCTGCGCGGAGACCTGCGCCAGCCGGTACACATTGGACTCCCGGGACCGGAAGTCGCCGCCCTTCACCGTGTCGTAGAAGAGCCGGTAGACCGAATCGCCGTCGTTGCGGTAGTTCTTCGCCGCGTTGATGCCGCCCTGCGCGGCGACCGAGTGCGCGCGCCGCGGCGAGTCCTGGAAGCAGAACTGGACCACGTGGTAGCCCTGTTCGGCGAGGGTCGCTCCGGCCGACGCCCCGGCGAGGCCGGTGCCCACCACGATGATCCGGTGCCGCCGCCGGTTGGCCGGGTTGACCAGCTTCGCGCCGAAACGGCGGCTGTCCCAGCGGTCCTCGATCGGACCGGCCGGCGCCCGCGTGTCGGCGATCGGCTCGCCGAGCGTGTAGTCGCTCATGTCAGGCCACCCATCCCGCCATCACGGCGATCGGCACGATCAGGAAGCCGCCGGTGATCACGACGGCGAGCACGGACCCCGCGGTTTTGAGCGCCCGGTCGCGGGTCTTGCTGGTGATGCCCAGCGTCTGCGCCGCGCTCCAGAACCCGTGGTTGATGTGCAGGCCGAGCATCAGCAGCGCGACGATGTAGATCAGGTTGACCCACCAGACCTGGAAGTCCGCGACGATGTTGTGGTACGGCTGGCCGTCGCGGAAGTCCTGGTTGGCCACGCCGACGGTGAGGTCCAGGATGTGCCACACGATGTAGAGCGCGAGCGTCGCGCCGCCCCAGCGCATGGTGTGCGTCGCGAAACTGGCCTTGCGCCGCTGGCCGTGCGCGTACTTGACCGGGCGCGCTCGCCGGTCTCGTTGGGACAGTTGCACCGCCGCGACCACGTGCAGCACCAACGCGATCAGCAGCACGACGCGCTGGATCGAGAGGTACCAGGCGTTCTGCAGCACCGGTTCCCCGATGGTCCGCAGCCAGGCGGCGTAGTCGTCGAAATGCCGCGGCCCCAGGAAAACCTTGAGATTCCCGGCCATGTGCACGAACAGGAACGCGACGAACATCAGCCCGGTGACGGCCATGACGACCTTCTTGCCGATGGTCGAACGCCAGAACGTCACGAGCGCCGGGCGACGGCGGGGCGGAGCGGGTGCGAGTGCCACGGAACCGACGGTAAGTCGGCGCTGACGAGAGGGCAAACACATGATTTCTCTCAAAAGGATAGGCACAGTCTATGCTGGTGGTCATGCAGTTCCAGCAGCTGGCGTATTTCCTGGCCGTGGCGCAGACGCGGCATTTCACCCGGGCCGCGGAGCAGATGCGGGTGGCGCAGCCCTCACTGTCGCAGCAGATCCGCGCGCTGGAACGGGATGTCGGCGCGGGGCTGTTCCACCGGATCCGCGGGAACGTCACGCTCACCGAGGCGGGGGAGACGCTGCTGCCGATCGCGCGCCGGATCATCGCCGAGACGGAGACCGCGTACCGGGCCATCCGGGAGCTGGACGAACTGGGCCGCGGCCGGGTGCGGCTGGGCGCGACGCCGAGCCTGTGCACCGGCCTGCTGCCCGCGATGCTCGCCGCGTTCCGCCGCGACTATCCCGGGATCGAGCTGGTGCTGCACGAAAGCGGGTCCCGGGACCTGCAGACCGCGCTGTCGGAAGGCGGCCTGGACCTGGCGATGATCGTGGACAGCCGCGTCCACGACGATTCCCGGCTGGAGAGCCGCGCGCTGTTCGTCGAGGACCTGGTGGTGATCTCGCCGAAGGACGCGCCCGCCCCGGTGCGCGGCCGGATGCCGATCGCCGCGCTGCGGCACCGGCCGCTGGTGATGTTCCGGCAGGGGTACGACCTGCGCGAGGCGACCGTGGCCGCTTGCCGCGCGGCGGGCTTCGACCCGCTGTTCGCGATCGAAGGCGGCGAGATGGACGCGGTGCTGGAGCTGGTCCAGGCCGGGCTCGGCCTGGCGGTCGTGCCGAGCACCGTGGTCGGGGACCGGTTCCGCCGCACGCAATTCACCGAGCCCGGCCTGAGCCGCGTGGTGCGGCTGGCGTACCGGCGTGACGTCGAGCAGCCGCGCGCGGTGCGGGCGTTGCAGGAGGCGGTGGTGCAGTACCTGGGCGGCGGGGTGGCCCGGCTGCCGCCCGGCACGCGTCCGCTCGTCGGCGGGTGAGCAGCGGTCCGCTGTCGTCGGGACCAGGTCCACGAGATGGACACGCGATCGTGCGACGACGCCGGTCAGCTCGGCCAGATGGTGCTCGACGAGTTCCCTGGCGTCGTTGTCGCGGTCGTGGTGCGGCTGGCTACCGGCGTGTGTTAGACCGCGTCGGCGGGCGAGGGAGGGCCATCCCGCCGATGAGGACTAGGCCGTCCTCGGCAGGCACGTCGTCGCGGAGCGTGGCGTCCTCCGCGCCCGCGGAGAGGAGTTCGCTGACGCCGCCGACATCCCGTGCTTCGCGCTGACATAGGCGGGGATGCGCGAGGAGGCTCGATGCCTGCTCGCAGACCACCGCGAGCTGATGCCGGCAGGCGGCGTCGATCAGGGCTTCACGGGTCGGGAAGTGCCGGTAGAGCGTGCCGACGCCGACTCCGGCCCGTTTGGCGATC
The DNA here is from genome assembly GCF_001651785.1 of Amycolatopsis sp. M39. Taxonomy (NCBI): domain Bacteria; kingdom Bacillati; phylum Actinomycetota; class Actinomycetes; order Pseudonocardiales; family Pseudonocardiaceae; genus Amycolatopsis; species Amycolatopsis sp. M39. The sequence continues at coordinate 147,372 of NZ_LWSF01000016.1, forward strand.
GCTGCCGGTGCCGCGTCGAGCCCTCCGCGGCGACCTCCAGGAGCGGGGCGCGGTTCTCGCCTGGGGCGGCGCGCCGCCGTACGAGACCACCCTCCAACCGGACCCGGCCCGCCGCTGCGCCTCGCCTTGGGCGCGGAGACGTGCGCATTGGTCCGCAATGCACTCGCTGGACGGCTGGAACTCCTTGATTCGCAACGGGAACTGGCCGCGTCGGTCGCCTTCTGACTACATTCCCGCCGACTGCTTCTCCGGCTCGATCAGGCCGACAACGCGCACCTGCTCGCGCTGGTACGGCTGTCCGATGTACTTCTTGGCCACCTCGTCGACGATCTCCCAGGCCTGCTCGCCCTCGATCCATTCGGCCACCCGGCCGCGGATGATGATCGGCTCGAACGGATTGTCCGGCGGGGTAAGGGAAATCGCCACGCGCGGGTCGCGGCGGAGGTTGCGGGCCTTGCGGCTGTCCGGGCCGGTGAGGAAGACGATCCGCTCGCCGCGCGTGCCGATCCACACCGGGACGACGTGCGGCGACCCGTCCGGGAGCACGGTCGCGAGGTGGGCGATCGGGGTGCCGTCGAGGACGCGGCGGACTTCGGGGTTCAGCATCGGGGGTTCCTCTCAGCGGATGATTTCGTAGTGAAGGTGGGTGACGCCGGGAGCCGGGACCGTCTCGGCCAGTCGCAGCCGCACGTGTTCCGGCAGTTCGCCGAAGAAACTCCGCCCGCCGCCCAGCAGGATCGGGACCTGGTGAAGCACGAGTTCGTCGACCAGCCCGGCCTTGATCGCCTCGGTGACCAGAACGCCGCCCATGAGCGCGACGTCCTTGTCGCCCGCCGCCGCCCGCGCGCCTTTGACGGCCTCTTCGACGCTGGTCGCCTGGGTCTGCGCCTCGCTCAGCTCCGGCACCGGCTGGTGGCTGACCACGAACAACGGCGCCGTCGGATGCGGACCACTACCACCGAAGTGGCTTGAGTGGTCGTACGTCGCGTGCCCGACCACGGTCGCCCCGACGCGCGCCGCGAGCGAGTCGAAAACCCGGGCGCTGGGCTCGGAAAGCCTGAACCCGTCGAAGACCTTGCTGGGCGTGTCGCCGGTGAAGTACCAGTCGAACAGCGCCCCGGCGTCGCCGAGCCCGCTCCCGACCTCGTCGGCCCCTTCTTGGCGACGGCCGCTGATGTACCCGTCCACCGAGACCGACAGGGCACTGAACACTCTGGTCATGACGCTCCTCGGTAGTCGCTCAGAGAGCCTGGGGGAAGTCGAAAAGGCGGTGCGGGTCGCAGTTCTTCTTGAGCGCGGCGAGCCTGGGGTGATTGCCCGCGTGATACGCGAGGCGCGGATCCTGGAGCGCGAGATCGGGAAAGTTCGGATAAACCCGGCCGGACCCCTCCGCGTGCGCCGTGCTCCACGCCTCGTCCACCCACGGATCGCCCGGGTCGCCGGCCTCCTCCAGCAGGAACCGCTCGCCCCGATGGGCGAACGCGGTGTCCTCCTCCGCGACCCGGTTGTACGCCCCGCCCATCGCGGTGAACGCCAGCCGCCGGTTTCCGGTGAGCCGCTGGAGAAGTTCGCCCGTGGTGCGCTCCGTCATCGTGCGCGCGAAGAACTCCGACCGGGCGCGGCGGGGTTTGTCGTCCGGGTCAAGCGCGCTGAATGTCGGCTTCACCATGCTGTAGGGAACATCCAGCCGGATGTCTATTGCATACCGAACACCGGCCCGTGCGGTGAACTCCCTGAGCAGGCTCTCGGTCTCCGCCGGCGGCAGCGTGGAGGCCCCGAAGAGGGTCGCGCGTCCTGCTTGGACGGTGAGGTTCACCGACATTCCGTCAGGGGCGCCGGGTGCCCAGTCCTGCCATGCCTGGACGACGTCGCCCGCTGTCCAGCTCCCTTCGATCCGGCAGACCGACGGCTCCGGCACCGTCGCGAACCGCACCTCCGTGACGATCCCGAACTGCCCGCCGCCCGCCCCGCGCAACGCCCAGAACAGGTCGGACTCCCGGTGTTCGTCGCACTCCACGACGCTCCGGTCGGCAAGCACCACCTGCGCGCCGACGAGCCGATCGCAGGTCAGCCCGTACTGGCGGCCGAGCAGCCCGATGCCGCCGCCGAGCGTCAGCCCCGCGATGCCGACCGTGTCGCCGCAACCAGCGGGAATCGTCCGGCCGTGCTCGTGCAAGGTCGCGTACATCGTTGCCAAATTCGCTCCGGCCCCGATCGCCGCGACACCATGGTCGTCGACCGCGATCCGGTCCATCCCGGACAGATCCGCCACGATCCCGTCCGCCGGGCGCCTGTCCACGAAGCAATGCCCGCCACCGCGCGGCATGAGGCGCCGGCCGGTCGCCGCCGCGTGGGCGATGACTTGGACGACATCCGAGACCGAATGACACCGAACGATCAGGCTCGATCGGGCGCAGGCCCGGTAACCCGGCGAACCGGGGGAGATGACGTCGAGCGCGGTCAGGTCGATCACGGAGCTGACGCTACGGAGATCCGGCAGGTCGTTCTTGAACAAATCGCGCACCGGGGACGAGTGTCGCGCGAGAAGCGGAACGCTCAGGCCCGCGAGGCGGCCAGCCGTGCCTCACCAAGGACATGCTTGAAGGACGCTCAAGCCGACGCGGAACGGTGCGGGTCGTGCCCGCGAAGGCGACCGACCACGGTGCGGCGGCTTGCCGTTCTTGAGCACGGCGCGCGCGGAACGGTCGTGCCCGCGACCGCCACCGATCAGGATGGACCAGTGCGGTGCGGAACGGCGTGCGAGAAGCGGAACGATGGTGCCCCGCGGCCGCCGTTCTCGACCAGGCCTCCCGGGAAGGCGCTCAAACCCGGATCAGCGACCGTCTCCGAGCAGCCAGGAACGGCGCGTACGAAGCCGAATGGTCGTGCCCGCAAGCGCACCGATCGAGGTCGCCCCCGAGCAGTTGCCTCGGCGTAACCCCGGTCAGCCGAAGACATTCCCGGCTCAGATGGGCCTGGTCCGCGTAACCGGCGTCGACCGCGAGACTCGCCATCCCGTCCGCACCCCGCCGTCCGGTCGCGATCGCTCCGGATTGGGCCAGCGCGAGAAACCCCTGGAACCGCAACGTCCGCTGCAGCACCTTCGGGCTCATCCCCACCGCCCGCAGGCACCGCCGCCGCAACTGACTGGCCGAAAGCGCGAGATGCGCGGCGACCGCGTCCACCCCGGCGGGGTCCCACGGCATCAGCACCCGCACCGCCTCTCCGACCAGCGGATCCAGCCCGCCGACCCGGCGAAACTCCTGCTCGAGGCGCGCCTGCAGCGCGACCAGGCCCAGCTCGGGCGTCGCGGCGAGGGCAACGGTCTCCACCAGTCGATCCACGGTCCGGCCCCCCAGCTCGGCCAACCCGACGTGCTGATCGGCCAGCTCGTCGAGCCCCGCGGGCAGGGGAGGCGCGGCACCGGGCCGGAACCGCACTCCGACGATCGTCGTACGCGCCGGGATGACCTCGATCCGCGGCCCGGTCAACGGCCCGAGCAACTGCGGACGCCCGCCGACGGGGAAGTGGATCTCGACTCCGCCGGTCGGCAGATGCCGTTGCACGTACGGTGCGTCGCCCGTGCGCTGGATCCACACCGTGCGCACGACCCCCGCCAGACCCGCCACCGGCGGACGCTCCACATACGCGGTCATCCCCGTACCGAAGCGTTCCGCCGGTCGCGCGTCAAGCACGGACAGGCACCACCTTGCCCGCCAACGCTTTCCCGGTTGGACTGCCCGTACGGGAAGGCCGCCCGGTGGCCGTTCGCCAGGCCGCAAGTCCCTGGCCCGGGAGACCATCTCCGGCAGCCGCCGAGCCCGGGGCTCGTCGCTGTCTGAACTGGGAACAGCGCGCCGCCGGAGGGTGCCCGGTCATGCCGACGTCGCTCGTCATCTTGCTTGTCCTGGGCGCAGTCTGTCCGGGGGAGCGCTAGGGCCTGTCCTCAAAGCCAGATGAGCAGCGTGGCCAGATCGATCATGCCCCGGTAGGAGATGGCGGTTTTGTCGAACCGAGTGGCGATGGCACGGAACTGCTTGAGGCGGTTAAAGCAGCGTTCGACGATGTTGCGGCGTTTATAGGCGGCGCGGTCGAAGACCGGTGGGCGACCACCGGCCCGGCCGCGGCGCAGCCGGTTCGCCTGCTGATCCCGGCGTTCGGGAATCGTCGCCGGGATATGCCGTCGGCGCAGATAGGAGCGGATGGCGCGGCTGGAGTAGCCCTTGTCCGCCAAGACCCGGCTCGGTCTGCTCGGCGGACGCCCGCGGCCCGCTCGGCGGAACTCGACTCCCGCCATGACCTGGGTGAACATCGTGCAGTCGTTGACGTTGCCGCCGGTCAGCACCACCGACAACGGCCGCCCGTGACCATCGCAGGCCAGGTGGATCTTGGTGGTGGGTCCGCCGCGGGACCGGCCGATGGCATGATCACCTGGCTCGCTGTGCCCGCCGTCCGAGGGTGCTTCCCCCTGTGTGGGACCCGGTCGTGCGGCGGGCGCCGGCAGCGTGCTGATGGGCGCGGACGATGCTGGAGTCGACCGAGACCTCGCGGTCGAGTTCGTCGATCGCCTCGGCGATCACCCGGACCTGTGTCACCAGCGCGGACAGGGTGCCGGTGCGGGACCAGCGCCAGAACCGGTTGTAGACCGTCTTCCACGGCCCATAGCGTTCCGGCAGGTCACGCCATGCCACCCCGGTCTTGGCCTTGAACAACATCCCATTGATCACCCGCCGGTCATCCACCCGCGGGCGCCCCTTCGCCCCCGAAACGGGCAGCAACGGCTCGATCGCCAGCCACTGCTCATCAGTCAGTTCATGCCTGCGCACCACAACTCAAGATCAAAGCAGGTCACGTCACCTACTTCGAGGACAGGCCCTAGCGCTGGGCACACTCGCGCTCCTCGACGCCGCCCTAGCCGGTTTCCAGGCCGCGACCGGCCGCAACGCCCGGATCCGCAAGAGTCCCTGCTACCTGAGGGCCTCCCGCCGGGGCCTGGTGAGCGGCGCCGCGGACCTCGGCTTTCCGGCGTTGCTGAGCGCGCCGGCTTTGGCGTCCTCGGCGGATCCCGGCGCCCGCTACGCCGAACTGGCCGTCGCGGGCGCCAGGTGCTGACCCCGTTCGCGGTGGTCGTGGTGGTTTCGCTGCCGCCGATGCGGGGGGAGCACGTTCGTGATCCTGATCGGGCTCGGACCGTTCACGCTGGCGAGGCCGGCGGTCGTGAGCCGCCGCGGTCATCGTGCTGGCTGTGGAGTCGATGGTCCATCGCCGCTGGTACCGGGATCCGGGGTAACGCCTGACGTCCAGCACGTCGGTGGAAGGGCGAAGCCACCGTGAATCGATTTCGGCGATGTCGCCTTGACCTGTCCCACGACCCGGTGAACACGGCTGGCGTGATCGAGTTTTCCGGCGAATAGTTCAGCGACAGCGGGAAATGCGCCGCTCCGGAGAGCGAAGGCCTTGCGGCCCGGGAGGAAGTGCCCTCCGGCGGTGGGCCTCTTGCGCTCCGCGAGGCGGAATCGGGATCCTGGGCCCACCGGGCGCCGGGGAGGAGCCGGGCGATGGACGAGGCGGAGCTGACGCATCGCGAATGCGTCCGGCTGCTCCGGTCACCCGAACGGGGCCGTCACGGGATTGTCGCGATCGACGGGCTGCAGCCGGTCGATCGCGTCTGCCTTCTTCTCGACACGGGCGACGTGCTGATCCCGACCGGGCCGGACAGCGGGCTGGTGCGCGTGGCCGCCTTGCGCCCGGTTTCGCTGGAGTTCACCGATCGGGGCAAAGACGGGCAGCTGCGGTGGACCGTCCGCGGAATCGGCCTCGCCCGGCCGATGACCGGGCTCGACGTTCCGCATCCGGTGCCGCGCAGCACGGTGCTCGCCGCGGTGCCCGACGCGTTCCGCAACGGGGTCCGGGTCGTCGTGGCCCGCTACCGCGGCAACCGGTCCGGGGACGGGTTCGCGATCCCCGCGCCGCGCGTCGGCTGAGGAGGGCGCGCGGCCCGCTGTCGCTGGTAACCGTTTGGCGACGCCGCCGCGGAACCCCGTCCGGCTGGTCGCGACCGGATAGGATGCGTTTGCCTGAAATCAGTTGTTCATGCGTTTCGCTCGATGCGAGCGACGTGCGGCTGGGTGATCAGGAGGGGGACTGCGAGGCGAAGCCGGGGCCGTGCACCGGCGGCCGGGTCGCCGAGCGGAGGCGTCATTCAGCCGGAAGGAACCATGAGTACCGCTGTCAGCACCGCGAGAACCAATGTCAAGACCTTGACGTTCGTCACGATCTGGATCCTCGTTGCCGGGGCCGTGCTGCTGAGCACGGGATTCGTCATGCTCATCGCCGCGCCGCCCAGCAGCGGCGCCAATATCGGCGCCGGAGGAGCCCTCCTCTTCGGCCTGGCTGCGACCGCGGCGGGTCTGCCGCTCGGCGTGGCGACAGCGGTGGCCGCGCTGCGGGTCCGGAGGCGCGAGGGGCGCCCCGACGCTCGTCTGCCGACCTGGGAGAAGCGTCTCCGGCGCTTGACTGCGGCCGCGGCCGGCCTGGTCACGGTCGGGGCGCTCGTGCTGAGCTGGGCAGCTCTCGTCTTCGCCGGCGGACGCGACCGCAGCACCGATCCTCACCCGATTTTCGTGACCGGCCTGTGCATTGCCGGTTGCGGTTTGCTCGCCGGGACCCCGCACGCGTTGTACTGGCTGTCGTGCCGGCGGACCCGCTTCCCCTTCTCGCGTCGCGCATAGGGCTCACGCGGGCCGCATCGTCCGCATGGTGCGCTCGATCTCCCAAAAGGCGCGCACCGCTAGGATCTTCCCCGCCTCGTCGACCCGGTAGACGAACACCCCTTCGGCCTCCAGCACCTGCCCGCCGTTCTCGCTGCGGACGTGGCCGGTGAAGGCGACCTCGTCCCCGCAGGCGAACGAGTCGTCGAAGAGGAACTCGATCGAGTCGTTGGGCGCGATCGCCCGGTCCCAGAACGCCGAAATGGCGTCGCGGCCGCGATGTCCGTTGCCTTCCGGGTCGAAATGCGAAGGGCCGACCGGATCCTCCACGAGGGCGTCCGCGGCGAACAGCGCCAGCCAGGCTTGCTTGTCCCGCCTCCGCACGGCGGCGTGCAAGGCCTGGCTGGCGGTGCGCGCGGGATGGTCGGTGGTCATCGAACCTCCTGGTGTCGATCGTCGCTAGCCTGGGAACCATGGTGTTCGACTCCACGCGGCTGGATCTCCAGCCCTACGCCGGGTTCGCCATGGAGCGTTACGTCCGGCGCACGTATTGCAGCTGGGCGGACGCCGGCTGGGAGTCCCTGCTCGTGCAGCGGTTCGAGCACGTCGCCGTCGCCGAGGAAATGGCGTTGCCCGCCGCGGCGGATCTGCATTTGGTGTTGCCGGTCGGGAGAAACGCGGCGATGGAGACGTGCCGGGGCGGCCGATGGGGGCGCACTCCGTGGAGGCCAGGGCGCGTCGAGCTGATGCTTCCGGATCAGCCCGCTGTACGGCGTTACCGGGCAACGGGCGTGTTGGACAGCGTGCAGGTCCACATTCCGCGGGACACCGTCGACGCGACGGCCGCGCAGCTGGGCGGCGCCGCGGTGGACTTCGACGCGATGGCCGCGTCGTTGACGGCGGGGGATCCGCTGGTCGAGGAGATCATCCGGGCCGTCGGCGGCGCGGGCGGGGACGGCGATCTGTATGCCGAGTCCGCGGCGGCGTTCCTGACGATGCAGCTGCTCACCCGGCACACGCAACGATCCGCTGAGGCGGTGCCGAGGCGGGAGAACGCGAGGGTCCGGACGGTCGTCGCGGCGATGCGCGAGCGGCTCGCCGAGCCGGTCGCCCTGGCCGACCTCGCCGGGGAGGTTCACCTGAGCGTCTACCACCTGGTCCGGGTGTTCAAGGAAGCGACCGGGGAGACGCCGTACCGGTATCTGACCCGGTTGCGGATCGACGAGGCGAAACGGCTGCTGCGCGGCACCGAGCTGACCATCGCCCAGATCGCGGTGCGCTGCGGGTTCGCCACTCCGGCCGCGCTGTCGACGGCCTTCCTGCGGCACACCGGGACGCGGCCTTCGGCGTACCGCGATTCCTGACGGCCCCGGCATCAGGGCTTGCGCTGCTGCCGGAACGCTTCCCGGATCTCGGACACCAGCAGGTCGGGCTGCTCCAGCCCGGGGAAGTGGCCGCCGCGGTCGAGTTCGTGCCAGGAGCGCAGGTCGAGGTAGCGGCGTTCGGCCCAGCGGCGGACGGCCGGCCAGGGGTCGGCCGGGAAGATCGAGCAGGCGGTCGGCACGGTCACCGGCTGCGCGTTCTCCGCTTCCGCGCCGCGGGCCACCCAGCGCATCGCCTCCCAGTACCAGCGCGAAGAGGACGCGCCGGTGCCGGTCAGCCAGTACAGGGCGATGGTGTCGATCTGCTGCGAAATGCTTACCCCGCCGCCGGATTCGGGCCGGGTATCGGAGTAGGCGGCGAATTTCTCGCCCAGCCACGCGGCCAGCCCGGCGGGCGAGTCGAGCAGCGAATAGCCCAGGGTCTGCGGCCGGGTGCTCATTTGCATCCCGAAGCCGTAGCCGTCGGCGAGGTGCAGGTTTCGCCGGTCCAGGACGCGTTGTTCGGCGGGGCTGGGCGCGAGCAGGTCGTCGGGCACGGGCGAGGCGATCGGCATCGTCAGGTGCAGGCCCGCGACGCGCTCGGGCACGAGGCGCGCGAGTTCGGTGCTCACGAACGCGCCCCAATCCCCGCCGTGCGCGCCGAATCGCGGATAGCCGAGCACGGTCATCAACTGCGCCCACGCCCGTGCGGTACGGCCGGGATGCCATCCCCGCTCCCGCGGCCGGTCGCTGAACCCGAATCCCGGCAGCGCGGGAATCACCAGGTGGAAGGCGTCGCGCGCGGAACCGCCGTGCGCGACCGGATCGCTCAGCGGGCCGATGACGTCCTCGAACTCGAGAACCGAACCGGGCCAGCCGTGCGTCAGCACCAGCGGGAGCGCGTGCGGCTCGGGGGAACGCACGTGCCAGAAGGCGATCCCCAAGCCGTCGAGAACGATCCGGTAGTGGGGGATGGCGTTCCACCGCTCCTGCCGCGCGGGCCAGTCGTGCTCGCGCCAAGCCGTCAGCAGGGTCGACAGCCGCGCCAGCTGGATTCCCTGGGACGCGTCCGGCACGGTCTCGTGCTCGGGCAGCCGGACCTGGTCCAGCCTGGTCCGCAGATCGGCGAGGTCCGCGTCGTCGACGCGAACGGCGAAGCGTTCGGGGACGGGCGTCTCGCCCGCAGAAAAGTCAGCCACGCACCGAACCGTAGGACCGGGCGGGGCCCGCCTCAACGTTCGAGATTGCTGTGTGCGAGTCAGTAATTGCTGTGCGGCAGCTGCACGTGTCGGCGGCCCACCCGGTGCGCAAGTATCTTTTCGCTTTTTCCCTTTAACCGGGGTGCCAGAAGGTGTAACGAGCTGCTTTTCCAGCTCGACTACGCACCGCTCAGCCGAACGTTCTCCTGATGGCTCGGCCCGGTCGCGCTCGTGGCCCCCCGGGACAATTTCATTCTGCTGGACGGCGGTTACCGGATCACCCAAGGGCAGGTGCCCGGGAGCGGACGCTTTTGACGCGCTATTGACCTTCGCGGCTAAGCAAATCGGAAAGGTTTCCGCGACCGGCGGAAGAGACGTCGTAACGCAGTCATCTGAGATGGTCGTTCATGCCGTCGACCCAGTCGATGTGGCGCTGCGCGGTCGAACGCGTAAGCACGAGCCCGGCGGAGAGCGGGATCTGGTTGGGCAGCTGCGCATGAACGTCACCCAGCCCGGCGTGGCGACCGGCACGATGGTGTCGCCGACGAGCGGCGCGCCCTTCTCCGTCGCGATGTGCGCGACGGCGGTGCCGGGAAATGCCGCCCGCTTCGACCAGGGTGATCCCGGGCAGGACCCCTTCGGCGCCGTGCCATTCGCGGATCACCGGGTCTTCTCGCTGCACCCATTGCCGGTCCGCGGAATGCACCAGCACCGGGGACGTTCCCGAGACGGCGGCTCAGGGCCGCCTGCGAGCCCTGCAGGTGCGGGTGGCTGGCCACGATCGCCGCTGCTCCGCCGAGTTCGGCGATCTTGTCGAGCTGCGGCCGGCCGAGAGCGTTGGGCGGATCCGGCAGCAGGGTGCCCGCTTCGGTCCGGACCAGGCAGGTCCGCTGGCCGATGCCGGACTCCGGTTCGCGATGCGGGCGGTGGATTCCCGGTTCCGGTTCTTCGCGGACCAGTTCGTGCGGGAGGGCCGCCAGTTCGTCCATCGTGGTCCGCCCCTGCCCGGAGGCGCGGACGTATTGTCGTTCGTCCGCGCGGATCCGGCAGATCCCGGCGGGCGGCTTTTCGGTGTCCGGGTGTTCGACCCCGCACGTTCGGCACAGCCAAACGGTCGTGCGGCCACTCTGGTATCTCTCCTCGACTTGAGGTCAAGGGCTGACCGCCGTCGTCACGGCGCGGCCTGCCGCCACTGTTCGGCGGCCTCGATCATGTCCTGCCGGATGTGCTGAAGCCAGTGACTGGTCGCGAGCAGCCGGGCGCCGACCACGGTGTCCCCGCCGAACAGTTCGGCGCCTTGGCGGGTGAAGCCCGCCCACTGGGCGATGCCTTCCATACTGGCCAGCCATGCCTGCTGCCACACGTCGTCCTCGATCAGGTAATGCTCGCGGCGGCCGTTCCGCTCGCGGCGCAGCATGCCCCGTTCTTCGAGCCAGCCCACCGCCTTGGAGACCGATGCCGGGCTGACGCGCAGCCGGGCGGCGAGTTCGGCCGCCGTCCGGCTGCCCGACTCGGCGGTGAACAGGCAGATCAGAACCCGTGCCATCATCGACGGCATCCCGGTCTGGGCGGCCATCCGCGCGAACCGCGTCTCGAAGTCGCTTCGGGTCTGCGGATCGGCCGCGGCCCGGGGAGGGGGGACCGGCGGCGCGGCGGGGGCCCGGCGCCGCGCCCGCAGCCGGGCGGCCTGCTCGGCTCGGTCGGCCCGGTAGCCGTGTGCCCCGCCGTTGCGGGCGACCTCGCGGATCACCGTCGACTTCGACCTGCCCAGCCTGCGGCCGATCTCGGCGTAGCTCAGTCCGTCCGCCACCCCGGCCGCGACGCGCAGTCGTTCCGGGTAGCTCAACCTGCCGGATGGCATCAGATCGTCTCCGCCTTGCTTGTCCCAGAGCCCGTCCGGTGCATTCATCTTCAGGCCAATGCATCGATAGCAGGGCTTCTGCCTGCGTATATGCAGATTCTGTGTTTGCGGCTCACTAAAACATCGTCCTACTGTTTCCCGCAAGAGGTTCACGGGAAGGGAGCTGGCGATGACCAGCACGCTGCCGGCCGAGCGTCCGGCCGGCCTGCCGTTCGACCCGCCGCGCGGGCTGGCCGAACTGCGCGAGAAGAGTCCGCTCAGCCGGTTGGACTACCCGGACGGCCACGCCGGATGGCTGGTGACCGGGCACGCCCTGGCCCGCGAGGTACTGGCCGACCGCCGGTTCAGCGCGCGAGCCGAAGTGCGGCACCTGCCGATCTCCGGTGCTCCCGCCGGCGATCAGCCTGCGCCGCCGGGCATGTTCGCCAGCATGGACGCACCCGAGCACACCCGCTACCGGCGGCTGCTCGCCGGCCAGTTCACCGTCCGCCGGATGCGCCGGCTGACCGAGCGGATCCAGGCCGTCGCGGACGGATGCCTGGACGCCATGGCCGAGCGCGGCAGCCCGGCGGATGTGGTCCCGGCCCTGGCGCGGCCGCTGCCGGCGCAGACGATCTGCGAACTGCTCGGGGTTCCCTACGCCGAGCGGGACCGGTTCCAGCAGCAGGCGCTCACCCTGTTCCGGCTGGACAGCACTCCCGAGCACACCCGCGCGGCCTACGCCGCGGTCCACGGCGTCATCGGCGAACTGGTGGCAGCCAAGCGAAAAGCCCCCGCCGACGACCTGCTCAGCGACCTGACCGGCAGCGATCTCACCGACACCGAACTGGTCAACATCGGCTTCACCTTGCTGGGCGCGGGCCTGGACACCACCACGAACATGCTCGCACTGGGCGTCTTCGCCCTGCTCGAACATCCCGGCCAGCTCGCGCTGCTGCGCGCCGATCCTGAGCTGGCCGGCAACGCGGTCGAAGAACTGCTGCGCTACCTGAGCATCATCCCGTTCACCGTGCGCACCGCGCTGGAAGACGTCGAACTCGCCGGCGAACAGGTGCGCGCGGGCGAGTCGGTCACCATCTCGCTGCCCGCCGCCAACCACGACCCCGCGCACTTTCCCGCACCGGACGACCTCGACCTGCGCCGCAAGCCGAGCGGGCACGTCGCCTTCGGCCACGGCATCCACCAGTGCCTCGGGCAGCAACTCGCCCGCGTCCAGCTGCGGGTCGCCCTGCCCGCTCTGCTGACCCGGTTCCCGTCGCTGCGCCTTGCCGTGCCTGTTTCGGAGATCGCGATGCGCACCGACATGCTCATCTACGGCGTGCACCAGCTGCCCGTCGCGTGGGAGCCCTGACCTGTGGCGAAAGGGTGCTCGGTCCTGCCCGGGATGCGCGCACAAGGGGCGGGCCGCATCGTCATCGTCTCCGGTCCCGGCCCGCTCGACTGATCCGGTTCGCCCGGCCTGCCCCGCCTCGCCCGGGCTGCGAGCCCGGCCGGATCTGCGACGATGGTGACGATCGTGTCGACGACGGGAGCGCTGATGGACGAGTCGAGCCGCCGGGATCCGTGGCGTCCGGGCCAGGACTGCCAGGCGGTGGCCACGGCCCGCTCGCTGGGCCAGGACGTGGACAAGATCCACGGGGACGCCTGGGGCGTCGTGGGCACCTTGGGCGACAGCGTCTGCTACCTCGGCGTCACGGACAAAGTCGAGGCGATCCACGAAGCACTGGCGCGCCGGATCCGCGAGCGCGACCTGCCCGTCCGGCTGCTGGCCCCGAACTACTCGGGCGGGATCTCGGACGGCCAGCGCAACGGCACGCCGCAGATGCGGTACTCGCTGATCGGCCGCGAGACGGCGAACGACGGGCTGTCGCTGCATTTCGAGGGCAGCGAGATCCGGGGAGCCGTCGCCGTGGTGGCCTGCGACAAGCCTCCGGTCGGGGCCACGGCGGCGATCCTGGAGCGCGACGTGCCCGCGGTGGTGGTGTCCGACGGGTCCATCCGGCCGGGCACGGACCCCGAGACCGGGGAAAGGATCGACCTGGTCAGCTGCTTCCAGGTCGCCGGGGACCCGGACGCGGCCAAACGCGAGCGGTGGGCGCGCAACGCGTGTCCCGGGCACGGCAGCTGCGGCGGGATCTTCACCTACAACACGATGCAGTCCTTCATCGCCGTGCTGGGGCTGGAGCCGCTGCACATGGTGTCGCCCGCGTCCGAGGATCCGCGCCGGACCGGGGAATTCCCCGGACAGATCGTGGACTGCCTGGAAATCATGACGCAGCGGGGGATCACGCCGCGGCGGCTGGCCGCCCCGGTCGCGTTCCGCAACGCCGCCGTCGTGGCGATCGCGCTGGGCGGCTCGACGAACGTGGTCCTGCACGCGCCGGAGATCGCCCGCGCGGCCGGCCTCGACTTCTGGTCCGAGGTCATGACGCAGCAGGAGTTCAACCGGCTCTCCCGGACCGTCCCGGTGCTCGTCGACGCCCGGCCGTTCGGGCAGTACAGCATGGTGGACATCGACGAGGCCGGCGGCCTCCAGGCGGTGGTGGCGGAACTGCTCCGGCACGACCTGCTCGACGGCTCCGCCCTGACCTGCACCGGCGAGACGCTCGCCGAGCAGGTCGAACGGCTCGCCCCGCCCGCCCCGGACCGGCGGGTGGTCTTCCCTGTCACCGAGCCGTTCAAGCCCACGGGCGGCCTGCGGCTGCTGTCGGGCAACCTCGCCCCCGACGGCGGTGCGGTGATCAAGCTGGCCGGGGTCGAGACCGGTGTCGTCGACGGACGGTTCGAGGGACGGGCGCGGGTTTTCGACAGCGAGCAGGCTCTGCTGCGGGCGCTCGTCGAGACGCCGGACGAGTTCGCGGACCGGGACATGGTCGTCATCCGCTACGAAGGGCCCAGGGGCGCTCCGGGCATGCCCGAAATGCTCGACCCGACCTCCCGCATCACCGCGCTGTGCCGGCGGAAAGGCATCTCCGTCGCGCTGATGACCGACGCGCGGTTCTCCGGAGGATCGGTCGGCCTGGTCATCGGGCACGTCGGCCCGGAGGCCGCGCTCGGCGGGCCCATCGCCCTCGTCGAAGACGGCGACACGATCACCGTCGACCTGAACACCGACACCCTCGAGTGCGCCGAACTGGCCGACCCCGGCGTCCGGCAGGCTCGCCTGGCGAAGTGGCACCAGGCCGCCGAGGCGAACGGCGGCGTCCACCCGCTGGTCCGCCCGGTGACGTCCCGCCTGCTCCGCCGCATGCGCGCACTCGCCGCCTCCGCGATCGACGGGGCGGGGATGGCGGAGGTCGTTTCCTGATCCGGCCGAATACGAGGGGGCGGCGGGGGAGCAGCCCCGCGGTGTGAAAGCGAAGGCCTCCTCGCCCAGGGCGGCGAGGAGGCGTTCATCCCTCCACTATGGACTCAAAAGCGCGCGGGACGTCACCGGCATTTCACGACGCCGTCGGAGATCGCCACTCCGCCGACCGTGCCGTCGGCCGCGGGAGTGAACTCGAAGCGCCAGCCCGGCTTCTCCGCGACGGGCGGCTCGAACCGCCCGGCCGCGCCGAGCTTCAGACCGCGCGCGTCGTACGCCTTGTGCAGGTCGGCCAGCGGCGATCCGACGCCGATGCCCTCCGCGGTCCTGGCGTCGGGCGGCGCGCCCAGCTCGTGCAAGCCGTTCTTGCCGAACGACGCGCCGCCTGCCGCGGCGAACGCCTTGTCGCGCTCCTCCCGCTTGCCCGCCAGGCCGGCACTCGCCAGCGCGGAGTCGGCCGCCAGCTGGGCCTGGCCCAGCGCAGGACCGCCCTGCCAGCTCAGGACCGTGCAGCCCTCCAGCGCGGACACCGGCGCGCTGGCGAGCTTCCCGGTGGCGAGAGCCGCTTCCTCGGCCATCCTCGCGGCGATGCCGCGATACCCGGCCGCACCGAACACCTCGGCGCGCGCGGCGGTCTCCGACGAACACGCCGCCAGTCCGGCGACAGCGGCGATCGCCACGGCCGCCCGGCCGATGGACAGGACAAAACCCTGGTGCGTCTGATTCCCCTCGTACCGGACCCAATCTCACGGGCCGTCGTTCCCGGCGCACCGAGACGTCCGGCAACCTACCGGACCCGGAGGACGTTTCCCCATTGATTACCGGGACGGCGGAACCGAGCGATCTCACGATGACCCCCCATGCGCAACAATGGATCTCGGCATGGTGAAAAACGCCCAGCCGATCGCATGAACGCGGCGCTTTTCGTGTCGTGACAGTTTCTTTCCCGGCCGCTTGCAGTCTCCTTCCGCTCGCCGGCAACCGAGACCCGATCATGATCGCTTTCGCTTCCTGGCACGACGGCCCGGCCTCCACCGGCTGGTGCGGCTGCCCGGCGGCCGCGAGGTCGTGTTCGCCCGTCCCCGGCGATCGTCCGCGCCGGGAGGGAATGACGCGAGTGCGCCGCACTCCCCCTCGTTTTCGCGATTTCCGTTCGCGGCCGCCGGTCCTGGACCTCAGGTAGCCGCGCTGGGAGCCGCCCCGTCCCGCTTGCCCGGGCGGCCCGCGGCGCTCGGCTGCCCCCTGCGGCCGATATCCTTCGAGGCCGAGATCAGCCCCGCTGCGAGCAGAACGATGACGACCCCACCCAGGATGACGAATGCTTCCCGCATGATTCCCCCCGTTGGCCCGCTGTTCTCCCTCATGGTCCGATGCCGCCGCTCTAGGCCGGTCCGGGGCCGGCGGCGGGAAACTTGCGGATTGCTGAGGCTCGGCAGAGCGGAATCGAGGGTCCGCGGGAATATTCCTCGCATTCCGGAACACCGAACCGCTGCGGCGGAGTGCTTCACGACCCCGTGCTTCGAGCGGCCGGAGCGGAGATAGATCCGTACCCCTACGGTCCGGTTCCCGGATTGCGACCGCGCGGCCGGGCACCGGAAGGTGACTTTCCAGTCCTAGGAAAGGAAACCGCTGTGAAGAGACCCCACCGGACACTGGGCTTGCTGGCCGCCGGGCTGGCCGTCCTCTCCGCACCGCTGCTCGACGGCACGGCCCAAGCGGCACAACCGGCACAACCGGCACAACCGGCACACCCGGCACACCCGGCTCCGAACGCCGCCGCGGTGGCCCCGACCGGAGACGCGCACATCCCGCCCGCCATGCGGCCGCAGTTCTACCACGGGCAGGACAGTTCGGTCGCGGAGTTCCCGTTCATCATCGCCGGGCTGCGCGAGGGCGGCCCGCGTCCGCAGGGCCAGACCTGCACCGGCTCGGTCGTCGCGCCGCGCAAGATCCTCATCGCGGCGCACTGCAAGGCCTCCGAGGGCAAGAAGACGTTCCTGTACGGCCTCGACGACCTGAACGCGGGCGGCGGCACCCGGCTCGGCGTCGTCAGTTACGAGACCCACCCCAAATACGTGAACTTCGACCAGGGCTACGACGTCGCGATCGTGACCACGGACGCGGACATCCCGGTGCCGAACGGCCAGTACGCCAAGGTGGCCACCTCCGCGGACACCGAGCTCAACCAGCCCGGCAAGAACGGCGTCGGCGTCGGTTACGGCAAGAAGGACTTCAACGACGACTCGCGGGACGTCACCGTCGACAAAGCGACGCTGCCGATCCGCGAGGGCTCGAACTGCCAGGGCGTCGGGGCCGGTTTCCAGGACGCCACGATGATCTGCGCCGGCTACTCCAACGGCGACCCGACGATCCTGCCCGGCGACAGCGGCGGCCCGCTGATCGTGGACGGCAAGGTGGTCGGCGTCGCTTCGTGGAGCCGCAGCGACTTCAAGTGGTACAGCGTCTACGGCAGGCTCAACAACGACATGGGCGACTGGGTCGCCGAGCAGATCGGGAACGTCGGCAACGACAGCTTCTCCCTCGGCGTCAGCCCGGGTTCGGTCCAGGTCGACCCGGGCAAGTACATCTCGGCCACGGTCACCAGCCAGGCAGGCGAGAACGGCGCCGAAAAGGTCGATCTCACCGCGTCCGGGCTCCCCAGCGGCGCGAAAGCGACCTTCCAGCCCGCCGGCATCACTTCGGGCGGCACCGCCAAGCTGACCATCGAAACCGCGGCCAGCACCCCCGAAGGCTCTTACCCGGTCACGATTTCCGGCAAGGGCGCCACGGACACCGCCACCGCGAAGCTCACGCTCACCGTCGGCAGGGGCGCCCCGGCCGGTGACGTCAAGGTCGCCGTGACGCCCGGAAGCGGCTCGGCCGGAGCGGGTTCGTTCAGCAGCGTGACCGTGTCGGCGACCGGCGGGACGGGCTCGCTCAAGCTGTCCGCCTCCGGTTCCGGGCTGCCGATCGCCCCGTTCTTCAACCCGCAGGCCGTTTCCTCCGGCGGCAGCTCGACGATGCAGGTGGTCGCGCCCTTCCAGGCGGGCACCTACCCGATCACCGTCACCGCCACCGACGGAAACGGCAAGAGCGGCAGCGCCACCTACACCCTCACCGTCCGGTGACCGCACGGTGCGCCGCGGCCAGCCGGACCGCGGCGCACCGTCTCCCCGGGTCAGAAGGTGATCGAGAATCCCTCGATCGAACCGGTGTCGAACCGGTTGACGTCCTTGACGCTCAGCTTCCACGTTCCGTTCGCCGCTTCCGCGGAGGCGTCCACGGTGTAGGTGGTGTGCACGCCGGCCGCCTCGCCGATCCCGCCGGACTTGCGCAGCGAGTACACCTTTCCGCTCGGGCCGACGAGGTCTGCCGCGAGGTCCGCGGTGTAGGTGTGGGCGATGTCCACCTTCACCGGGAGGGTCGCCGAGGCCTTGCCGTCGCAGCTGTCCTGGGTCACCGAACTGGTCACCGCGGCGCCGGCGTCCGGAATGGCCACCGGCGTGGTGTTCGACTTGACGCCGCACTTCGGGGCGGGCCCGGTGCCGCCGATGAAGGAGACATTCAGCAGTTTGTTCGGCGAACCGCTGCCCGCGTTCTTGATCACGCCGCCGACCGCGCCGGACACCAGGGCGTCTTGCGTCTGCTGCGCGGTGGCGCCCGGGTTGGCGGCGAGGTAGAGCGCTGCCGCGCCGGTGACGTGCGGCGTGGCCATCGACGTCCCGCTCATGTTCGCGGTGCTGCCGCTGGACAGCCCGAGGGACGTGATGTTGTTGCCGGGCGCGAAAATGTCGGTGCAGGAACCGTAGTTCGAGAACGACGCCCGGTTGTCGTTCTCGTCGGAGGCGTTCACCGTGATCGCCTCCGGCACGCGGGCCGGGCTGGTGCCGCACGCGTCGGTCGAGGAGTTCCCGGCGGCGACGGAGTAGACCACGCCGGAAGCGATGGACTTCTTGATCGCGTCGTCGCCGACCCCGACCTGGTCCATGGTCAGGCTCATGTTCGCCACGGCGGGCTTGGCCGCGTTCGCGGTGACCCACTCGATCGCGTCCACCGCCGCGGAGTCCGGGCCGTTGCCGGAACAGTCGTTGCCGAGCACCTTGAGCGCGACGATCTTCGCCTTCTTCGCCACGCCGTAGGTCTTGCTGCCGATCGTGCCCGCGGTGTGCGAACCGTGCCCGTTGCAGTCGATGCCGTCGCCGCCGACGAAGTCCTTGCCGACGCTCGCGCGGCCCTCGTACTCCGGGTTGTCCGGCTTGA
The DNA here is from genome assembly GCF_001651785.1 of Amycolatopsis sp. M39. Taxonomy (NCBI): domain Bacteria; kingdom Bacillati; phylum Actinomycetota; class Actinomycetes; order Pseudonocardiales; family Pseudonocardiaceae; genus Amycolatopsis; species Amycolatopsis sp. M39. Next base: position 166,067 of record NZ_LWSF01000016.1, read on the forward strand.
TCCCGGTGTCGAGGTCGTAGGCGGTGACGCCTTCGCCGGTGTTGGGGTAGGCGTACGCGTGGTCGAGCGGCAGGTTTTTCTGGTCGATCCGGTCGAGGCCCCAGGTCGGGTTCTGCTGGCTGCCGGCGATCCTGGCGGTGCCGTCCTCGTAGACGGTGCGCACGGCCGGATCGGCGGCGAGCCGGCGCGCCTGCCGGTCGGTCATCCCGCGCACGGAGAACCCGCGGAGCGCGACCGAGTAAGTCGAGCGGACTTCGCCGCCGTAACGCTGCGTGAGCGAAGCCGCCGAGGATTGCCCGCCGTAAGCGTCCTTGAGCGCCACGATGTATTGGTCGCCATAGTGGTGTTTCGCCGCTACCACGGTGCCTTCGGCCGCCTGTGCCACGCCCGCCGTGCCCAGCGCCGCCGCGCCGAACACGGCGAGCGCCAAAGCCGTCGTTGCCTTTCCGCGCATCTGGAACTCACCCCGAAACTTCTCGATTTCCTGTGACGGAGAGCCACAGAGCCACCACTCTTCGGCTGCCCGCCCGGTCCGAACAAGCGAGGCTGCGGTCCGTAGGACTACGTAACTATTGGCCCGCGGCCGCCGGTCCTACGAAAGTCCGGTAACCGGCCGTGCGGGTTCCGTGCGCACGCGGCGCGACCTAAACTCCGTTCACACGAGAAGGATGGTTTGGGTGCTGTGCCGCTTTTTCCGGGATCGGGAGGCCATGGTGCGCGACGACGCCGCGGCGGGCGCCACCGTGCTCGTCGGCCGGGCCGAGGAACTGCGCTCGCTGGTCGCGGCCAGCACCCGGCCGCCGTCGGTCGTGCTGGTCGAGGGCGAGGCGGGCGTCGGAAAGACCCGGCTGGTCACGGAATTGCTCCGGCACCGCGAGCTGACCGGGCGCCGGGTCCTCGCCGGGGGCGGGCAGGCGATGCGCGAGCCGTTCCCGCACGGCGCGGTGCTCGAAGCGCTGCGCGACGCCGACCGGTACCTGCCCGACGCGCGACCGCTCAACGGCGTCACCGGTGCGCTCCGCCCGTACCTGCCCGAACTCGGCGCGCACCTTCCCCCGGCCCCGGCCTCGCTGGGCGATCGCCGAGCCGACCAGCACCGGCTCTTCCGCGCGGTCCGCGAAGTCCTCGACGCGCTCGGACCGGTGCTGCTGGTGGTCGAAGACCTGCACTGGTGCGACGACGGGTCGCGCCGGCTGCTGCGGTTTCTCCTGGCCGAGCCGCCGAGGGACACGAGCCTGCTTCTGACCTGCCGCAGAGCGGAGGCCCCGGGCGGCGTCCCGCTCGGCAGCGCCTTCCGGCCCGCGGCCGGCGTGACGAATCTGGTGCTGGAACTGCGTCCCCTCGACGCCGAACAGACTCGGCTGCTCGCCGGCGAACTGCTCGGCGGCAGCGTGTCCGCCGAGTTCGCCGCGTTGGTGCACGAGCGCACCGCCGGCATTCCGTTCGTCATCGAGGAAACCGTGCGCACGCTGGACGCGCAGTCCGCCGCGCACGCCGACCGCATGACCGCGCGCCGTGTCCTCGACAGCGTCGCTGTGCCCGCGCGGCTCCGCGAAGCCGCGCTCGAACAGCTTTCCGGTCTTCCGGCACCCGCGAGACGGATCACCGAGACCGCCGCAGTATTCGGCGCGCCCGCATCCGCGCAACTCCTCGGCGCGGTGGCGGGGCTGCCGCCACCGCGGGCCAGACAAGCGCTCGTACTCGCGCTCGAACGGCACGCACTGGTCGAACTGGCGGATTTCCACTACGGCTTCCGGCACACGCTCGCGCGACAGGCGGTGTACGACGCCATCCCCGGCCCCCATCGGCAAGAACTGCACCGGCGCGCGGTTTCCGTGCTCTGCCGACAGAATCCCGTGCCGCTGGCGCGATTGGCCCAGCACAGCCGAAAGGCAGGCGCGGTAGCCGACGCGCGGCGCTACGGAGAGGCCGCCGCGGACGCCGCGACCTCGGCCGGCGATCTCTCGACCGCGACCGAACTGCTCTGCACCCTGCTGTCGGAACCGGGACTCGATTCCTCCGATGTGGACCGGATGGCGGTGAAGCTGAGCGAGCTGGCGAACTACGGCACCGCCCAGCACGAGGTGGCGGGCGCGCTGGAACGGCTGCTGTCCGACGACCGGCTGTCCCGCACGCACCGCGGGCAGATCCGGCTCAGCCGCGGGCTGCTGCTGATCCGCCAGGCCGGCGGCATCGAGGCGGCCCGCACCCAGATCGAGCTCGCCGTGCACGAGCTCGGCCACCGGCCCGATCTCGCCGGCCGCGGCATAGCGGTGCTGGGCCAGCCGTGGTTCGGGGCCACCCCGGTCGCCGAGCACCTGCGCTGGCTCGCCCGGGTGGACGAGGTCGTCGCGAACACGACCGATCGCACCCTCGTGCTGACCCTCCTGGCGAACTGCCTCCCGTCCCGGCTCCAGATCGGCGACCCCGGCGCGCTGGCGGCGATGGACGCCGTCCCGACCGCGGTCTCGTCGGCCGAACAGCAACGCCAGCTGGCCCGGTTGCACGCCAACGTCGCCGACGCGTGTGCGTGGATCGGCCACCACCGGCGCGCGGGCAGCATGGTGCGCAGCGCGATCGAACTCGCCTCGAACTGCGGCGCGCCGTACCTGATCGGCATCGCACGCTCCACCGGCGTCCACACCGACTGGCTCACCGGCCGCTGGAACGGGCTCGACGAGAAGGCCCGCTCGCTGCTGGCCGAATACCGGCAACTGCTGCCGATGAGCGGCGAGCTTTCCCTGGTGCTGGGACTGCTGGCGACCGCGAGGGGGGAATGGGACCGGGCCACCGCCCATTTCGCCGCGGTCGGCCCCGACGAACCGGAGAACGCGGTGACCCCCGTGGTGCTCGCCGCGCACGCCGGAATCGCGGGCATGCTGCTGTCGCACTCCGACGACGAGGCTGCCGTGGCCCGCGCGGACCTCGGGCTGGAACTGTTGCGCGCCAAAGGAGCCTGGTCCTGGTCCGGCGAGCTGCTGCCGGTCGCCGTCGAGTCGTACTGCCGCATCGGCCGCATCGGAGCCGCCGCCGCGCTGGTCGCCGAGGCCGTACAGAAGATCCGCGACCTCGACGCACCGCTGGCGGCCGTCTCGCTGCTCTTTTGCCACGGCGTCCTTTCCGCGCATCGTCACGACCACGCGCGCGCAGCGAAGTTCTTCCGCGAAGCAAGCGACGGCTACGACCGGCTGCCCGCCCCGTATCCGGCTGCTTTGGCCAGAGAACAGCTCGCGCGCAGCAAGCTGACGATGGGCGAACCGGGGGCCGCCGAGGCTTTCCCGGCCCTGGCAGAGGAATTCGCCCGCCTAGGCGCTACCCGGGCCGCCGCCCGCTGCCGCCACACCCACCGCGCGACTGGAGCCATAACCCCGTCTCGGCGCGGCAGACGGGGTTATGGCAACGAACTGTCACCGCGCGAGCAGGACGTCGCGCGGCTTCTGGCGGACGGGCATACGAATCGGGAGATCGCCGAGGTGCTGTTCCTTTCCCGCCGTACGGTGGAGCAGCATGTTGCCAGCGTGCTGCGGAAACTCAAGCTCACCTCGCGCGGGGAGCTGGCTGCTGCCGTCCGGTGAATCGCCAGACGCGACGACCGGCGGGCCCCGGTCGGGGCCGCGAAGTGCTCCACGCCCGGTTCTCGCTGATCAAGTGCGGTCAGTCCGCGCGCCGGGTGTCCCCGTGCTCGGGGAGCTTGCGGCATAGTGCGAAACCGTCGTCGTGCCCAGTCCCAGGTGCTGCCAGTTCGGCACCACGAGGCTCTTGGCCCGCGGTTCGACCCGAAACAGAAAACCGGCCGTCGAGCTGTTCAGGTATCGCTCCGTTCGACACCCCGGCACCGCTCTGGCCGCGGCCCAGGGCCGGTGATGACGTGCGGTGCCGGCGGTTCGCGACAACGGTCTCCCGGCGTCGTTTCTCGGGTGTCGTTCGGCAGCATCGTGGTTCCCCGATACAAGTGCGCGGATCATCGCGGAAGCGAAGTGTTGTGGCCAGGCCGGAGCAACCCTGACCACAACACGCCAGCAAACGGCCGTCGCTCGGTGCCGGCGTCGGCGGAAGCTCGAACTTGCCGCAGCCGGGGATGAACGGGGTGCGCGTCGGACGCGTTGAGGTCGTAGGACAGCCAGACCGTGCCGTACGGGCAGTCGCTGATCGAGTTGATCGCCAGGCCCCGGCGCCCGGGACCGCGGCGGCCGCCGCTATCCGGAAGAACCGGCGCGGCGGGCGGCGTCATGGGCGGGCTATTTCGGCGTGTAGCACTGGATCCCGGTCTTCCAGTTGCCGTCCTGGGTGGGGGTGGCTCGGCCGCCGGTGCAGAAGCGGTCGCCGGAGCCGAGGCCGGCGACCGCGGAGTTCATCGCCGAGTCGATGGTGGTGCCCGCGCCGAGGTAAGGCCAGAGCAGGTACTGGTCGACGTCGATCTTGGGCACGTAGCACCTGATGGACATCATGAAGCCGCCGTCGACGGTGATCGAGTCGCCGAACGCGGAGCACATCGTGGTGCCGGGCCCGCCGGACTTGCGGGCGATCTCGAGTGCGGCGGCTTCCGCGGAGTCCGCGGTGTTGCCGCTGGCTCCGAAGCTCCAGTAGAGCATGTTCTGGGTGCTGAACGTGGGGATCTGGCACGACATGCCTGCCTCGTAGCCGAATCCGATCGGGGTTCCTCCGGCGGAGACGCCAGCGCAGCGGGTTCCGCCGTATGTCGCCTTCAACGCTTGGACGGCCGCCACCGCCTTGTCCACGGTCGAGCCGTACGCCCGGTAGACCCAGTTCATCGTGTCCGCGGCCGAAGCGGCCGTCACTCCGGTCAGTGTCGTGGTCGCGACCATAGCCGCCACGGCACACCATCTCGTTGTCCGGCGCACCAGCGCTGTCCTTTCTCAAGCCCTGTCGAACATGACAAGGGCAGGGTCGCCGACTCCCGGCCGCGTCCGCCACGGCAGAAATGCCTGCGGCAGCAGGGCCCGAACGGCCCAGTGCGCTCCGCCGCCTGCGCCGAAGCTCGTCCTGGCAGGGCGAACTCGCCGTGATGGTGGCTCCAGGACTTCGCGGGCGGCGATTTCGCCGCTGATTTCTGTCGCATCGACGCTTTCGATATTCGGGTTCGGAGCGCGACGGGTGCTCCGGCAGCGTCGACGGGTAGTTCCGGGCCTTCGGCGACGGTGGTGTCGTGCTCGGCGACACCGCTGCCGGACACGGAAGCGTTCGTCCCAAGTGGACACACGCCCAGCCCGGCCGGCCGGGCTGGGCGCGCCGCGTCCGGCACCGCCGCTGCGCCGTCCGGGTGCGGGATTGCGACAAACGTGAACCTACCTTCGTCGGTGTCGCCCTTGCCCGAATCTGTTCGAGAATCACGAACCTGAGGTTGATCACGTTCCGTTTCGACGACGAGACGGCCCGGACCGCCGATGGCCGCGGTCCGGTCACCCGACGCCCCAGGGAGGGGATGCCTCCGCAGCTAGCCGAGCCCGGCACCGGATCCGGAGGCCCGGATGCGGACTCCCCATCCGGTGCACGTCCTTTCTCTCCCGTTCCGCGCAGGAGGAAACACATGCGATCGACACGTTTCAGGCTGAGCGCTCTCGCCGTCGGCTCGTTCGGCGCGCTGGCCCTCGCCATGACCACCGTGCCCGCCGCGTCCGCGGCGGCGACACCGGCCGCGGTCATGAACAGCCTCGGTTCCGCCACCGGCGGGCACTACCTCGACGACAGTGGCGCTTCGGTCGTCACCGTGCTGAACAACGCCGACGCGGCCAAGGTGCGCGCTTCCGGCCTGAACGCGAGGGTGGTGAAGTACAGCCTGGGCCAGCTCGGCTCGGTGAAACAGCAGCTGGACGCCACCGGCGGTGTGCCCAGCGCCGGCTGGGGCCTCGATCTCGCCCGCAACCAGGTCGTCGTCGACGTCTACGACGCCACCCCGAAGGCGGAGAAGGACGCGCTGCTGGAGACCGCCCGCCAGCACGGCGACATGGTCCGCGTCGAACACCATCCCGGCGCCATGTCGTTGTTCATCAAGGGCGGCGACCAGATCAGCAACGGCCAAGCGTCCTGTTCCAACGGGTTCAACGTGGAGAAGGACGGCAAGAAGCTGCTCCTTTCCGCCGGCCACTGCGAGAAACTCGGCGGCGGCGGTCCGTGGAATGACGGCAAGACCGTCGACGCGGTGTTCCCCGACGAAGACAACATGCTCGTGGAGAACGCTTCGGGCGAGGGACCGAGCGAGATCAACGACGGCACCAAGATCACCGAGTTCGCCGACGCGACGGTGGGCGAGCAGATGAAGCGCGCCGGGATCACCTCCGGCGTGACGTCGGGCAAGGTCACCAAGGTCGACTACACCTTCGAAGCGGAGGGCTACACGGTCTACCACGAGTTCTGCACGACCGCGCACTCCGACCACGGAGACTCCGGCGGTCCGGCCTACGACGGGGGCAAGGGCCTCGGCACCCTCTCCGGCGGAGACACCCAGACCTCGTGCTTCTTCCCGGCCACGCTGTCGGCGAAGAGGTACGGCGTGACGCTGCCCAAGTCCTGACCCTCGGGCGCTGTCGGGAGGGGCCGGAGCAGGTCCCTCCCGGCGGCCGCACTCGTGTGTCGTGACAAGGAAGGCCAGTGCCGTCGCCTGGATACCTGATGCGGTCCCGCGCGATCGGCAGCCGTCGAACCGGGCGAGCGCTTCGATTTCGAGTGCCGGGGCACCGGATTCGAGAACCGCGCGTGCTTCCCGCCATGCGGCGTATGCGGCTTCGGGGGCCACGAAGCCCGGCTGGTCCCGGGCGCAGACGGCGAGGAAGACTTCTGCGGAGTTCCGCTGCTTGATCGCCTCCTCGGCTCGTGACACGCGCCGCGTGCGGTCGTCGAATTCCGGCTTGCCACGAAGAGGACACGGCCGGCGGCTCGACGTTCCTCGCCCTCGGCTCGCTTCGCTGCTGGGTTGCGACGTTCACCGCGAACTCGGCGGCTCGGGTCTGGGCCTTCGCCGCATCGCTCGGCTTCTTCGACGATTTTCGCCGCCGTACGTTCTTGAGCGGCCAAACACGAGGCGCGCCGCTCGTCCAGTGCGCGCTTGCGTCCGACCCGCTTGCCCAGTCCTTCCTTCTGCCCGACCAGCTCGGCAGTGAGGCCGGTCAGTGCGCGAGATGGCGCGCCCGAGGCCGAGCGGTTTCTCGGTCGTCGGGGCGGTTCTCTCGCGGCGGCGGTTCATTCCGTGACCTACCCGACGGCTTCCGCCGTCGTTCTGGACTTGCAGGTCCAAAATTGGATTTCTATCCTCGCTGAGGTGCCGTCCGAAACGGGCGGATGCCAGGAACTCTTGCCGAGACAGGAGAAGTTCGCCATGGGTCCGGCCGGCAATGACAAGCTGGGCCGGGAATTCGCCGAGACTCTTTCGAAGAAAGACGCCGGGGCGCTCGCGCCGTTCCTCGCCGAGGACGTCGTTTTCGCCGCTTGCGGTGACGAGCCGGTGCGCGGGCGGGACGCGGTCGTCGCGGTGATCGCGGAGCAGGTCCACGGGCTGGCGCCGCCCGGCGGGAAGCTCGCGCCGATTCGCACCATGGCTGGCTGCGAACTGTCCGGCGGCAAGATCGCTGCGTGGCGGGACTACCCGGACCCGGCCTACGCCGCGACCCTGCTCCAGGCCTGACCGAAAACTCACGAGGGACGAGGAAATGCACGCAGTAGCAGTGGAAGAATACGGCGGGCCGGAAGTATTGCGGTACCGCGAGTGGCCCGATCCGGAACCGGCCGCCGGGGAAGTGCTGGTGGACGTCGAGTTCGCCGGGGTCAATTTCATGGACACCGGGTCCCGGGCGGGGTTCGGCCTCGCCGGGCAGCCCCCGCTGATTCCCGGGGTCGAAGGGGCGGGCCGGATTTCCGCACTGGGCGAGGGGGTGACGGATTTCGCGGCCGGCGACCGGGTGGCCTGGGTCGGCGTCTACGGCAGCTACGCCGAGCGGGTGGCGGTTCCCGCGGCGCGGGCGGTGCCGGTGCCGGACGACATCCCGAGCGAGGTCGCGGCCGCGACGATGATGCAAGGCCTCACCGCGCACCACTTCGTCACCGAGTCCGCGCCGCTGGCGGCGGGCGAGATCGCGCTGGTGCACTCGGCCGCGGGCGGGGTCGGGCGCACCGTGACGCAGCTGCTGAAACTGCGCGGGGCGCGGGTGATCGGCCTGGTGTCGCGGGAGGAGAAAACCGCCGCGGCGAAGGAGGCCGGCGCGGACGACGTGCTGGTGTCCTCCGGCGGCGACTTCGTCGAGCGCGTCCTGGACCTGACCGGCGGCGAAGGCGTGCACGCGGTCTTCGACGGCGGCGGTTCGGCGACGTTCCAGTCCTCGCTGGAGGTGCTGCGCCGGTCGGGGACGCTGGTCTACTTCGGGCCGCTCAACGGCGACATCCCGACCGTGCGGATGCTCGATCTGCCCAAGAGCGTCAAGCTCACCTACGCGGTGTACGCCGATCACATCGCGACGCGGGAGTTGCTGCTGCGGCACACCGCCGACCTGTTCGGGAAGATCCGCGAGGGGCAGCTGCGCGTCGACGTGAGCCGCCGCTACCCGTTGCGGGACGCGGAACAGGCGCACCGCGACATCGAATCGCGGCGCACGTCGGGCAAACTGCTGCTCGCCGCGCGATGAAACTGTCCGACGGGACGGACATCCCGCAGCTCGGCCTCGGCGTGCTGTTCGTCCCGGACGGCGAAACCGCGCAGGTCGTCGGCGCCGCGCTGGAACTGGGCTACCGGCACGTCGACACCGCGCAGCTCTATCACAACGAAGCCGGGGTGGGCCGGGCGCTGGCCCGCTCCGGCCTCGCGCGGGACGAGCTGTACGTGACGACGAAACTGCACAACGGCTTTCACGAACCGGCCAAAGCGAAGGCGTCCCTGGCGGAGTCGCTGGAGAAACTCGGCCTCGACCGGGTGGACCTGTTCCTCGTCCACTGGCCGCTGCCGACCCTCTGCGGCGGGGATTACGTCTCGACCTGGCAGGCGCTGATCGAACTGCGCGAGGAGGGGCTGACGACCTCGATCGGGGTGTCGAACTTCCAGCCCGCGCACCTCGACCGGATCGTCGCGGAAACCGCGGTCGCGCCGGTGGTGAACCAGATCGAGGTCCATCCCTATTTCGCCAACGAGACCGTGCGCGCGGCGACCCGCCGGCACGGGGCGCTCGTGGAGGGCTGGTCGCCGCTCGCGCGCGGCGCCGTGCTGACCGATCCCGCGGTCGCCTCGATCGCCCGCGAGCGCGGCCGGACGCCGTCGCAGGTGGTGCTTCGCTGGCATCTGGACCGCGGCGACGTGGTGTTCCCGAAATCGGCGAACCGCGCCCGGCTGGCGGAAAACCTGGCCGCGACGGAGTTCACGCTGTCCCCGGCCGAGCGCGCGCGACTGGACGCGCTGGACCGCGGGGAAGCGGGGCGGACCGGCCCGCACCCGGACACCCTCGACGTGATTCCCGGCTGAACCCCGCACAGCCCCCGGACAGGCGAGCCCTCGCCTGTCCGGGGCGGCTGCGCGGACGCTTCAGAACCGGTCGACGTCCCGGATCGCCTGCGCGAACTCGGCGGGCGCCTCCTGCGGCACGTTGTGGCCGATGCCGTTGAGCACCCGGTGGTCGTACCTGCCGGAGAACTTCGCCCGGTACGCCGCGCCGTTCGCCGCCGCGCCGTCGAAATCGCTGGCCAGCGTGATCGTCGGCGGGGTCAGCACCGGGCCGGCGAAGAGCTTCTCCTCCAGCTTGCCGTACTGCGGTTCGCCGTCGGCCAGCCCGAGCCGCCAGCGGTAGTTGTGCACGACGATCGCCACGTGGTCGGGGTTCGCGAAGGACTGGGCCGTGCGCTGATAGGCGGCGTCGTCGAAGTGCCAGGCCGGCGAGACGGTTTTCCAGATCAGCCGGTTGAACTCGTCGCGGTTGCGCGTGTACCCGAGCACGCCGCGCTCGGTGGCGAAGTAGTACTGGTACCACCAGCCGAGTTCGGCCGCGGGCGGCAGCGGCTGCTGCTGTGCTTTGACATTCGTGATGAGGTACCCGCTCACGAGCACCTGTGCCTTCACCCGCTCCGGCCACAGCGCGGCGAGCACGGCGACGGTGCGCGAACCCCAGTCGAACCCGCCGAACACCGCTCTCGGGATCTTCAGCGCATCCATCAACGCGATGATGTCCGAGGCCACGGCCGACTGCTGTCCATTGCGGACGGTGCCGCCGGAGAGAAACGCCGTAGTCCCGTAGCCGCGCAGGTAAGGCACGATCACGCGATAGCCGTCCTTGGCGAGGGCGGGCGCCACGTCCACGTAGCTGTGGATGTCGTAGGGCCAGCCGTGGAGCAGGATGACCACCGGCCCGTCCGCCGGACCGGCTTCGGCGTACCCGATGTTCAGCACGCCGGCCCGCACCTGCTTGAGCGGGCCGAACGATGTGTGCCCGCCAGCGGGAACCGCCGGCGCCGCCGCGGTCCGCGCTGAACACGCGGCAAGCGAGGCCGTCGCCACCCCCGCGGCGACTGCCTGCGAAAACATTCTCCTGCTGATCATCGGGAACACTCCTGAACCGGGTCGAATCTGTGCTTCGACCGTACGGAGCGGCCCCCGGCGCGTGCGCCCGTCGGATGACGGAACCGGTGTAGGTCATCGGTGCGCGGGCCGCCGAAGACCTCGCCATTAAGTCAGGCGATTGACTTAATCTCGCGGGTTGGCCATGATCGCCGGGGTTGCCGGTTGCGAGCAGGAGGTTGGGATGCCCGAAAGCGACGTGGAGCAGGTGCCGCGGTTTCCGTTCGAGCAGCCGGGGGCGTTGGCGCCGCCTGCGGAGTGGGCCGAGCTGCGGGCGGGGTGTCCGGTCGCGCGGGTCGCGTTGGCGAGCGGGGACGAGGCGGCGTTGATCACCCGCTACGCCGATGTGAAAACCGTGCTCTCGGATCGCCGGTTCACGCGTCCGACCCCGGCCGACGACGCGGCGCGGGTCGCGGACACGGAGAGCGGCGGGGTGTTCAACAGCGAGATGGCGACGGTGATCCCGCAGCACGGCGCGGCGCATCTGAACTGGCGGCGGATGATCGGGAAGTGGTTCACCGCGAAGCGGATGAACGCGCTGCGGCCGGGGATCGCGGCGATGGCGGAGCAGCTTGTCGGGGAGATGGTCGCGAAGGGCGGTCCGGCGGATCTCAAGGCGGGGCTGGCGTTTCCGCTGCCGGTGTGGGTCATCTGCGACATGCTCGGCGTCCCGGACGCCGATCGCGACCGGTTCGCGCACTGGTCGGACGTCATGCTCAGCATGACTCGCTACACGCAAGAGGAATTCGACGCCGCGCAGGCGGATTTCGGGCGGTACATGGGTGCCCACATCGCCGAGAAACGCGCGGAGCCGGGAGAGGATCTGCTCAGCGCGCTGATCACGGACACCGATGCGGACGGCGAGCACTGGTCCGACGCGCTGCTGACCGCAACCGGGATCGGGCTGCTGATCGCGGGGCACGAGACGACGGCGAACATGATCGCGAAGATGGTCGCGATGCTGCTGGCCGACCGCACCCGCTGGGAGGAACTGCTCGCCGACCCGTCGCTGGTGCGCACCGCGGTGGAGGAAACGCTGCGGCTGGACGCCAACGCGGGCGTGGGCATGTCCCGCTATCTCACCGAGGATTTCGAGGTCGCCGGAACAGTGCTGCCCGGCGGCACGACCGCGATGTGCAGCATGGCCGCGGCCAACCGCGACGACACCGCCTTCGCGGCCGCGTCGGACATGGACCTGCGGCGCAGCCCGAACCCGCACTTGGCGTTCGGCGCCGGCGCGCACGCCTGTCTGGGCCAGCCGTTGGCCCGCACCGAACTCCAGGTCGCGCTCGAAGTGCTGCTGCGGATGCTGCCGTCGCTGGAACTCGCCGTTCCGGCGGCCGAATTGCGGCGGATCGAAGGGCTTGCCGTGGGCGGGCTGCGGGAACTGCCCGTGCGATGGTGATCCCCATGAACGATCTCGACAAGCCGTTGCGCGCGGAGCGGGCGCACGCGACGCGGGAGTTGATCCTGACCGCGGCGGAGCGGCTTTTCGCCGAGCACGGGATTCTCGCCGTGTCCAACCGTCAGGTCAGCGAAGCCGCGGGACAGGGCAACAACACCGCCGTCGGCTACCACTTCGGCACCAAAGCCGACCTGGTCCGCGCGATCGCCCGCAAACACTCGGCCGCGATCGAAGAGCGTCGGCAGCGGAGGTTGGCCGAGATCGGCGAGAGCGCGGAGTTGCGGGACTGGCTGGACTGTCTCGTGCGTCCGCTGGCCGAGCATCTGGCCGCGCTGGGCAGCCCGACCTGGTACGCCCGGTTCGCCGAACAGGCCATGGCGGATCCGACGCTCCGGCCGATCGTCATCGACGAGTCCCTGTCCTCGCCGTCGCTGGCCCGGATCGTGGAGGGCCTGCAGCAGCGGTTGCCCGACCTCCCCGCCGAAGCGGCCGCCGAACGCAGCGACATGACCCGCACCCTGCTGGTCCACCTGACCGCCGAACGCGAACGCGCGCTCGCCGAGAACGCCCCCACCCCGCGCTCCGGCTGGAACGAAGCCGCCACCGGCCTGATCGACGCCCTGATCGGGCTGTGGCAGGCACCGGTCACCGCTTCGCCGAAGAAAAGGAACGAACGCCGATGAAAGTCACTGTGGACGAGGAAAGGTGCTGCGGCGCGGGCACGTGTGTGCTGCTCGCGCCGGACGTGTTCGACCAGCGCGAGGACGACGGCATCGTGCTCCTGCTCGACGAGCATCCCGGCGAGGAACTGCACGCGACCGTCCGCGAAGCCGCCACTGTCTGCCCAGGGGCCGCGATCTCGTTGGAAGACAACTCGTAAGCTGCGCTGTCGGTGCTGATATTGGATGTAGCTGGCGGGCATTGGTGACAAGAGGCATCTGCCTACGCAACGCGGGTGCAGCTCGACGCTGAGGAACCACTGAACGACAACGTTGTCCGGATGGTGATGGAGGCGCGGGAGGCGGAGTTGTCCGGCGGCGAGAGCTAGAGGAATTGTTCCAGCTGACCGTTGGGGTGCCGGTGCCACCCCAGCCCGTTCGCGTCTCGGAACCTGACGGTGACCTCAGAGTTGCTGGCAAGCGTCTTGATCGGGTCGTCGGAATCGGCCAGTGCGCTTTTGAGCTCTTGCTCCCACTCGGTTAGACCTCGCTCGTCTGCGTCGAGCACGGCTCGTACAAGGCCCCGAAGCCATCCATATCTTCTTGCTGTGGGACGTCCTGGCGCATGCGTGGGAACCGATCGACTCGGCGCTGTCGCACGACGAGACGGCTTGCTTTCTGCTTGTTGTGGAGTTGCCCAACCGGGCGCTGCGGAGGCACGGCCGGTGCCGGCTGTCTCTTCGGCGGGTGCTGAGCCAGGCATCGGGCGGATGGGGTGCCAGTGCTGGAAACGACGTTGCCAGAGGGCGAGTTGACAGCTGAGCAGCGGATGTGGCTGCATTACGAGCAGCAGGTGGCGGCGGGTGCTCCGGCGGTGGAGGACTGCGGGTCGTCTCGAGGCCGCTGCGGCAGCGCCGCCGACGGAGGGCACTTCCGGCCGAGCGGTGAGCGGCGCATCGTGACCGGTTGCGCGCGGATTCATCGAAACACGCCCCGGCTACAGTCGCTTGACGGGGTGTTCTCAGATCGCTCGGTACCCCGCGAAAGCGCTCTTCGGGGTTCGCCATGCCGGATGCCGTTCAGTTATGCGAACTTGGCGTTCAGCATGACCAGGCGAATGCCTGGCGACGTCGCATCCAATCGGTCTTGTCCGTCTCGTTTCCCGAGGTCAGCGGCTTGACATGCTCCGAGACTGCTCATAATCTGTACAAGCTTACGTACATGCGTACGTAAATATGGATGAGTTGAAGATGGCGACTCATCCGTCCTCGATGACGAGGAAGTGGGCGAGTGCACGTGTCGAAGGGGAGCAGGCCGGGTGGGTTGCTAGTGCCGGAAGATGCCGATATCTGCGGTTCTTCGCCCGAACATCGCACGGTCACGCGCTTAATGCGCATGCTCGAACTGGTAGCAGACAGCGAGCCGTCCGGAATGCGGTTCATTGATCTGGCGACGGAGTTGGACCTGGCGAAGTCCTCGGCCCTCGGTTTCTTGCGCGGCTTGACGTTTTGCGGATACCTCGAGATGCGAGACGGGAAATACCACCTGGGTCCGGCCATGACGTTGTTCTCCAGGGCGAAAAACCGATTCCCGCTGGAGTACGTTCGTGCGTTGCAGGAGCTGTCGGAAGCCTGGCGCGAGACTGCGGTTCTCGCAGCCGTCAAAGGTGACTTCTTCGTGCACGTCAGCGTCGTTGAACCGAAGGAAGTCGTGCGGGTCTCTCTGCCGCTCGATCGGCGCAATCCCATGTGGCCGGCCAGCTACGGAAAAGTTTTCGTCGCCTTCATGAGTTCGGCTCGTCGCAACTCCTACCTGCGCCGTCGGCACCAGGCCGCGTCGGAGTGCAGGCGCATTCTCGACGAGGCCGAAGTGATTCGGGAAAGAAGGGTCGCGATCAACTGCGGAGAATCGCTCGCGGACGTCTATGGCATCGCCAGTCCGGTTTTGTCAGCTAGCGGCGATGCGGCGCTGGCGGTCGGCCTGACCGGACCTGCTTTTCGAATGCGCGAACGGTTGAGCGAGATGGCTGATTCGGTGCAGAACGTCGCTCGCCGGCTGTCGGAGCCGGGCGCGCTGAGCACTGCCCGGATGCGGTGAATGCAGGGTTCCTGCGAGTTGAGAACTGGGAAAGGACGGTTCAGTGAAGATTCGAACTCCCAACGTCGTCAAGCAGGGCCTCGGCAGCGGTTATGCGCTGAGGCCGGCGAGCTTGAGCGGCCTGCGGGTCGGGTTCCTGGACGGGTGGGGCAGCGCGGACGGCACTGCGATGTTCCCGGCCATGTCGCTCATCGCGGAGCGGCTCCGGAACGAGTTCGGCGTGACCGAGGTGGTGTGGCAGAAGAAACCGAGTATCTCCAAGGCGGTTCCGGACGCCCTTCTTCGGTCCTTCGCCGACCAGGTCGACGTGGTCGTGAACGGCGAAGGCCTCTGTGGCTCCTGCACTGCGGCTTCGATGCTGGACGCGATCAATCTCGAAGCACTCGGAAAGCCGACGGTGACAATTGTCGGCGACCGGTTCGAGTCGTCGGCGCGGTTCCACGCCAAAAACCTCGGCATGCCCGACCTGTATCTCTACATCGAGTCCGCGCCGGCGGAAGGCAGTGTTCAGCAGTACAGCACGTCGGACGTCGACAAGAACTGGGAGCTGGTCGAAACCGCGCTCACCGGTCAGGACCTGCCGGCCGGGAACCTGCCCGACGCCGGCAAGGAGGTCGCTCCCTCGGCGGTCGGCGAACTGGCCGAGCCAGAAGAATGGAACCGGTTGGTCGAGGCGAATGGCTGGAGCGACGGGTTGCCCGTCGCGATTCCAGCCGACCGCGCCGTTCAGGAGATCATCGACTACCTCGGGCGCGACCCGCAGGACGTCGTGGCGCTGATCCCTCCGACCTACGGGATCGCGTCGGTGGAGCAGATCGCCGTCCAATGCGCGATGGCGGGCTGCAAGCCGGAGTACGCGCCGGTCGTGCTGGCGGCGCTCGAGGCGCTCCTGGAGCCCGAGTACAACCTGCACGGAACCCTCTGCACGACTCACCCGGGCGCGCCGCAGGTGATTGTCAGCGGCCCGATCGTCGACGAGTTGGACTTCAACACTGCCAACAGCGTGCACGGAGGCTCCGGACACGCGAACGGCGCCATCGGGCGGGCGGTGCGGCTGATCGTGCGCAACATCGGCGGCACGGACCCTCGCGTCAACGACATGGATCCGATCGGTGGCGGGCACAAGTACGCGGCCTGCGTGGCCGAGCGCCGGGACAATCCGCTGGGCACGATCAACATCGACCGCGGGTTCAGCCCGGACGACAGCCTTGTGACGGTCTTCAGCTGTCCTGGGCCGTATCCGGCAGTGACCAACGGACGAGCGGAACGCATCCTGGCGTTGCTCTGCAACGGGTTCACTACTGCGACCGTCCAGATGTTCATCGCCGGCGGCCAGGCTCTCTTCACCCTGTCGATGAAGCCGGCGCGCACCCTCGCGGAAGCCGGATACACCCGCGACGACATCCGGCGCTACCTCCTCGAACACGCTTATCTGACGCCGCGCGGGTTGAAAGACGCCGGTGTCATGCAGGGGCCGTTCACTGGCATCGATCAGCTGTACTACGGCGAAAACAGCGTGCAGCACCTGCGCATCGACGTGGAGACCGCGGCGGATGACACCCGTCTTCCTCTCTTCGCGTCGATCGATGACATTCAGCTGCTGGTCACGGGCGGTGACACGCAGTTCTTCTCGGCGTTCCAGCCGGGATGGGGCGGCTTCGGAGGCAAGTTCGTTTCGAAGAAGATCCGCCGTTGACGGGATGGCTGAACAGAAACCGACCGGGAGGCCGAACGTGATCGAAACTGTCGAGGAGGCCGTCGCCAACCTGCGCTCGATGCTGCAGCTCGATGGCGCGGACCTCTCCGTCGTGGAAGCGGACGAGACATCAGCCGTCTTCGCGATCGAGCTCGAGGGCGCGAACTGCGCAGATTGTGTCCTGCCCGCGAGCATGATCCAGTCGATCCTGGAACAGCAGCTGTCGGAGACGCTTCCGCGGATCAGCAAGGTCGTCGTCCGCGACCCGCGCGAGACGGACGCAAGCACGGCAACGTAAGCATCGTCGGGAATGAAGCAGTGGGCTGACCGGTATACCGGTCAGCCCACTGCTTTGCGCGGACGGCGGTAATCTCACCTCTGCGAATTTGACGACAGTCCGGGAGCCACGAGCTGATGTTCGCCTCGGGCGGATGAAACAGGGAGCTGCTGATGGAGGTGGCCGATACCGGCGTCTCGCACCTGTCGTCGTTGCGAGCTACGCGATGGTTCACCGAAGAACCGGTGAGGGACGAGCAGTTGCATCAGGTGCTGGAGGCAGGTCGCTGGGCTGGTTCCGCGCGCAACCGGCAGCCGTGGCGGTTCGTCGTGGTCCGCAACCACGACGTGCGAGCCAGCCTTTCGCGCCTCGGGGCTTATGCCGCGCATCTCGCTTCTGCGCCGGTGGTGATCGCGATAGGCGTCGACGAGGCCGCGGGCGGGGAAGATGCCCAGTTCGACGCGGGACGCGCCGCGCAGAACATGATGCTCGCAGCCCATTCCCTGAGGCTGGGCAGCTGCCCAGTATCGTTCTTCCCGGCCGCGAACGTCGACCATGCCACCGAACTGTGCCGACTCGCGCCACCCTGGCACGTGCGGACCGCGATTTCCCTCGGGCACCCCGCGCCGACACCCGGCGGCAGATCGGCGATTCCCGTCGGACGGCTGCCGATGTCCGAGTTGGTGACCGAGATCCGCTGATCCGTGTTCGCCGGGGCCTTCGCGTCAGGTGGAGACAGTACGGGACGGCTGTGACGTGCTCTCCGCAAGAGCCTCCGGGTTCTTGATCCTGAAAGCAGCGGTGAAGATCGTGCACAGCAACATGGCGATGGCGGGAGTGAGCAGACCGGACGTGACGGTCGAGCCGCTCGAGCCCTGGCCCACCAGGTACGGGCCGACGAAACCGGCCAAGGCACCGACGGAGTTGATGGCGGCGAACGCGACGGTCGCGTGCTTCTTGGGCAGCGAATGCGTGATGATCGCCCACAGCACGGAGATGAACGGGAAGCTCACCAGCGCCGCCAGGGAAAGGCTGATCAGCGCCGGCGTCGGCTGTTCGCGGAGAAGGATGACGCCGAGGATTCCGATCGTTCCGAAGAGGGACAGCCCTGTTCCGAGGTACCGCAAGCGGCCAGGTGTGCTCCCGAGCCTGGGAAGCGTCATCAGGCCGATCATGCCGCACAGATAAGGGATCGCGGCTTCGAAGCCGATGTGCGTCGCGCTGTATGTCGGATTGATCTGCTTGATGATCAGCGGCACGAAGAGCGTGAATCCGTAGAATCCGACCGAAAAGACGAACTCGATGGCGCACAGGACGAATGTACGGCGGTTGCGGAATGCGGCGAGTTGAGCGCGAACACCGTGTCGCCGGGCTTCGGAAACCCCTTCGCCGCCGACCGCGTCGACGAGCCACGCGCGGGACGTGTCGTCGAGCCAGGTGGCATCCGCCGGCCGCTCGGGCAAGAACTTCAGGATTACCAGCCCGACTGCTACCGCGGGGATTCCCGAGAGGAAGAAGATCCAGCGCCACGGCGACTGCCCCAGCCAATGCACGTGGTCGAGGATGGTGCCGGCGGTGGCACCCCCGATGAGGTATGCCGCAGGCTGGGCGATCACCAGGTACGACAGGGGGCGAGCCCGATCCTGCGCGCGGTACCACTTCGTGATGTAGAGGACGGCGCCGGGGAAGAACCCGGCTTCCGCGAGGCCGAGCGCGAATCGTGCCACGTAGAGCCATTCGGTGCTGTGCACGAAGCCGGTGAGGACGGTGACGATGCCCCAGCTGACCATGATGCGGGCGAACCAGCGGCGCGAGCCGAAACGGGCCAGCAGGATGTTGCTCGGGACTTCGAAGATGAAGTAAGCGACGAAGAAGATCGCCGCGGCGAGCCCGTAGGACGCCGCCGTGATGCCGAGTTCCGCGCCCATGCCGAGCTGCGCGTAACCGATGTTGACCCGGTCGACGTAGGCGACGAGCGAGCCGACCAGGATGCACGGGATGATCCGCCGCGACACCTTGTTCGTGATGGCCCGTTCGGCTTCCGGCGCAAGGCGCGGGCTCGGGGGAGGCTGAGACACGGGCGGTCACCTGTTCCTCTGTCGGCGTTGAGCAGACGGAAGGTTCCTTCGTACGTAATAACGTACGTGTATTCCGTAGTGTGGATAGGCTAAGGAGCCTGCCCGCCTACTGTCAAGAATGTGGCCGACGGCGCTGTCCTGAAGCGCCGATATGGCGCGATAGTGTCGTTTGTCGCCTTGGTGCTCGCCGCTCCCGGAGTTCTGAACGAGGTCCGCTCAGGTTCGGGCAGGCGTGTGTTGACACGTCGGATCGTACTTTATAACGTACGGACGTTCGCATTCGTGTACAAGTGAAGGTGGTGGGCACCGGGTTCTCCTGGTGCTGGCGTTCACGGCTCGTCCGATACTGCCGCACTTTCGTTCTTGTGCAGAGGTGACCTGCAGCCAAGGAAGGGCAGGATCAATGTCGATCTCTGAAGGCAGGGACATAGCCGAACGTGCCGCACCGGAGGTCGGTTCGCCGGCTGACGGAGGCCGGTCGTTCCGGCGTCTCGCGTTCGCGAGCCTGGTCGGTTCCGTCATCGAGGGATACGACTTCGGCCTGTACGGCGTCGCTGCCGCGCTGGTGTTCCCGAAGGTCTTCTTCCCGTCCTTGGGAAGCGCCGCCGCGACGGTGGCCTCGCTCGGGACCTTGGGGGTCGCGTTCGTGGCCCGGCCGCTCGGCGCGATCCTGTTCGGGCACCTCGGCGACCGGATCGGCCGACGCGCCACGCTGATCGCCACGGTGCTCGGCATCGGGCTGGGCACGGCCTTCATGGGGTTGATTCCGCCGGCGGCTTCGATCGGCGTCGCGGCGCCGATTCTGATCATCCTCTTGCGGGCGGTTCAAGGGCTTGCGCTCGGCGGCGAGTGGCAGGGTGCGGCGTTGCTGGTCACTGAGCAGGCACCGAGGAACAGGCGCGGGTTTTACGCGATGTTCCCGCAACTGGGCGCCTCGATCCCGATCGCATTGTCCGCCTTGACGCTGCTGATCGTCAGCTCCGCCGTCGACCCGGACACCTTCATCGCCTGGGGATGGCGCGTGCCGTTCCTGGCGAGCGCTCCCCTGGTTGCCGTAGCGCTTTACATCCGGCTCAAAGTCGAGGAGACCGACGCTTTCGTCGCCGATCGCAACCGTGGCAAAGCCGCGTCGGTCCCGTTGTTCGAGGCGTTCAAAGAGCAGCCGGGCACGATCCTGCGCAGCGCAGGCGTCGCGTTGACGACCTTGACGCTGGTGTACGTCGCGCAATCCTTCGTGGCGAACTACGGCGTGACCCACGTGGGGCTGAGTCGCAACGAAGTCCTTGTCGCCACTATGGTTTCGGGGTTCTTCTACGCTGGGTTCACCTGCCTCAGCGCAGTGCTCTCGGACCGCATGTCCCGGCGAGTCCTGATCGGCGGGTCGCATCTCGTCGCCGTCGTGTGGGCGCTGCTGCTGTTCCCGCTGCTGAATACCGGGAGCTTCGCGGCGTACATCGTGGGATTGTGCGGTTCGATGGCGATCGCGGGGCTCGCGTACGGCGGTGTCGCGGTGTTCCTCCCAGAACAATTCCCGACGCGGTACCGCTATACCGCCTCGGGCGTCGCGTACCAGATCACCGGCTTGCTCGGCGGCGGTCTTGCCCCGGTCCTGGCCCCGGTTGTCCTTGCCTCGTCGGGCTCCGCGGCTCTCGGCTACTTGCTCGCAGGCATTTCCGTGGTGGCGGCAGCGTGCACTTTCTCGTTGAAGGACAAGGGCAAGGACAGTATGGACTGGAGCGACGCGCGCAGCGGGAGTTGACGGTCAGGGCGCAGCGGCCAAATCCGAAAGCCGTTGCGCGGTTTCGCGCACGCTGACCGCGATTTCGTCCAGCGATGCCGCCATTCTCGTTGCCGGGCCGGCAAGTCCGACGGCGAGTGTCACGTCGAGCCCGTCGGTGGTGATCGGGCTGGCGACGCCGTAGAGGTCCGGAACGGACTCGCCGCGGTTGAACGCGACGCCTGTTTCCCGAATGGTTTCCAGTTCCGCGAGGATGCGCTCTCGTTCGCCGGGCTCCGTGTGCTTGCGGCTGAGGTAGGAATCGCGGCTGCGCGGATCCATGAATGCCAGGAAGACCTTGCCGGAGCTGCCCGGCCACATCGGCCGCCGCTCATGCGTCGGCGGCGAAGCGCGAATCACCTGGTTCGCTTCGGCGATGTCGACGTTGATCACGGCGTCGCCCGCCAAGGTGGCCATGAGCGCGGTTTCGTTCCAGGTCTTCGACAAGACTTCGAGCGCGTGGTGATAGGCGGCCGGGATCGGGCTGGTGTTGAGCGCCAGTACGTACACTGCCGGTCCCTGGAAGTACCGGCCCTGGTTTTCGCGCAGGTAGCCCGCGGCGACGAGTCCTTTGGTCAGTCCGTGGATCGAGGACTTCGGCGCGTCGAGCAGGCTGGGCAGGTCGGCGAGGCGCAGGCCGGCGGGTTCGCTGGCGATGACTGCCTCGAGGATGGTCATGACCCGGCCGACCGTGCGGTGCTCCGGGCCGCGCAACACGACGTGTTCCGCGCTCTCGGCAGCCATCGGTTCGCCCCTTCCCTCGCCGGTGCGCGCAAACGAACCGCGACGCCTAAGGCGTTCACAATACCGTATAATTGTACGGGTTATCGACCAGGTGGGGGAAGTTCGAGAGCCATGGCGGGCAGAACCCGTCAGTCGTCCTGTTTCTCGACCACTGCGGTGGACAGGTCGCGCGCGGCCTCGAGGACTCCCTGGCCGACTTCTTCGAGCCGGCCTTCGAGACGGGAGGCGGGCCCAGCGATGCC
>NZ_LWSF01000016.1:187596-300431 GCF_001651785.1 Amycolatopsis sp. M39
CAATTCCGCTCGTCCGGATCGTCTCGAGTTCGGCGAGGATCCGCCGTTGCGTGCTGGGTTCCTTGTGCTTTCTGCGCAAGTACGCGTCGCGCCGGGCGGAAGACATGAAGGCGAGGAAGACCTTGCCGTAGCTGCCGGGCCACATCGGACGGCGTTCGTGCAGCGGCGGGGAGGCGCGGACCAGTTGCGGGGACTCGACCTTGTCGATGTTGATGACGGATTCGCCGGCGAGAGTGGCGAGGATGGCGGTTTCCTGCCAGGCGTTGGCGAGCGTCTGCAGCGAGTGGTGCAGGGCGGCGGGAATGCGCTGGCCGCTGAGGGCGAGAAGGGACGTCGCCGGGCCTTGGTAGTAGCGGCCATGGCGCTCGCGGAGGTACCCGTTGGCTACGAGCCCCCGGACGAGTCCGTGCAGAGAGGATTTCGGGGCGCCGAGCATGTCGGGCAGGTCGGCGAGGCGCAGGCCGTTGGGCTCGCTGGCGATGACGACTTCGAGGATGGACATGACCCGGCTGACCGTGCGGTGCTCGATGCCGCCGGCGGAGGGGTTGTCTTTGTTCGGAGCCGTCGCGTTCATGGCTAATCCTTGGGCGGAGGGCCGCCGGTCCTGTGGTTGTCCGAGGACCGGCGTCGGGTTGTCCGAGAGTCTCGCACGAAACGGGGGAGATCCGGTTCCGGCCGGGCTCGTGTCGCCGATGCGCGAATCACGACGCCGTTCTGTCGAAGTCCCAGCTATCAGCGGTAACTGTAGAAGCCCTGCCCGTTTTTCCGGCCCAGCAGGCCCGCGTCGACCATGCGGACCAGCAGCGGAGGCGACGCGTACAGCGGCTCCTTGAACTCCTCGTACAGCGAATCGGCGATTGCCTTCGTAGTGTCCAAACCGATCAGGTCGGCCAATGCCAGCGGGCCCTGCGGATGAGCCGCGCCATGAACCAGGCCGCTGTCGATGTCGTCGCGGGTCGCGAACCCGGACTCGAGCATGCGGACGGCGGCGAGGATGAACGGGATGAGCAGGGAATTCACCACGAAGCCGGCGCGGTCCTTGCACAGGATCGGGCGTTTGCCGAGCGCGCCGCGGACGAATTCGTGGGCACGGCTGGTGGTTTCGCCTGCGGTGAGGAGGCTGGGGACGAGTTCGACCAGCGGGAGCACGGGAACCGGATTGAAGAAGTGGACGCCCAGCACTTGCTCCGGTCGGGTCGTCGCCGAGGCGAGCTTGACGATCGGGATGGCCGACGTGTTGGACGCGATGATCGCGTCGGGCAGCGCCAGGATTTTGTCCAGTTGGCGAAACAGTGCGACCTTCTCGTTCTCGTCCTCGACGATGGCTTCAATGACGATCTCGCGGTCGGACAGTTCATCGATCGCGTCCGTGACGCGGATTCGCCTCAGGGCAGCTTCGGCGTCGGGGATCCGGCCTTTGCGTTGCGCGCGGGCCAGCGAGGTGCGCAATCGCTCGCTACCGCTTTCGACGGCTGCGGGATGCGATTCGGCGACGACGACGTCGAGGCCGGCTCGGGCGCAGACCTCGGCGATTCCTGCTCCCATCAATCCGCATCCGACCACGCCGATTCGTTTCACTTCATGTCCTCTCGTCGGTTCGGGTTCCCTCGGGGGATGGGGTCAGCGCGGCGACGACGAAGGCGACGAGCGCCGCGATTGAGGCTGCGAGAAAAGAGACGGTGTACGCGGCGGCCGCCGGGAAGTCCTGGCCGCCGACATGAATGACCAGGGCTGTGCCGACCGCTGCGGCGACGGCAGTGATTGCCGAGGTCCCAAGCTGGCGCATCAGAGTGTTGACACTGTTGGCCGTCGCGGTCTCCGTTTCCGGAACGGCTTGCATGATCAGGAGAGGGAGAGCCGAGTAGGCCAGCGCGCCGCCGACAGCTCCGACGGTCGCCGTCGTGACCAGCAGCCACCGTGACGCGGGGAGCGTCGCAAACCCGGCGTTGCCGAACGCCAGCAGCGCAGCGCCGAGCAGGACGGTGGTACGTGGGCCGCGTGTGCGCGAGATCCGCGCGGAGACCGTCGAGAACGCCATCATGGCTCCGCCGATCGGAAGCAGGAGTACGCCGGCGGTCATCATGGAGGACCCGAACCCGTACCCAGTGGCGGTTGGCGCTTGCAGCACCTGCGTCGCCATCGCGAGGATCGCGAAGATGGAGAAGCCGAACAACACGGTCGCGACATTGGTCCACAGCACTGCCGGCTGCGCCGCGATTTTGAGATCGATCAAGGGCGACGGGTGGTGCCGTTCGTAACGGCTCCACGCGACGACGACGACGATTGTCACGCCGAGCAGGATCAGCACCGCAGGGCTCGACCAGCCCCATTCGCTTCCCTTCGAGATCGCGAGCAGCAGGCAGACCAGCGCGACAGCGATGCCGAGGGCACCGATCAGGTCGAAGCGCCCGCCGGTTCGCGTGCGGGACTCCGGCACGCCCCGGGGCAGTGCCCAGGCGAGGAGGAGCGCGCCGATCGCCACGGCGGCGAACAGCAGCCGCCAGCTGGCGTACTGCGCGACAAAGCCGGCCAGCGGCGGGCCAGCGGCGCCGCCGATCCCCAGAGACGAACTCATCAACCCGACGCCGCCGCCCACCTTCGCCGGTGGGAGGACATCGCGCATGAGGCTCATGCCCAGGGCGATCACGCCGAGCGACGCCCCTTACAGCGAGCGTGCGACGAGCAGGACCGCGAAGTTCGGCGCAGCTGCGGCCAGGACCGAACTGCCGAGGATCGATCGGATCGACCAGACCAGCATCCGGCGCTTGCCGTACATGTCGCCGAGCCGTCCGATCACGGGTGCGGACACCGCGCCCGCGACCAGGGTCGAGGTGAGCAGCCAGGTCGCCGACGACGGGCTGTCGGCGAGCAACGCCGGTACGTGAGGGACGAGCGGCACCATCATCGTCTGCAGGAGAGCGACCAGCAGGCCGCAACAGCAGCAGATCGAAATCGCGAGGGTCGGGTGGGACGTTTCGGCATCAGGGACGGCGGTTGCGGCCGGCGTCGGGCGCACGTGGACTGCTTCCTACTCGGTGGAGCACCGGTTGTCTTGCCTGCGGCGACACGGATGCGTCGTGTGGGCGGCAGGACGGCACGAGGGAGACTGTCTCATATTAGAAACGGTTGTACGTATTTGTAAATATCTGCCTAGTTCGCCTGTCCGGCTCGGAGCTTGACACTCAGGTCTCGTCAGGCTTACCGTATACGGTATTACGTACAAGCGATCGTGATGGTGTACGGACTGGTGTTGCCTCAGGGTTCGGCGCAGGGAAGGATCCGGGCTACCCGTTCCATCGCCGAGGAGAGCCGAAGATGACCGTATCGATGCCAGCTCCGATCGCGAGCGGCCCCGCGACAGTGGAGCAGATGCTCGCGCACGCGCAGATCTACAGCGTTCTCGTCGCGTACTGCCAGGGCGTCGACCGCCGCGATTGGGCGCACGTCCTCTCTTGCTACCACGACGACGCGCACGAGTCGCACGGGCAGTTCGTCGGAAACCCCGTCGACTTCGTCGAGTGGTTGAAGGCCAACCACGAGCACGTCACGTCGAGCATGCACGTCTTGTCGAACGTGTCGATCGGCATCGCCCCCGAGGACGAGCGTTTCGCTCGCGCCGAGAGCTATTGCCTGAGCCACAAAGAAGTAGCGGCGGCCAAGGACGACACCTTCTTTCACAAGACGGGCGATGATCAGCCGCTGCGGCGTACCGTCGCGTGCCGCTACATCGACACGTTCGAGAACCGCGACGGCATCGGCTGGCGCATTTTGAGCCGGAGCGTGGCCTTCGAATGGGTGCGACGGGAGCCAGGCGAGCTGTACTACCCCCTCGAACCCGAGATGGACAACGCCCGTCGCGATCGCACGGACCTGCTGTACGTGCCGCTCGCCGGTCCGCGCGGCACCGTCGCCCGCTGAACCTGTCCGGCTGCCGAAGGTGCCGCCGGACCTACTGACAGGCAAAGGAAGAGTGCAGCAGATGACTGAGCAAGACAGCCCGCTGGTGGTTCTGGAGGAGCTCTCGGACGGGGTGTGGCGGGCCACGATGAACTCTCCACGCGATCGCAACGCACTCTCCGGCGCGATGCGTCAGGCGATCATGGACGCGGCGGGCAAGGCGCGAACCGGCGGCGCGAAGGTTCTCATCGTGCGCGGCGACGGGCGGGCGTTCAGCTCCGGATACAAGCTCGATCCGGGAGTCATGCGGCCGGAAACGGTTGCCGAAGACCGGATCCGCCTGGTCGAGGTCGGCGACTTCCACCGTGCTTTCCGCGAGCAGCCGCTCATCACCATCGCTCAGGTCGAGGGCTACTGTCTGGCCGGCGGCACCGACTTCATGCTGGCCCATGACGTTTCCGTCGCGGCGGCCGACGCGTCGCTCGGGGTTCCCAACGTTCGCGGCGTCGGCATCACTCTTTTGCTGCCCGTGTGGTCTTGGCTTCTCGGCCCGCACCGGTCCAAGCTCCTCGCGTTGACCGGGGACACGATGACTGGTGCGGAAGCGGCGGAGTGGGGGTTCGTCTCCGCCGCCTCGCCCGCCAGCGAAATCGAGAAACGAGTCGTCGCTCTGGCAGAGCGGATGGCCCGGATGCCCGCGGAACTGCTGGCGATCACCAAGAACGCGCTCAACGTCGCGTGGGACTCGGCCGGATTCGGCGACACGGTCGTCCGTGCTTGCGAGCTCGACGCCCTCGCCCACGCCAGCCGGCCGGTTGTCGAGTGGTGGGACAAGGTCGAGAAGTCAGGTGTCCGGAGCGCGATCGCTGACCGGGACGCGCCGTTCGCCGACGGTCGCATCCTCGATTTGCTGTCCTAGCTTGAGCGGACAGCGCGGTTTCGCGTGGCGACGCACTGCTTGTGCTTGCTGATTCCGCTGTCCGGGTGCGCCTTGGAGGTAGCGTATGCGAGATGGTTTGGGCGAGGCCCTGGCTCAGAAGTCCGGAGTGCTGCTGGTCGAGGACCGCGTCGTGTCGTTGGGATCTGGTTGCGGGGAACGGGGTCCCGCGGTGGTGCGAACCCTCACCCTGCACCGGCCGGGCCGGCGCAACGCTCTCGACACCGCGCTCATCACCGAACTGATTCGCGCCCTTGAAGCGGCTGAACGAGACACGCGGGTGCGTGCCGTGGTCCTGGCCGGCGAGGGTCGCGTCTTCTGTGCGGGCGGAGATGTCAAGGAATTCGCGGACGCGCCGGATCCGCGGGACCGGATGGTGGGGCGGGCGCGGTTGCTGACGCGGTTGCTCACTTTGCTGCCTGCGATGACCACTCCGATCGTGGCCGCGGTCGTCGGCGCGGCAATCGGAGCCGGGGCCGCGCTCGCCCTCGCCGCAGACGTGATCGTCGCGGGCGACGACGTCGTAGTGGGGTATCCGGAAATCAAGGATTCGGTGGTCCCGGCAGGCGTGATGCCGAGCGCAATCCGTGCCCTCGGCCAGAAGCTGGCTTTCGAGATGCTCACCCAAGCTCGGCAACTCGACGCCAGCGAGCTGTCGGCCCTCCGGCTGGTGTCCCGGGTGGTCGCTCCCGGCGAGGCGATCCCTGCTGCGGTGGAGACGGCCGAGGTCTGGGCCCGGCTCGATCCTGCCGCGCTCATGGAGGCCAAGCGGCTGTTCTACCGGGTTTCCGAACTTCCGATCGAGGCGGGATTCCGGGCTGGCCTGGACGTCACTGCCGCGACCTGGCGGCCTCGCCGCTGATCGACGGCGCGAACTCTCGCGCGACCTGCGCTGTGGTTCGCCGGCTGCGGCGGCGAACCTGTCCCGTGACCGGCGACCGCCAGCAGGTTCCCGAGCCTGACCTGTCGACCGGAACTCATTGTGCCGCAATGGGTTCCGGTCACTTCTTTGTGCATGGCGACTGTGTCCGGCGAGACAGACAGGCATCGTTGACAGCAAGCAACGTACGAAATAACGTATAAGCGTTCACATTGACGTTCGCGTTCGGTTCGGTGGCCGCCGGTTGGGCGGCCCGGGCCTGGCATCACGGATAGGAGCTGACATCGTGGCTGAACCGGTCGCGGCGACCCGGAGCGCCAACTTCGAGTCCTCCCTGCGCGCCGCGCTCCCCGAGGCGAACATTCCGACGCTGCAGTTGCTGACAGTGCAGCTCACCGGCGACGAGCGCTGGATCAGCGCGCCGTACCTGCCGACCCGTCCCAAGGGCATTGACGACAACGACTCCGGCGGTCTCCCGGACGAGCGGCAGCAGGAGATCCGCGACGCCGCCTTCGACGCCATAGTCGCGTGGCGAGCGGGCCGGCCGATTGCGATCGAGCGGCCTTCGCCGGAGCAGGCGGTGCGGATGATGAGCGTGTCCATGGGGGAGCAGATCCCAGGGGACTACGGGCCGTTCATGTCCATGAAGCTCGATTCGTTCGGCGGACGCACCGAGAAGCCGGTGAAACACACTGTTCCGCAGGGTTTTTCGGTGCTGGTAATCGGTGCTGGCATGTCCGGCATCTGCGCCGCGGTCAAGCTTCGGGAAGCCGGCATCCCGTTTCGCATCGTCGAGAAGGGCGAGGACGTCGGCGGCGTCTGGCGGCAGAATCGCTACCCGGGCTGTGGCGTCGATACTCCCAGCTATCTCTACTCGTACTCATTCGCGAACGGCGACTGGGAGCACTACTTCGGGCTGAAGGACGAAGTCGAAGGCTACTTCCGATCCGTCGCGAAGGCTTTCGGGATCTACGAGCACACCACGTTCGGCGCGGAGGTCACCGGCACGCACTACGACGAGGGCAATCGCAGGTGGGTCACCGAACTTCAGTTCTCCGACGGCTCGACCGACACGCTCGTCTCCGACGTCGTCATTTCCGCCGTCGGCGTGTTCGGCACTCCCAAGTGGCCGGCCATCCCGGGCCGCGAGACGTTCCGCGGCACCCTCATGCACACGGCGATGTGGAACGAGAACGCCGACCTGGCCGGCAAACGCGTCGCCGTCATCGGCAACGGTGCCAGCGCGATGCAGCTGGTTCCCGCGATCGCCGACCAAGTGGGGTCGCTCACCGTCTTCCAGCGGTCCAAGCAATGGGCGGCACCGTTCGCGAAGCTGCACAAGCGCATTCCCGAATCGGTGCGTTTCCTGTTCTCGGAGGTGCCGCAGTACGAGTGGTGGTACCGGCTCCGCTTGAGCTGGATCTTCGACAGCAAGGTGTACGAGTCTCTCAAGGTCGACCCGGATTGGCCCGACCCCGATCGCTCTCTCAATGCGATCAACGACGGTCACCGGCGCTTCTTCACCCGCTACATCAAGAAGGAACTCGGCGACCGCCAAGACCTGGTTGACAAGGTGCTGCCGGACTACCCGCCCTACGGCAAGCGGATGCTGCTGGACAACGGCTGGTTCCGGACGCTCACCCGGTCGCACGTCGACCTTGTCGCTGAGCCGATCGACCGGATCGACGAGACCGGCATCGCGTTGAAGGACGGCACGCACCGCGAGTTCGACGTGATCGTGGTCGCGAGCGGCTTCGACGTGGCGCGGTTTCTCTCGCCGGTCAAGGTCTACGGCCGCGGCGGCACATCGATTCGCGACGCCTGGGACGACGACGATCCCCGCGCCTACCTCGGCACGGTTACGCCGGGCTTCCCGAACCTCTTCATGCTCTATGGGCCCAATACCGCGCTCGGGCACGGCGGCAGCTTCATCTTCATTGTCGAGTGCCAGGTCAATTACGTGCTTTCGGTACTGGACAAGATGTTCGAGACCGGCACGGCCGAGGTGGAATGCCGTCGGGACGTGTGCGACAAGTACAACGAAATCATGGAGGACATCCACAGCCGGATGATCTGGACCCATCCGGGGATGAGCACCTACTACCGGAACTCGCGGGGCCGCGTCGTCGCCAACAGCCCGTGGCGGACCACCGACTACTGGAAGCTCACGCGGGCGGCCGACTTGCGCGACTTCCACACCAAAAAGGACATTGCCCCGGCCGATGCTTGAGCGCCGGGAACCGGAAGCGCCGTGTTTCCGGACCTTGGCCAGTCAGCTTCGATGAGGTGGCGACAGCGGGTTCAGCAGTGGCCGAACCGTCACCTGTGTTTGTAATAACGTACGTACATCCGCTATCGTGTACGTCTTGCGGTGAAGCCCGATCGCGCAGAGCAGCGGTCGGCGAGCGGATTCCCTCGCAGGAAAGGAACGGATCAGGAATGAGTGCAGCGACACCCCTCGTATCCGAGACTCCCCGTGGTCGCGGAGCCGGGGCGGCGGACCTCGTCGCTCCCGAGATGCCGTGGCTGAACGGCATCAAGGTCAGCGTTCGCGGCACCTCGGCCGCGCTGGACGTGGCCCGGCGCGTCCTGGCTCAGCTCGGTGCTGAGGTGCGGGACGGAGTCGGCGCGGACGCAGATGTCGTTCTGGTAGACCGCATCGAGACTGCTGGCGGCATCGAGAGGGACGAAAATGCCACCGCCGCGGAGTACCTCGAACACGTCGAGAAGGTCAACAACGCAGTGTGGGTCACTGCGAGCGCGTACGGGCTCGGAACGGAGCGACAGGATGCTGTTGCCTCGGACCTGACTCTCTTGGCCGAGGGAGGGATCCTTGGCCACTCGCGCATCTCCGACGAGCTGGTGCCGACCGTGCCTCCCGGGAGGCTGGGGCTCAAGTTGGTCGGCTACGTGATGGCCGTCGCCGCCTTGCACGCGGTGCACGTGCGCCGCGAGACCGGCGACGCACTGCACGTCGACGTCTCGGCTCAGGGTGCGGTCATCGCCACCGGTCTCAGCCTGGAAATGGCGCATGCGTTGTCGGATTGCCCGGACGAGGGCGGCAGCGCCCGTTACGGCGCTCCGTCGGGCTTCTTCCCGTGCTCGGACGGTTTGATCTACGTGCTCGTCCTCGAGCAGCACCAATGGGAGGCGTTCCGCCGTGTGCTGGAGCCTGCCCTGGAGGCCGTGGAAACCCTGGTCGAGGCTCGGGACCAGGCGGACTTCGTGAACAGCAGGCTCGCGTCCTGGGCGTCGAGCCGGGCGGCGGAGGAATGCGAACGAATCCTGCAGAACGCGGGAGTGCCCTGTACCCAGATCAACACACTGGACACGCTGTCGCAGCGCGCGGCCAAGGCCGGCCGTCCGGTCGATCTGACCAGTCCGGACGCGCCGCCGTTGCCAGCGCAGGTCCGCAAGGTCGCTTCTGCGGAGCGAACTGGGCACCGCACTGCCGTTTCCCTGAGCGACCTGCGCGTGCTCGATGCCGGACACGTCTTGGCAGTTCCGTTGGGGGCCTCCTGGCTTGGCGCAATGGGCGCTTCAGTGACCAAACTCGAGGACCCGCAGCGGCTCGACATCTACCGCCGCCGCGGCCCGTTCGCCGCCGGTGTGGCCGGGCTGAACCGAAGCGCTTACTTCAACCAGCTCAACTCCTGCAAGACCTCGCTCGACATCGATCCGGGCCGGGACGGCACTGAGGTGGACCTCGAGGGCTTCGACGTCGTGCTGCACAACCTCACCCCTCGCCGCGCGAAAGTCGTCGGCGTCGACTCCGAACGGGTCCTGGCCGACGCGGCGGAGACCGGCCGCGCTGTGCTGGCGATCAGCTCCAGCGGTTTCGGCGGCACCGGCGACTGGGCCGGGTACCGGGCATACGGCCACAACATCCACGCATTCGCTGGCCTCGTGGCGGCCACCCGCGACGCGCGGGGGGAGATGGGCGACATGGGGACGCCCTGGGCCGATCCGTTGACCAGCGTGGCGCTCGCCGCCTGGGTGCTGGCCTGGTCGTTGGCGCCGGAGCGGGCATCCAGCTTCGGCGTCGACATCTCGATGGCCGAACTGACCGCGGCGCAGATCGCGGATCTCGGGTCAGCGGGGTCGGAGGTGACTTACCGGGCACCGGAAACCGGCGGCGACTTCTTTATCACCGCGCCTGGAGACCGGCGGCAGCTTGCAGTCAGCCTCCGCAGCGCGGAGGAGGTCGCCAGGTTCGAGCGCATTGCCGAAACGCGCCTCCCGCCGTTGCGCGCCCTGGGCCAGCTCGTCGAAGCAGACCTGGGCGGTGTCGACCTCGCCGTGCTGAGCGAGGACCTGCGCGGCAGCGGAATTCCTGCCTCGCTGGTGCACACCGCGCACGACCTGGCGGACGATCCGTTCGTTCGCGGCACCGGCCTCTACCAGACCGTCCGAAGCGAAGACCTCGGCGACCACGACGTGACCGGATTGCCCTGGCATTTCATCGGACAGCCGCGCGTGCGCATCGAGGCCGCGCCCGAGCGGCCGCACGGATAGGCGGCCATGAACCAGCGGAACGGCGGCGCGCCCACTCCGAAGGCGCTCTTGTCGGTCGACGAGCATCCGGACACCCACGTCGCTGTCGTGACATTCAGTCGCGGCCGCAACAACTATCTCGACCACGACCTCGTCGACCGCATCGCAGGCACGATCGAGAAGCTGCCGGAAAGGGGGGTTCGGGCGGTCGTCCTGCGTACGACCAGCCGCCACTTCTGCGGTGGAGCCGATTTCGCTCCCCGCTCGTCGGGGGCTCCGCCTCGCGGCAACATCGCGGGCGTCGTCCCGAGACTCTTCCGTCTGCCGATCCCAGTCGTCGCCGCGGTCGGCGGCGCGGCGGTCGGCGGAGGGCTGGGGCTGGCGCTCACGGCGGACTTCCGGGTCTGCACGCCGTCTTCGTATTTTCTGGCGAACTTCACCAGACTGGGCATCAACGAAGGCTTCGGCCTTTCGCTGTCCCTGCCACGTCTAATCGGTCCCCAGCGCGCGGCCGAGATGCTTTACACGGCCCGCCGCGTCAACGGCGAGGAAGCCGTCTGCTGGGGCCTTGGGGACCGTCTGGCTCAGCCCTCGGACCTGGACGAGGCGGCGTACGCATTGGCGGCTGATATCGCAGCTTCCGCTCCAGCTGCGGTAGCGGTCTCTCGTGCCGCTCTGCGCGCCGAGCTTACCTCGGGAATCGAGGACGCCCTGCGTGCGGAGATGGAACAACAGCGGAGATTGATGGAGTCCGAGGACTTTCGAGAGGGCGTGCGGGCCTGGGGCCAGCGACGTCCTCCGGTCTTCCGCGGTGCGGTGTCCTGACGCTGGCCTGCGGGCGAAGAACGTACCGATGGGAAGCGCAGGGCTCTATCGCGTCAGATGTGTCGACTGAAGAGGCCGGGAACGCGATAGTACGCGATCCCGGCCTCTTCAGTCGTTGTGCCACATGCACCAGCGGGCGGCTGCCGCACCAGGTGCGCGGCAGCCGCCCGCTGGTTTCGCGAACTACTGGCTGACGAGATTCTCGCCCTGGTACAACAGCGCCCTCGTCGCGGGGATGCTGACGTGGACTTCTTCTCCCGCGCTCAGCCCATCGGAGTCCGCGTGCTGCGCGTACCAGAGCCGCCCGCCGATGTCGACGACGTACTGGCGTCGTCCGCCGTCGCCGAGCACGATCTGCGCGATGGTGCCTTGGACGGTCAACTCTCCTAACGAGCGCGTGAAGTCAGGCGTTCCCCGATAAACGTGCGTGTCCCGGGCACGGACGAACAGTTCGAGCTGATCCGACGATTCGCGGAGCTTTGCGGTCAGCGCCCCGCTCCCTTCGACGATGCCCTGTTCGTGTTCCAGCTTGCCGCTTCGGTGAGACACCTTGACGCGGTTGCGGACGCCAAGGAAGTTCGCCGCGTAGGGTGACACCGGACGGCCGTACACCTCCTCGGGCGGCCCGATCTGCTCGATGCGCCCCTCGCGCATGAGCACGACCCGGTCGCCCATCTCGAGCGCCTCCTCCTGATCGTGAGTGATGTGCAGCCCGGTGTACCGGAGAGAGCGGTGCAGCCGCAGAAGTTCCGAGCGCAGCGAGACGCGGAGGAGGGCATCGAGGTTGCTCAGCGGTTCGTCGAGCAGAAGGAGTCCGGGCTGGTAAACAAGCGCTCGGGCGAGCGCGATTCGTTGTTGCTGACCGCCGCTCAGTTCGGCGGGGAGCCGTTTCGCGAGGTGCGCGCACTCCAGTGCTTCGAGCACTTCGCGGACCCGGGAGGCACGGTCCTCCTTCGCGACCCGCCGCCTCTTGAGGGGGTAAGCCACGTTCTTCTCCACCGACATGTGCGGCCAGAGCGCATAGTTCTGGAAGACCATGCCGATGTCGCGCTTGTGGATGCTGGTGTTCACCCCCCGGCCGGCGTCGCAGATCGTCTTGCCGGCCACGCTGATGGTGCCGGACGTCGGGCTTTCGAGCCCTGCGATGCAGCGAACCAGAGTGGACTTTCCGCAGCCGCTAGGGCCGAGGATGACGACGTACTCGCCGTCGTAGACGTTGAGGTCCAGGTCGCGGACCGCGTCTACCTGGCGGCCTTTTGCGGTGAACGACTTGCCGATTCCGTTGAGCGAAAGCCGGACGGGCCGGTCGGGCGTGGTCTCGTCCATGATTTCGGCTTCCTTCATCGGGAGCATGACGGCCCTGCCTTTCGGTGCCGGTCGGGGGATGGCTTTTCTGACGGAGCATTTTCGGGATCCGGGGTTTGCCGCACCGACGCCGTCGGCGGGCGGCATGCCGCGGTTGTCACAGGTTCTCCAGGGATGATCGACCGCCGAGGGAAAGGGTGAGCGTCAATACGATTGCGGTGATCGCAGTCATGATAAGTGCGAGCACCGCGATCTCGGGAACCTCGCCGCCCTGCTGAAGGCTGTACAGCAGGGTGCCTACTACCTGCTTCCCGGGTGCTTGGACCATCAGAGAGACCGCCACCTCGTTCACCAGCATGGAAAACGCGAGGGTGAACGCAGCGAGCATGCCTCGGAATGCGACCGGGAGGGCGATGCCGACAATCGTCCGGAACGGTCCCGATCCGCAGACCCGGGCAGCTTCGAACAAGGAGAACGGCACGCCGATCAAACTGGAGTACTGGGACCTCATCGAAAACGGCAGCGCCACGAAAATGTAGCCGATGACGTAGAGCGCGAGCGTGCCGTAGAGAGAGAACGGCGGCCTGATGAAGACGAACAGCACCACCATGCCGAGCAACGCACGGGGGATGGCCAGCGGGGCGATGAAGATGAAGTCCAACGCCCGTTTCACCGGGCCCGGTGCCCGGACGACGCCGCTGAGTGCCAAAGCTCCGACGAACCCGAGCGCGAGGACGATCAGGGCGGCGATCAACGACGACTCCAGTCCGTTGATGATGGACTGGGGCAGGAACGGATCGTCGAACGCCGTCGTGAAGTTCTCGGTGGAGAACGTGAGGTTGCCCAGGTCCCCGTTCCAGAACGGCGAAAACGCGACCAGTGCGATCGCTGCGATCGGCAGGCCGACGACAAGGATGCCGTAGCCGACCACAATGGTTCCGGCCGGCCAGGACCTCCTCTTGTCCACCCCGCGGCCGGTGCTGGTGGTGATGTACTTCCGCTGATCGCCGACCACGGATCGCTGCACCAGGATGGCGACGATGCCGAAGACCAGAAGGGGCAGGCCCAGCGCGGCAGTGAGCGGATAGTCGATGGGGTACTGCTCGCGAAGCCGGAAGATTTCGGTCGTGATGACCTCGATGTTTCCGCGCACGCCAAGGAAGAGCGGTGCGGTGAACTGTCCGAGCTGGATCAAGAACGTAACGACGAGTCCGCCGACCAAGGAAGGCCGGAGAAGAGGGAAGGTGATCGTCCAGAACGTGCGGGTCGGCGAGGCTCCGGAGACTCTCGCTGCACCTTCGACGGATCCGTTGATCTCGCGAAGGCGGGCGTGCACGAACGCGAAGATGATGGCGGAGACCTCCAGCGAGGTCACGAACAGGATTCCGGCCGTCGAGTAGATGTTGATCGGGCCCGAATCACCCTGGAGGAAGGGAAGTTTTCGGAGCAGGACGTTCGCGTAGCCCACTTTCGGGTCAAGGATGAAGATCCAGCCGTACACGAACGCGACTGGCGGGATGACGAGGGGCAACAAGGGAATGACGGAAGCCACTCCTCGCAGCCGGGCCGGCACCCGCGTCGCGACGACGGCCAGGAAGACGGCGATCACTGCGCCGATCGCGGTGCCGCCGATCGCCAGCAAGACCGTAGTCCAGAGAATTTTTCCCAGATCGGGGATCCGGCCCAGGCGGGTCAGCCCGGAGCCGCCGTCGGAGAAAGCGCGGGCGAAGAAAATGACCACCGGAACGGCGATGGCGGCACCGAGCAGCACCGCATATGCGACCCAAGTGCCGGAGATTCCTAACTTCGTCCCTCGGGACCGGGTCCGTTGCGGTTTGACGGGGGGATCCTCGTCAGTTCGATGTTCCATGACGGTTGACACATCGCACCTCTGTTGCGGCAACCTGGTGGAGGTCGCCCGGGTTGGTAGGGGCGGCACTGGGGCCTAGCAAGGAGTTCCGCTGCCGTTCGTCGTGGTCGCTTTGCGGTGAGGGCGGACCCGGGAAGAGTCCGCCCTCACCAGTCGGCTGCGTTTTACTTGAACCGCGGAGTCCAGTACTTCGCGATCCACGCGTTCCATTTGTCCGAGGTCCAGTCGGCCGGGTTGTAAGCTTTGACAGTTCCCCACGGAATGGCTCCGGGCAGGCTGCTCGGGACTGTTGCCGCCGGCGAGTTGTCCTTCGCGACTGCGGCCTGCCCGTCCTTGCTCATGGCGAAGTTGGCAAAGACCTGTGCGGCGTTGGGGTCGGGAGCGTTGCGCACTACCCCAACGTTGTAGTAAGCACCGGCAACCGCCTGGTTCGTGACGATCTGGCCCAGCGGGGCGCCCTTGGCGATCAGCGGTGCAGTCGTGTTGATCTGGTCTGGGTAGGCGTAGTCGACCGAACCCGCCGCCAGTGCCTGCGACAGCTGCGAGTTGCTGCCTTCGATCGTGTAGTTCGATTTCGCCAGCTGATCAAGAATTCCGTCGCCGTATCTCTTTGGAAGTGTTTCGTACACATTCCCGGATGCCTGGGAAGCGTGGGGATCGACCAGCCCGATGCGTGCTTTGGGGTTGCTGTCCAGCAGCGCTTTCAGATTGGTCGGCGGCTTCGGTTGCGCGGTGCGATACCCGAGGACGTACGCAAATCCCCACCAGGTTGCAAAGCTCTTGTTGTTGAGCATTTTCTGCCACCCCGCAGCCTGGTTCTCCGGGCTTACTTGAAGTGCCGCAAGGTGATTTGCCGAGAACTGGTCCGAGAACCAAGCGGGCGACGCGTGGACGACGACGTCGGCGCCTTGCACGTTCGCGGACATCTCCTGGTCGAGGCGATTGACCAGGTCGCCGGTCGCCTGGAATACGATCTTCACCTTGATGTCCGGATATTTCTTCTTGAACGCGGCGATAAAGTTCGGCACGTTCTGCTCGGTTCCCATGGACCAGTAGATCACCAGTTGGTGTTCGCCGTTCGCCTTGGTGACCGTCGAATTCCAGGATGATTCGTTTGCCATGACCGGCGGGCCGGACGGTACGTCTGCGGCTGTGCTCGAACCGCCGCATGCGGACAATCCCAGCGCTGCGGCGAGAAGGAGGGCGGGGATCCGCAATCGCCGCCCGCGGCGCCTTCCGACGAATGAATACATGAAATCTCCTCGCATCGTTGCAAGAGGCGTCGGCGTCGCCACCGAGCGTGTGACGCACGTAAATACGGATGCAGGTACAGTAAGCTGTACAGCTTCCGGGGTCAAGGGTGTGTCCGGCCCGCATGTTCGGCGGGGTTCCGGCACGCCTCCCGCTGCCGTGCAACAGGCGCATACTGCGGCGTATGAGCAGGTCAGTGCCATGTCGGCGGCACCTGAGTGCGGTAACTCGGGGGTAATCCGAGGCGGGGAGCGGAAGTTGGCTGCCGATCGGCGCAGGTGTGGCGCCATCGAACGGCATGGCGAGGCGAGCTGGTTCGGTGGAAATATCGCGCGCTGAGTGCTCGCGATGCCGTTGCGGAAGTCGTTCGTGTATTTCGGGCCGGTTCGGAAGCCGTGGCGAGAATTTCTTCCGAGGTGGTGTCGGCGGGCGACTCGTTCGGTGCCTCAGCACGAAGACGCTGGCCGTCTGGCTGGTCGGCGGTGCGGGGGATCTGTACCGCGGAAGTGTCAGGCTCGAGCCGGATGCTTGGTCATCGCACGCCCTGCCAGGAGGTAGCCTTCGAGGCCCATCGTGGCGGCGAGCTGGAAAATCTGGAGGATCTCCTGGGTGTTCGCGCCGTGCCCGAGCGCGTTCCTGATATGTGCGCGCAGTCCCTGCGGGAAACTGTGGGTCACCGTGCAGTCGATGCCGATGCAGACGAATTCGCGTTCCTTGGCGGTGAGAGATCCGTTCTTCCAGGACTCCGTCGAGACTCCGTTCAGCGCATCGAAGTACTCGGGCATCAGGCGTGCCAGCAACTCACGGTCGGGATTCCAGAAGCCCCGTGACGAGATGAAGTCTTGCTTCGCCGCTTCGAAAGCCGCGTCGAGCGAAGGGTCGCTGGTTCCGGTGGCGCCAGCGCGCTCGGCCTCTTCTTCCAGGATCGGGATGGCGGCGTAGAGCGCGTGGTTGGCGACCGCGACAATGGTGATCAGTACGTCGACGATGTCCTGGTCGCTGGCACCAGCCGCGCGTGCCCGGCGGAGGTGGCGGCCGATGGCGTCGACGTTGAGCGCGGTGGACGTCGCGTGCATGGCGAGGAGGATCAGTTCTCGCATGCGGGCGGTCAGATGTGCGGTGCTGTTCGAGACGCTCCAGAAGCTGGCTGCTGCCTCAAAAGACCCCGCGGACGTGTCGCGCAGGCAGGCGACCACTTCGTCGTCGGCGATGAGGCCGGCGAAAGTATCGAGATCATTGTCCTTGCCGTCGTTGACGATCATGTGGCTGCTCCGATTGTGTGCCGTGCTTGGTGAAACGGTCATGCATCGCCGTGCGGAAGTGGGCCCGCGCGTCCCGTGATCCGGCCGCACTGGCGCGGACACTGGGACGCAGGGATCTCGTCAACGTCGTGATCGCAGCTCGGACCAGAGCTCGACGATGCCGCGGGTATGGTAGATGCGTGTAGTATGACGTACCTCTGTACAGTATTACGTACGCATCAAACATGCAACGGACCTCGGCGCAGCCCGCGCGGTACAGGGTTCCAGACGGTCCAGGTGGTTGTCTGCCTGCGAAATCGTGGCCGTGTCGATGATGTCCTGATTGGTGCGAGCGCCCTGCTTCTTCACGGGAAGGGAACGCTCTGTGGACGCGCGGATCGAGCGATTGCGCCACGACCTCGGACAGTGCACCCGACGCGTGCCGCAAGATCCTTTCTCCCGCAGCGTGACCGGAGCAGGCGGTGCAGCGAGAGATTCGCCTGATAGCGCCCGGATGAGTGGATTCCTTGCTGGCTGGTCCGCGGGACGCACTGGCGGCGGTCGTGGCTGATTCGACGACCCGCGCTCCGCGCACCTTGATGTCGTGGAGCACTACTGGCGCAATCGCGTCGGGGACGCTGCTGCAGCCGGTCAACAGTTCGATGATCTCGCTCGCGATCACCAGCCTGACGCTGGAGTTCGGCCAGTCGGACCTGATGCCGTGGGTCATCTCGGCTATGTATGTCGCTACCGCGGTCGCCGCGCCGATCTCGGGTCGCCTGGGAGCCTTGCTCGGGCCGCGGCGCGTCTATCTCGCGGGTCTTGCGACCATCCTCGCCGGCTCGGTCGCAGGACTGCTCGCACCGAGTTTGGCGTGGGTCGTGGTCTCCCGGGTGGTCGTCGGCCTCGGGGCCGCCGCTCAGTATCCCAACGCCGTCGCCCTCATTCGTCGTTACGCAAAGCGCGCGGACGCGAGCAAGGGTGGCGCGCTCGGGCTGCTCGTCATGAGTTCGCAGGTCACAGCGACGGTCGGACCTACGCTCGGTGGCTTGCTCGTCGGTGCCTTCGGGTGGCATGCGGTGATGTGGGTCAACGTCCCGGCGGTAGCGGTCAGTGCCGCGATGGTGCTGTTTTGGGTCGATCGCGACGAGCCTGGCACGGCCCGCGAACGCGGAGTCGTGGCTCTGCTCGACCTTCCGGGGCTTGCGCTCTTTCTCGGGTCCGTCGTGCCCCTGATGCTCTTTCTGCTCTCGGTCGCGAAGAGTCCGCATTGGATCCTTCTCGGTGTCGCCGCGGTGTGTGCGGTGGTGCTGGTGTTGTGGGAACGCGGCAGAATCGAGCCGTTTCTGGACGTCTCGGCACTGCGGCGAAATCGTGCGCTCTCCGGGACCATGCTGCGAACTTTGCTGACGTACACAGCGTTCTACTCGATCTTTTACGGGATTCCGCAGTGGCTGCAGTTTTCCCGTGGCTACAGCGCGGCCGAAGCGGGACTGGTCATGCTGCCGCTCGCCGCGGTGGGAGTCGTGTGCACCCCGGTCGGCAGCTGGATTTGCCGGTCGGCGGGACCCCGGCGCGCGCTGGCGTGGGGGACGACGGCGATGATCGTCGGCGGGGGAGTCATCGCGCTCGCGGCTGGCGCGAACGGTCTCTGGCTGGTGCTCGTGCTCGCGGTGCTGGCCGGAATTCCCAGCGGTTTCAACAACATCGGCAATCAGGCAGTCATCGACCTGGTCACCCCGGACGGCGAAATCGGTACCGCGATGGGGCTCTATCGGACAGCGCAGTACATCGGGGCCAATTTCGCGGCCGTTCTGCTGGAAGTGCTGACCCGCGGCCACCCGAGCGATGCCGGGTTCGAACGGCAGGGCTGGGCGCTCATGGCGATCGGGTTCGTTCTCCTTGCCGTCTCGCTCGGTGCGAAAAGCTTGGCGCCGCAGCGGTTGGCACGAGCCGAGCCGAGATGAAACGCGGACGGAGCGATCGACGTCCGGTCCGCAGGTGTTGCCCGACCCTTCGTCATGCGGATGGTGGCGCCGTTTCTGTGTTGTCGACGTTGGGGTGCTCGTGACCTGCGGCACCTGAGTGGTTCTTGACTCGGCCGCGTCATCTTCGTACAGTCCCTTCGTAGCTAAATATGGATGGCGGTACGAAATAACGAACGGATGGCTGTAGGTCCCGCCGCCGGAACCCGGCCGCCAAGTTCGTCATCACTCGTCGATAGGGGCAGTTCATGGAGTCTTTGACCGCCGAGGTGGGGCGCTTCCTCGCTGACATCAAGTACGAGGACCTTCCGCCGGACGTGCTCCCGATGGTGCGCAACGCTTTCACCGACACGGCCGCAGTGATCATGGTCGGGATCGACCAGCCGGTGACCGAAATCGTTCGACGCACTCTCGTCGAGCCGGCCGGTGTCGCGGAAGCCCGCGCATGCCTGTCCGGCAGGAAAGCGGGCGCGCCCGAAGCGGCGCTCCTCGGCGGGGCGATCGCTCATTCGCTGGACTACGACGACCAGTCGATGTCCGGCCACCCCAGCGCGGTGCTCGTTCCGGCGATCTTGGCCGAGGCGGAAGTGCTTGGCTCGACCGGCGCGGAGATGGCGACCGCCTTCGTCGCGGGCTATGAGGTCTGGTGCGAACTCTGGCGCCGCGATCGGGAGTACCACAGCAAAGGCTGGCACCCGACTTCAGTGTTCGGGGCGATGGCAGCTGCCGCGGCGGGCGCGGTTCTGCACCGCCTGCCTGCCGAGCGGGCCGCGACTGCGGTGGCCATCGCGGGCAGCCATGCCGGCGGCCTGTTCTCGAACTTCGGCTCGATGATGAAGGGCTACCACGCG
Source organism: Amycolatopsis sp. M39 (assembly GCF_001651785.1). Classification (NCBI taxonomy): domain Bacteria; kingdom Bacillati; phylum Actinomycetota; class Actinomycetes; order Pseudonocardiales; family Pseudonocardiaceae; genus Amycolatopsis; species Amycolatopsis sp. M39. The sequence goes on from NZ_LWSF01000016.1 coordinate 207,133, forward strand.
GGAATGGCAGCCCGCAACGGTCTCGTCGCTGCCCGCCTTGCGGCCGCCGGGATGTCGGCGGGACCGGACGCCGTCGAGAATCCGCAAGGCTTCCTCATGGCGTTCTCGACGTCGCGCACCCCGGATTTGACCTCGCCCTCGAAGCTGGGCAAGGAGTGGTATCTGCCTAAGCACAAGCTGCTGATCAAACTCCACCCGACCTGCTACTTCCTGCACCGGTCCTTCAACGCGACGGTGCGGATGCTGGCCGATCGTCCGGTGCAGCCGGAGGAAGTCGAGTCGGTGGAGGTGCACATGGGGCGCGGCCAGGTGACCTGCCTGGTCTACGAGCGTCCGCAGACGCGCTGGGAAGCGGAATTCAGCGGCCAGTTCGGGATCGCCGCTGCGGTGCTGCTCGGGAAGATGGGCGTCCCGGAACTGGCCGACGAGGTGGTTCAGCGTCCGGAGATGCAGGCCTTTTACCCGAAGGTCACGCTGGTCCCGGTCGACGAGGTCGACGAGCGCGACCCGGTTTTCTCGCCTTCGGAAAGCGTCACGATGACGCTGAAGAACGGAGAGGTGCTCGAAAGCGGGCCGATCACTTCGGTCCCGGGCCACGCGAGCGATCCGCTGACAGTCGAACAGCTGTGGGACAAATTCCGCGAGTGCACTGTCAAAACCCACGACGAAGCAGAGGCCCGCGAGCTGTTCGACGCGCTCCAGAAGATCGACTCGCTCTCGTCCGCGGCGGAAATCCCCACGGTCACCGGCATTTTCCGGGACTGACCCGGTTTCGTCACCAACACAGTGGCTGCTCTGCGCGGGCAGGCACGATCACANCGATCACACTCAAGGAAGAGGCATGGGACAGATCACGGTCGCGCAGGCGATCGCCCGCCTGCTCGAACAGATGGGCACCGAGGTCGCGTTTGGACTCAACGGCCACGGAAACTGGGCACTCCTGGACGCTTTGGTCCACGAGACGAAGATTCAGAGCGTCGCGGTGCGCAGTGAAGACCACGCGGTGGAGCTCGCCGACGGCTATTGGCGGCGCAAGCGCGGCGCGCCGCTGCCGATCGTCACGACCAGCGTGGGTCCGGGGAACATGAACGCGGTGCCGCCGATCGCGACGGCGTACTACGAGTCCATCGGGATGCTGGTGCTCGCTGGGGTCGGCGCGACCCATTGGTTCGACCGCGGCGGCATCGAAGAGTTCTACCGCCAGGGGCCCGAGGACTGGGTCGCGATCCTCAAACCGATCAGCAAGAAGGCGTTCACGGCGATCCGGCCGGACACCGTGCTCGAGACCTTCCTGCGGGCCTATCAGACCGCCCATTCCGGGCGTCCTGGCCCCGTTGTCATGGCCCTGCCCTTCGACATCCAGAACACCCTGATTCCGGACGACCTGCCCGACCCGACGCCGTACATGGTTTCGCACCGGCCGGCTCCGGACCCGCAGGGCGTCAGCGAGGCGATCGAACTGCTGAAGAGCGCCGAGCGACCCTACGTCGTCGTCGGCAGCGGCATCGCCAACTCGGGTGCCTACGACGCGTTGTTCGAGTTCGCGGAGGCGACAGGGATTCCGGTTGCCGTGACCCCCACCGGCAAAGCCGCCTTTCCGGAAGACCATCGGCTGTCCCTCGGCTGCATCGGCCGAGCCGGGACGGGCCAGGGCAACCACGGCGCCCGCCGGGCGGACGTTGTCATCGGCGTCGGGACGCACTTCACCGACATCGACACCGGTGCTTGGACGCTGTTCGACATCCCGAATGCCACCAAGCTCATCCACATCGACATCGATCCGACCGAGCTGGGCCGGGCTTACCCGACCGCGGTAGCCCTGACCTCCGATGCTCGGCTGGGTCTTGAGGCGCTGACAGCTGCGGCCCGGGAAGCCGGAATCACGGAGCGGACGGCGTGGACGGCGGAGCTCGACGGCGTGCGCTCCAAGTGGCTTGCCGACACGTCGGAGATGCGCACTTCGGACATCGCGCCACTGCATTACGCGCGCGTCACCACGGACACCGCTGCGGTCGTAGCGGAAAAGTGCCCGGACGCGTCGATTCACTTCGACACCGGCAACATGCTCAGCTTCGGCCCGTCGTTCCTGCCCGCGTCGTCACGGCATGTGGTGCACAGCGGCTTCATGCACCGGATGGGGTGGAGTGCCGCGTCAGTGCTGGGAGCGAGTCTCGCCAGCGGGCGCGGCCCCGCCGTCGCGCTGCTCGGTGACGGCGCATACCTCATGCGAGCCACGGTGGTGCCGACGGCGGTGGAACTGAACCTGCCGATCGTCTGGGTCGTCATGGACAACCGGTCGCTGCAGATCGAGCGCGAGACGATGCTCAAGCTCTACGGCCGCGAATCGATGTGCGACTACCGCATCGAGGGCGAGCAGGAGCTGTGGGGCCCGGACTACGTCGGCATGTCCACGGCAATGGGTGCGCAGGCGGTGCGAGTCAGCAAGGCCGCGGACTTCAAGCCCGCGTTGGAAGAGGCGATCGACAGCCGCAAACCGACGGTCATCAGCGTCGACACTGAGCTGGAAACGCCGCAGTACCGGGCGATCTGGTACCCGTATCCGGCCGACTACAACGCGACCTGGAAGCCAGGTCCGCTGGACGACGCCGACGCTGGCCACAAGTGAGGAACTGAACAGATGGCGAGCGAACTGGCGCTGAAGGATCCGACGCTCCATCGCGATTTGTGCCGCATAGGCGGAAAGTGGATCGCGGCGGACTCGGGCGAGACGGTTTCGGTGCTCAACCCCGCGACCGGTGCCGAGATCGGAACCGTGCCCTACGGTCGTGCGGTCGAGGCACGCCGAGCGGTGGAGGCTGCAGAGGCGTCGTTGCCCGCGTGGCGGTCTCTGCTGGCCAAGGAACGCAGCCGGCTGCTGCGGCGCTGGTTCGATCTCGTCATCGACAACCAGGAGGATCTTGCACGGTTGCTGACTGCGGAGCAGGGCAAGCCCTACCGGGAGGCCCTGGCTGAGGTTGTGAGCGGCGCGCAGTTCATCGAATGGTTCGCGGAGGAAGCGCGCCGGGCGTACGGGGAGACGATTCCCGCCCCGGCGCGCGACCGCCGCGTGGTCGTGATCAAGCAGCCAGTGGGCGTCTGCGCTGCGATCACGCCGTGGAACTTCCCGAACACGATCATCACGCGCAAGGCCGCGGCCGCTCTGGCGGCCGGCTGCACCATGGTGATCCGGCCTGCCACCGAGACTCCGTACTCCGCCCTGGCGCTGGCGGAACTGGCTTCGCGGGCGGGAATTCCGGACGGCGTGCTCAACGTGGTCACCGGGGACGCCCACGAAATGGGGCTGGAGCTGACGACGAATCCGGTGGTGCGCAAGCTTTCCTTCACCGGGTCGACCCGGGTCGGCCGCATTCTGATGCGGCAGAGTTCCAGCACCGTCAAGAAGCTCGCCCTGGAACTGGGCGGCAACGCCCCGTTCATCGTCTTCGACGACGCAGATGTCGAGGCCGCCGTCGAGGGTGCGGTGGCCTCGAAGTTCCGCAATACCGGGCAGGCGTGCGTCGGCGCGAACCGCTTCTACGTCCACGACGCCGTTTACGACGAGTTCGCGCGAAAACTGGCTGAGAGGGTGCGGGCGCTGAAGGTCGGCGACGGTACCGATCCAGAAACCACGGTAGGCCCGCTGATCGGAGCGGAGGCCGTAGGGAAGGTCGAGGAGCACATCTTCGACGCCGTCGAGAAGGGTGCCCGGGTCCTTGTCGGCGGGCGACGGCACGAGTTCGGCGGGTCGTTCTTCGAGCCGACTGTGCTCACCGACGTGCCTCGCGATGCGATGGTTTCCCGCGAGGAGACGTTCGGCCCGCTTGCCCCCCTGTTCCGCTTCAGCGACGAGGCCGAACTGGTCGAGGCAGCCAACGACACCGAGTACGGGCTCGCGGCATACGTGTACAGCCGGGACATCGGCCGGGTGTGGCGGATCGCGGAGGCGATCGAGACGGGCATGGTCGGGATCAATGTCGGGCTGATGGCCAACGAGGCCGTTCCGTTCGGCGGCATCAAGGAGTCCGGAGTCGGTCGCGAAGGGTCGCACTACGGCATCGAGGACTACCTCGAGGTCAAGTACATCTGCATGGGCGGGCTCTGACCGGATGCCGCCGAACGAGCAGCGCCAAGGAAACCAGGGAGCGAAACGGTGCGCGAAGCCGTCATCTGTGAAGCCGTCCGGACGCCGATCGGGCGCCGCAAGGGCGCTCTGGCCGACGTCCATCCGGTCGACCTCTCAGCCCATGTGCTGAATGCCGTTCTGGAACGGACCGGGCTGACCCCAGCCGACGTCGACGACGTGCTGTGGGGTTGCGTCACGCAGCTGGGAGACCAGTCCGGCAACGTCGGCCGATTCGCGGTCCTGGCAGCGGGCTGGCCGGAATCCGTCCCCGGAGTCACGATCAACCGCGCGTGCGGGTCGAGCCATCAGGCCATCGAATTCGCGGCGATGGGAGTGATGTCGGGTCGCTATGACCTGGCGGTCGCCGGAGGGGTCGAGTCGATGACACGGGTCCCGCTCGGCGCGACGCGCGCGGTCGGCGAACCCTACGGACCGGGGATGCGGGAGCGATACCCGGACAGCAATTTCGAACAAGGCCCGGGCGCCGAGCAGATGGCGGTTCGCTGGTCGCTCAGCCGCCGCGACATCGACGAGTTTTCGCTCGCGTCACACGAAAAGGCGGCCGCGGCGACAGATGCGGGCGCGTTCAACCGCCAGCTCGCTCCGTTGCCGGCGGTTCCCGAGTTGCGAGCGGACGAGGGAATTCGCCGCGACAGCACTTTGGAGAAGCTGGCCGCTCTCTCGCCCGCATTCCAGGAAGACGGAGTTGTGACCGCGGGCAACGCTTCACAAATTTCCGATGGCGCTGCTGCGGTCGTCGTGACTACTCCCGAGAAAGCCCGTGAGCTCGGACTGACCCCGCTGGTGCGCTTGCACACCGGGGTGGTCGCGGCCGACGACCCAGTCATGGTCTTGTCCGCACCCATCCCCGCGACGCGGAAGCTGCTCCAGCGCAGCGGGGTTTCGCTGGACGAGATCGGCGTCTACGAGGTCAACGAAGCCTTCGCGACGGTGCCGGTGGCGTGGCTCGCGGAGACCGGGGCGGATCCGGCGCGGCTCAACCCGCTCGGCGGTGCGATCGCGGTCGGTCACCCGCTCGGCGCCTCGGGAGCGATCCTGATGACTCGCATGATCCACCACATGCGCGACAACGGGATCCGCTATGGCCTGCAAACGATCTGCGAGGCCGGCGGCACTGCCAACGCAACCCTGGTCGAACTCGTCGCCGATCGCTGACGGGCAACACATTCAGGAGAAACGCAATGCAGCTAGAAGGAACCTCGACGCTGGTCACCGGCGGCGCATCCGGACTGGGGTTCGCCACCGCGGCCCGGCTCGTGGAGCGCGGAGCGCACGTTGTCCTGCTGGATCTCGAGTCGTCCCCGGGCCCGGAGGCGGCCGAGAAGCTGGGGGAGCGGGCCGCGTTCGCCGCGGCGGACATCCTCGACGAGGACCAGGTCAACGGAGCGCTAGATCTCGCCGAACGCCACGGTCCGCTCCGGGCGGTCGTGCATTGCGCTGGTCGCGGGGGAGACCGGCTGCGCATCGTCGACCGGGACGGAAAGCCCGGCGACTTCGACAGCTTCCAGAATGTCGTACGGATCAACCTGTTCGGGACCTACAACGTCCTGCGCCTCAGCGCTGCCCGGATGAGCGCCAACGAACACCTCGGCGACGACCGCGGCGCGATCGTGCTCACGGCGTCGGTCGCCGCGTTCGACGGCCAGATCGGCCAGGCGTCCTACGCCTCGTCGAAGGCCGCTGTCCACGGGCTCACCCTCGTCGCGGCGCGGGATCTCGCGAGCCGGGGCATCCGGGTGAACACGATCGCGCCGGGCACTTTCGACACCCCGATGCTGGCCCGCTTGCGGTCCGACATCCGCGACCAGCTCGCCGCCGCGGTCCCGCACCCCAAGCGTCTCGGCGACCCGGACGACTACGCCCACCTCGCCGTGGCGATGCTGGAAAACCGGTACCTCAACGGAGACACCGTGCGCCTCGACGGCGCCATCCGGATGCCGCCCCGGTGAATCCCGGCGGTCCCGGGACCGCCTTTCCCGTCCTGTTCGACACCGAGAAAAAGGAGAAGCGCGTGGACTTCGAGTTGTCGTCGGAGCAGACGTTCTTCCGCGACACGGTTCGCGCGTTCGCACAGCGAGAGCTCGCGCCGGGCGCGCTGGAACGTGCGCACAGCAGCGACTACCCGTGGGACGTCGCGAAGAAGATGGCAGCCAACGGGCTGCTCGGCATTACAGTGGACGAGAAAGACGGCGGGGGCGGCGGGTCGCTCATGGACGCGGTGATCGCGATCCAGGAGGTCGCCGCGGCCTGCCCCCGTAGCGCTGACGTCGTCCAGGCGGGCAACTTCGGCGCGCTGCGGGTGCTCGCGAACTTCGCGACCCCGGAACAAAAGGAGCGCTATCTCGCGCCGCTGCTGGACGGATCCGGTCTGATCTGCGTGGCCATGACCGAGCCGGACGCGGGATCTGCTGTCACGGACCTGACCACCACGGCGAGCCCGGACGGCTCCGGGTACCGGATCAACGGCAGCAAGATCTTCACCACGCACGGTCTGCACGCGTCGGTCTTCCTTGTCTACGTGCGGTTCGGTCCTGGTGCGGACGGGATCGGCTCGGTCCTGGTGGAACGGGGCGCCGAAGGGCTGAGCTTCGGCAAGCCTGCCACCTTCCTCGGCGGCGAAGACTGGAACCCGATCTACTTCGACAACGTCTTCGTCCCGGCGGAGAACGTGCTGCTGGGTCCGGGCGGTTTCAAGAAGCAGATGAGCGGTTTCAACGTCGAGCGGATCGGCAACAGCGCCCGGGCGATCGCGCTCGGCCGGTACTCCTTCGACCTGGCGCGCGAGCACGCGCTGGTGCGTGAGCAGTTCGGCCGGCCACTGGCAGAGTTCCAAGGGCTGCAGTGGAAGTTCTCGGAAATGAAGATCAAGCTCGATGCGGCTCAGCTTTTGCTGTACCGGGCCGCGGTCAACGCCGACACCGGTTTTCCGTCGGCCGAGCAGACGGCGATCGCCAAGGTCGCGTGCAACCGCGCAGGATTCGAGGTCGCGAACGAAGCGCTTCAGGTCTTGGGCGGAATGGGGTACAGCGACGAGATGCTGGTGGAGTACTGCCTGCGCCGCACCCGAGGCTGGATGATCGCCGGCGGCACGATCGAAATGCTGCTCAACCGCATCGCGGAGTCCGTATTCGGACGCCGGTTCTCCCAGCGGCCGCCGCGCTGACGCCCAGTTCGCCTCTTCCCTCGGGAACGGGCCGCCACTTCCGGAAAGGCACATCGTGAACGCACTAGACCGCACGGTCTTCGAGGCGCTCTTCGAACCGCGTGTGATCGCGCTCGTCGGAGCGTCGAGCGACGAGCGCAAACACACCTCCCGCCCGCAGCGTGCGCTGCGCAAGCACGGCTATCAAGGCAAGATCGTGCCGGTCAACCCGAAGTCGCGGGAGATCTTCGGCGACCGTGCCTACCCGACTCTGGCCGAGGTGCCGGACGAGATCGACCACGCCTTCCTCATGGTCCCGGCGGCCGCCGTGCCCGAAGCGATCGAGCAGTGCATCGACCGGAAGATTCCGGTCGCCACGGTCTACGCGGACGGCTTCGCGGAGACTGGGCCGGAGGGCAGGCGCGCGCAGGAAGAGCTGGTCGCGCAGGCCCGCGAAGGCGGAGTGAGGCTGCTGGGGCCGAACTGCAGCGGCATCCTCAGCACCAATCCGTCGTGCGCTTTGTCGGTCAACGCCGCGATCGAGCAGTTGGACGTCAAGCCAGGGCCACTTGCGGTGATCTCGCAGTCCGGCAGCATGACCGGCGGGCTGCTCTCGCGAGGCCTCGGCCGGGGCGCTGGGTTTTCGCGGGTGGTGTCGATCGGCAACGAAAGTGACTTGACCGTCGCCGAACTCACCGACTGGCTGGTGGACGACCCCGCTACCGGAGCGATCCTGCTGTTCCTGGAAACCCTGCGCGATTCGGAGCGGCTCGCCGCCGCGGCGCGGCGCGCCGTCGCCGCGGGGAAACCGGTGCTGGCGTACAAGCTCGGCAGGTCCGACGTGGGGCGCAGCCTGGCTGCTTCGCACACCGGTGCACTGGCCGGAGCCGACGAGGTCGCGGACGCGTTCTTCCGGGCGCACGGAATCCTCCGGGTCGACAACCTCGAAACGCTCTTCGAGCTGCCCGCATTGCTGGCCAAGCGGAAACCGGCAACGCGGCATCGGGTGGCGGTTCTGTCGACGACCGGCGGTGGTGCGGCTACGGTCGTGGATCGCCTCGGGACGTTGGGGGTCGAGGTCGTGGCACCCACCGATTCGGTCGTGGATGCCCTGGCAGACAAGGGAATCGCGATCCCGCGCGGTCCGCTGACCGACCTCACGCACGCTGGCACCAAGGCGGAGGTCTACGGTGCGGTCGTCGAGGAACTGGCGGCTTCGGACCATTGCGATCTGGTGCTGGCGATCGCCGGCAGTTCCGCGCAGTTCCAGCCGGAGATCACGGTGGAACCGATCATCAAAGCCGCGGAGCGGGGAAAGCCGTTGGCGGCGTTTCTCGCTCCGCACGCCACGGCCGGCTTGAACCGGCTGGCGGAGGGGGGAGTCGCGGGATTCCGCACACCGGAGTCCTGCGCGGATGCCGTGCGCGCTTGGAGCCGGTGGACGCCGCCGGCCGAGACGCCCGAACCGGATCTTGCCCGGCTCGGCGCGTTCGGCGAAGAGTTGGCGGCGCTGGGCGGACGGCGGCCCAACGAGGCCGAGTCGGCGGCGTTGTTCGGTGCGCTCGGAATCGCGACGGCTGATGCGATTGTCTTGCCGAACGCGGCAGCGCCGGACGCTGTCGGCAAGGCGGTCGAATACCCGGTCGTGGCCAAGGTGCTCTCGTCGGACGTCCCGCACAAGACCGACGCCGGCGGCGTCGTGCTCGGGATTCAGAACGCCGCGGAGCTGGCCGACGCGGTCCGAACGATTCGGCGCCGGGTCGGGGAAACTCATCCGGACGCCGTTGTGGACGGGATTCTCGTCCAGCGGATGGAGCACGGGCTCGCGGAGGTGATCCTCGGCTTCCGCCGCGATCCGGAAGTCGGGCCCGTGGTGCTCCTCGGTGTCGGCGGCGTTCTCGCCGAGCTCTACCACGACATCGCGGTGCGCATCGCTCCGGTCGGTCTGGACGAGGCCAAGTCGATGATCGACGAGGTCACGGGGCTAGCCGTCGTTCGCGGATACCGCGGCCTTCCGCCAGGGGACCTGGACGCGCTTGCCGCGGCGGTCGTTGCGCTGTCCCAGTTGGGTTCGGTGCAGGCACCGGCAGTGGCAGAGGCAGAAATCAACCCGCTGCTGGTCCTGCCTCCTGGCGAGGGCGTCATCGCGGTCGACGGGCTGATCGTCGGCGGAGAAGGACAGGAGGCACCGTGACTGCGGAGCATCGAGCAAAGAAAAAGGAAGTGTCCGAGCTGAAGGCCGGCCCCGTCTTGACGGACGAGGTCGGCGACGGAGTGTTCCAGGTGACGGTCAATCGGCCCGGTCGGCGCAATGCGCTCAATATCGAGGTCAAAGACCGGATCGCCGACGCAGTAGCGGCGCTCGACGCCGACCCGGAAGCCAAAGCGATCGTGATCACCGGCGCCGGCGGGGCGTTCGTCGCGGGAACCGATGTCGCCGAGATGCAGGCGCTGACGCCGGTTGAGCACACGCTGCGCGCGACGGACCGGATGTTCACCGTCCTGCGCGGCTGCGCAACGCCGCTGATCGCCGCCGTCGAGGGCTACGCTTTGGGCGGCGGATGCGAACTGGCGATGTGCTGCGACATCATCGTCGCGTCGGAACAGGCCCGATTCGGGCAGCCGGAGATCCGCCTCGGCGTGATCCCGGGAGCCGGCGGTACGCAACGGCTGCTGCGCACGATCGGCCGTTACCAGACGATGCGCTTGCTGCTCAGCGGCGAGTCCTTGCCTGCGGCCGATGCGCACACGTTCGGATTGGTCTCAGAGCTGGCACCGGAAGGAGAGGCTCTTGCGCGAGCGACCGCGCTGGCCGCGAATATCGCCGCGATGCCGCCGCTCGCGGTCGCGGCGGTCAAGGAGGTTGTGAAGGCGGGCGCGGACGTTCCGCTCGACACTGCCCTTTTGCTGGAGCGCAAGGCATTCCAGATCCTCTTCGATTCCCAGGACCAGAAAGAAGGAATGCGGGCCTTCGTCGAGAAGCGCCGACCCGAGTACCACGGCCGCTGAACCGCAAACCCTTGCACAGTTCTCGCCCCCGGAGCCGCCTTTCGGCTCCGGGGGCGAGGATGTTTCCGGACGAGGAGCGGTCGGCGCCGGGTGCCTGGTCTTACGGCACGAAGACGCCTTTGCCGTCGCGTTGCTGGTCGAACCACTCGTATGCCGCGACTGCGTCGTCGAGCGACCAGGTGTGGGAGAAGACCTCGTCAACCGGAAGACCGTGACTCACGACGAACTCGGCGCAGCGGATCTGCTGCACGGTGGACAGGGTCCAGGAAGTGAGGATGGTCAACTGCCTGCGCAAAGTTTCCTTCGTGTTGAAGGAAACGTACGCGCCGATTCCGATGAAGCACGCCTTGCCCCACGGCGCGAGAACGTCGAGTGCCTGCTTCGCGACGGGGGTAACGCCAGACGTTTCGATTGCCAATTCGGCTCCGCGTCCACCCGTCAACTCCCGGACGGCTTCCACAACGTCGCCGGCGGTCGCGTCGAGGACCGTGTCAGCGTCGAACTTCTCGGCGGCGTCCAGGCGTCGGCGCACCACGTCGACGGCGATCACCCGAGCGCCGAGGGCCGCCGCGATCATGGTCGCTGACGCGCCGACGGGCCCTTGGCCGAAGACCACGAGTGTCCGGCCCGACACGTTGCCGAGTCGTTCAATACCGCCCCAAGCCGTTCCAGTACCGCATCCGATCGCGGCTCCGGCCTTGAAACTGAGCGATGGGGGAAGCGGGATTGTCTGGAGCGCGGGCACCTTGATGAACTCCGCGTGCCCTCCGTGCTCGTTCAGCGTGGGTACTCGCGGTTCGATCACCGAGCACATCTGGGGCCAGCCGGTCCGGCAATCGGGACAGGTGCCGCACCCCCAGTAGTGATGGATCATCACCCGGTCGCCGATCTTGGCCATCTCGACTGGCACCCCCGGCCCGACGGCGTGAATCTCACCGCACGGTTCGTGCCCCTGGACCACCAACGCACCGGACTCGGCCGCGGCCGGGGCACGGTAGGTGTGCAGATCGCTGCCGCACATGCCCGAGGCGCGGATCCGCACCACGACTTCGCCGGGCCCGGGCTCGGGGTCAGGGAACGACCGGAGTTCCACTCCTCGGTCGCCGGTGAATACTACTCCCCGCATGGGAACCTCCTGAGTCGTCAATGTCCGCGGCGGCAGAACGCCTCCGCCGGTTCAGCTTTCCGGGCTCCAGTCCAGAGTCTGCCTGCTCCGATCCTTCAAGGAGTACGTGCAGATCGCCGCTACCACGGACATCGCCGCGAGCACGATTCCGAAAGCAGTCGTTCCCCAAGAATCGACGATGATCGGCGCGACGAGCGGCGCGATGCCTCCGCCGATGACGCCGGTGATCTGGTAAGAGATCCCGGACGCCGTGTAGCGGTACCGGGTGGGGAACTGCTCGGGCAGGAACGGGCCGACCGCGCCGAGCGCCAGGCCCGCGATCCCCATCGTCACGCACAGTGCCACCGTGAAGCTGGCGGCAGTGTTCATGCTCAACAGCGGGAAAAGAGCCAATGCCCAGGCTGCACCAAGGATTTCGGCGCCGACGATGATGCGCCGTCCCCCGTAGCGGTCTGAAAGGACCGACGCGAGCGCGCAGAAGATCGTGTAGAAGACACCCGACAATGCCGTTGCTACGAGGACATTGTTCTTCGAAAGTCCGACGTGGGTGACGCCGAAATTCGAGAGGAACGACTGGGCAACGTATACGAAGGAGATGGCAGTCAACGCCACTCCGGCACAGCGCGCGATCGTCGAGGGCTGCCGTTTGAACGCCTCGAGGAGCGGCGGGCGGCTGCTGGTGGTTCGCTGCTGATCCCGGACGAACACCGGGGTTTCTTCGACCCGGAGCCGGATGTAGAGGCCGAGCGCGACAAGGACGATGCTGGCGATGAACGGCACTCGCCATCCCCAGGAGACGAACGTGTCCTCGCCGACCACCAGGTTGACCAAGAGGAAGGTGCCTGCGGAAAGGATCGTCGGCAGCGTCTGGCCCAGTTGCGGGAACATTGCGTAGAAGCCACGCCGGTTGGGCGGGGCGTGTTCGGTGACGAACAGGATCGCGCCGGCCCATTCGCCTCCGAGCGCCAGTCCTTGCACGGCCCTCAGCACGACGATCAGGATCGGGGCGACGCTCCCGATTGTCTCGGCTGAGGGGATCAGCCCCATCAACGTGGTGCCGACGCCCATCCCGAGCACAGTGGCGATCAATGTGGCCTTTCGGCCGTATCGATCGCCGAAGTACCCGAACAGGATCGCGCCGATCGGGCGGGCTACGAAGGCGACGCCCAGAGTCGCCAACGAGGCGATCGTGCCTGCCGCGGGGCCCAAGGACGGGAAGAACACCTTCGGGAAGACCAGAGCCGCCGCGAATCCGTACAGAGCGAAGTCGTAAGCCTCGATGACCGAGCCGATCAAACTGGCGAACGCGATGCGTCGAAATGCTGCTGGATCGGGCGGTGCGTGGTTCGTGGTCCGCTGCGGATTGCCGTTCTCGGCGATCGACACTGATCTGCTCCTGTGTTCTTCGTTCGTGGTGTGCGATGCGTTTGCCGCGTCCTGGGCCGGCTGATCCGTCTGGCGGCCGGGAATCAGGAAGGTTGTTTCGCGGCGAGTTCGTCTATCCACTGCAGTGCACGGGCCACCTGGAATATCGCGGACGAGGCGCCGAGGTTGACCATGACTGCGTGCTTCAAGGCAGCCAGCGGTACGCCCATGTCCAGCAGCCTCTGAGAGTGGATCTTGAACGAGTCCTCGAATCCCGCGGTCGCGAGTCCTGCGATCACGATCAGCTCGCAGGTGGCTCGATCCAGCGGGCCGGCAGCCAGCAACTCGTCGCGCAGTCTTCGGAATGTCGCGCCGGCGTCGGCGGCTTCTTTTCGGAGGCACTCGGTTGGCGGGTGTGCGAGCAGTTCTGCCATGGGTTTCCTTCTTTCTTGCTCGGCCTCGGCGTTGAGGACTGGAGCTCAGGCCAACGAGTGCTGGTCCAGGTCCGCCAAGAGCCGCCGAGTCCAGCGCGCGGCTTCACGTGCGCGTTGGACAGGGGTGAGGTGGCTGCGAGTACGGGACGGAGCCTCGACTGTCAGCGGCAGACCGGCCGGCACGGCCGCGAGGAGTTCTGAAAGAGGCAGCACGCCTTCACCGGGATACAGCCGGCCGTACCGGGCTTCGGTGGCGAGATCGGTGTCCGGCTCGGTCAAGGCATCGCTGAGCTGCACGCACGCCAGCAACTGGGGGTCGATCGTGCGCAATCGGCTGATCGTCGCTCCGGAGCGGAAGAAATGCAACGTGTCGAGGCAGATGGCCACGTTGGGCCGGTCGGCGGCACGCACGATCCGCTCGGCGTCTTCGATCGTGCCGATCCCGCGATAAGCCATGAATTCGAGCATGATGCCCATGCCGTGTCCGGCGGCCTCGTCGGCTAGCCCGGCCAGCCGGTCGATCATGGCGCGTTCGTCCTCCGCGCGGTGGTTCTCTGCTGTGGTCGCAGCAGTGACGGTGAACCAGCGAGCACCGAGCTGGCCTCCGAATTCCAAGGCGGGCGCGATCGCGGCGACGTCCAGTGCTGGGCCGAGCCGCGCGACCTCGATGTCGACGACGCCGAGCCCAGCTGATCTGACCCGGTCTTCCATTTCTTGTCGCAACTGCGGATTCGCCATGACGTCGACGTCGGTGGCCATCCCCGGCAGCAGGCGGAAACTGATCGCGCCGAAGCCCGCGTCGAGTGCCGCGTCGATCTGCTCGAGCGGAGAGCAGGGCAAGACTGTGAGTGGAGCGAGGGCGAAAGTGCGCATTCGACCTACCTGATCGTGTACATCGCGTTCGGAGGCCGTTGAAAGGACCACACCAGGACGACGCGGTCGAGCTGTCCGCAGGCCGCTGTCCGAGCGGGAATTCGTCGGTGTGCTCCCCGTTGCACGGACTCTGACGACAAGGCCAGTGTTCATATTGTCGTACGGCCGTATAGTATGCTGTAAGGCGATGGTGGTCAATCATTGATCCGCGAGGCCCCGGGTCAGCAAAGACCTGAGCCTGGTGCCGTGCGAGGATTTCGACGTTGTCAATGCGGCGCTTGGCTTCGACGGGCCGCGGAACGCCATCGGGTGTCAGCTTCAGCGAGGAGGACCTGAATGGACAGGCTTGCGGGCAAAGTCGCGGTGGTGATCGGTGCCGGTCAGAGCCCCGGCGAGTCGATCGGGAACGGGCGCGCGACGACGATCCGCTTCTTGGAGGAGGGCGCGTCTGTCCTCGCGGTCGACCGGGATCTCGACTCCGCGCGCGAGACGGTCGAGATGGCCGGAGCGGGCGTCGGGGAGGCTTTCCAGGCTGACGTGCGCCAAAGCGATTCGCTCCAGGCGGCAGTGCGGTCCGCGATGGACCGGTGGGGTCGCATCGACATTCTCCATTACAACGTAGGCGTGAGCCTCGCGGGCGGCGACCAGCCGCTGGAGGAAATCACCGATGAGGCATTCGACCGCGTCATGTCCATCAACCTTCGCGGCGCCGTCATGGTCGCGAAATACGTCGAGCCGATCATGCGCGCCCAGCGTTCGGGGGTGATTCTCAACGTCGCCTCGATGTCGGCCATCGAAACGAGCACATCGCTGGTCACCTACCGGGCGAGCAAAGCGGGCATGATCGCATTCACTCAGCAATTGGCGATCCGCAACGCCGAGTACGGGGTTCGCGCGAACGTCATCCTGCCGGGGAGGATGGAGACAGCCATGGCGGTGGACACCCGGGCACGGCTGACCGGACGCCCGCGCGAGGAGCTCATGGCCGAGCGGCGGGGACAGGTTCCGCTTCAGGGGCGTGCTGGAACTGGGTGGGACATCGGCAATGCCGCGGTGTTCCTGGCCTCGGACGAAGCCGGATACATCACCGGCGTGAGCCTGCCGGTCGACGGCGGCACCCTGGTGAAGATCGGCTGGTAGGCGATGAGGCGTGCTCGGGACCGCCTCCCTTCGGTGCGGAGGCGGGCTCGGGCTGCTCGCGGACCCTGCTATTCCTCCTGGAAGTTCGAGAGCGACTCGACGGTCTCCAGAAGGCTCTGCGCCATTTCGTCGACCCGGCCTTCCATGCGGGACCTGGGGCCGGCCAGTGCGATCGCGACTGTCACCGGTTTGTCGCCGATGATGATCGGGCTGGCGATGCCGAGGTGGTCGGCGACGGTTTCGCCGATGTTGTACGCGATGCGGGTTTTGCGGATCGTCGCGAGTTCCTCGCGCAGCGCGTCCGTGTCCTCAGGCGCGCTCGCGTTCCTGCGCAGGAACGCGTCGATCTTCTTGGGCTCCATGAAAGCGAGGAAGCACCGGCCGGAGGCGCGGGGCCACAGGGTCAGCCTTTTGTTGAGCTGCGGTGCGGCGCGGATGAACGCGTCCGGGTGGACGCTGTCGAGGTAGACGACCGACTCGCCGACCAAGGAAGCGAGCGTCGCTGTCTCATTCCATTTGCTGGCGAGCTGCTCGAGTGCGTATCGGTAGACCGAGGGCAACGCTGCCGGGCCGACGGCCAGGATCGTGGAGATCGCCGGGCCGATGAAGTAACGCCCGTTCTCCTCCCGGAAATAGCCGATCGCAACCAGTCCTCGGGCCAGTCCGTGGACTGAAGACTTCGGCGCGTCGATCGATGCGGCCAGGTCTCCCAAGCGCACTCCCTGGGGGTCGCTCGCGAGCACGAGTTCCAGGATTGACATGACCCGTACCACGGTGCGGTGCTCGGGAGGCGGGGCGACCTGCCGGCCGGAGGTGGGCGCCATCGGAATCTCCTTCGGGAACGGGGCCGCCTGACGTCGGAACAGCCCCATGCGGATGCGGGAAGAGCGAATCGGGTGCGGCTGCGCCGGCACCTAGGGTCTTGCGGTGCTCCTGTGCGATGCGATCGGTCGGTCCTCCCCGGGCCTGTCGGCAGCTCGCTCCTTGCGAAGGCGTTCATCATACCGAATGCGGATGCGGTGTGGGTGAACGCTCTGCCGTCGGCCGGGCAGGCCCGCGAGGGCTGGGGAAGCCTTGACTCGGGTACGACCTCGTTCTAGTTTATACGTAATGATGAATGAGTAAACGATATGGTGAATCACTCGGGATCCCGTGCCACCCTCGGCGGGCGGAGTAGCTCCCGGCAGGAAGCCGTCGCCTCGCGCCGTTGCCGCGAGGGCCATCAGCTCCGCTGCAAGCACTGCCGACGAAAGGAACGAAGTGGGTATCGGATACATCGGCCTGGGCGACATGGGCGGCGCTCTCGCCATCCGGCTGCAAAGCCAGCGGCAGATCTCCGTGTACGACCGTGACGCCGCTGCAATGGCGAAGCTCGCGGCGGAGGGCGCGATCGCCGCGGAGAGCGCCGCGGATCTTGCGCGTACCTGTACGACCGTGTTGCTGTGCCTGCCGACGTCGGACCACGTGCGGTCGGTCATTTTCGGCGAGGGCGGCCTCGCCGAGACGCTCGCGCCGGGGTCTCTCGTCATCGACCAGACGTCAGGCGATCCCACGACGACCAGGGAGCTTGCGGCTGAACTCGCCGCGTACCGCATCACCCTGGCGGACGCTCCGGTCAGCGGGGGAGCCCCCGCCGCTCTGGCCGGCACCATCTCCATCATGCTGGGTGCCGCCGACGGCGTTGTCGACCGTGCGAGCGAGGTGCTGCGATCGATCAGCCAGACGATCGCGCACGTCGGCGCCGTCGGTGCCGGTCACACCATCAAGCTGGTCAACAACCTGCTGTCGTGCTCGCAACGATGGTTGTCGCTGGAGGCGCTCGCCCTGGCCGTCGCCAACGGAATCACCGCGGAAGCGGCGCTGAAGGTCCTCGTCGCAGGCGGTGGCCGAAACGCGTATCTCGAGCAGCAGGGAATCAAGATCCTCGACGGCGATCGCGACCGCGGCTTCAGCATGGGGCTCGCGCACAAGGATCTCAAGCTCGCGACGGCGCTCGGCGCCTCCAGCGGAGTCCCGACCTTCTTCGGCAGCCTGAGCAGGGATCTGTACCAGGTCGGCATTGCCGAGCTGGGCCGAGACAGCCATGTCGAGACCGTGGCGTCGGTGGTGGAGAAACTCGCAGGCGTCGAACTCAAGTCCGTGCGCGCCGGCGGCGGAGCGTGATCTCGAAACGAGCCCGTGTCTTTTCCTGGTGACCAACAAAAAAGGTGGTGCAGACCAATGAAGGTCGGGTACATCGGCCTCGGCCGGATGGGCCGCGGCATGGCCCTGAATCTGATCAAGGCCGGGTACGAGGTCGTCGTTTTCGACCGATCCGCGGATGCTCTCGCGGCTGTCGTCGGCGCAGGAGCTCGTGCCGCGGACAGCGTCGCCGACCTTGCCCGCGGTGTCGACGTCGTTTTCACGTCGCTTCCGGGGCCGCCGGAGGTCGAAGAAGTCGTCTTCGGCGAGGACGGCCTGCTCGCGAACACTAAGCCCGGCCAGGTCCTGTTCGAGCTTTCGACAAGTTCACGTGCATTGGCGATCCGCATCGAGAAAGCATTCGCCGAGCGCGGGGCAGCCATGCTCGACGCGTCCGTCAGCGGCGGGCCTGCCGGCGCAGAATCCGGCGACATGGCGTTCTGGGTGGGCGGCGACCGGGAAGTCTTCGACCGCTATCTGCCCGTCCTGCGCGCGATGGGGGACAAACCGCGGCACTGCGGGCCGATCGGCGCCGGCACCGTCGTGAAGCTCGTGAACAACGTGACCGGCCACATGATCCTTTTGTCGCTCGCGGAGGCGTTTTCGGTCGGCGTCAAGGCCGGGGTGGAACCGCTTGAGCTCTGGGACGCGCTGCGCCTCGGCGTCGTCGGAAAGGGATCGCCGCTGAACATGCTGACCAAGCAGTTCCTGCCGGGGCGCTACGACCCGCCCGCGTTCGCGCTGAAACTTGCCTACAAGGACGTGAACCTTGCGACGGAGATGGCGCGTGAACTCCAAGTGCCGATGAGGCTGGCGAACATGACCATGGCCGACATGATCGAAGCGCTCGGCCGCGGCATGGGGGACCTGGACACCCGTTCATACCTGCAGCTGCAGCTCGAGCGGGCCGGAGTGAGCATCGCCGTGGACCCCGAAGAAATCGCGAAACGACAGGGGAGCTGAGCGTGGAAACAGGAGCGGAAATGAAGAGCGACCGTTACGCGGCAGGCGACAAGGTCCGCCGGGAAGTCAACGGCGACGCTGTCGTCGACCGGATCCTCGCCAACGCGGACGACTTCTCCATGCCGATTCAGGACCTGGTGACCGAGTACTGTTGGGGAGCGGTCTGGGCTCGTCCGGATCTCGACCGGCGGAGCCGGAGCATCCTCAACATCGGCATGCTCGCGGCGCTCAACCGCCCGGACGAGCTTGCTGGCCACCTCCGCGGGGCCTTGAACAACGGCGTGTCCAAGGCGGAGATCCGGGAATGCCTGCTTCAGGTGGCGGTGTACGCGGGCATGCCAGCCGGAATGTCCGCGTTCAAGGTAGCGAAGACGGTGTTCGCGGACCTCGATGTCTGAAGAAACGAGGACAGTGAGCTTCACGTTGAACAACGGCGTGGAGATGCCGGCAGTCGGGCTGGGAGTCTTTCAGAGTGCGCCGTCAGACCGTGTCGGCCGTGGAGTTCGCGTTGCGCAACGGGTATCGCCACATCGACACCGCTGCGTCGTACCACAACGAGCGGGAGGTGGGCGAGGGCTTGCGACGGTCCGGTGTGGACCGGAGCGAAGTGTTTGTCGAGACGAAGGCCTGGGTGACCGACTACGGGTTCGACGCCACTCTCCGAGCGTTCGACAAGGCAGCGGCGAAGCTCGGCGTCGACTATCTCGACCTGTTCATTCTGCACCAGCCTGTTCCGGAGCGTTTCGACGCCACGATCGAGGCGTACCGCGGTCTGGAAAAGCTGCTGGCGGACGGAAAAGTTCGGGCGATCGGCGTCAGCAACTTCACCGAGTCCCAGCTCTCCGAACTGCTCAACGCCTGCACGGGTGGTACCAGCCGTGAACCAGGTCGAACTGCACCCGTACTTCGCGCAGCCCGCGCTTCAACGCGCAGATGCAGCTCGGGGAATCCTCACTCAGGCATGGTCGCCGATCGGTGGCATCACCTTCTATTGGGACGCCGACGGTTCCGGCCGCCGCGTCCTGGCAGAACCGTCGCTGCGGCGGATCGCGGAAGCGCACGGCAAGACCGCGGCGCAAGTGGTCCTGCGCTGGCACCTGCAGCAAGGACGCTCCGCCATTCCGAAGTCGACCCACCCGGAACGGATCGCCGAGAACATGGACATCTTCGATTTCGCTCTGAGTTCTGACGAGCTGGCGGTCATCGACGCTCTGGACACGGGTGTCCGTTCCGGTCCGGACCCCACCGCAGCCAATCCGAGCCGCTTCGAGATCAGGATCCCCGAAGCCTGATTCTCGCTTGAGATGTCAGGCAATGGGAATGGCCCGCCACCGCGAAGAACAGCGGTGGCGGGCCACGTTCGTCAATCTGTGCTCAGCCGGCGGAGATCATGATGGACTGCACGGTGACCGGTTCGTCGGTCCGGTTCTCCCACGCGTGGTTGGTCCCGCGCATGACGATCGTGTCGCCTGCCCGGAGCACCTTCTCCCCGGTTTCCATGATCGCGACCAGTTCGCCGTTGAGCACCGTAACCACGTCGACGGACTCGGTGAAGTGGAATCCAGGGACTCCGTCGGCATCCTCAGGCGCGATCGTGCCGGCGAGCTGTCCCGCGGCATCGGAATAGCCCAAGCTCTTGTCCCAATCGGAATCGGGGGCGAAGGTCGTCTGCCGGACGACCAGACCGCCCTTCGGCGGCTCGGTGCGGACCTGGTCGATCCCGTCGCCGTCCGTGCAGGAAACAGGGATGCCGGCTACTCGCCAAAGGTCGCATTTTGTGTTGCCGGGCCCGACAAACCGGTGCGGCGTGAGTTCGTCGCCGACGAAGCAGGACTTTCCCTCGTCGTTCACGCCGGTGACGACGCGCCGAGCCTGTGCCTGGCGGTGTTCTCCAGCCAAGTCGGTTCTCCTTCGGACGTGATGGTCCTGCCGCGCGAGACGGTCAGGACAGCGATGCGGCCAGGCGGTCCGTCAGTCCGTAGGACTTGAGTTCCACATAGGCTTCGAAGCCCTCAGGTCCGGCTTCCCGGCCCAGTCCGCTGCATTTGAACCCTCCGACCGGAGCGTGCCACCCCACCGGCTTTCCGTTGAGCTCGACGGTTCCGGTGCGAATCCGGCGCGCGACGGACAGTGCGTGTTCGTCGTCAGCCGAAAAGACCGAGCCTGACAACCCGTAAGTCGAGTCGTTCGCGATAGCGACCGCCTCGTCCTCGTTGCGGTAGGCCAGCACGGAGACGACCGGGCCGAAAATCTCCTCCTGGGCGATCCTCATCGACGGCTCGACGCCGGTGAAGATCGTCGGCTCGACGAACCAGCCGTGGGCGAGGCCGGCCGGGCGACCGCCGCCGACGAGGACTTTGGCTCCCTCCTCGGCTCCGGCTTTGATGTAGCCCTCGACGAGATCGCGCTGCCGCGCCGCGACCAATGGCCCGATGTGCGTCGCCGGGTCGGCCGGATCTCCGACCCGGGTCTCCTCGACGAGGGCGACCAGACGGTCCTTCAGTTCGGCTTCCCTGCTTGCGGGGACCACCAGCCGGGTCTTGTTGCTGCAGGTCTGCCCGCTGTTGCGCATGGAAACCGTGCGGACGCAGTCGATCACGACGTCCATGTCCGCGTCGTCGAGGATCACCGCGGCGGACTTGCCGCCGAGTTCGAGGGTGACGCGGCGAAGGTCGTTGCCGCACAGCGAAGCGATGCGCCGTCCGGCCGCGGTGGACCCGGTGAACGACACCTTGTCGACGCCCGGGTGTCGCACGAGGTGCTCGCCGACTTCCCTTCCGGCGGGCACGATGTTGACCACTCCGGCCGGGAGACCCGCGTTCTGGAGCATTTCGGCGAACAGGTAAACCGACAGCGGTGCTTCCGGCGCGGGCTTGATCACGACCGTGCAGCCGGCCAGCAGAGCGGGCGCGACTTTGACCATCATCGTGAGCAGCGGCGCGTTCCACGGGGTGATCGCGGCGACCACTCCGACCGGTTCCCGGGTCACGAGTGCTTGACCGGTGGTGGAGCGTCGCACGGTGCTCCACTCGTACTCCGGGGCGATCTCGAGGAATGCGTCGATGACAAGGCGGGGGTTCCGGGCTTGCATCTGGTGGGACAACGTGATCGGGCAGCCCATCTCGTGGGTGACGAGTTGCGCGACTTCCGACTCGCGGGCCAGGAGCTGTGCGCTGACTTGCCGCAGAACGGCCATTCGTTCTTGCAGTGCCATCCTCGGCCAGTGGCCGCGGTCGAACGCGTCCCGTGCCGCGGCGACCGCGCGGTCGACGTCGGCCGCGGCTGAGTCGGGCACTCGGGCGATCACCTGCTCGGTGAAGGGGGAGACCACCGGGATGCTCTCCCGGGACACGGGATCGACCCAGGAGCCGCCAACGAAGATCTTGTCGTAGGGGCCTTGCCACACCATGTTCGCTGCTTACCTTCCCCGGTTGCACAGCCCGTTGCCAGCTCAGGCCGCGTACGTATTCCTGTATGGATTTACAGTATTTCGTTCACTTGCTTCAGTCAAGGAGGGTGGTCGTCATGCTTGACACGGGTGTTCGGCAGCCATAGTCTCATCCTAAATAACGTACGTGTGTACGTAAATGAGCATGGTATGTGGGCGTTGCCGGATCGATGGAGAGGCAGCCAGTGCTGACAGTGGTCAAGAGGTCGACGGGCGACGTGCGCTCGGAGCGGGCGAAGGGTCCGTGTACCGGCGAGATGTGGCGGGACATTCTGCAGCAGAAGGACGGTACGAGCGTAAGCAAGAACTTCTTCACGCCGTGCGCCCGAACGCATTGGCACAGCCACGAAGGCGGTCAGATGCTGATCGTCGAGTCCGGCGAGGGGTTCGTCGCGACCGAGGACGAGGTGGTCCGGATGGGCGTGGGGGACATCGTCTGGACCCCGCCGGGTGTCCGGCATTGGCACGGCGGCTCGCACGAACGCTCGATGCTTCACCTCGCCATCTCCTTCGGTGCTGTGGACTGGCAGGAGGCGGTGCCCGAGGAGCTGTACGAGTCGATGCGGCCGTCCAGTTGACCGCACAACGGACCTCGGTCCGGGAACGCGCCGGCAGACAGCGTTCAGGAATGGAAATGACCGCATGAGCAGTGTCAAAATCGATTTTCCGGTGCAGACCGACGACGCGCCCGCTACTTTCGCGGCACATCTGTACCGTGCGCGTGGCCGTCGACGGGGAATTCTCCAGGTCTTGGTGCACGGCGTGAGCTACGACCACCGGTACTGGGACGCCGCGCGCATCAACGGCGAGGATTACTCCTATACGGGATACATGACCGAGCGCGGGTACGACGTGCTGGCCGTCGATCTTCCGGGCGTCGGTGCCAGCAGCAGGCCCGGCGGCGATGCGGTCGGTTTCGACTACACAGCAGATGCGCTTGCTCGCGCGGTAGCCGAGGTTCGCGACCGGCTCGGCGGCAACACGCTTGTCGCATTGGCAGGGCATTCGCTCGGCAGCCTGGTCGCCATCCACACGCAGATTCGCTGGGAGACAGGGGACTTCCTGATCGACACCTGCACCGGCTACGTCGGCGCGACGTTTCCGTCGCCGCATGGACCCGGAGTCCGGGAAGAATCTTGGAAAGAGCCGTACGCCTCGCACGATGCCGAGCACCGGGCGCGCGTCTTCTACCATTCCCCCAATGCGGACCCGGACGTCATCGCGTACGACAACAACACGCTCCGCAACTCGATCCCTCGACGTATCTGGCAGGACAGCGTTACTTTCCGCGATGCTCCCGACCGCAGCGGCGTGGAGAAGGTGAAGTGTCCTGTCTTCATCCAGTTGGGCGAGTTCGATCCGGTCTTGCCAGCCAAGTTCGCTGAGGAAGAGCGCGCGCTCTGGCCCGCGGACACGACGGTGATCGTGGAGCAAGTCGAGGGGGTCGGGCATTCGCTGAACCTGCATCGCGACCCCGCACGGGGCTGGCGGTCCATCGATCGCTTCCTTCGCAGCTGAGGTCTGGCAGGTATGTAGAGGGAGACCGCCTGATGACAGTCGTGGACACAAGCTGCGGAAAAGTGCGCGGGGCAGTGGTCGGTGGCGTTTGGCGGTTTTTCGGAGTGCCGTACGGGCAATCGACGGCCGGCTCAAGGCGGTTCCGGCCACCGGAGCCGGCGCGATGGGGCGGGACTCTGGACGCCGTGTCGCAGGGGCCGCGGGCCCCGCAGGAAAACACGCCGCCAGGACCGCCGCATCTGATCTGGAACGTCGATGTCTCGCCGGTCAGCGAAGATTGCTTGCGGCTCAATGTCTGGACCCGGCATCTCGACGCCGCGGCGAAGCTGCCCGTCATGGTTTTCCTGCACGGCGGCGGGTTTCGCACCGGGTCGAGCGGTTCGCCGATCTACGACGGGCACAATCTCGCGACCCGCGACGTCGTCCTGATCACCGTGAACCATCGGCTGAACGTCTTCGGGTTCCTTTCGCTGGGCGACGTGTCGGAACAGTTCAGCGAAAGCGGCAACGTGGGGATGCTTGACATCGTCGCGGCTCTGCGCTGGGTCCGCGACAATGTGCGTGCATTCGGAGGGGACCCGGACAACGTCACGATCTTCGGCCAGTCCGGCGGAGGGTCGAAAGTGGGCGTGCTGATGGCGATGCCCGCGGCGCGGGGCCTGTTCCACCGTGCGATCGCCCAGAGCCCCTCGTCGCTCCTCCGCGTAGCGACGAGCGATGAGGCCCGGTTGGCCAGGGAACACCTCCTGATCGAACTGTTCGGCGATGGTGCCCTCGGGCCCGATATCGTTGCACGGCTTGAGAACCTGCCGGTCGATCAACTCGTCGACGGGGTTCGCCGTGCTGTCCGGCGCGCGGGCGGGGTCTACGACTTCCGGCCGATGGTCGACGGCCACGTGCTGCAGGCACACCCATTCGAGCCCGAGGCTTCCAGCATGGCCGCTGCGGTGCCGCTGATCATCGGCTGGTGCGAGACAGAACAGCGCCTTCGCTTCGCGGGCACTCCGGCGATTCTCGGCCAAACTTGGGACAGCGCGATCGAGAGCGTCGCAGGTTTCCTCGGAGTAGGGCAGCGCGAGGCAGTCGGCTTGCTGAAGACCTACCGGGCTGGTCGACCGGCGGATTCGCCGGGCGATCTGGTAGCGCAGATTTGTGGCGACCAGCGCTATCGCCGCACCGCTACTCAAGTGGCGACGCTGCGAGGCGCGGCCGGACACTCGCCCACCTACGTCTACCGGCTCTCGTGGCGTACGCCCGTTGCGGGTGGTTCGCTTCGCAGCCCGCACACGCTCTGTCTGCCGTTCTCGTTCGCCAACGTCGACAAGGCTGTCGCGCTCGTCGGGCGCGGACGTGAACCGCGAGCGTTGCAGGACGCCGTCTCCGGAGCTTGGGTCGCTTTCGCCCGCACTGGAGTCCCGTATTGCCCGTCGACAGCGAACTGGTCGGAGTATCGGACGCCGGACCGGACGACCATGATCTTCGACGTGCACAGCCGACCGGAAGAGGATCCCGGCCGAGCCGAACGTCTGCTGCTCGAAACCATGCCCGGCTACGCCGCCTCGGAGGTCGAAGGCGGAAGACGGGAAGACCTGATCGTGCGCGCAGCCACGTCTTGTGGAGATGCGGAACCGAGTCGGACCTTGTGAATGCGGAGAGGACAGCACTGTGCAGACCAAAGTGACTGAGACATTGGCCGCGCATATCGTCGACGCGGAGGATCGCGGCCTTGCCCCCCTGCTCGCCGAGCGTGCCAAGCAGCATCTCCTCGACGGTCTCGTAGCAGTGCTGAGCGGCGCGACTTTGCGGCCCGGTCGTCTTGCGGTCCGCTACGCGGAGGCGCAGGCCGCCAGAGGGGAGTCGACGGTCGCCGGCGGACCTCGGACGACGATGGAGATCGCCGCTTTCGCAAACGCGATCTCCGCGCACGCGGACGAAACCGACGACGTGAACAACCGAGCACGGATCCACCCTGGAGCTTCGATCGTGCCGGCCGCACTCGCGGTGGGCGAGAGCCTGGACCGGCCCGGAACTGCCCTGCTCGTCGCTGTATCACTCGGTTACGACGTGGCTTACGCGCTGAATGTCGCTGCCTGGAGCACATTCCGGGCGATGCAGGGCTCCGTTCGCACGAGTCACGGACTCGGTCAGACCTTCGGTGCAGCCGCGGCGGCGGCCTCGCTCGCGCGCTTGCCGGCTGACTCGACTCAGCACGTTCTGTCGTACGCGGCGCAGCAGGTGGCCGGAATCTCGACTTTCTACCGGGATCCCGACCACATTGGGAAGGCGTTCTCCACAGCGGCGATGCAGGCGCATTCCGGCGTGCGCTCGGTGGAACTGGTACGCCATGGATTCACGGCGATCGACGACGTCCTCGACGGTTCGCCCAACCTGTTCGATGCCTTCGGCGAAGCTGGAGACGGCGAACGAATCCTTCAGGAGCTGTCGGAGCCCCGCGGCCTGCTGACGACAGATATCAAGAAGTATCCGGTAGGCGGTCCCATCCAGGCTGCCGCCGAGGCTGTCGAACACCTCATCCATGAACAGGGGCTGAAGGCAGAGTTCGTCGACGAAATTCGAGTACACCTGCCGACCCAGGGCGCCTACATCGTGAACGACAGGGACATGCCCGACATCTGTCTTCAGTACATCTTGAGTGTTCTGTTGCTCGACGGGGCGATCACGTTCGCGAACTCGCACGATTACGAACGCATGGGGACAGCGCCGGTGCAGGCCCTGATGGGACGGATCGTCGCCGTGCCGGACCGGGAACTGGACCCGACCGGTGACGCGGACCCGAACGGCAGGCGCACGTGGCGGGCAGTCGTCCGCGTCACGACCCGAGGCGGCGACGTCCTCGAGAAGCGGATCGACCCGACGCGGGGCGACCAGGCCAACCCGCTCAACTGGGACGAGTTGGAGCGCAAGGCACAGATGGCCCTCGCCGAGGTTTTGCCTGCCCGGCAGGTCGACGCCCTCGTGGCTTGGGTCAAAGCGGCGGAGACGGCGGGCAGCGTACGCGAACTGCGCACCTTTCTGGCTGTCAGCAGCGGAAAAACGGTGGCCGACGATCTCGTCTGAGGTCGCCGGGGCGCGCGGGTGTCGAAGGTTCGAGGTCGACCGGCCGGGCCGGGCGTCAACCAGGTCGAGTTGCACCCGTACTTCAGCCAGTTGTCGGTGCAGGCGGCGAACGCCGAGCACGGGATCCTCACCCAGGCGTGGTCGCCGATCGGTGGAATCTTTTTCTACCCGGGATATGAGAGCGAGGGGCGCCGCAGCGTGCTGGACGATTCCACCATCCAGGAGATCGCCGCGCTGCACGGCAAGACGCCGGCGCAAATGACGCTGCGGTGGCACGTCCAGGCGGGTCGCTCCGCAATCCCGAAGTCGACCAATCCTGGCCGCATCGCACAGAACTTCGACGTTTTCGACTTCCAGCTCACCACGACGACCTCGCTCGGATCGATGCGCTGGACAAGGGACGTCGTGGCGGGCCGGACCCGGACGTGACCGACCCGTCCACATGGGATTTCGAGGTCCCTGAGGCCTGATTGGGTCCGGTGTGGACACCGATGGGGGCGAATCGAGCGCCACCGTTGCCCTGAGCGGTCGGCTCGTCGTGAATGGATCAGATTGTCGAGGTCCGCTCGGGGCCACCTCGCCGCTGAGCGATCAGCCGCGAGAGAAGGAGCGCCACCAAGAGCATGCGGATCACCCGCAACACTTGCACGGCGATGACGAACGTGACGTTCCCATCCGAGAAGATTGCAGGTGCCAGGACGGCATAGACGCCTCCGGCGTGGTGGCGAGGTAGCCGTCCAAGGGGAGGTGCCGGTAGCTCACGACAGCAGCAGTCCCTGCGCAGCGCAGGAGGCTGTGATCGCCAAGATCAATCCCGTCGGTCCGGACTACGCGACTTATGTCCCTCTCGCCCTCTCCGTTCTGCTGATCTTCAGCCTGCTGACCCAACCGGATGGTGCCGCAGCGGTGAGCGCGGGGCAGACCAAATGGCTGGTACGGAAAATCGGCTTCAAGAACGTCTTCGGAAACTCGAGTTGAACCAGGCGGCGGAGCATGATCTTCAGCGTGCAGCGCACCGTCGTCGGCGCGCCGAGCATTAGCGCATGATTTCAGGTCGCTTCTCTGACCTGCCGCCGCTCAAACGCTTCGGCCGGTTGGTGAGGTCCGGCCCCGTACGGCGCACGGGGCCGGACCCGGTCCCTTCAGCGGCGCAGGGCAGTGGGCTCGAGCGCGGGATTGAGGAAGCTGCTGTCCGCCGGATTGATGGTCGTGCCCGGCGGCACGATTTCGTCGATGCGGTCGAGGACCCAGGCATCGAGCTTCGCCTCAGCCGCCGGCAGTTGCGATTCCAGCTGTTCCATGGTGCGGGGGCCGATGATTGCAGACGTGACCGAAGGATGGTTGAGGACGAATGCGATCGCCATTTCGATCAGGGACAAACCTGCTTCGTCGGCGAGTCCGGCGAGCGCTTCGGCCGCCTGGAGCTTGCGCTGGTTCTCCGGCAGGGACAGGTCGAAGCGGTTCGCCAGGCGCTGGCGAGCAGGAGAGGGGGTCGGCGTTTCGGCGTCGCTGCGCCAACGGCCCGACAGCCAGCCGCCGCCGAGAGGGCTGTAGGTGAGCACGCCCATCCCGTGCCGGGCGGTGGTTGGCAGGACGTCGTTTTCGGCTCCGCGGACCAGGATCGAGTACGGTGGCTGCTCGGTGACGAACCGCTGCATGCGGCGATCGCGGCCTGCCCACTGGGCTTCGACGATCTGGCTTCCCGGGAACGTCGAGGAACCGATGTAGCGGACCTTGCCCGACCGCACGAGGTCGTCCAGCGCTCCCAGCGTCTCCTCGATGTCGGTGTCGTCGACAGGACGGTGTACCTGGTACAGGTCGATCCAATCGGTGCCGAGCCTGCGCAGCGAGTCCTCGGCGGCGCGCACGATCCAGCGCCGCGAATTGCCGCGGTGGTTGACCTCGTCGCTCATCGGGTTGTGGAACTTCGTGGCCAGCACGACGTCGTCGCGCCTGCCGGACAGCGCCTCCCCGACGATTTCCTCCGATTGGCCGTTGGAATAGACGTCGGCAGTGTCGACGAAGTTGATTCCGGAGTCGAGCGCGCGCCGGATGACCTGGATGCCTTCGCGGCGGTCCGGATTGCCCCAAGGACCGAACATCATCGAGCCCAGACAAAGTTTGCTGACCGATACTCCGGTGCGTCCGAGGCGTCGATATTCCATGACCAACTCCCTTGTTCGTGGTGCCGGCGCGGGCCGGTCCGGCCGCGAGGTTCAGTGAAGGGCGGTTCGCCTCTGCGCGGCAGGGCCGGGAGTGCCGGAGGTCCGGCGAACCGGGGGACTGGCAGTACCCCCCACCGTCGGGCGCGCGGGGTTACCCTCGAGGTCGTGGATTACCAGAGCGAGATCCGCGACTTCCTGACCTCCCGGCGCGCTCGTCTGAGCCCAGAGGAAGCGGGTGTCCCGGTTTACCGCGGGGTTCGGCGAGTTCCAGGCCTGCGCCGCGAGGAGGTCGCGCACCTGGCGGGGGTGAGTGTCGACTACTACGTTCGCCTCGAGCGCGGCAGGGTCAAGGGAGTGTCGCAGGAGGTGCTGGACGCCGTCGCGCGGGCGCTTCAGTTCGATGACGTCGAGTACGAGCACCTGATGGATTTGGTGCGCAACGCTTCTCCCCGCTCCGGGAGGGTCGCCGCGGCGAAAGTGCCGGTTCGGCAGCCGGTGCGGCCCGGCGTGCAGTCTGTCCTCGACTCGTTGACGGTTCCGGCGTTCGTGCAGAACGGGCGTCATGACATGCTTGCCGCAAATCAGGTCGGACGCGCGTTGTATCCGTTTTCCCCGGACGACGAACGACCGTTCAACCATGCGCGCTTCATGTTCCTGGATCCGCGCGCCGAGCAGTTCTACGTGGACTGGGATCTGGCCGCGGCCAACAACGTGGCGCTGCTCCGCTCTTCCGCGGCGAAGGATCCTGATGACGAAGCTCTGATCAACTTGGTCGGGCTGCTCTCCACGCAGAGCGAGGCGTTCCGTTCCCGGTGGGCTGCGCACGACGTGATCAAGTACCGCTATGGCCCGAAGCGGTACCGCCATCCGCTTGTCGGCGATCTGACTTTCGGCTACGAGTCGTTTCCGCTGCCTGACAGTCCGGGGTTGGTGATGCTGGTGTACACGGTCGAGGCTGCCTCGCCGACGCACGACGCCCTGCAGTTGCTCGCGAGCTGGACGGCGTCCGAAACGCCGGCATCCGCTCCCAGCGACGCCGACGTTCGAGGGCAGTGACGCGGCGATTGTAAACACTCGTGTTGACGGTCGAGCGGCTGGCTTGTAAGCTCCGCGACACGTCTCATTGCGGCCTCGTCCGGCGGTGCGGAATGGTGCATCGCTGACTCAATGTGCTGCGCGGATACTTTTCGCATTCTTTCTCGCCCCCTTCGGGCGCGCTGCCCTGAAAGTGAAGTCAACAGTTGTGTTGACACGTGATCTGGTCCCTGGATACATTTTCGGGGCGCCTCGATGGGCAATGCCGGAAAACCGCGCGGAGCGACGGTTTCCGGTGCGGCCGCAGAGAATGTTCGGCGCGATCTGGGCAAGCGCGACCAGGAGGAGAGCGATGGAGCTCGGGCATACGGTCTCGCGGGATCGTGAGTGATGGCAGGGTACGAACCGCAGGCGAATGCCGTGACGGTCGCGGACGGGGAATCGGCTTCCAGCTGGTCGCGCCGGGCGAGCCGATGGGTGCGTCCGGGGCCTCGTTCCAGCCCTCGTTCGACTTCAAGGCCCAGTATCTCAAGATCTGGGGAAGTAGTCGCCGCGAACGGACGCGCGCGGCGGGCCCCCGTCGCGCGCACACATCCAGCAAGCCGTGCACACATCCACCAAGCAAGGAGCAGCAATGGCGCAGTCGGCAGCGGTCATCGGCCTCGGGGCGATGGGAGCGCCCATCGCCCGCCGGATCCAAGAAGCCGGGCACGAGCTGACAGTGTGCGACA
Source organism: Amycolatopsis sp. M39 (assembly GCF_001651785.1). NCBI lineage: Bacteria > Bacillati > Actinomycetota > Actinomycetes > Pseudonocardiales > Pseudonocardiaceae > Amycolatopsis > Amycolatopsis sp. M39. The sequence goes on from NZ_LWSF01000016.1 coordinate 237,485, forward strand.
AGCGACAGGAGGCAGTCCGGCCCTTGACCGAATCCGGGGCTAAGGTCGCCGAGGAACCGGCGGGGTGCGGCCACGCCGACATCGTCCTGGTCGTAGTCGCTACTGGCGACCAAGTGCGGGAAACCCTTCTCGGTGCGGGCGGCCTCGTGTCCGGACTCGGCACGCACAAGCCGCTCGTCGTGGTGATGAGCACCGTGGGCCAGGTGATGCTGGTCGCATTGCGCGACCAGCTGAACGAAAAAGGTCTTCGCTTGATCGATGCCCCGATCAGCGGCGGCGCAGTGCGAGCCGCGGAAGGCACGCTCTCCGTGCTGGTCGGGGGCGATGAAGCGGACTTCGAAGCCGTCAAGCCGGTTCTGGACCTACTGGGGCGCAACATTTTCCACTGCGGCCCGGTCGGTTCCGCTCAGCTGGTAAAGATTGCCAACAACGTTCTCGGGAACGTGAACACGCTGGCGTCCGCGGAGGTGTACCGGCTGCTGCTCGAGCACGGGCTGGCACCGTCCGAGGTCGCGCCGATCTTCGAAGCGAGCAGCGGCCGCAATTGGCTGACTGCGGATGCCGGGGAAGTCGCCCGCGCGTATGCGCACCTTGCCGGCGCCCGGCGCGAATTCGACGCGGTGACGCCGATCATGCGCAAGGACATCGGCCTGGGCACGGCATTGGCGCGCGAGTCGAGCGGCTCGTATCCGCTGATCCAAGCGCTGGCGAACGTGATCTCGCACCTGGGCGACGAGACTTACGAGAACTGGCACATCGTCGGCACGAGCCGCGGGAACGACTGAACCTCAGCACTAGTGACGGGAGAGCCAGCAATGACAACGGATTCGCAGACTCTGGCAGCGATGAAGTCCGAGATCGGGTCCAGCCTGCCCGCATCGCACATCGAATACGCTCAGCGGGACGAGGAGCTTTTCACCGCATACCTCGCGTGGCGGAGCTCCGTGCTCGACGGTGGCGTGATCCCGCGGTACCAGAAGCTGCTCATGGTCGTCGCGCTATGCACCGCGCAGAAGAACATCGATCCGCTCCGGTTGTACGCGGAGACCGCGCGATCGCAGGGTGCCTCCGCTCAGGAACTCAAAGAAGCACTCCGGGTCGGAGTTCTGTTCTCCGGCGGCGCGGGGATCGACGCCGCGTCGCACGTCGCGCACCTGCTCGACGAATCGTGGAAGCCGTAACGAGTCCTCCGCCCGGAGACAACGCAGAGGAGCGAACCAGAATGCCGTATGCGCGGAGCGCGGAGCCGTCGGAGCCGTCGAGCGCGGGGAGTTCTGGCCCGCCTGACGACGACGGGCCGATCACGCTGCGCAGCATGGGGAGTTTCTTCTTCGGCGGACGCGTCGCCCGAAACGCGTCGGGAGACACCCGGCACGGAGATCACGGCTACGCGCAGTTCTTCCTCCCGGAGCAGGCTCGCACCCTGCCGCTGATCCTGTGGCACGGGCTCGGGCAGTCCGGCCGGACTTGGGAGTCCACTCCGGACGGACGCGACGGCTTCTGGCAGATCTTCACCCGGCGGGGCTGGCCGCTCTACATCATCGACCAGCCCCGCCGCGGCCGAGCCGGCCGCACGACCGAAGACGCTCCGCCGACGGCAATCCTCCCGGACGAGGGGGAGAGCACCGCGTGGGAAAACCACCGGCTGGGAAGGTGGTGTCCGCCTGGCCCGCGCGAGTACTTCCCCGGTGTCCAGTTTCCCCAGGACGAATGCTCGGTCGAGCAGTTTCTCCGGCAGCAGACTCCCAGCACCGGACCGGAGCCTTATCCAGACGCCGGATACCGGGCGTTCGTTGGTGAAACTGTCGCGCAATTGGTGCGACAAGTCGGCCCGTCGGTGCTCGTCACGCACTCGCACAGCGGCCAGTTCGGCTGGGTCACGGCCACGGAAGAGCCTGGGTTGGTCAAGGCCGTCGTAGGACTGGAGCCGGGAGAGTTCACGTTCCCGAGCGATGCCGTGCCCGACGACATCCCGACCAGTTCAGCGACGCTTCGCGCATACATGGCACCGCAGTTGATCGCACCGGCGGATTTCGCCCGGCTGGCGTCGATGCCGATCCTGCTCGTGTACGGCGACAACATCGCGTCCGAGCCGCACGAGGAGTTCGGAGTCGAGCTGTGGCGGATGGTTCGCGAGCGCGCGAAGCAGTTCGTGGCTGCGGTGAACGCGCGCGGCGGTGACGCGTCGTATCTGGAACTGCCTTCCTTGGGCATCCGCGGGAATACCCACTTTCCCATGTCGGACCTCAACAACCGGGAAGTGGCCGGCGTCATCGAGGACTTCCTGGCGTCGCGCGGGCTGGACGGCCACGACGAGCCCCACCTCGGACCGAGCCATTGACGTGTGGGTCCACGACTTTGCCGGCAGGCAGACTCTTTGCCGCCGGCGAAGCCTTGTTCCGCCGGTCACTCGGTGACCGGCGGAACAAGGCGCGAAGGGCCGATCGAGCCGTTAGACCTCGCTCAACGAAGACTTCCGGCCGTCCTTCAACGCTCGGGTACAGGCAGTCGCGATGAGCGCGTAAAGCGCAAGGAAAGCACCCAATGCGATAGGGCTGAACGCGCCGACGAGCGCGGGGGCGACCAGCGGCGGAATGCTGCCGCCGAGGAGCGCGCCCATGTTGTACGAGATGGCCGAGGCGGTGTAGCGGTATCGGGTCCGGAATTGCTCAGGCAGGAAAGCGCCGAGCGGCGACGAAACGAACCCGGACAGGAAGAGCGTGACGCACAAGCAGATCGCGAAGACGAAGACGCCGCCCAGACTGAGTATCGGGAACAGGGCCAAGGACCAGACGACGCCGGTCGCGTTCGCGCCGACGAGCAGGGTCCGGCGTCCGATGCGGTCGCTCAACAGGCCGCTGGCAAGCGCTCCGAAGAGAACGAACAGACCGCCGATCATCCCGGCCAAGAGCACCGCGGTGCGGCTGAGATGGAGATCAGCGGAAGCGTAGGACGTCAGGTACGTCGCGGAAATGTAGTAGAAAGACCCCATCATCAGCCCGAGGCCGCATCCCACCAGGATCTGCCGGGGCTGGCGCTTGAGCGCCTCGACGAAAGGGGTCCGGAGCACGCCGTCGTCGGCGACTGCGCGCCGGAACACCGGTGTCTCCTCGATCTGAAGACGGATGTAGAGGCCGATCGCGACGAGGAGCGCGCTGGCAATGAAGGGAACTCGCCATCCCCAGGTCCGGAACGCCTCGTCGCTCATGCCCACGCCGGTGAGGAGGAAGGTCGCATTGCCGAGGCTGAACGAGATCGCGGAACCGAGCTGAGGAAACATCGCCCAGCGGCCGCGTTCGTCGACCGGCGCGTGCTCGGCGGCGAAAAGGTTGGCGCCTGCCCATTCGCCTCCCGCGGCGAGACCTTGCGCTACGCGCAGCACGATCAGGGCGATGGGAGCCGCGGCACCGAGGACGGAAGCCGGCGGCAGCACTCCGATCAAGGTTGTCGCGACGCCCATGAGGACGAGCGTGGCGACCAAGGTCTTCTTGCGGCCCAAGCGGTCTCCGAGGTGTCCGAAGAGGACTCCGCCGAGGGGGCGGGCCACGAACGCGACGCCGAAAGTGGCGAAGGACGCGAGGATTCCGGCTGCGCTGCTGAGTCCGGGGAAGAAGACCTTCGGGAATACCAGCGCCGCGGCGACGCCGTAGATCGAGAAGTCGTATTGCTCGATCAGGTTGCCGATCGAACTCGTGAACGCGACGCGCCATTTGTTCTTGGCCGCGGACGCGGCGTGGGCGACGCCGGCTCCGGCAGAGCCGTCCGGCGCGAGCAAGTTCTCCTGACGATCCATGGAATCTCCTTTGATCTCCGAAGGATCCGGCGGGCGTGCACGCTCGCCCAGGCGATGAGGAGTCCGTCCCTGGTGGGCGTGCATCGGGACCGAGGGGCCAGACGGGCCTGCCTCGGCGGCGTGAACCCGGAGAGCGTAGACACGGCCGGGGGCGTGAGTCAACATTCGTGTTGATAACAGGGGCCGCTCCGGCCGGAGATCCCGGGCACGCCGGTCCGCCTCCGCCGAGAGGGGGTCTGCCGGTACCCCGGTGGGCCAGTTCCGTGGCGGGAGCGGCTCTCCCGCGCGGCCGGGTTCGCCGCTTTCCTGGAGGAGGTTTGTTGTGTTGACGGAGCCGGTCGGCAATCGGCCGCGGCCGTCTCGTTCTCGGAAGGACCTCGTGACTTACACCTCGACCCTGTCTTCGGCCGCCGATCCGGCCTCCGACCGGTTTCCCTGGGCGGCGATGCTGGTGCTCGCCGCTGCGGGTTTCCTTGCTCTCACTGTGGAACTGAGTCCCGCCGGACTGCTTACCCGCATCGCGCCCGACCTGCACGCCAGCGTTGCTGCCACCGGCTCGCTGACTGCGTTGTACTCGCTCGGCAATGCGCTCCTCGCGCTCCCGCTGACGTCGTTGACTCTGCGGTTCACGCGGCGGTTCAGTCTCGCGGGCGCGCTCGTGGTGTTCGTCGCGGGCAATCTTCTCGTCGCGGCCTCGACGGGTCTCGGTCCCGCGCTGATCGGCCGGTTCGTCGCGGGCGGTGCACACGGGCTTCTCATGTCGCTTGCACCGGCCGTGGCGGCGGGCATGGCGGGTCCGCGTCGCGAGGCCCGAGCGCTGAGCATGGTCATCGGCGCGAACACGCTCGGGATCGCGCTCGGCGCACCGTTGGCGTCGTTCGTCGGGACGACGCTGGGCTGGCGAACCAGCTTCATCGTCGCGGCGGCGGTCGCCTTGGCCTGCATGGTGCTGCTGATCCTGACGATTCCGCCGGTCCGGGCCCGGAGAGCGGAATCCCTCGGGCTGCTGCGCGTCGCTCGCGAGCCCGGCGTGCTGAGGATCGGTCTCGGCTGGGCGCTGCTCATGCTCGGCTACATGGGAGTCATCACCTACGTCGATTCCTACCTCGAAGAGGTCGGTGCGCCGCCAGCGCTGACCAGCGTGGTGCTGTTCGTGTTCGGCGTCGGCGGCTTCGCCGGGGTGTGGATCGCCGGGTTCGTCGCCGCCCGTTCCCGCCTCGCGGCGCTGATCGGCATGCCGTTGCTCATGGCCGCGTCGTTGGCGGTACTCGCCGCGGGAATAGCGTCGGTTCCGGTAATCCTCGTCCTGGTGTTCGTGTGGGGCGCGGCATTCGCCGGCCTCGTTCTGGCCTGGCAGCAGGCGTTGCTGCTCGCCGGCCATCGTGCGCCGGAAATGGCGATGGGCATCGGCGTCGTCCTGACTCAGGCAGGCATGGCGCTCGGATCGGCGCTTGGCGGCATCGTGGTCGGCAGCCTCGGCGTGTTCGCGACGCCGCTGTTGGGCGCCGGGTTCGCTCTCGTTGCCCTGCTGACGCTGATCCGCGTGCCTGCCTTGTTGCGCCGAGCCGAGGAAGCTCGAGCCGTGCAGTGAGCCGCGCACCGCAGGGCGCGGTGTCAACGCTGGTGTTGACTGAGTGGGGCGGTTCGCCTAACGTTCGCCCCGCTTGGTCGGCGCCGCGCACTCCGCGGCGCGACGTCTCCAGCAGCGAAAGGCATTCCTGTGGCAATCGGATACGTGGGCCTCGGCAACATGGGCGGCCCGCTCGCGGCGCGCCTGGCACCAGGCGGAGACCTCAGAGTCTTCGATCTGAATCCGGACGCGGTCGAGCGGCTGGTGGCGGGCGGGGCGACGGCAGCGTCGGGGCTTGCGCACCTCGCCGCTGACTGCGACGTCGTCTTCCTCTGCCTGCCGACCTCCGCTCAGGTGCGCGCCGCGATCTTCGAAGACGGCGGCCTGGCCGGAGGGCTCAAGCCGGGCAGCATTGTTGTCGACCAAACTTCCGGAGATCCGAGAGAAACCCGGGAGATCGCGGCACGCTTGGCGGAGCTTGAGGTCGATCTCGTCGACGCGCCGGTCAGCGGCGGCCCGCTGCGGGCCGCGGAAGGCACGATTGCGATCATGGTCGGCGCCACCGCGCAGCTGTACGAACGGGTGGCGCCGATCCTCGGCAGGATCAGCCCGAACCTCTTCCATGCCGGCGGACCGGGCAACGGACACCTCGTCAAACTGGTCAACAACCTGGTGTCCGGCATCATCCGCTGGGCGACGCTGGAAGGCGTCGCGCTCGCGGCCAAGCACGGCGTCGAGCCCGGTCGTGCGGTCGAAATCATGTCGGCCGGCGGCGCGCGGAACGATTGGCTGGTCGCCGTCATGGGGCCGCAGGTGGTCCGCGGAGACCTCAGCAACGGCTTCAGTGTCGGACTCGCGCACAAGGACCTGAAGCTGGCCTGCGAACTCGGACAGGAAGCCGGCGTGCCGCTCCTAGTCGGCAACGTGACTCGCGAGATCTACCGGATGTGCATCAACGAGATGGGCTTCGACACCAAGGTCGACTCGACCGCGCTGATGATGGACCGCCTCGCCGGCACTCACGTCGTTCCCGCCGAATACCGGTTCGCGTGAACCGCCGCACGCGCGGGGAGGAAACCGATCGCATCGTGCAGCAGCCCGCGTCCGCGGCGGTGCGTTCGCCGGTTCGCGGGTTTGTCGACGGTCGGCTGATCGACTCCGACCTCGATCGGCTAGAACTCGAGTCGGCCCGGCGCGCGCTCCGGCTGCTGCACGAGCGGATCCCGCCGACGGAGATGGCAGTTCTGCTGGCCCCCGACATCGAACGCTCCGACGCCCAGTGGCGGGAATGGGCTGTCGCATCGGCCGGGACGTGGCAGCCGTGCTTCGTCGACCTCGAAGCCACGGAGATCACGAAGACCGAATTCCTTGCGTGGTGGTCGGATGCGCTCGACGATCTCCACGGGATCATGTATCCGGCCTTTCCTGAGCATTACCTCTTCGACTGGGCGGAGACCGCAGCGGGCGAACGACGCTTGATGGTGGTCGAGGAACTCGGGCACGTGCCGTTCCGGATGTACTGCGAATACGGTCCGGAATGGGCCCCCGCCGCACCGCTTCCCGGCTATGAACCGGTTTCCGTGGGTGTGGGACGCCTCGCGGACGGCACGGACACGGTCCGGTTCATGAGCCAGATCCGGCAGGACTCCGGCCTGCTGCGGCTGCACGCGGGAATGTATGTCGGATCGGCCGTGCCCGCCCGGGTCGTCGAAGCTCATCAGGACCAGCTGTTGGTCGAGTGGACGCGGTGGATCGAAATGGCCGTGGGCCACGCGGCCGCGGCACGCACCGCGTAAGTCGCCCGCGAAAGCAGTGCACAGGGCTGTCGCAACCACGATTTCAACACGAGTGTTGACAACGTCCGGCGGCACGCTTAGCGTCTTGGGCGAAGCGCGTGGGCCAGGTCACAGCCGAAGACCGATTCGCGGACGCTCCGCATTCCTCTGTTGAATCCATTGTGGACATACCTTTCAGGAGAGCACGTGAGCAGCAAGCACGACCGTCGTCGCTCGCCCGGACGTCGCCTCGTCGCGGCGGCCGCGATGCTGGCCACCGCCGCACTGGGCGCGACGGGCTGCGCGGCGCAAGTCTCCGATGCCGCGACCGACCACGGCAAAGCCGAAGGGCAGGCGCTGCAGCTGAAAAACGGAGTGCTGAACTTCGACCCGGCGAAATACTGCGGGCACAAGCCGATGAAGGTCGGGAACCTGACCGGATTCGGCGGGAACACCTGGACCGTCGAGATGCAGGCGGTCATCGCGAAGTTCAAGGCCTACTGCCCGAACATCACCGGAATCGAGACCTACGACGCGCAAGGCGACGCGACCAAGTTCAACGACACGCTCAATGCCTGGGCGGCGCAAGGTTTCAACGTCGCCTACGCCACGAGCGGGGTCTTCGGCACCCAGACCCTGCCTGCCTTCCGGAAGGCACAACAGTTCGGTTTGAAGATCGGCGTGAGCAACGCGCCGCTGGGCGACGCGGTCGTGCCGAAGAGCGTCACGGCGAGCGTGGTCCAGGACTTCGCCGACATGGGGACGCGTTTCGTGAAATTCCTCGACGCCGCAAAGAAAAAAGGCACGTCGAAGATCCTCGTGATCGGCGGCACCGCGGGCAACACGTTCGACCCGCTCGTCGTGTCCGAGATGCAGAAAGCAATCCGGGATACGGGTGCGCACGTCGAATTCCTCCAGCCCTCTCCGGTGGTGGGGAACTGGGACATCGCCGCGTCCGCGCAGGCGGCAGCGTCGGTGATCTCGAAGTACCCCGAGATCGACGGACTCGTGCTGACGAACGCGGCCGTCGCGTCGGGGGTGATCCGCGCCTTCCAGAATGCCGGGCGTCCCGTGCCGACTATCGCCGGAACGGGAATCACCAGCGGCGTCTTGTGCGATCTCCATGCCGCGCGGAAGAAAGACCCGAACATCAACATGATCAGTCTTGATGCGTCGGGAAATGTGCCTGCTCTCGCCCTCGCCAAGGCGATCGCTGCCTACCAGGGAATCCGTGCACCGGAACTCGGGCCCGACGACGCCGAGACCTACGTCAAGCTCGCGACCTATGTGGACACGCTGAATCACCAGATCCCCAAGTGCGACCCCGCATTGCCGGCAGACGCGGATCCGACCATGGCGCTCACCGCGCAGGAGATCGCGGCAGCGGTCAAATAGCTGCGGCCGCACCGGTTCAGGCGATCACTGCCTCGAGTGAGAAAGGTTCCCCCCCCATGAGCGCAGACGAGGTCACAGTCGACCTCGAACGGACGAAGCCACCCGCGGCCACCCCGTCGGACACCGCATTGACGATGAGGGACGTCACGAAGACCTATCCCGGGGTCCGCGCCCTCGACGGCGTGGCGCTGACCGTGCGGCCCGGCGAGATCCACGGCCTGGTCGGAGAGAACGGCGCCGGAAAATCGACCCTGGTGGGTGTCGCGGCCGGCACCGTCGAACCGGACAGCGGCGAGGTGTGGATCGACGGGGCGCGGTTGACCCGAGCGGACCCGGCATCGGCGCGCGAATCCGGCCTCGCCATCGTCCACCAGGAGCCTGCGCTCATGGCAGATCTCACCGTGGCGGAGAACATGGTCCTCGGGCAGGCCCCGCAGCACCGGCCTGGATGGGGGAGCGCCCGGGAGTGGGCGGCCCGGGTGCTTTCGGAATGGACCGGGACCAGATCCATCGACCCGGCGACGCCGGTCCGCGACCTCAGCCCCGACCGCCGGTTCATCGTCGAGCTGAGCAAGGCGTGCGCGCAACGGCCGTCCGTGCTGATTTTGGACGAGCCGACCGAGCACCTGGTCGCCGAGGACGTCGCCACGCTGTTCCGGGTGGTGCGCGGACTGGCGGCGGCGGGGACCGCGGTCGTCTACATCTCCCACCACATCTCCGAAGTCCTGGAAATCTGCGACCGGATCAGCGTCCTGCGCGACGGCGTCATGCAGGGCGTGCTGGAGGCGGACGAGGCCGACTACGGCAGCGTCGTCACCCGGATCGTCGGCAGGGAGCTGGACGCCGAGTTCCCCGCCAAACGAGCTGCGAGCGAGCCTGCTGAGACGCCTGTGCTCACTGTGTCAGGGCTCAACGGAGACGGTTTCGCCGACGTCGGTTTCGACGTGTTTCCGGGCGAGATCGTCGGCCTCGCCGGGGTAGAGGGCAACGGCCAGCGGGAAGTGATCCGGGCGTTGGCCGGGGTCGGGTCCTCCCGCGGCGAGGTGTCCGTCGGCGGTCGGAAGGTGGCGCGGAACCGGACGCCGGCCGCCGCCGGGAGCGGCATCGCGTTCGTGCCGAACGACCGACACCGCGAAGGCATGCTCAAAGGCCTTGGTGTCCGCGAGAACATCGCTGTCGGCGTCCTCGGCCGGCTGTCTCGTCTCGGGATCGTCAGTCGTCGCGACGAACGGGAAACCGTCGGCGAGCGGATCCGGGACCTCCGGGTCGCGACTCCTGGCATGGACACGCCGATCGACAGCCTGTCCGGCGGCAATCAGCAGAAAGCCGTGTTCGGCCGAGCGCTGGAACGGCGGCCGAAGGTCATCCTCGCCGACGAACCGACCCAGGGTGTGGACATCGGCGCTCGCGCCGAGATCTACACCTTGTTGCGCGGCGCGCTGTCCGATGGAGGCGCAGCCGTCGTGGTGTCGTCGAACCAGGCCGAGCTCGAGGGTTTGTGCGATCGGGTTCTGGTGTTCTCGCGTGGCCGCGTCGTCAAGGAACTGCGCGGTGCGGAGGTGACCGAGCACGCGATCGTCGAAGCCGCCCTGACGTCGACCGCGGCGCGCGAAGACCGCACGGCCGAAAAGCGCGGCACGGTCAAGAAACTCCTCGGCAGCGACTTCGCCCCGCCGGTGATCACGCTCGTGCTCACCCTCGCCCTGGCTCTGTACAGCTGGACCCAGAATCCGACGTTCCTATCGAACGTGGCTCTGAGCGGGCTCCTCACCACGTTCGCCGCGTTCGCTTTCGCGAGCTTCGCTCAGCAAGTGGTGATGCTCGTAGGCGCGATCGATCTGTCAGTCGGCCCCCTCATGGGGTTCTTGGGCGTCGTGGCGTCGTTCTACCTGCTGCCCGGGGCGGGCGCGCAACCATTCGTCTCGGGATTCCTCCTCATGATCGGCATCGCGCTGGTCGTCGCGGCACTGAATTTCGTGCCGATGCTGGTGAACATCCCGCCGTTGCTGACCACATTGGTCACTTATACCGCATTGCAAGGCCTGTCCCTGTTGCTGCGCCCGGTGCCGGGCGGGACGTTCGACGAAGGAGTGCTCGACACCGTCGCGACCACAGTCGGGTTTGTTCCGATCGCCGCGGTGGTCGCAATCGTTCTCGCAGTGATGCTCGACGTGGTGGTCCGGCGGACAACGTGGGGAGTCTCCCTTCGCGGCGTCGGCTCATCGCCGTCACATGCGCGCGCGGTAGGCGTCCGGGTCAAAGGGATCCAGCTGAGCGCATACCTGGTGGCGGGCACGCTGGTCTTCCTCGCCGCGCTGATGCTGATGAATCAGGTCGGTGCCGGCAACGCGAACGCCGGCGTCAGCTACACGCTGACCAGCATCACCGCGGTGGTGGTCGGGGGGACCAGCATCAAAGGCGGACGGGGCGCGTTCGCCGGGGCGCTGACCGGTGCGCTCCTCATCGTCGTCGTCAATTCGGCAGTGACTTTCCTCGACCTCGGCACCGCGTGGCAGACCTACCTGGTCGGCATCCTGACCCTGGCCGCGGCGGGCATCTACTCACGACTGCGGAGCAACAATGGCTGAATCGTCGATTCCCGGGGCGAAGCACCTACCGGGAAGCTCGCTCAAATCTCTCGACTTTCTGATGGTGTGGGTGGCGCTGGCCGCGCTCGCGATCGTCAGCGGGATATTCGTGCCCGGAACACTGGCGCCCTCCGGTCTGCTGGCGATGCTGCCGTTCGCCGCGGTGCTGGTGATCGCTTCGATCGGCCAGTGCCTGACCATTCAGAGCGGCGGCATGGACCTCTCGGTGCCGGGCTCCATGACGCTGGCAGCCGCGGTGGTGACCGGTCATGCCGACCGGCAGGACGGCCGCATCGGCAGTGCGGTCCTGCTCGCCCTTGGCGCGGTGGTGCTCGGCGGCCTGCTGAACGGCGTGGCGGTCACGAAGCTGCGGATCCCGCCGATCGTGGCGACTCTCGCCGTCAACGCCTTGATGCTCGGATTTGTGCAGAGCTACACCGGCGGGGTGCTCCAGGCAGTTCCGCCGAACCTGGCAGCGCTCGCGAGCGCCAAGACGTTCGGGCTGCCCAACACGTGGTACGTCGCCGCTGTATTCGTCGTGATCGCCGCGGTCGCGGTGAACAAGACAGTCTGGGGGCGGCGGCTGACCGCCGTCGGCGCCCAGCCGGAATCGGCACGGGCGGCCGGGATCTCGGTGTCTCGCTACGTCATCGGCACCTACACCGCGGCCGGCCTGTGCTTCGGCATCGCGGGGATCCTGCTCGCCGGGTACCTGCAGACTCCGGCGACGACGATCGCCGACCCTTACCTGTTCTCGACGATCACCGCGGTCATCGTCGGAGGGACGGCGTTCGGTGGCGGCCGCAGCAGGATCGTCGGTACGGCGGTCGGCGCGGTGTTCGTCAGCCAGCTCAACGTCTTCCTGACGGCCACCGGGGCGCCGTCGTCGATCACCTACCTCGTCCAAGCCGCCGCCATCGCGATCGCCGTACTGCTCAACAGCGGCGGCTCGCTCGCGGAAGTCCGCGGCTACGCGCGGCGTCTCGTGCGCCCGTCGCACCGGGCGCCGACGGAAGCCTGAGCGGGTACGGCTGGCCGCCCTGCCGAGCTGTGTGTCAACATGAGTGTAGACAGACTGAGTTGTCCAGGGCGGGACGAGCAGCAGAGGACGAGGAACGTGGCGAATCCCAGGGGGTCGAAAGACTCGAGCGGTCTGGACCGTCGGCGGAAGCTGGCGCAGACCAAGGAGAACGCGAACTACGCGGAGAAGCGGGCCCAGATCCTCGCTTCAGCCGCCGAGGCGTTCGCCGAAGTCGGCTACGACGCCACGACCCTGAACGACATCGCGGCGCGCGCCGGGACCGACCGTGCTTCGGTGTACTACTACGCGTCCAGCAAGGAAGAGCTTTTCCAGCAGGTGTGCTCGGGCATGCTCGCGTCCAACCTGGCAGCCGCGGAGGAGATCGCCGCGCGTGAGCTGAGCGCGGCGGAGAAGCTCGAGCTGATCATGGTGCATCACCTGCAGACGCACGAAAAGGGCTATCCGCAGTGGACGGTGCTGGTGCGGGAACTGCGCCGGGTGACCGATGCGCGGACCGAATGGTCGAGGGACGAGGTCGAGCGGATGCGCCGCTACGAGGCTGTCGTCCGCTCCATTCTCCAGGACGGCATGGACGACGGCAGCCTGCGCTCCGACGTCGATCCGGAGGTGGCGATGCACGCCATCTTCGGCATGCTGAACTGGACGCACCGATGGTTCCGCCCGGACGGGCATTACGATGCGGCGACGGTCGCGAAGGAGTTCGCGGTGATCACGCTGTCGGGGCTCACTCAGAGGTAGCGTGGCCGCGAATTCTCATGCGACTGCCTGGTTCGGCAGGAATTCCGTGGCCTGTGGCGAGGTTGGCACAAGCGAGTACAACCCGTTCACGAACCACGAAGGACGCCTAACGTGGCAGACGAGCTTTCGGACGAAGTCAAGAAGTACATCGACGAGTCTCGCGTCTTCGCGACGCTTGCGACAGTGTTGCCCGACGGTCAGCCGCACCTGACGGTGGTGTGGATCAAGCGCGACGGTGGAGATCTGCTGCTGTCCACCACGGTGGACCGGGTGCAGGGGCGGAACATCGCTCGCGACCCGCGGGTGACCGTGATGATCAATCCGCCCGAGAACCCGTATGCGTACGTCGCGATCCGCGGGACTGCGACCATCACTCCCGGTCCGGACCGCGAGCTGCCGGACGAGCTGTCCCGGAAGTACACGGGCCAGGATTACGCCACGTTCAACCCGGCATCGAAGAACGACGGCGAACGCGTCGTCGTCCGCATTGCTCCGGGCAAGATCACGGGGCGGTGGCAAGCGGTGCACTGAGCGCCGCCGGGTGTCCGGCCGGCAGAGCGGGGGGTGGGCTTCACCAGAAGCCCACCCCCTGCTCTGCTTTTGCCGGTCAGAACCAGCGGTGCCCAACGGTTTCCTTGCCGAGTTCGGTCGCCATGGACCTGATCTGGCGGATCATCAGCCCGATGTCGGAGCCGAGCGATACCATCCCGAAGCCTTGCTTCACGCGGTTCTGGGCGTCCGGAGTGTCCCGCGCGACGATGCCGGTGCGGATGCCGCGGTCTCGGGCTCGGCGGAGGATGTCAAGGTTCAGGTCGGCTACGCCAGGGCCTTCCCATTCGCCGACGGCGCCGCGGCTGGCGGACATGTCGCCGGGGCCGAGGAAGACGGCTTCGATCTTCTCGGCGGCGAGAATCTCGTCGAGGTTGTCGTAGGCGCGCTGGGTCTCGATCATCGGGACGAACAACAGTTCGTCGTTGGCGTTGGCCACGTACGACTGCAGGTCGAGGCCCCATTTAACGCTGCGCTCGCCGCCGATCCCGCGCCGCCCGATCGGCGGGTAATAGAAGTGCTGGTAGGCCGCTCGTACTTCGTCCGCAGTGTCGACCAGGGGAAGAATGACCCCGTGGGCGCCGACGTCCAGCGCGCGCTTGATCGGTTCGAGGTCTTGGGACGGGGGACGGACGAGCACGGTCAGGTCGGTGCCGCGCGCCGCGGCCAGGTGGCCCTGGATGTCGCGGAAGTCGAGGTAGCCGTGCTCCATGTCGATGCAGATCCAGTCGATGCCGAGCAGTCCGGCGACTTCGGTCACGGCCGCGGCTTCGGAGGTCACCCACAGCCCGAAGGCGGTCTCGTCGGCGGCGAATTTGCTGCGCAGTTTCTCGTTCACTGTTGTCCTCGTGGTGGCCGCGGACCGCCGCGGCCGGGTTGTCGGGGAAGGGCGTGGCCCGCTGCTACGGGGTCTGCCCGTAGCTGAACGCGGTGAGCGGCTCGGTCGGAGCCACTGGGAGTTCGCGGATGGGCGAGAATCCGGTGGGGTACATGATCGTGTTGTCCCACCGGATGATCATGGGGCGGACCACCTTGATGCAGGCCTGCCAGTCGGGATCCGCGGCGAGCTCGGCGCGGCGCCGCCTGCGGTCTTCGAGATCGCGGAACGCCCAGAAGTGCCGCACTTGGTTCTGCGTGCCGAACTCAGTGGTGAAGTAGCCCAAGAACCCTTCGAGGATGCGCTTCTGCGCGGGCAGGCCGAGGGATTCGTAGTTGTCGAGGAACTCGGGGAGGGGGATTCCGGGGTCGATGTCGTACGTGCGCTGCTCGACGAGCATGGTTCTCCGATCGTGTTCCGCGGCTTGGGTCAGCCGAGGTCGGGGACGTCATGGACGGTTCGGGTAAAGACCGGTGCGCGCTTTTCGAGGAATGCGGCGACGCCTTCTTTGCCGTCGCCGATCGACGCGTGCCACATGGCGAGGCTGTCGCGACGGTGGGCGTCGAGCGGGTGCGCGGATCCGGCTCCGGCGAAGAGGAGCCGGCGGGCCATAGCGATGGCAGCCGGAGAACGTTCCCGCACAAAGGAAAGCGCCAGTGCGTGCGCGGCCGGGAGCAGCTCGTCCGGTTCGTGGATCGACCGGACCAGCCCGGCATCGAGGCTTTCTTGGGCGGTCAGGATGTCAGCGGCGTAGACGAGCTCGAGCGCTTTCGAGAGGCCGACGATGCGGGGCAGGAAGAACGAGGACGCAGCCTCGGGAACGATGCCCAGCTTGCCGAACACGAAACCGATCCGTGCGCGCGCCGACGCCATGCGGATGTCCATGGCCAGGGTCATGGTCGCCCCGATGCCGACGGCGGCTCCGTTGATCGCAGCGATGACCGGCTTGTCGCAGGCGTGGATAGCGAGGGCGACTTTTCCGCCGGTGTCGCGAACGCCGTCCTGGAAGGGCGGCTCTGTCAGGTGGTCGCGCAAGTCGTCCGCGGTCGGCGCCGCAGTTTCATCCAATCCGAACACATTCCCTTCGGCGGACAGGTCCATGCCGGCGCAGAACGCTTTCCCGGCACCGGTGACGACGACCGCGCGAACGTCGTCGGCGGTGCGCACCCGGCGGAAGGCTTGCTCCAGTTCGGCCGCCATGGTGACAGAGAAGGCGTTGAGCTGGTGCGGGCGAGACAGTGTGAGGGTCAGGATCCCGTGTTCGTCGACGTTCCAGTCCAGAGTGCTGAAATCCATCGATCGGCCTCAGTTGTTCGGTGCGGCGACGGGCGGTAGGCCGGCGTCGGCGCGATTGGCGTTGATGGTGCGCAAGAGTCCTTCTTCCAGCCGGATCCTTGGCGCGTAGCCGATTTCCGCGGCAGCACGGCTTCCGTCGTGCCGGACGGCCCAGGTCATGGACGAGCCGGGCGGGAGCGGAGCGTCGTTTTCGTCGAGTCGGACCGGTGCTGCCGGGAAGACACGGCGGACGAAGTCGTAGGCGTCCTTGATCGGGCGGTATTCGCCGAGTGTGAGGTAGTCGCGCGAGCCGGGTTCGGTGTGTGCCAAGGCTTTCAGACAGGCGTCCGCGACGTCTTCGATGTAGACGAAGTCCATGGAGCGCGCGCCGAACGGCACGACGACCTCGACGTCATTGCCGATCGCGGGGTCGTAGAGCAGAGAGGAGAGCCATGAGGTGCCGCTGCCGCGGGAAGCCTTGATGTGCTCCCCGTATCCGTAGATGCGGCTCAGGCGTAGGCCGGTGATGCTCAGGCCGTGGTTGCGCGCGTACTGGCGGGCAAGGTACTCGTTGAACACCTTGGTCGCGCCGTAGAGGTAAGGCGGGTCGTAGACCGATTCGTCGCTGATTGTCTGGCCGGCGTAGGCAGGACCGTGCCCGAACACATCCATGCTGCTGGCCCACACGACTTTCTTGAGCTTGAGCCGTGCCGCCGCTTCGAAGACGTTCGCGGTGCCTACTGCGTTGACCTGGATCGCGAGCGGCGGATTGGCTTCGACCGCGGCGGACAGCATCGAGGCCATGTGCACCGCCTTGGTGACGCCGTGGGTGCGCATCGTGTCGCTCAGCGCGTCCAGGTCCCTGATGTCGCCGACGACGATTTCGGTGCGGTCGGCGTAGTCGTCGCCGATAATACGCTTGAGGACATGCAGGTCAGGCGTCGGCGCGTCCGGTCCGCCGGGGCCGCCGAACAGTCCGAAGAGGACGACTTTCTCGCCCGCGGCGAGCAGGTCGCGGACGACGTAGCTGCCGGCGTGCCCGATGCCGGTCACCATGACTGCCATGTGCGGTGGCTCCTTCAGATCACCGCCCGGGAGGGCGGGGTGGGGTTTCAGCGAGCCAGCAAGGCCGGCAGGCTCGTTCCGAGCAGATCCTCCGCCTCGGCGACGATGGTGTCGACGACCTCGCGGCACGGGCGGATGTCGTGCACGAGCGCCTGCGACTGGCCGGCCCACCAGAGCCCGTCGTCCATCAGTCCCTTCCCGAGCACCGACTCCCGTCCGCGAGCGCCGGACGCGAGGTCGGCGATGTCGTCGAAGGTCGAGCCCGGTTGCCGCTCGATCTCGCGGATCTCGTCGGAGACGGCGTTGCGGGCGACCCGGGCGGTGTTGCGGAACTTTCGGAATACCAGGGCGGTGTCGCGTTCGGTGTTCGCGACGATTTGCTGCTTGACGTTGTCGTGCACCTGGGCTTCGTCCGTGGCGACGAAGCGGGTGCCCATGTTTACCGCGCTGGCGCCGAGGGCGAGGGCGGCTACGAGACCGGCTCCGGTCGCGAACCCGCCGGAGGCGATGGTCGGCAGGCCGACCTGAGCCGAAACCGCGGGCACGAGCACCATGCTGGGGATGTCGTCCTCGCCAGGGTGCCCGGCGCATTCGAACCCGTCGACGGAGATCGCGTCGACGCCGAGGCGCTGCGCGGACAGCGAATGCCGGACTGCGACGGCCTTGTGCACGACCTTGATGCCCGCGTCCTTGAACGCGCGGACGTGCTCGGCCGGGTTGGCGCCGGCGGTTTCCACGATGGGGATCCGGTTGTCGATGATCACTTGCCGGTATTCGGCATACGGCACCGGGTTCACCGTGGGCAGGATCGTCAGGTTCACGCCGAACGGCCGGGCGGTGCGAGTTCGCGTGCGCCGGATTTCCTCGTCCAGAGCCGCGGGAGTCGGCTGAGTCAGCGCGGACAGGAAGCCCAAAGCCCCTGCCTCGGCGACGGCCGCGATCAGTTCCGCGGTGCCGACTCCGGTCATCCCGCCGCAGACGATCGGGTGCTCGATCCCGAACTCCTCGGTGAATCGAGTGCGCAGCATGTGGTGTCGCCTTCCGTCGGAACGCACGCGCGCCGGGTGCTCGGCCGGCCCGCCGGACGTACAGTGGTCGCCAGGGCATCAACGTCACTGTTGACTCGCGGTACACCCTGCTCCGTCGGACGCCTTCTGTCAACACGCGTGTTGACTCCGTGGGTGCGGGCGTTCTACCTTGGGAGCCGGGTCCAGTGCGTGGCCCTCCTGTCATCCGCCGGCGAACGGCAGCTCTCCGCTTTCTCGTCCGAGAGGCGTGTCCGGACGCGTTCACCGGCCGTATCCGAGGGGATTTCAACCTGATGTCCAGCGACAATCCCGGGACCGACTCCGGCGGGACCCGTGCGTGGGGAGAGCCCGTCGTGCCGTTCAGCCTGGCGGGGGAGCCGGCAGGCATGCCCGTGCCGTCCGGGATCCCCTCGCCCGCGTTGACGCCGGAAGCGGTCGACGCGGCAGTCGCCAACGCCAATGTGCCGACGTTGATCGCGACGCTGGTCCAGCTCACCGGAACTCGCGAGTGGCTGGCCGAGCGCTACCGGCCGGAGCGGGCGCGGGGACTCACCGAGAGCGACGGCGGCGGATTGCCGGAGAACATCCAGCAGGAGGTGCGGACGGCCGCGGCGGTTGCGATCCGGGAATGGCTCAACGGCAAGCCGGTCGCCCTTCCGCGGCTTGCGCCGGACGAAGCACTGGAGATCCTGCGCTTCACCGTCGGCGAGGAGGTACCGGGGGAGTACGCCGACTACATCCAGTCGGAGATCTCGGCGATGGCTCCGGCCGACGACCTCGACGTGGGACCTCGCAAGACATTGAGCGGGCTCTCGGTCGGGATCATCGGCGCAGGAGTGTCGGGCATCGCGTCAGCGATTGCGCTGATGCGCCGCGGCGCGGACGTCGTCCTTTTCGAACGCTCCGACGACGTCGGCGGCACCTGGCACGCCAACCGCTATCCGGGATGCGGTGTGGACACAGCGAGCCACCTGTACCAGTTTTCCTATGAGCCGGGGGACTGGTCGTTCTACTACGCGCCGCAGACGCACCTGAAGCAATACCTGCGCCAGGTCGCCGAAATGCACGAGGTGACGAGCCGGGTCCACTTCGGCTCCGAAGTCGTGGCTGCCGAGTACGACGACGTGCGATCGAACTGGACCTTGCGGGTTCGCAGGAGCGACTCCGGGAACCGCGAGCACACAGTCGACGTGCTCATCAGCGCAGTGGGCGCCTTCGGCACGAAGTCAGTTCCGCCGATCGCGGGTCTCGACAAGTTCGCCGGGCCCACCTATCACACCGCGGACTGGCCCGCCGACGCCGATCTCGAAGGCAAGCGCGTCGCGGTGGTGGGGACCGGAGCCAGTGCGATGCAGCTCGTGCCGGCCGTCGCGGACTCGGTCGCATCGATGACGATCTTCCAGCGCAGCCCGCAGTGGGCGGCGCCGTTCGAGGCGTTCCATCAGCCGATCAACGAGGGTTTGCGGAGCCTGTTGCGCACGGTGCCGGTGTTCCGGGCGTGGTACCGGGCAAGGCTGGGCTGGATCATGAACGACAAGATCCACGCTTCGCTGCAGGTCGACCCGGACTGGCAGGACGAAGGCCGGTCGATCAACGCGGTCAACGCCGGGCACCGGCGCTTCTTCTCCCGGTACATGGAGAACGAGCTGGGCGGCGACGCCGATCTGCTGGCCAAGACGTTGCCGGCGTATCCGCCGTTCGGCAAGCGGATGCTGCTGGACAACGGCTGGTTCCGGACGTTGACGCGAGAGAACGTCGAGCTCGTGGTCGACCCGATCGCGCGGGTGGTGCCCGACGGCGTCGTCACCGCTGGTGGCAAGCACATCGAGGTCGACGTCCTGATCCTCGCTACGGGATTCGACGTCGTGCATTACCTGTCCACAGTGGACGTCCGAGGGGTGGGCGGGGCATCGTTGAATTCGGTGTGGGACGGCGACGACTGCCGCGCGTATCTGGGCATGACGGTCCCCGGCTTTCCCGGCCTGTTCTGCCTGTACGGGCCGAACGCGGCGCCCGGGCACGGCGGGAGCTACATCAACACCGTCGAGTGCCAGCTCGACTACATCGCGGATCTGCTGGAGAAGATGCGTTCCGCGGGCGGGGTGGCGGTCGACGTGAAGCCGGAGGCCTACGCGGAGTACACCGAGCGGGTCGACGAGGCGCACCGCCGGATGGTGTGGTCGCAGCCGGGCGTGACGACCTACTATCGCAACGCGCGCGGCCGCGTCGTCTATGCGAACCCGTGGCGGATCGTCGACTACTGGCATATGACGAGGACGGCTGACCTCGAGAACTACGAGATCCGGAAGCGGAGTGTCGGCGAGTGATGGCGGTGCGGGAAACGCAGACCCTGATGGACATGTTCGAGCAGGCGGGGGCTCTGGGCAACGCGCCGTTCATGTCCTATGTGGACCAGCTCGACAAGGCTCCGGCCGAGACGATGGCCTATGGGGAGTTCGCGGCTCGGGCACAGCGCGTGGCGGCGAATCTGTACCGCCGCGGCGTACGCCGCGGCGACCGGGTCGCCCTGGTAGCGCTGCCGAAGACCGACTACGTCACCACGCTGGCCGGCTCGATCCTTCTGGGTGCGATTCCGGCTCCGATCAACCACCACTTCAAGGCGCGGGAACTGCGCGCGACGCTGGCCGTGCTCGAACCCGCGGCGGTCGCGGTCGACGACGCGACCTGCACGACGGTCCGCGGGGCGATCGAATCATTCGGCGACGCTCCGCGGCTCGCTGGCATCTCCGGCTGCACCACTGCTGATGTCATGCTGGACGACCCGGCCACCGACTACCCGCGACCGGCGGTCACCGCCGACGACCCGGCGCTGATCCTGCACAGTTCCGGCACGACTGGCTTGCCCAAGCTGGTCCTGCGCTCACACGGTTCGATCGGCGGGTTCCTCGACCTGTTCGCCGGCTATTTCGGCGAGGACGAGCACTTGCTCAACTTCCTCCCGCTTTACCACCAGGCGGGGCTGCTGCTGAATGTCCTCACCGCGTGCCGGCTGGGCACGGACGTCGTGCAGACGTCGCGATACTCGACCTCGTCGTTCTGGACGCTGGTGGACCGCTACCGGGCGACTCACGTGAATCTCGTGTCGCCCATGGCGAGCTTCATCCTCTCCCGTCCACCCGCCGACGACGACCGCGAGCACTCGCTGCGGTGGATGGTGATCGCCGGCCGCAACGACCACTGGGCCGACTTCCAGGACCGTTTCGGAGTCACCGGGATGACGTTCTACGGTTCCACCGAGACTCTCCAGATCACCTCGACCGGCACGCCGAAAAACGGCCCTGTTCCCCGGGAGATCCTCGAATCTGTCGGAGCCGGCACCTATACGGGACCGGTCATCGGCGACCTGACGGAGTTCCGCGTCATCGGTCAGAACGGCGCCCGGATCGACGCTCCTGGTGTGCCCGGGCGGATCGAAGCTCGTGGCCAGTACTGCTTCTCGGAGTACTTCAACCAGCCGCAGCAGACGAAAACCGCGTTCACCTCCGACGGATGGTTCGTGACCGGCGATCTCGGCTACACCACGCCGGACGGGGCGCTGGTGCTGCTGGGCCGCGAAAGCGGCATGATCCGCCGGTCCGGGGAGAACATCGCGCCTCGAGAGATCGAACTGGTGCTGGAGGACCATCCCGAGATCAAGGAAGCTCTCGTGGTCGGCGTGCCCGACGAAGCACGCGGGCAGGAGGTCTTCGCGCAGGTGGTCCTCGAACCGGGCTCTCGCCTGGCCGCTGACGACGTGTTCGCCTACCTCGACGAGAATGTGAGCAGTTTCAAGGTGCCGCGATACCTGGAGTTCCGGGACGAGTTCGAGCGCACGGCCACGTTGAAAATCAAGCTCGACCAGACAGCGACCGTGGACCGGTCCGCCGTGCACGACCGGTTCAAGTCGTGAGCGGGGTCGCCGAGGTCCTCATCGACGATCCTCGTACGCGCAACGCGCTCGGGACCGCAGTGCTGCACGGGATCGCCGCATCAGTTGAGGAACTGTCGACTCAGGACGAGACACGGGTCATCGTGCTGGCCGGAGCGGGCGGAACGTTCTCCTCCGGCGGCAACCTCAAGGAAGACGCGCCAGTCGAAGACGTCATCGCCGCCACCATGCGTGTCTACGCTGCGATCGCCCAGTCGCCCAAGCCCGTCCTCGCGCGGGTCGAGGGCAACTGTCTCGGCCTCGCAGTCGGGATCATGGCTGCGTGCGACCTCGCGATCGCGGCTCGGGAAACGAGGTTCGCGCTCCCCGAGCCGCATATGGGCCAGGCGCCCACGATGGCGGCCGCCATCATTGTGCCGAGGCTCCGCCCAGCGGACGCGAACCAGCTCTTGCTCACCGGTGCTGCCTTCGGCGGAGACCACGCTTACCGCATCGGACTGGTCAACGCGAGTGTCCCGGCCGTCGAACTGGCGAATGAGCAACAGCAGTGGATCGAGTGTCTGGTCGACGGCGGTCCGGTCGCATTGGCGGCCTGCAAGGAACTCGTACGGACCATGGCGACTGCCGAACGCTCCGACGCTCTTCAGAAAGCGGCGGCGCTCACGGTCGAGCTCGCAGACAGTTCCGAGGCCCGCGAAGGAGCATTGGCTTTCCGTGAACGCCGCTTGCCGGCATGGCAGGAAACCCTTCGAGACAAGGAAATCCCGTGACTGAGTTCGACACCATCACGGTCGAGCACGCCGACCACATCAGCTGGATCGTCCTGGACCGGCCGCAGGCGGCGAACTCGCTTTCGCACGCGCTGCTCCAAGATCTCAGCGCGGCACTGCGGGCGCTGCGCACCGAGGGAGCCAAGGTGCTGGGCATTCGCGGTGCGGGCAAGGGTTTCAGCTCCGGCTACGACCTGCGGGACGTCGCGTATGCAGACGCATCCGGCAACCACCCGGTAAAAGACCGGGAGCGGCTGCAGGGGTACATGGATCATTACCTGGAGATCTGGGACCACCCGAAGCCGATCATCGCCGCGGTGCACGGCTACTGCATCGGCGGAGCGACCCAGCTGTGCACATTCGCCGACCTCACCATCGTGGCGGAGGACGCCAGCGTGGGGGAGTCGGTGGTGCCGATCGGCGGCGGATTCGTCGCCCCGACCTGGGCGCCGCTTGTCGGTGCTCGGCGCGCGAAGGAGATGACGTTTCTTCCCGGCCACCGCATCGACGGCCGGACCGCGGCCGAGTGGGGCTGGGCCAATTACGCGGTACCGGCGGGCGAGGTCGTCCGCACCGCGGAGTCCTACGCCGAGCGGATCGGCCGAATGCCAGCGGACGCGTTGCGAATCAAGAAGCTGGCCGCGAACCGAGCCGCCGAGTCCGGCAATCCGCGGGAGATCGCTGCCTTCGTAGCCGAGCTCAACGCGATGGTCCACGCGACGCCGGGCATCACGGCTCTGCGCTCCTGGCTGGCGGACGTCGGACTCAAGGCGGCTGCGCACGCGTACGCCACGGGCGAAGGACTACCCGAGGGCCTCTAGCTTGAATCAACACGTGTGTTGACACTGTGTGCGGCACCTTCTACCGTTGCGAGAAGCGGGACGACGTCGTCTGACGGGAGCGGAAAATGAAGGTCGGAAGCCTCGAAATCGTGCCGATCGTCGACGGAGTCGCCCGCGAGCCGATCGAAAACGCGGTGTCGCATCCCGACGGCAAGTCCTGGGACTGCCCGGACCATCCCGCCGACGACAACGGACGCATCCGCCTCGACATCGGATCCTTCCTCATCCGGATCAAGGACCGGGTCGTCCTGGTCGACGCCGGCGGCGGCGTGTACGCAGACGAGAGCACGCAGACCGGAGAAATGCTCGACAACCTCCGCCGCGCCGGCGTCGAGCCCGCAGACGTCACCGATGTGTGCTTCACGCACATGCACTGGGACCACATCGGCTGGTCGACGACGCACGGCGAGATCACCTTCCCGAACGCGACCTTCCGGGTGCACGAGAAGGATTGGGCGTACTTCATGACTGGTCCGGCTGCGGTGCCCAAGATCCGGGACCTCATCCTGCCGATCGAATCCCGGGTGGAGCCGATCGACGGTGAATCCGAATTTTTCCCCGGGTTGATCGCCCGGCCAGCACCCGGGCACACGCCCGGCAGCACCGTCTATGTGGTCCATGACGAGGGCGAGCGGGCTTTGCTGCTGGGCGATACCTTGCACACAGTCGGCGAACTCACCGAGCCGGAATGGATCGGGATGTGGGATGTGGACCCGGTAGCGGCAGGCATCATGCGGAGTCGCCTCGCTGAGGAACTCGCCGAGTCAGGGGATGTCTTCGCGCCCGCGCACTTTCCGGAGCTCGCGTTCGGTCGTCTGTTCACGGTTGACGGGATACGCAAGTTTTCCTGGGTGCCGTAGACGGGGTGGTCCACGGCATGGCGCAAGCCGAGCAGTCCTGCACGCTTTGCGCCATGCCGAGCAACCGGCGCGCTGCGCCAGTTCGCGCTTCGTCCCGCGGAGATCGTCGGAGTCGAGGGTCAAGGCCGGCAAGGAGGAGCGCATTGCTTAGTGCCGCGGCGACGAATCGGTGTATTGGCTACGTGGCTGGAGACGGTTGCAAGCAATGTGTCCGGGCTGATGTCCTGGGCCGGCTAAGCCGGCCCAGGACATCAGCGGGCCGTCGCGTGCGCGGTGTCGAGTTCTTTGCGGGTGGGCATCGAGGCGGCACCGCCCAGGGAAGAACATGTGATGGCTGCCGCGGCGACTGCGCGCGAGGTGATCCCGGCCCAGCCCGCGAGATCTGTTGGAGGACCGGAGAGCCAGAGGTCTCGCAGGATGCTTGCCATGAAGCTGTCGCCCGCGCCGGTGGGGTCAGCGGCATTGATCGTCGGTACCGGGACGAGTTCTGCCCCGGACCTGCAATTGGATTGATTGGAGCTTCGGGGCGGCTTGAAGTCCACCTGCTTCGCGCTGATCACGGCACTCCGCGGTTGCGGCCGGGCGACATCGTGCAAGCAGGCGTCGCGCATTTCGTGCGATAGGTGATGGTGGGTCTGTCGGGTGCGAACGAGGATGGGTCGGTCGCACGGCAGGATTGCGGTTGACGGGTTGAAGCTGGTCCCAACCACGGTGGTTGCGACCAGCCTGGGGCGGCAGCGATGTTGTTCGCAGTCTTCTTGGGTCGGCACGGACGCCGAGCGTTCCAGCCGGATTGCCTGGACGGCGACGGAGCCGGGGGCGAATTCGGGACATCGGCACGCATCGCCGGGTGCTCTCGGCGGTGCCGGGCTGTGTGCGGAGTCGGATGCGTCGGCGCAGCGACGGCTTGGTCGTCGGTTAGCTTCGGCCGGTGTGCTGCGCGGCGGTTCTCGCGGCGCGCCGCAAACGGGAAGCGCGTTCGGCTTCCTCCTCGAATCCCCGGTTCTGCTCCTCGTCGAGCTGGGCGAACTGAAGTGCGGACAGGACGGCGCGGATCTCCTCGCGCGCGCCTCCCATCGCGAGTACGGCGCGGGACAGTTTCTCGCGCACTGCCTCAGCTTCGGGTCGGGAGATCGGGAGCAGGGACAGCCCGGCGAGTTCGACGGGAATCGGCGATCGGGTGACGTGCCAGACCCCGGCGTCGACGATGCCCGCGGCTACGTATGCGGGAACGTCCGGGAACGGTACGTCCACGTAGCGGAAACCCGCGTCGCCGGGGAATTCCGCGCGAGTCAGTGCCTCGTGGTCGAAGGAGTCGCGGTCGATGGCGACCGAAGCGGGGGCGCGGGTCAGGGCGTCCGTCCTCCGGACGGTGACCAGGCGGGCCGGAGCATAGTAAGTGCCGGGCTCGAGAGTCCGAACCGTGCCGTGCCATGCAGTTGCTTCGGCTGCGCGAGTGCCATCGAGGGTGCCGCTCGAGACCACGGTCAGGTCATGCTCCCCGTTCCGCACAGCAGACAGTCGTTGCGAGCCGCCTCGAAGATGCTGCACGGTGTGCGGGATGCCGAGCTCGCCGAGGCTGGCCGCGATCGCCTGTTCCAACGCGTCCATTTCGACCGCGCCTGCCGGTGACAGCACCACGCGGACCGGTGCCAGCCGGGCCAGTTGCCACCCGGCGCCGACATCGACCGATTCGATCCGTCGGCCGAGGTGGCCGCGAGAGACCGTTGCCAGCGCGCCCCGGTCCGCCAGCAGGTCGAGCGCTCGCTGAATCGTGCCCGCGCTGATGCCGAGTTCCGTTCGCAGCGCGGTGTTCGTGGTGAGAGTGCCGCCGGTTCCCTTCGCGAGCGCATCGACGACCAGCGCTCGGAGGGCAGCCTCCAGTCCCTGTTGCGGGGTCGCGGACTCGGCTGTGCCCGTGGTCATCCGCCTCCTTGTCCTCGGTCGCATCTCCGGCGCTTGACAGCAGCGCGGTCGGCGTCAATAGTACCAAACACGGAATACTCAAAATTTGGATTATTGCTCGACCGGGAGTGAACCCTTTGTCCCTCGACAACGACGCGACAGCAGCCCTTCGTGCCCTCCTCGGGCCTGATGCGGTGGATGCGACCGACAGTGCTCGCGACGCGAGCAGCCATGACACATGGCCGCTTTCGACCAAACAGTCCATGGCTGGGCGGCACCCGCACCGCGCGGATGCGGTCGTCGCGCTCAGCTCGTTCGACGAGGCGTCCGGTGTCTTCCGGATCGCTGCGGAGCACCGGATTCCGGTCACGGTCCGCGCCCTCGGCTCGTCGGTGACCGGGCAGCCCTTGCCGGTCGACGGGGGCATCGTGCTCGACGTGTCGAAGATTCCCGCGGAGCACCGGATCGACGAGCGCGACATGACCGTGACCGCGTCCGCGTCCTTCAACGGCGGCGTCCTGGAAGATCTCCTCGCAGAACGGGGCTACACGACCGGGCACTCGCCTCAGTCGCTCTATCGGTCGACCGTCGGCGGGTGGATCGCGACGCTGGCCACCGGGCAGTTCTCCTCCATGTACGGCGGCATCGAGGATCTCGTCACCGGGTACACCGTCGTGCTGGCAACCGGCGAGACAGTGCGCGTGGAGGCTCGTCCGCGCGCAGCCATGGGGCCTGACCTCCGGCAGGTCTTCCTGGGCTCGGAGGGGACTCTCGGGCTGGTCACCTCGGTCACGCTGAAGATCTTCCCCCGCGACTTGCCGACGCGTCTGCAGACCTTTGCGCTGCCCACCGTTGAGGCGGGCCTCGAGCTGATGCGGGAGCAAGCGCTGCAGGGGCTGAGCCCGTACCTGCTGCGGTTCTACGACACCGACGAAGCTCGGCATGCCCTGAAGGACCCGTCGGTGGGCACCCCCGTCCTGTTCGCGGGCACCCGCGGACCCGAGGATGTCGCGCGCGCGGAGATGCAGGTCCTCGAACGTCTGGCCGCGGCTCGGGGCGGGCGGCTTCTGGGGCCGGCCGGTGCGGAGGCCTGGATGGGACGCCGTTTCGACTTCTCCACCGTCGAGAACCTCCTCGGCGAACCAGGCGGCTACGCCGAAACGATCGAGGTCGCGCACACCTGGTCCGGCATCGGCGGCCTGTACCAGGCGCTCAAGGAGTCGCTCGCGCCGCTCGCCGACGAGGTCCTCGCGCACTTCTCGCACGTCTATACGCAGGGGACCTCGATGTACGTGATCCTGCTGGGCCGCGCGGAGACCGACGCCGCAGCCGTGGACCGGTTGCGGCAGATCTGGGACACGGCGATGGCCGTGTGCCTGGAACACGGCGCTGAACTGTCGCACCATCACGGCGGCGGGCTCGCGCGATCGCCGTATGCGCGCCGCTCTCTCGGGTCGGCGCACCTGGTGCTGCGCAAGATCAAGTCGGCGCTGGACCCGGCCGGAATCCTGAATCCCGGCAAGCTCGGCCTCTGACCGCCGCCGGCGTATCTCAAGTCCAGGAAAGGGAATCCCTATGCACATCGACGTGTCGGGGCTCGTCGGCGCCGCCGCCGGAGGCTTCCTCGGAGCCACCTTTGGCGCGCTGGTCGCGTTCGTGTTCACCGGTATCGCCGTCCTCATCGGCGTCGCGGTCCTGATGGGATCGGGAAACTCCGCCTTCCTCGACACCGTGGCCTTCGGGCCAGTTTTCGGCCCGCACATCTCCTTCGCCGCCGGCGTGGCCGCGGTCGCGTACGCGCACCGGCGGGGATTCGTCGCCTCCGGCCGCGACATCGTGACACCGCTGGTGAGTCTGGCGCGGCCGAGCGTTCTGCTCGTCGGCTCCGGATTCGGAGTGCTCGGATACCTCGGCGAACGGCTCTTCTCCGCAGTTCCCTGGTTCGGGGCGAACACCAACACCGCGGCCCTCGCTGTCGTGGCTTCCGCGGTACTCGCCCGGCTGGCGTTCGGGCGCAGCGGGTTGGTCGGCGCGCACGCGGACGGGGTGACCGGCTGGGCTCGTTTCGTTCCGGATGCTCGCCATGTCTGGCTCTCCTACCAGCAGAAGCCCGGAATGGCGATCGTGCTCGGACTCTTCGTAGGCGGGCTCTCGGCCTGGGCGGCGGTGAGCTTGCTGGCCGCTTACCCGCACGCCAGCGGAGCGATCTACCTCGGATTCGGGGTCTCGGCGGTCTCGCTGCTGTTCCTGGCGTTCGGGGTCGAAGTTCCCGCGACCCACCACATCACGCTGGTCAGCGCGGTCGCCGCGGGCGCTGTCGTCACCAAGTTCTCGACAGCGGACCCGCTCGTCGGTCTCGCCGTCGGCGCGGCCGCCGGGGGAGCGACGGCGCTTGTCGGAGAGGCGTTCTCGCGATTCTGGCTCATCCGCGGGGACACTCACATCGATCCGCCGGCCAGCGCGATCTGGCCGATGACGACGGTGGCGCTCGCCGCCGTCGCCCTGTTCCCCGCCTGAATCTCTTTGGGAGACAACGATGTCCGCGCTCGCCCGCATTCTCGTCATCGACGCCGGAACCACCGGCATCCGCGCTCTCGTCTACGACGAGCAGGCCAGGATCGTCGCGCAGGCTTACACGGAATTCCCGCAGTACCATCCCGGGCCCGACCGCGTGGAGCAGGACGCGATGGAGATCTGGGACGCCACGCGGCGCATGGTGGCCCAGGCGCTGGGCAATTCCGGCACGGCTGCCGCCGAGATCACTGCGGTCGGCATCACCAACCAGCGCGCGACCACAGTCATCTGGGACCGCGAGACCGGGCTTCCGATCACGCGCGCGATCGTGTGGCAGGACACCCGCACCGCCGATCGCGCCGCCGAACTGGAGGCCGAGTGGGGCGAGCGGGCCTACCGCCGCACCGGCTGGTCGGTGGCACCGGTGTACTCGTCGCTGAGCATCGAGTGGGTCCTGCGAAACGTCGACGGCGCGCGGGAACTCGCCGACGCCGGACGGCTGGCCTTCGGCACGATCGACTCGTGGCTCGTGTACCAGCTCACCGGCCGAGCCGAGCACGTCATCAGCGCTTCCAACGCATCGGTGACCGGTTCCTACGACCTGATCGCCGACGAGTGGTACACCGAGTGGCTCGACCGGCTCGGGATCCCGGTGGCGCTTTTTCCGCAGGTGCGGGACGACTCGGGGGTGCTCGGGCACACGACCGCGGAGGCGATCGGCGCACGGATCCCGATCGCGTCCGCGATCGCCGACCAGCATTCGGCCCTGTTCGCTCAGGGCTGCATCCGGCCCGGGGCGGTCAAGTGCACGCATGGCACCGGCACCTTCCTGGACATGACGATCGGGTCCAAGCCGGTCATCGACCCGGCGAGCGGGCTGACGTCCCAGATCGCCTGGCGGATCGGGGGCCAGACGGTGTACGCACTCGAGGGCTACGCCGGGTCGACCGGTGCGGCAGTGCAGTGGCTCCGCGACGGGGCGGCGATCATCGCGGATTCCGCGGAGTCCGAAACCGTCGCCCGGCGGGTCGCCGACAACGGCGGCGTCTTCTTCGTGCCGGCCCTGACCGGCCTTTCCGCACCGTACTGGGATCCCTACGCCCGAGGGACGATCATCGGGATCAGCCCCGGTACGGAGCGCGGTCATCTCGCCCGCGCGACCCTGGAGGGCATCGTCTTCTCGGTGCGCGACTTCGTCGACGCGATGAGTGCGGTGTCGGGGTATCCGATCACGCAGATCGCCGTGGACGGCGGCGCGTCCCGGAATGATCTGCTCATGCAATTCCAGGCCGACCAGCTCGACGCGGTGGTGACGCGACCGAAGAACACGGAGGCGACGAGCCTCGGCGCGGCGTTGCTGGCAGGGCTGGCTACCGGAGTGTGGCAGTCGCCCGAGGAGGCGGTGGCGACCGTGGAGATCGACGCGACGTTCACCCCGCGGATGGACGCCGGCCGGCGCGAGGACGAGTACGCGGCGTGGCGGCGCGCGGTCGAACGCGCCCGCGGCTGGCTGAAGAAATAACCCTGCGAAGAAAGGCAGAACCGTGCAGCGACCCCGTCGCGAGGACCTGGTCCACCGGCTTTTCGACCTGATCGTCATCGGCGGCGGCATCACCGGCGCGGCGACCGCGCGAGACGCGGCGCTGCGCGGGCTGTCCGTGCTGCTGGTCGAGAAGGACGACTTCGCGGCCGGCACCTCCAGCCGCTCGTCGAAGCTGATCCACGGCGGGCTGCGGTATCTGGAGACCTACCAGTTCCGGCTCGTCGCGGAATCCCTGCGCGAGCGCGAGCGGATGCTGCGGCTCGCGCCGCACCTGACCGAGGTGCGTCCGTTCCTGTACCTCCTCTACGAGGGATATCCCGAGTCGAAGTCCCTGCTCAACCTCGGACTCACGTTCTACGACGCCGCTTCCGGCGAGTGGCGCAAGCGGCGGCACCGGATGCTGTCCGCGCGCCAAGTCCTGGACCGCGAGCCCCACCTGGCCGCTGACGGCCTGCTCGGCGCCGGCATGTACTACGACGTCCTCACCGATGACGCGCGACTCACCGTGGACACCGCAAAAGGCGCGGCGGATGCTGGAGCGCGGTTGATGAACCACGCCACCGTGACCGGTCTCGTTCTCGACGGGGGCAAGGCACGCGGCGTGACCCTCGCCGACCAGGTGACCGGCGAGGTCTATGACGTCCGAGCCAAGCAGGTCGTGAACGCCACTGGGCCGTGGACCGACCGTACCCGTGCGCTTGAGCACGGCCGCGGCCCGACCGGTCGGCTGCGCCCGACCAAAGGGGTGCACATCGTCGTCCGCAAGAGCGACTTTCCGCTCAACACCGCGGTTTTCCTGCGGTCGCCGGACGACAACCGGGTGGTGTGGCCGACCCCGTCGCTCGAAAGCGACGTCGTCTACATCGGAACCACTGACACCGACTACGACGGCGACCCCGACGCGGTGAAACCGGAGGACGCCGACATCCGGTACCTGCTGAACGTGGCCAACCGGACGATCCCCGCCGCCCGATTGACCGAAAAGCATGTCGTGGGCGCCTGGGCCGGCTTGCGCCCGCTGGTCGCGCCGGAGCCTGGAACCTCCGCCAGCAACACGTCGCGCGAGCACGCAATTACCGTCGGCCCGACCGGCATGCTGACCATCTCCGGCGGCAAACTCACCAGCAACCGCGTCATGGCGAAGCACCTCGTCGACGCGGCGGTCAAACGCCTTGGCATTCCGGGGAGACGGAAGTACCTCGCCGACAAGGTCCCCGTCGTCGGCGGGGCCGCGATCGATCACTCCGAGTTCACGGGTCGCGCCCTCGCCGCCGGCGTGCCCGCTGCTGTCGCCGAAAGCTGGCTGCGTCGGTACGGCTCGCAGAGCGAACAGTTGCTCAGCCGTTGGACGACGTCTTCCAACGCACAGGAGATCATCGGGCCGCGGGGTTTGTCGCGAGCCGAGGTACGCCACTGCGTCGCCGAGGAAATGTGCCAGAGCCTGGCAGACCTTCTGGTTCGGCGGACGTCGATCTTCTTCTGGGACGCGCGCGGCGGCCTGGACCAGATCGACGCCATTGCCGGAGAACTGGCGTCCCTGCTCGCCTGGAGCCCGGACCGGGAACGGATGGAGATCGCGGAGTATCGGGCGCTAGTCGAGAAACACCGGCCGCATTGACGCGGTGCCGTTGCTGTCCCGGAAAGGCAGGCCGCCCGGTGCTTCCGTCACAGGACGACGTCATGAGGGCGCTCGCCGGGTACGGCACCTCTCGCCTGGAGCCGCAAGGCTCCCTCCGAACGTCCGGGACGAGAAGATTCCTGGCCTGGCCGGTCTGGGAGGTGCCGGCCGGCGAGTTCGCCCGCAGCGGGCAACGGAGCAGCAGAACGCCGGTTCAGCGGAGGCGGGAGTCAGCGCGGCGAAGCGGAGAGGATGTTGCGCGGCTGAGCCGCTGAGTGCGGAGGTGACCAGTGGACCGTTCTCGATAGCTGGGCTGCTGTCCAGCCGCGCCAGGTCCTGACTGTGGCGAGTCGCTCTCATTCTGGATCGGGCGCACCAGCGCTGGCGACCGAGGAAGGGGCCCGACCGACAACCTGGCCGAGACATCGGCCGTCGCGCGGGCGTGCGTCGACATCGCTGCGTCCTTGCCGAACCTGAATCTTATTCTCTGGTTTTTGCCTGCCACGCGGAAGACTGGCCTGCCGGGTTCAGGTGGACTTGTTGGTGCTCTCCTCCGACAGCGTGTCCTCTGTCGTGGGCTGTGCGAGCCGGGACGGCTGTGCTGCTTCGGTGGCGGCCCAGGTAGCGAGCAGGTTGAGGCTGTCGGCCGAGGGGCTGGCGGGTTCGGCGGTGTAGGCGGTGAGGACGAGTCCTGGTGCGGCGACGAGTTCCATGGAGTCGTAGGCGAGTTCGAGGTAGCCGACGACGGGGTGGTTGAAGGTTTTGACGCCGCCTCGATGGGAGCGCACGTCGTGAGCTCCCCAGCGGGTGCGGAACGCTTCGCTGCGGGTGGCGAGTTCGCCGATCAGTTCGGTGAGGGCGGGGTCGTGCGGGGTGCGGCCGGCTTCGGTGCGCAGCAGAGCGACGGCGACGGACAGGGCGCCGTCGTGGTCGGGGTAATAGTCGGCGGCGCGGGGATCGAGGAAGTCGAACCGGGCGATGTTGCCGCGGTGCGCGGGCTCGTCCAGGACGGGGGAGTACAGGGCTCGGCCCAGTGCGTTGGCGGCCGCGATGTCGAGTCGGCCGGTGCGCACGAAGGCGGCGGTGCCGACCATCGAGTCCAGGATCCGCTGCACGCTGGCCGGGATTTTCGGCGCGGTCCGCCGTGGCGGTGTGCGTACCGGTTTGGCTGCTCGGGCGAGGTTGAACAGGTGCTGGCGTTCGACGTCGCTCAGTTGCAAGGCGCGGGCGACGGCGTCGAGCACGTCCTCGGACACCCCGGCGATGTGGCCTTTCTCCAGCCGCGTGTACCACTCCGGGCTGACGCCGGCCAGGACGGCGACCTCCTCGCGGCGCAGCCCGGGCACGCGCCGCCGCCCGCCTCCGGGCAGCCCGACCTGCTCCGGGGAAAGCTTCGCGCGCCGGGTCAGCAGGAAGTCCCGGATCTCTTCGCGGTTGTCCACGCCGACCACGGTACGTCCCGGGGGCGGCGGCGAGGGGGGTTGAGGTTGTACCCCCGTAACGCGACCTGTCTGGCCTGCGCGAACTGCGGTGTGCTCGTTGGCGTGAACGACCCCTTCATTTCACCGTCCGCCGGATCGCCGGCCGCTGCCGTGCTGGATCGTCTGGCGAGCCGCGACCGGCACGCCGGGGCGGCGTTGGCGGCGGCGGTGCTCGGGTTCTTCGTGGTGACCCTGGACGCGGTGGTGGTGAACGTGACGCTGCCGACGATCCGGGCCGATCTGGGCGGCGGCGTGGCGGGACTGCAATGGGTGGTCGACGGGTACACGCTGATGTTCGCCGCGCTGCTGCTGACCGCTGGATCCTTGTCGGACCGCCTGGGCGCCCGACGCGCCTTCGGCTTGGGTCTGGCGGCGTTCGTGCTGGCCTCGGTCGCCTGCGGGTTCGCGCCGGCCCTGGGGACGCTGGTCGCCGCCCGGTTCGTGCAAGGCACGGCCGCTGCGGCGGTCATGCCGGCATCGATGGCGCTGCTGCGCGAGGCCTACCCCGAGGCCCGGGCTCGCGGCCGGGCCGTGGCGGTGTGGGCGATGGGCGGTGCGGTCGCCTCGTCCTGCGGGCCGGTGCTGGGCGGTGCGCTGACCGAGGTGGACTGGCGGCTGATCTTCTTCCTGAACGTCCCTGTGGGCGCGGTCGCGCTGGTGCTGCTGGCCCGGGCCCGGCGCTCGGCGCCTCGGGCGGTGCCGTTCGACGTGCCAGGCCAGGTCACCGCCGCGGTCGCGATGGTGGCGCTCACCTTCGGGGTGATCGAGGCGGGAGCCCGCGGCTTCGGCGACCCGGTCGTGGTGGCGGCGCTGGCGGCGGCTGGCCTGGGCATGGCCGGGTTCGTGCTCGCGCAGCGGCTCGCGGCGCATCCGATGGTGCCGCCGGGCCTGTTTCGCTCCCGGACCGTGGTGATCACCGTGGTCAGCGGGTTCGCGTTCATGGTCGGGTACTACGGGCTGCCGTTCGTGGTGAGCCTGTTCCTGCAGCAGGAGCGCGGCCTGACCGCGCTGAGCACGGGGATTGTGTTCCTGCCGATGATGCTGATCGGGCTGGTCCTGACGCCGTTCTCCGCGCGGCTGGCCGAGCGGCTCGGCCGCAAGAGCCTGATCGTGACCGGGCTGGTGCTCATGACCGTCGGGCTCGCCGCCGTCGCTGTGCTGCCCGCCTCCGCGTCGCTGTGGGCGTTCGCCGCGCTGATGGTGCTGGTCGGCCTAGGCGGACCGACCGTGTCCCCGCCCGCGACCGCGGGGCTGCTCGATGCCGTGCCGCACGCCCAGGCCGGGGTCGCGTCCGGGGTGTTCAACACCAGTCGCCAGATCGGGGGCGCGCTGGCGGTCGCCGTGTTCGGCGGTCTCCTGGCCCGGCCGGGAGCGTTCGTGCACGGCGCGCAGGCGAGCCTGTGGATCGCCGCCGGCGTTCTGGCCCTGACCGCGATCCTCGCCCTTTTCCTGCCCACCGCGAAGGAGACCTCATGAACGACACGACACCGGCCTGGAGCGGCAGCGAACTGTCCCGGTTCGGCGACGCCGGGGAAATCGAGATCAGCACTCGCCGCCGGGACGGCAGTCTGCGGCCGTTCGTGCCGATCTGGGTCGTCGCCGTCGGCGGGGCGCTCTACGTCCGCTCCTACCGCGGAGCGGCCGGAGCCTGGTACCGCCACGCCGCCGGGCACCCCGCTGGCGCCATCCGGATCCCGGGCCAGCAGGCCGAGGTCGTCGCTGCCGCCGCCGACCCGGGCGTGCGCGAGCAGGTCGACGCCGCCTACCGGACCAAGTACGCCCGGTATGGCACCACCTACCTGCAGCCGATGCTCGCCGACCAGGCCGTGGCCGCCACCCTGCGGCTCACTCCCGCGCACTGACCGTCCATCCGATCGAAAGGAATCGCGCTCATGACCGACAACCAGAACGAGAACAGCGCCGGCTGGACCGGCGGACAGAACGCCTTCGGAGACTTCGCTCCCGGAATGGTGCACTACACCGACAAAGTCCTCTTCGACGAAGTATGGGAGCGCGACGGCCTGTCCAAACGCGACCGCAGCCTGATCACGATCTCCGCGCTGACCGCGCTCGGGAAAATGGACCAGCTGCAGTTCCACCTCGCCTTCGCCCGGCGCAACGGCGTCGCCGACGACGAGTTGAAGGAAGCCCTCCTGCACCTCGCCTTCTACTCCGGGTGGCCGAACGGCATGGGAGCGACCACAGTGCTGAAGAACATCGTCGAGAACGACGCCTGAGCGCACAACCGCCCACACCCCGCGAAGAACCGCCGACACGAACAAGGAAAGCCATGACCGCGAACGACTTCGACCAAATCTTCCCGCTCGGCGAGAAGAACGACGCCTACGCGCAGTACTTCACCGGCCAGAGCTACAACGCCCCCCTCGCCTCGGGAAGCGTCCCCGTCAACAACATCTCCTTCGAACCCGGCTGCCGCAACAACTGGCACATCCACCACGGCACCGGAGGCGGAGGCGACCAGATCCTGCTGTGCACGGCAGGCAGCGGCTGGTACCAAGCCGAGGGCGAAGACCCCGTCAGCATGAAGCCCGGCACCACGGTCCGCGTCCCGGCCGGCACCAAGCACTGGCACGGCGCGAAGGCCGACTCCTGGTTCTCCCACGTCGCCTTCATCACCCCGGGCGAGGGCGTCAGCAACGAATGGCTCGAACCGGTCACCGACGAGGAATACCGCACGCTGCCCAAGAACGGAGACAACGCATGACCATCCTGAACGAAACCTACCCCCTGGCCGGCGGCGCCGAAATCCCCAAACTCGGCCTGGGCACCTGGTTCATCGACGACGGCAAAGCCGCCGAAGCGGTGCGCGCCGCGACCGAGATCGGGTACCGCAACATCGACACCGCACAGGCCTACGGCAACGAACACGGCGTCGGCGAGGGAATCCGCACCAGCGATCTTCCCCGCGAGGAACTGTTCGTCTCCACCAAACTCGCCGCGGAGATCAAGGACTACGACCAGGCCGCGGCCGCGATCGACGAATCGCTGTCCACACTCGACATCGGCTACGTCGACCTCATGCTCATCCACTCGCCGCAACCGTGGAACGACTTCCGCGGCGACAGCTACGCCGACGGAAACCTCGCCGCGTGGCGAGCACTGGAGAAAGCGCACCAGGAAGGGAAGATCCGCGCGATCGGCGTCTCCAACTTCCTGCAAGCCGACCTCGACAACATCCTCCGGAACGCCACCATCGCGCCGCAGGTGAACCAGATCCTCGTGCACGCCGGAAACACGCCCGCGGAGCTGATCGCCTACTGCCACAGCAAAGACATCCTCGTCGAGGCATACTCGCCCATCGCGCACGGCGAGATCCTGAACAACCCCGCTGTCGCGACGGTCGCCGACCGGTACGGAGTCTCGGTCCCGCAGCTGTGCATCCGGTACACGCTCCAGCTCGGCACCGTGTCCCTGCCGAAAACCGCGAACCCCGACCACATGCGCTCGAACGCCCAGGTCGACTTCGTCATCTCCGACGCGGACATGGACACCCTCCAGAACCTGGACGAACGGGACTACGGCGACTCCAGCGCATTCCCTGTCTACAGCGGCAAATAACAGCGACCAGCGCGGCCCGGCATCGCCGCTCAACCGGCCGGGCAGCCCGACAGCGGACAAACCCGCCGCCTCCGCCCCGGACCTGATCGGCCGCGACTTCTCCGGGAATGCGGAAGCAGATGGGGGCTCGCCACAACTTATATCGGGATCACCCGATCCGGGATTCCGAATCTCCAGCCCGCAGTCGGCCTGCTCGCCGGTGTGCCCGCCGTTGCCCTGGTCGGCCGCCGGCCCGGACTAGGGTTCGCGACCGCGCGGCGTTTCGGGTCCGCAGGTCACCCCGTTGGCACTGGTCGCGCGGTCCGCAGCGCACAGCCGAGATGGCCGCCGGTTTGTCTCGTCACGGGATCAAGGCGCACGCGTTCCCCTCCGACGTGCTCGATCGCGCCCAGCTCATTACGGCTCTGCAGGGCGCTGACGACACCCTTGGTCCCATCGAGATCCTTCAGTACAGGCCGATGGCCAACCGTCCAGGTATCGCGCGAGCACATCTGTGGCTTTTCGTCGAGTATTCGTATCGGATGGAGGCTGACGGACGTAGACGTCCGGCGGAGATCGTCGGCATCACGGAAGCACTCGAGCACCTGGTACTGACGCTGGCTGAATGGCTCTTGGACGTCGCCCGAAGAGTCCGCCGTCCAGCCGCAGCGCTCGCTGTGGCCAGTCTTGGTCCGGGTGAGCAGGTGACACTTGCTCTGCGGGGCATATCGCCGACAGTGTCGGTGAGTTTGACGAGACGACTCTTGCCGGGTGACGGTGTCGGGTGCTGCCCGGATCTGGCCACTGCCCCACCATGGCTTGGCCAGGGCCATGCCCGACCGGGTACGGCGCTTTAGGGGCGGAAGCCCGCTTCGCCGATGCGATGCCCGTGCGCAGCTGGAACTCGGTGGCGGCGTGCCAGAAGATCTCGAGCGCGCCAAGGCACGCTGCTCGGCGGATAGAGGAGGCGGCAAACGCGAGCTCCGCCGCCGTGACCAATCGATGGGCGAAGACGACGGCCAGTGACAGGGTTCCGCCGCTGTCCCTGCGAGCCAAACCGTTGTCATCGGTCGGTTCCGGACGCGGGGAACTTCTCCATAGTGATCGTGCCGGCGAGCCGTTCCACGGCGATCTCGACAGCGCAACGCTGCACGGTGCGACAACTGTCCCGGCGGATTGCCCGTTTAGCTGTCGGAATCCTTGAGTCGTCCGATTGATTCCTGGCGTAAGCCTACGAACTGGACCAGAGTGCCGAGGGCAGGGATGAGGCTGGCGAGGGACCACAGGGCTAGCCCGCCCGCGGTGGTGCCTGCGATGCCTGCGATCCACGCGGGTTGTATCTGGGCCATCGCGCCCCAGACGATCAGCATCGCGACCGCGAGCACGCCGATTAGGGTCGTGCTGAGGAACGGGGTGAGGTACCGCTCCGTCGCGATGCCGAGCTTGTTGAGCTTTCGGAGGAATTCTGTGTCCAGTCCGGCTGCTTGGATTGCCATGCCGGCGATGACTCCGCCGATCACGACGCCTGCGAGTGCAGCGCCGATGGCGACGNCTTTCGCTTTGTCTGAGGCACCGAGCGCGATCCAACAGCCGCCTCCGCCGCCGAGGAGAATCGCGACCCATTCGCCCCACCACATCTCACGCGGTCCGAACCTCGCGTATTGCCAGAAGGTCCGCGCGGCCGCGTTGCCCTCCCACCTGACCGGTCGTCCGTCCGGCTGCACTGCTGGGGGAGTCACGGGGCTGAATCCAGACGGCTGATCAAAGCCGCCAGTACGCGCACTACCAACGTGGCCAGTGCGGCGCGCCCGGTAGTGAGGCGTTCTTCGTCCGGCATCTCGCGCGTGTCGATCTCCTCGGCGTCGCCGTCCTCGGTCTCGCCTCGTGCGCGGACTTGCACGTGCCCGTTGGCGAGGTCGGGGCTGATCGACTCGATCAGTTCATCGTCGATCTCGAGACTCGACCGCTTCGTCGCGCGCAGAGTCCTTTCTTCCTCGTCCGCGTTATACGCGGCCAGCAACTTTCGATGTTCGGTGAGGTCGACGCCGGGATTCGTGCGCTTGATCCAGAGCGTCAGCTCGCTGATGACACGATGGGCAGCCAACCACTCCGTGACGCGAGTGCCGGAAGAAACGAAGTCCAGGTCGTAAAGGCCGGCGAACTCACGGCTTTGTCCCCATTGGCCCACTACTGCGCGGACGACCGCTTCCGCCTCGGCTCGTGCGTCGCCGACTGACATGCGCTCCGGCGGGCTGAGCGCGAACCAGCGGTTTCGGGTGTCGATCGCGATGATGGGGCCTTCGTCGTCATCGCTGCTCCGGCGGAAGGTCAGCAGCTGGAATCGATCGGCGAGCCAGCCGTAGTCGCCGTCGGGGAGGTCTGACAGCCTGAAGATGCTGAGATACCACGGATCGTCGGGATTGCCGGCGTCGTCTGCGACGACCGAGGCGAGCTGTCCTTTCTCCAGCCGCTCCTCGAAGAGCCGGATCAAGAACAGATACCGGGAGTATGCCCGCTCTCCCAAGGGTTCCGCGCCGCGGACGTTGATCCGTCCGAACGCGATGCGCTCATATGACGCGCCGGTTGGCGTTTCCTGTACCACGTCGTACTGAGTCGTCATCGACGTCCCTCTCGTCGTAGTCGCTTGCTCGACGCCGTGCATCGTCAGGTGCTCGTGTCTGGCGGAGTCGAGGTCGCTTCGACGTCGCTCAGCGTTACAACCAGGAGGTTCGTGTTCGTGCCGGTCGAGTTTGGCCTGGGGCCCTCCGCTCGGGCTCGGAGGGCCCCAGGTGTGGCTGTGCTGGTGGTGCTCCGCGGGCGTTACTGCGGTCCAATTGCGGCTAGCGGATATGGCTCGCCCGTCAGGGCAACGAGCGCGGCCGCGACTTCCTCGATGGTCGCGCTGACATAGGTCAGTGTGTTGCCCGTTCGGCCGCTGGTTTGGACGTGGCCCGCGTAAGCAGCGGCCACGGCGTAGCCGAAGTTGCGTTCGACCCACGTGAGCGTCGTGTACCGGAGCCAGTGCGAGGTGACTCCCAGCGTCGAAACCCAGGGAAGGATGCGGCCGATTCGCTTCCAGATCTGGTCGTAGTAGGTGATCGGAATCGGCCTTCCGTTGCGATGGCGGAGCAATTGTGCGGTCCTGTCGTGGTCCGGGGCCCGGTAGCGCTCGTGGGCCAAGAGCGCGTCCATCAGGCTCGGCGATACTGGCTGGGCGCGCACGGGATNCAGGCTCGGCGATACTGGCTGGTCGCGCACGGTATTTCCCTTCTCTCTCAAGCCGACGGTGAGTTGTTTGGTATCGAGGTCGCAGGGGCGCAAGGCTTTCGAGCCGCCTCGCCGGCACGCGGTTTCGATATGCAGCCGGATGATCAGGGCGGTCAATGCCGGGTCGATGCCGGTCGTGGCGGCGACCTCGTTGATCTCGGAAAGCTGTGCCGTTGTCAGCGGCCGTCGAGTGCTTTTCTGTTTTGCTGGTCGACGCAGTTCTCGTGTCGGGTTGTTGCCTTGGGGAATCAAGTGATCGGCAACAGCGCACCGGTAGAGGAATTTGATCGCATCGATGAAGTTCGCTCGTGCGCCGAGGCCGTCCCGTGAGTTGGGGCGAAGCGCCGATCGTTCCTGCACTTCGATCGAGAGATTCATGATTTCCGACGCAGTCGGCTCGTCGATGAGCCGAGTGGGCCACTCGTCTTTTGCGACGTCCGGTAGACGGCCCACATTTCCCGGGAACTGGCTGAGGCGGCTTTCAGAACCTTCGGCACGTATTGCGTGAAATTCGGCATTTCCCTTGGTCTGTAGCCGAGGTCGGCGAGGTCCTTCGGCGAGACACCCATGGTCGCCAAGAGCGCTTTTGCGGCTGCGACGATGTCGACGAACTGTCGGTCCCAGTCATGCCAGCCCCTCGGGGAAGAAGCGCTGATGCGTTTCGGCAAGGAGCTGTTCGACGAGCGGCATGGGATAGATCAGGAGGAGATCCGCGGAACGGCTGGCGGCCAGCAGCAGCGGGTCGCCGGTGCGTATTTCGCACCGCGACCGCAACCCGGCAGGCACCTTCACGCGGGGTCCGCCGATTACGGCGAAAGGCCCCTCGGGGTCTCGGCGGACGACTACCGCCGTGTCATCGCGCGACGGACAGCCTCGTGCCCGCACTCCAATCGAGCGTGTGCAGGAGCCTTCGCTCGGCGAGGCGCCCGGATCGGTCGATCCGGGCCATCGTGTAACTCCACGCGGCTTCGGGAAGACGAGCATGGATCGTGGGCAGAGCCGCCGGCGACGGCGCAGAGGCTTTGCCCGAGCCGGTCAGGCGTGCCGTCGCGGGCGGGAACAGCGGAGCGGGTCGTGGCTCAGGCATCCGACCACCTGCGAGCCTGGCCTCGGCAGCCAGCGGCGTTCGTCAGGTGCGCCCTGACGGACTTTGTCGAATACGCAGGGTTCGATAAGCAACTACTCCGTGTGTTGTGACGGTCGAGGCAGCGGCTCGAGGTCGCGTGGGGATGTATCACCGATATTCTGCGGTAAGCGGCCGCTTTGTGGGGAATCCGGCGATACATCCAGCAAGCGGGGACGCCACACCGGCGTCGTCGAAGCTTCGATCTGCGTCGCCAAGCGGCATCGCGACCGCGGTACCGGGAATGCCCTGCTGCGCAAGCAAGTCATGGCCACCACCAATGCCAGCCTATGGGTCCTGCAACCCTCGATCTTCACCGAGGGCCGCGTCAGTCTCACGCTGCACCGCTCCGCTAGCGACTGCTGTCGGCGCCCGCTAAAGGATTGCCCAACGCGCGTTCACCTGGCATGACACTCTCCTCATGGAATGCCGCAGCTCCATCGGTTGTCCGGAACACTGCCGCACACGCGCGGAACCGCTCACGTCGGGCGGGGACACAACCCGCGCACATCATGTGACACCGGTTGCCGTGGAGTCAGGCGCTCATTTGGCACGCCATGTGGCAAGCAGCGCGATTCAGAGAGCGTCCCCGACCCGGATTTTCCTGGCGGCTTCGTGGGCCCGTTCGGCGGCGGCACTGGCTCCGTACCTCCGGGCCATCTGTGCGGTAGTCCACCCGTTCAGCAGCATCAGGTCTCCTTCACTGCCGCCGGACTTGAGGAAGGTGTGCGACTGGAAGTGCCGCCCGAGGTGCGCGTGGAGATTGCGGCCGAGCACGCCGCGTGCGTCGGCTTCGTTGCCTCGTCGTCGGAGCATGATCTTGATGCCGTTCGGTGAGAGCGGCGTGCTTCGACGGTGGTCGCTGAGCCACAGTCTGGTGGTTGCATCGGCGTAGGGATGGCGCGCACGGACGCGGAGGTAGCGGCCGAGGGCTTTGCCCGTGGCGGCGCTGAAAGGCAGCGCGCGCCATTTCCCGCCTTTGCCGAGGACGTTCACGACGCGACGAGACAGGTCGAGGTCCCGT
Organism: Amycolatopsis sp. M39; assembly: GCF_001651785.1. Taxonomy (NCBI): domain Bacteria; kingdom Bacillati; phylum Actinomycetota; class Actinomycetes; order Pseudonocardiales; family Pseudonocardiaceae; genus Amycolatopsis; species Amycolatopsis sp. M39. The sequence goes on from NZ_LWSF01000016.1 coordinate 279,574, forward strand.
TCCAGGTCGATGTTGGCGATTTCGGAGAGCCGGCCTCCGGTGTCCCAGATCAGCCGGATGATTGCTTCGTCTCGGCGGCTGTGGAAGTCGCGGCCTTGGCAGTTCCGGAGCACCTGCTTGATGAATTCCACCGGGGTGATAGGAATCGGCTGGTCCGGGATGTGCGGCGGTTTCATGCGAGCCATCGGGTGGTGCTCGATCTCCTCCTCGGCTACAAGCCAGTGGAACCACGCGCTCAACGCCCGGTAATTGTTGTTCGCATTGCCAGGACTGGTCGTGGCAATGCGATAGGCGATCCACCGTTTGACGTGGTTCGGCTCGTAGTCTTCAGGCTCGGCCGGCTCGGGCGGAACAGAGGCCAGCCACGCCTCGGGGTCGTCGGCTTCCGGCGGTGCGACCGGGTCGGCGAGCCAGATGTGGAAGAAGCGCACGGAGTCGCAGTAGCCGCGGATCGTGCGGGAGCTCTTGTTCTCGGCCTCGAGTGACATGGCCCACTCGTCGATCAACGCCTGCCAGGCCGGCGGAGCGGGCTTCAGGGCTCGGGTGCGCATGTGAAAATCCTCAAATAGGAGTGTCACTGAGCGCTGTGCTAGCTCCCGGACCGCGTCCGGCGGCACGAAAAAGGGGCTGAACCCGCAGGTCCAGCCCCTATCTGTCGGGATGACAGGATTTGAACCTGCGACCCTCCGCTCCCAAAGCGGATGCGCTACCAAGCTGCGCCACATCCCGGCACCCCCGAAGCCCTGGTCTCCGGAGCCGCTCAAGGCCTCCGGAACCCCGGTACCCGGGGGGTGTACGACCCACCCTAGCGGGCACGCTAAGCTTGCTTCGCTCCCGGGTCACCGAGGGCGCTGCGGGTGTAGCTCAATGGTAGAGCCCTAGTCTTCCAAACTAGCTACGCGGGTTCGATTCCCGTCACCCGCTCCAACGCTTCCACCTCCGACGAGGACGACGCCGCATCCGCCTCCAGGCGGGCGGCGATCACGTCCAGCAGGAGGTCGGTGTCCACCGGCTTCGTGATGTAGTCGTCGGCCCCGGATGCCAGGGTTCGTTCGCGGTCTTCCTCCGTCGCTTTCGCTGTGACGGCGATCACGGGCAGGTCTTCGTGGGCCGCTTCGGCTCGGATGGCTGCGATGGTGGCGTTGCCGTCCAGTTCCGGCATCATCACGTCCATCAGCACCAGCGCGGTGTCCTCGTGGCGCTCCAGGGCCCGGATTCCGGCCACGCCGGTGTCGGCGTAGATGACTTCCAGGCCCTCCTGTTCCAGGACCGCTGCGAGGGCGAAGACGTTGCGCAGGTCGTCGTCGACGATGAGGACCTTCTCGCCGTTGAAGCGTTTCGGGGCGCTGTTCGGCTCTGCCACGGTGATGGTGCTCGGCAGGACCGGCAGCTTCGGGGTGGGCCGCACGGGGGTCGTGGGGGCGATCAGGTTCGCGGCGCCGACCGGCAGGTACAGCGTGAAGGTGCTGCCTCGGCCGGGGACGCTGCTGACGCGCAGTTCGCCGCTCAGGAGTTCCGTGAGCTGCTGGCTGATCGACAGGCCAAGGCCGGTGCCGCCGTATTTGCGGCTCGTCGTTCCGTCCGCCTGGCGGAAGGCGTCGAAGATGACTTCCAGCTTCTCCTCGGGAATGCCGATGCCGGTGTCCTCGACGCCGAACGCGATGATCCCGGCCGCCGAGCGCAGGGACTCCTGTTCGACTTCCTCGGGGTCGGCCATCCGGATGTGCAGGCGTACGCCGCCCTCGTCGGTGAACTTCGCGGCGTTCGACAAGAGGTTCCGGAGCACCTGTTGCAAGCGGTGCTCGTCGGTGTGCACGCTGCCCGGGACCGGCGGGTCGATCAGGACGGCGAACTCCAGGCCCTTGTCCGCGGTCAGCGGGCGGCACAGGGATTCGACGTAGTTCACCAGCTCCGGCAGCGTCACGTCGGACATCTGCAGGTCCAGCTTGCCCGCCTCGACCTTCGCCAGGTCGAGGATGTCGTTGATCAGCTGCTGCAGGTCGCTGCCCGCCGCCCAGATCGTCTTCGCGAACTGGATCTGCTTCTCGGTGAGGTTGCCCTCCGGGTTCTCCGACAGCAGTTTCGCCAGGATCAGCGCGCTGTTGAGCGGAGTTCGCAGCTCGTGCGACATGTTCGCCATGAATTCGTTCTTGTACTGCGACGCGACCGTCAGCTGCCCGGCCCGTTCCTCCAGCTCCTGGCGAGCCTGCTCGATTTCGATGTTCTTGACCTCGATGTCGCGGTTCTGCTGAGCCAGCAGCGCCGCCTTCTCGGCCAGTTCGGTGTTCGACCGGCGCAGTTCGCCCTGCTGGGCCTGCAACTGCTCGGACCGCGCGCGCAGTTCCTGGGCCAGCCGCTGCGATTCGGTCAGCAGGGCCTCGGTGCGCGAGTTCGACAGGATCGTGTTCACGTTGACGCCGATGGTGTGCCGCAGCTGCTCCAGCAGGTCGAGGTGCACCGCGGAGAACTCGTTGACCGACGCCAGTTCCAGCACGCCGAGCACCTCGCCCTGGAACAGCACCGGCAGCACGATCACGTTCACCGGCGGGGCCGAGCCGAGCCCGGACGACACCAGCGCGTACTCCGGGGGAGCGCCGTTGACCAGTATCGTCCGGCGGTCCACGGCGGCCTGGCCGATCAGCGATTCGCCGAGCCGGAACCGCAGGCCGGTGCGGGCCTGGGCGAGGCCGTAGGCGGCGATGCAGTCGAGCAGCTTGTCCGGGTCGCCGGCGTCCTCGTCGTCGTGCGCGATGAAGAACGCGCCCTGCTGCGCGCTCACCAGCGGGGCCAGCTCGGACAGGATCAGCGTCGCCACCGAAGCGAGGTCGCGGTGGCCCTGCATCCGGCCGGACAGCCGCGCCAGGTTCGTCTTCAGCCAGTCCTGTTCGCGGTTCGCGGAGGTGGTCTCCTTGAGGTTCGCGATCATCTGGTTGATGTTGTCCTTGAGGTCCGCCAGCTCGCCGGACGCGTCCACGGTGATGTGCCGGGTCAGATCGCCCGCGGTCACCGCGGTCGCGACCTGGCCGATCGCGCGGACCTGCGTGGTCAGGTTGCCCGCCAGCTGGTTCACGCTCTCGGTCAGCCGCTTCCAGGTGCCGGACACGCCTTCGACCTCGGCCTGACCGCCCAGCTTGCCTTCGGTGCCGACCTCGCGGGCAACCCGGGTGACCTCCGCGGCGAACGCGGACAGCTGGTCGACCATCGTGTTCATCGTGGTCTTGAGTTCCAGGATCTCGCCCCGGGCGTCGACGTCGATCTTGCGCGACAGGTCGCCGCGCGCCACCGCCGTGGTGACCTGCGAGATGTTCCGCACCTGGCTGGTCAGGTTGTGCGCCATGAAGTTGACGTTCTCGGTCAGGTCCTTCCACGTCCCGGCCACGCCGGGCACCCGCGCCTGACCGCCGAGGATGCCTTCCGTGCCGACCTCGCGCGCGACCCGCGTCACCTCGTCGGCGAACGCGCGCAGCGTCTCGACCATGTCGTTCAGCGTCCCGGCCAGCGCCGCGACCTCGCCCGCCGCGTCGATGGAGATTTTCTTCGACAGGTCGCCGTTCGCCACCGCGCTCGCCATCGTGGCGATGCTCCGGACCTGCACGGTCAGGTTGTCGGCCATGACGTTCACGTTGTCGGTGAGGTCTTTCCAGATCCCCGCGACGCCGGGGACGCGCGCCTGGCCGCCCAGCCGTCCTTCGGTGCCGACCTCGCGCGCGACGCGGGTGACCTCGTCCGCGAAGGCGGACAGCTGGTCGACCATCGTGTTCAGGATGTTCTTGAGCTCCAGGATCTCGCCGCGCGCGTCGACGGTGATCTTCTGCGCCAGGTCGCCGCGCGCCACGGCGGAGGTGACCTGGGAAATGTTCCGCACCTGGTCGGTGAGGTTGTTGGCCATGAAGTTGACGTTGTCGGTGAGGTCCTTCCAGGTCCCCGCCACGCCCGGCACGGTCGCCTGACCGCCGAGTTTCCCTTCCGTGCCCACCTCTCGCGACACTCGGGTGACCTCGTCGGCGAAGGACGAGAGCTGGTCGACCATCGTGTTGATCGTGTTCTTGAGTTCGAGGATTTCGCCCCGCGCGTCGACGTTGATCTTCTGCGTCAGGTCGCCGCGAGCCACCGCGGTGGTGACNCTCGGGTGACCTCGTCGGCGAAGGACGAGAGCTGGTCGACCATCGTGTTCAGCGTCGTCTTCAGCTCAAGGATCTCGCCGCGCGCGTCGACCGCGATCTTCTTCGTCAGGTCGCCTCGCGCCACCGCGGTCGCGACCTGCGCGATGTTGCGGACCTGCGCGGTGAGGTTGTTGGCCATGAAGTTCACCGAGCCGGTCAGATCGCGCCAGATGCCGGCGACCCCGGGCACGGTGGCCTGGCCGCCCAGCTGCCCTTCGGTGCCGACCTCGCGGGCGACCCGGGTGACTTCGTCGGCGAAGGACGAGAGCTGGTCGACCATCGTGTTCATCGTGGTCTTGAGTTCGAGGATCTCGCCGCGCGCGTCGACGGTGATCTTCTGCGTCAGATCGCCCTTCGCGACCGCGGTGGTCACGTGCGAGATGTTGCGGACCTGGTCGGTCAGGTTGTCGGCCATCTGGTTGACCGAGTCGGTCAGGCCGCGCCACGTGCCGGCCGCGCCGGGGACCTCCGCCTGCCCGCCGAGGCGGCCCTCGCTGCCGACCTCGCGGGCGACCCGGGTGACCTCGTCGGCGAAGGACGAGAGCTGGTCGACCATCGTGTTCAGCGTCGTCTTCAGCTGCAGGATCTCGCCCCGCGCGTCGACGTCGATCTTCTTCGTCAGATCGCCCGCCGCGACCGCCGTGGCGACCTGCGAGATGTTGCGGACCTGGTCGGTCAGGTTGTCCGCCATCAGGTTCACCGAGTCGGTGAGGTCGCGCCAGGTGCCTGCCACGCCCGGCACGCGTGCTTGGCCGCCCAGCCGTCCTTCGGAACCGACTTCGCGCGACACCCGGGTGACCTCGTCGGCGAAGGACGAGAGCTGGTCGACCATCGTGNGCGAGCCACCGCGGTGGTGACCGAGGCGATGTTCCGGACCTGCTCGGTGAGGTTGTCGGCGAGGAAGTTGACCGAGTCGGTGAGGTCGCGCCACGTCCCGGCGACGCCGGGGACTTCGGCCTGACCGCCGAGGCGGCCCTCTCCGGCGATCTCCCGGGAGAGCCGGATCACTTCGGCGGCGAACCGCGACAGCTGCGCGTTGAGGCCGTTCACGGTCTTCGCCAGCTCGGCGTACTGCCCGCGCAGCGGGCGGCCGTCCAGCTGCAGCGCCATCGGCTGCGACAGATCGCCCTCGGCGACCGCGCCCAGCACCCGGTCCAGCTCCACGACCGGGCGGCTGACGTCCTCGATCAGCCCGTTGACCGTTTCGACCGCCGTGGCCCAGCCGCCGGGGCCGACCTCGGTGTGCACGCGCTCGGTGAGCTTGCCCTCCTGGCCGACCGCGCCGCGCACGCGCATGAGTTCGGTCACCAGCCGCTGGTTGCGCTCGGCGATGTCGTTGAACGCCGACGCGAGCCGGGCGGTGATCCCGTCGCCGTGCGCCACGAAGCGCCGCCGGAAGTTGCCGTCCCCGAGGTCGTGCACCGCGGCGAGCAGCCGCTCCAGCGCCGCGACCTCGTTGGCCGGGACGGAATCCGGGTCATGGGCCCCGGAGTTCCGGGGGCTCCCGGAAGCCTGGGGAGTCTCTGTCATCTCTGCCGACCTTCCCACCACGCGTGTGCCAGCCATGGTCGTCGACCCAGCCTGCCACGGTTCGCCCTACACTTCGACCCAGTCCGCCCGCACACACTGTGCCAACCTGGAAGGACCAGGACCGTCAGGTCGACCCGGAGGCAGGAGGTTCGTGCATGGTGTCACGGCCCGCTCCGGCGTCGGCCCTGCCACCCGGCGCCGAGCTGCCCGGGCACGCCGGTTTCTGGCGCTCGGTGCTCGACGACGTCCGGGAGCCGGTGTTCCTCCAGGATTCCGAAGGCGTCCTGCGCTGGGCCAACGCGGCCGCCGAACGGCTCGGCCCGGCCGAGCTCGTTAGCGTGACCGAGACCACCGGCAAGGTCGGCCACCGGCCGGCCAAGGTCCGCGCGCTGCCCGGCGGCTGGCGCGCCTGGACCGTGGTCGACGACGGCCGCCGCCGTCCGGAAGAGTTCCTCGCCGAGGCCGGTCCGAAACTGGCGCTCGCGCGCGGACGGCACGGCACGGCGCGGGTGATCGCCGAGCTGGCGGCGTCCGCTCTGGGCGATTGCGCCTTCGTGCTGCTGCCGACGACCCGCGGCCGCTGGGAATGGTGGAGCTGCACCGAGCACGGCGCGGCGGGCCACGGCCGGATCCGGCGGGTGCCGGCGCAGCTGGCACCGGTGGTGTCCGACGCGGTCGCCGACGTCGCCCGGCCCGAGGTCCGCGCGGTGCCCGCGACCGAGGTCGCGGCGTTGCCCGCGGCGGTCGCCGAACCGTTCGAGGGGCACCTTGAGGTGTCGGTGGTCTCGTTCGGTTCCGGCATGGCGGGCGCGGTGCTGCTCGGCAGGCGCGGCGAGCCCGCTTTCGGCCTGTCGCAAGGAGAGGCCGTCGAGGCGTTCGCGGACGCGGCCGGCACGGCGCTGGCGAACGCGCAGCGCTACGCCCGCCAGGAGGAAGCCACGCGCGGGCTGGAATCGACGTTGCTGCCGACGCCGCCCGCGCAGGTCGACGGCGCGAATTTCGAGCTGTGGTACGAGCCCGCGGGCGGCGTGCTGGGCGTCGGCGGCGATTTCTACGACGTCCTTTCCCGCGACGACGGCAGCGCGTTCGTGGTCGTCGGCGACATCTGCGGCAAAGGCGCCGAGGCCGCCGCGCTGACCGGGCGGGTGCGGCATTCGCTGGCCGCGCTGCATCTGGTCGAACGCGACGGCCGGACGATGCTGCGGCTGCTCAACGAACTCCTGATCTCCGGCGGCAGCAACCGGTTCGCGACGCTCGTGCTCGGTTCGATCGCCGCCGCGGAGTCCGGGCTCGACGTCACCCTCGCCTCCGGCGGCCATCCCGCCCCGCTCGTGCTGCGGCGCGGGGGAGGGGTCGAGGAGATCAGCGTGCCCGGCACGCTGGTCGGCGTTTCGCCCCAGGCGCGCTTCGCCGAGGCGACGACGCACCTGGACGACGGCGACGTCTGCCTGCTCTACACCGACGGCGTCACCGAAGCCCGCAACCGCACGGAATCCACCGAACTGTTCGGCGACGAACGGCTCTACGCGGTGCTGGAGGACTGCGTCGGGCAACCGGCGCGGGAAGTCGTGCGCCGGTTGCGCGACGAGGTGCGGGAATGGCTCGGCAATTCCGGCCACGACGACATCGCGGTGCTGGCGATCGAGGCCGCGCCGCGCGCGGAGTAAGCCGGAATTTTCTTGCCCGGCCCCGGAAGCTACTTCCCGGGCCGGACTTCCGGCTCCGGTTCGGGCGCTGGCGCCGGAACGGTCTCGGCGTCGCGTTCCGGCTCGGCCGCGCTGGCGGTTTCCGGGCGCTCGAAGTGTTCCCGGCACTGCCGCCCGAACCGGCGTGCGTGTGCGGTCATCGCCTTCCCCCTCCCCGCCTCGCCACCAGGATCGCGCGCCGGGACGGAGTTCGCCACCGAATTGCGCCGCGTCAGCCGGCCGGGTGGTCCGGTCTGTCTAATGTGGAGGCCTGCCGCGCGGCGGCCCGTTGCCCGGAGCACGGGGCTTTTTCGGGTGTCCCGGCGGCTTTTTCGGCGGTTTCCGGTCCGGACGGTTCGCTTTGCCCGGGGGCGCGGTGACGGTGCGGGTCGTCGTGCTGGGCGGGGGAGCCGTGGTGTGCGCGGGCCCCCTCCCCGAACGGACCGGCGGATGCCAGGGAGCCGGGTCCGGTGAATCGGCCGCGGCGGAAGAAGGCGGCGAAACCGGAGCCGGCCCGGGGACGGGCGCGGACTCGGTGCCCGGCCGCAGCGGAGCCGTGAGCAGAAGCGTCCCCGCGGCGACCAGCGCCACCGGCAGACCCGCGGCGAGCACCGCGCGCCGCCGTGAGACCCGGTGGCGGCGGCCGAAGACCGCCAGCCGCGTTTTGAGCGGAAGCCGCAACGTTTCCGTGCCGCGCAACGCACGCGCCACAGCGGCCGCGGAGGGTCTTTCTTCCGGATTGCGCATGGTCATCGCGCGCAGAGTTCTCGCCAGCGGTTCCGGCGCGTCCGACGGCACTCGCGGTGCCCGATGCAGCCGCACCACCGCGGTTTCCGCTGCCGTGCCCGGGTATTCGCGGACGCCGGTCAGGCATTCCAGGAGGACGAGCCCGAGCGCGTACACGTCGGAAGCCGGGCCCGGGTGCTCGCCGAGCACCTGCTCCGGGGAGAGGTAGGCCGCCGTCCCGACGACCGCGCCGGTGTCGGTCACGCGGGTCGCGTCGACGATGCGCGCGACGCCGAAGTCGGCGATCCGCGGGCCCTCGCCGGACATGAGGATGTTGGCGGGCTTGAGATCGCGGTGGGTCACCTCGTGCGCGTGGACGTGGGCGAGCGCCTCGGCCAGCTGTGCGCCCAGTTCGACGACCTGGTCGGCGGGCAGCGGCCCGGAGCGCAGCCATTCGGACAGGTTGGGCCCGTGCACGCAGTCCATGACGAGGTAGGCGTACCCCTCGTCGACCCCGGCGTCGACGAACCCGACCAATCCCGGATGCCGCACCGCGCGCAGTGCCGCGATCTCCTGGTCCCGGCGGTTGCGGCCCAGTTCGACCGCCCCGGCGTGGAACAGCTTGACCGCGACCGCGGCTCCGGTTTCGCGGTCCTCGGCGCGATGCACGCAGGCTGTCGCGCCTTCGCCGATCCGCTCGCCCACCTCGTACCGGCCGGCCAGGACCGGTGGCACGGGCCCATGCCGGCCCAGCGCGAATCGTCTCGCGGTCGTGCCCGCGTCCGAATCGCCGGTGCCGGTCATCTGCCGATCGCCTTTCCCCCGAGTAGCGGGACAACTTACTCGCCGGCGGGCGAGCGCAAAAGCGGAGCCGGTCGGTTTCGCGAGTACAGTGGCGGCTGGGTACTACCGGCGCGCGCAATACTTGCAGTGGCATTGAGCCGCGCTCATGCTGCCCGGGGCCGCGGCCGCCCGCAACCGGGGCCGTCTGGAGGAGGTGCACCATGTCGGTGTCGGACGACGCCGTCGAGGCGCGCGCGCAAGGCTGGCGGACGCTGGCGGCGCTGCACGCGCGGATCGAAGACCGGCTGAACCGCGCGCTGGAAAGCGAGCACGAGCTGTCGGTGAGCGAGTACACCGTGCTCGACGTGCTCGGCCGCCAGGACGGCTTCCACCTGCGGATGAGCCAGCTGGCCAACGCGGTGGTGCTGAGCCAGTCGGCGACGACCCGGCTGGTCACGCGGCTGGAAGAGCGCGGCTTGCTGTCGCGCTACCTGTGCCAGGACGATCGGCGTGGCATCTACACCGAGGTCACGCCGTCCGGGCAGAAGCTGCTGGCCGCCGCCCGCCCGACGCACGACACGGCGCTCTCCGCCGCGCTCGCCGAGGCGGAGGAGCTGCCGGAGCTGGCCCCCTTGGTCACCGCGCTGGGGTCGCTCACCTTCGCTGCCAAGTGACGTGAGGGAAACCCTGCGGGAATCTGGTTCCCGCAGGGTTCCCTTCACCGACGGTCAGGGCCGCAGGCGGTGCAGGTCCCGGGGGAAGAGCGTCGCCCCGCGCACGTTCGCCACGCCGAGTACGCGCGCGACCCAGCGCTCCAGCCCGATCGCGAACCCGCCGTGCGGCGGCATGCCGTACGCGAACGCGTCGAGGTAGTCCGAGTACTGCCCGGCCGCCTCGCCGAGCACGGCAAGGTAGTCCGCGTGCCGATGGAGCCGCTGGCCGCCGGTCACCAGTTCCAGGCCGCGGAAAAGCAGGTCGAAACTGTTCGACCGGACCGGGTTCGCCGGGTCCGGATGGGTGTAGAACGGCCGTTTCGCCATCGGGTATCCGGTGACGAACAGGAATTCCGACCCGTGCTCCCGCGCGGCCCATTCGCACAGCCACCGTTCGTGCGCGGGCGCGAGGTCCGGTTCGCCGCGCGGGTCCTCGCCGGTGTTCCGGGCCAGAAGTTCTTGCGCCGCGGCGAAATCGATCGACGGGATTTCTGCCGGCACCGCTGGCGCGTCCGGCCCGGCCGCAGCGGCCATCTCCGCTACGACGTCGCGCAGCACGGCCATCACGTCACGGTGGTCGGCGATGAAGCCCAGTTCCGCGTCGAGACTCGTGTACTGAGCCAGATGCCGTGCGGTGTCATGCGGTTCAGCCCGGAAGACCGGCCCCGCCTCATACACCCGCTCGAACACCCCGACCATGGCCTGCTTGAAAAACTGCGGCGACTGCGCGAGGTAAGCGGGACGGCCGAAGTAGTCGAGCTGGAACACATTCGCCCCGGATTCCGTCGCGGTGGCAACGATCTTAGGCGTATGGATCTCAGTGAATCCCTGCCTGTCCAACACTCGCCGAAACGCCGCGACACTGGCCGCGGCTACCTCGAATCGCCGCCGCAGCACCGGATGCCGCAACGCGACCGCGGCATTGTCCAGCACCACCGGCAAACCAGCGGCCGCTTCAGGCCGGTAAAGAGCAAACGGCGGCCGCTTTTCCGGCGCGGACAGCACTTCTATGGCGGGTTCCCACAGCTCGGCTCCTTGCGGGGCCTGCGGATTGGCGACCACCTGCCCGGTGAGCCGCACAACGGTCTCCTCGGCGACCTCCGGCGGCTCGGCGAACACCGCCTGCGCGGTGCCGGACCGGTCGCGAACGACCAGGAACGCCACGGATTTCAGCACGCGCCGGCGGTGCACCCAGCCGGCGATCGTCACGGTGGAGCCCACGCGGTCACGCAGGCAGGCCACCGGGGTGCGGGTACTCATTCCTTCTCCTGAGCGCACTCGGCGACCCCTTGGGGGTGCGGGCGAGAAGGGACACTCGCGGTGCCACCGCACCTTCGCCGCCGGAGGGGCGGCCTCGTTCTGGCCGGATGACGGCGGCCGGGCCGGCGGGGCATTTCCTCCCCGCACTCGGGAGTGTCTTCGCGCTGGGCCGCGACGCTGCCTTCGCACCGGCGGCAGCTCTCTGTCCCTCGCGGTGCCCTGCGCTACTTGTCTCCGTCAACGTGTTGCCCGCAACGGTAAAACACCGCCGCCGCCCGCGTCGCCTGATTTACTGATCCGGCCACGAGCAGGCCGACCTCGTCCGGCACGTAACTGCTGCTGCGAAGCCATTGGGCCGTGGCTGTGGTCGGATCAGAAACGATCGGCTCAGTGCCGCACGCCCAGCAGATGCTCCAGCGCCAGCTGGTTGAGCCGGGTGAAATGGTACCCGCGCCGACCGGCCGCCTCGACGTCGAACTCGTCGGCGGCCAGATCGTCCAGGGTTTCGCCCTCGGACAGCGTCGGCGTGGCCAGCTCCGGCACCCGCGACGCGGCGAGCGCTTCGGCGACTTCCGGATCGGCACGGAACGCGCGGGCTTTCTCGCGCAGGATCAGGTAGGTGCGCATGTTCGCCGCCGCGGAAACCCAGACGTCCTCGGGATCCTCGGTGCGCAGCGGTTTGTAGTCGAAGTGCCGCGGGCCGTCGTAGCCGCCGTGTTCCAGGAGGTCGACGAGGAAGAACGCGCTGGTGAGATCGCCGTGCCCGAAGATCAGGTCCTGGTCGTACTTCGGGCCGTGCTGGCCGTTGAGGTCGAGGTGGAACAGCTTGCCCTGCCACAGCGCCTGCGCGATGCCGTGCACGAAGTTGAGCCCGGCCATCTGCTCGTGGCCGACCTCCGGATTCAGCCCGAACAACTCGGGCCGCTCCAGGTGGGAGATGAACCCGAGCGCGTGGCCGATCGTCGGCAGGAGGATGTCGCCGCGCGGTTCGTTCGGCTTCGGCTCCAGCGCGAACCGCAGGTCGTAGCCCTGCGAAACGGCGTAGTCGGCGAGGACGTCGAGACCTTCCTTGTACCGGGCGAGCGCGGCGCGGACGTCTTTCGCCGCATCGGATTCCGCGCCTTCGCGACCGCCCCACAGGACGTAGGTCTGCGCGCCGAGTTCCGCGGCGAGGTCGAGATTGCGCCGGACCTTGGTCAGCGCATACCGCCGGATGTCGCGGTCGTTGCTGGTCAGGCCGCCGTCCTTGAAGACGGGATGGCTGAACAGGTTCGTCGTCGCCATCGGGACGCGCAGGCCGGTTTCCGCCAGCGCTCGCTGGAACCTGGCGATCGCGGTGTCGCGGTCCGGTTCGGTGGCGAGCAGATCGTCGTCGTGGAAGGTCACGCCGTATGCGCCAAGGCCGGCCAGCCGGTGCACGCTCTCGACCGGGTCGAGCGGCGGCCGGGTGGCGACGCCGAACGGGTCGGCCGCGGGCCAGCCGACGGTCCACAATCCGAACGAGAATTTGTCCTCCGGCGCGGGGGCGTAGTCGGCCATGCCCGTCCCTTCATTTAGTTCATGTTGTAGACTAAATACTGCGCTACGGTCGTCCCGGCCGTCAAGAGCGGAGGTGTGGATGGAACCGGTCCGGCACGACGCGATGCGGGCGCGGAACCTCGAACTGGTGCTCGGCGAGATCAGCCGCGGCGGCCCGCTGACCCGCGCCGCGCTGGCGGAGCTGACCGGGCTGACCAAGTCGACCGTGTCCACTTTGGTCGGCTCGCTGCTGGAGGCGGGCTTCCTGTCCGAGACCGCCGCCGTGCGGGCGGGGGAGCGCGGCCGGCCCGGGGTCGAGGTTTCGCTGAGCGGCGCGCGGATGGCTTCGCTGGGGCTTGAGGCCAATGTGGACTATCTCGCCGCGTGCGTACTGGACTTGACCGGCGCGGTCCGCCGGTCGGTCCGCGTCGAGCGGGACAACCGCGGCGTGCCGGCGGAAACTGTGCTGAAGGCGGTGCGGGAGCTGGCTTCCGCGGAGTTGGCGCAGGCGCGCGAGCTGGGTTTGACGGTCGCTGGCGCGGTGCTCGCGGTGTCCGGCCCGGTGCGGGACGGCGTGGTGCTGAGCGCGCCGAACCTCGGTTGGCGGAACGTTCCGGTCGAGTTGGAGCTGCCGGTCCCGGTTTCGGTGGACAACGAGGCGAATCTCGGTGCACTGGGCGAGCTGTGGTTCGGTGCCGGGACGGCGGATTTCCTTTACGTGTCAGGCGAGATCGGCATCGGCGCGGGGCTGGTCGTGGACTCGCGGCTGTTCCGCGGCACCGGCGGCGAGCTGGGCCACGTCCTGGTGTCCCCGTCCGGATCGTCCTGTCGCTGCGGTGCGGCCGGTTGCCTGGAGACCTACGCCGGGCAGGAAGCGATGCTGACCGCGGCCGGAGTATCCACAGTGGACGCGCTGTCTGCTGCCTTGACGACGGGCGACGACGCGGCGTTGTCGGCCGTCTCGGCGGCAGGGGAGGCGTTGGGGCTGGCGCTGGCGTCGGCGGTCAATCTGGTGGATGTGGACCGGGTGGTGCTCGGCGGCGTGTTCGGGCCGCTGTTTCCCTGGCTGGCTCCCGCCGCGGAGGCCGTGCTGCGGACGCGCTTGACCGGCCTCCGCGGTTCGGTGCCGGTGCTGAGCCCGTCCGCACTCGGCGAATCCGCCGCGACACTGGGCGCCGCGGGCCGCACCATCCACGGCGTTGTGGCCGATCCGGGACCGTTTCTCGCCCGCTAGCCCAGGTTCTCGGCCAGCAGAGCCACGACGTCGCGCCAGGCCCGCTCGGCCTGCACCGGCTGATAGCCGACGCCGGGGAGGAGCCGCTGCTCTGGGCCGACCGGCGGGTGGTGGAAAGCGTGCTGGGCGCCGCCGTAGACGGTGAGCCGCCAGTCGACGCCCGCCGCCTGCATCTCGGCGGCGAACGCGTCCCGTTGCGCGGGCGGCATGATCGGGTCCTCCGAGCCGACGCCCGCCCACACCGGGCAGCGGATGTTCGCGGCCTCGCCCGGACGGCCGGTGACCAGTCCGTTGACCGTGCCGATCGCGCGCAGCTCGACGCCCGCGCGGCCGAGTTCCAGCACGATCGCGCCGCCGGTGCCGTAGCCGATTCCGGCGATCCGGCTCGCCCGGGGCGCGGGAAGCGGGGGCNCCGTAGCCGATTCCGGCGATCCGGCTCGGGTCGGTCCGCGGTTCGGCGAGCAGGACGTCGAGCGCCGCGTGGCCGATGTCGCGCATCCGGTCCGGGTCGTCGAGCAGCGGCAGGCAGCGGGCCAGCATCTCGTCGGGATCGGTGAACCAGCGGCCGCCGTGGATGTCGAACGCGAGTGCCGCGTAGCCCAGTTCGGCCAGCGCGTCGGCCCGTGCGCGTTGAAAGTCGTTGAGGCCGGTGCCCTCGGGCCCGATCAGGACTGCGGGCCGAGGGCCGGTGCCTGCGGGGAGCGCGAGGCGTCCGACCATGGTGAGGCCGTCTGCCGGGTACTCGACGGTGCGCGTCGTGACGGTCTCCATGAGAACCCACCGTAGTGAGCACCGAGACCCGGCGGGGTGCTGTTCACCGTCGGCGGACACGTCCATTCAGGTGACCCTCTCGCAGCGCTCCGGGAAACATGTTAGGAAAGCTTCCTAACTAAAGGAGGATCCGGATGCGCAAGACGATGGTGCTCACCGCGGCCGTGCTCGCAGTGGCCGGGGCGGTGCCCGCGGTCGCGACGGCGGGAGACAGTCCCTCGGCGGCCTCCGGCGGCTGGCATCCGAAGGCGCGCAACATCGTCTACATCCAGGGCGACGGCATGGGCGCGGCGCAGCGGGAGTTCGTCCGGCTCGCGACGACCGGCCGCACCGGCGACCTGGTCATGAACCGGCTCCCGGTCACCGGCATGGTGCACACCGACCCCGGCGACCCGGGCGAACTCGTCACCGACTCGGCCGCGGCGGCGACCGCGCTGGCCACCGGGCACAAGACGCGCAATGGCGCGGTCGGCCAGGACGCACAGGGCCGTCGCCTGCTGACGGTGCTTGAACAGGCGAAACGCGCTGGGAAGTCGACTGGCCTGGTCACCACCGCGCAGGTCACCGGCGCGTCGCCGGCCGCGTTCGCCTCCCACGTGCCTTCGCGGGATCTGCAGAGCGACATCGCGCAGCAGTACATCACCGAAAGCCGTCCGGAAGTTCTCCTCGGCGGCGGCGAAGACTGGTGGCTGCCGAAGGGCGATCCGGGCGCGTGGCCGGACAAGCCGGGAGAGGAAAGCCGCAGCACGCACGGCAACCTCATCGAGCAGGCGAAGCGCTCCGGCTACACCTACGTGCGGAACGCCGGCGAGCTCGCCGCGACTCGCGCGCCGCGGCTGCTCGGACTGTTCGCGAACGAGGACATGGTCGACTACGGCCCGGATGGCAAGGGCGCGTACCAGCCGAAGGTCGCGCTGCCGGTGATGGCGAAGAAGGCGCTCGACACGCTTTCCGCCAACCCGCGCGGCTTCTTCCTGTTCCTGGAAGAAGAAGGCATCGACGGAATGTCCCACGAAAACAACGCGCACGGCGTCCTCGACGCGGGCCGGGCACTCGACGCGGCTGTCGCCGAGGTGCTTCGCTTCACCCGCTCGCATCCGGACACCCTGGTGATCGTCGGCGGCGACCACGAGACCGGCGGACTGGCCATTGAGGACACTGACGGTGCTCCCGAGGGCGATGAGGACGGTCCGTTTCCCGTTCCCGGCACCAAACTTTCGCTGACCGTCGACTGGACGACCGGCGACCACAGCGGGGTGCCGACCCCGGTCACCGCGACCGGCCCCGGCGCGGACCGCCTCGACGGGACGGTGGACAACACCGACGTCTACCGCGCGATGGTCTCCGCCGCCCGCCTATGATGCTCGTGAGCCCCCGATCGCGGGCCAGCCCTTGGCGAACGACGTGTACGTGCGACGGCCGAAGAGCAACCCGTCAGCCACTCCGGCGCCCGCTGGACGAAGGCCTGGTCGAGATGCGGAACGAACCCGCGAACTGGTCGCTGGTGTCCACTGTGGACGACCCGGGCCCTTGGCCTGCCCCGTCGAGAGTGCCGAACGCGGTCATCGAGATCTGTGTCAGGCCCCGCTTTCCGCGACCCGGGCGAGCTGAGCCGTGACCGTGCCCCAGCCGTCAGCGAACCCGAGGCCGGCGTGCCGTTCCCGGGCCGCCGGGTCCCCGTGCCGGACGACGACACGGTAGTCCGTGCCGTCCGGATGGTCCCGAAGGAGCACCTCCGCCGTCATCGCGACCGGCAGCGGGTTCGCCGGCCGCCACGCCCTGTCGAGCGCATTCGTGAAAACAATCCGCTCGCAGTCTTCCACGACGAGGAAACACGCGTCGAGATGCGGGACGAAGGTGTCGCCGTCCTCGCTCATCCGCGTGACGAACGCACCCCCAGCGCGCACGTCCAATTCCTCGACGCGGCACCGCAGCGGGGCGGGAATCCACCACCGGGCGAGGCTGGCCGGGTCGGTCCAGGCGTCCCAGACGCGCTTGCGGGGTGCGCGGATGACGCGGTCGAGGGCGAGATCCAGGTCGGGGTTCACGGCTGGTCCTCCTGGCTGGTGACGAACTGTTCGAGCCGGTCGGTGCGCCCGGCCCAGACGCGCCGCTGCTCGGCGAGCCAGTCCTCGACGAGCGCGAACCGGTCGCGGTTGAGGACGCACGTCCGCACCCGGCCGGACTTCTCGGTGCGGATCAGCCCGTGCGACTCAAGCATCCGCACGTGCTTCATGAAGGACGGCAACGTCATCGGCGCGTCGCCCGCCAGATCCCCGACGCTCGCCGGCCCCTGCCCGAGCCGCCGCACGACAGCTCGCCGGGTCGGATCGGCGAGGGCGGCGAAGACCCCGTCGAGCGTGGTCGAATACTGATCCATGAGGCTAAGTATTGCGGGCGGGAACGGTGAGCGCTAAGTGTTTCGAAGGCCGGCCTGACGGGCTGCGGCAGCCGGGGCAGGACGGCGCCTGGCTGCTGAAGCGGGACCCGCACTCGGCGCACAGTCGGAGTTCGAAGCGTTCCCGAGGCCCTATCGGCTGCCTGATGCGGCTTCCGCTGCGCGCCCGGACCAGGGCGGGCAACCGGTCCCGCCGCTCAAGCCGGTCGTGGCGCGGTAGCTGACGTGGAGACGACGTCGGTGCGCGGTAGCTGACGTGGAGACGACGTCGGTGCGCGGTAGCTGACGTGGAGACGACGTCGGTGCGTAAAGTCCAGCCTGCGCGAGGGGCCGGCCGGTCAACGGCCACCCGCCCGCATCCGCGAGCCAGGGTGATCCGCACCGACCCGCGCGGGTCGGCGAAAAGAAGCGGCAACCGAGGGAGTCGAACCCTGCGCGGCTTGTGAAGGCGGCGCTCCTGACCGGCCCTGACCCTTCGGCGGGCGACGGCTGCCATGCATTGCGAGTACCCGTTCCAACGCCCGCCCCAGCACGAGAATTCCCGCTTCACCCGAACGGGGCTGACTGGCAGGCTGGGCACATGGACGATCTTCTCCTCCGCCGCGTCCGGGTCGGGCTGCGGGGACCGCTCGCCGACGTTCGGGTGCGCGACGGTGTCGTGTCGGCTGTCGAGGAACCGGGCGCTGGAACCGGGTTCGCGGCCCGCGTGCTCGACGGACACGGCGGCACGCTCCTGCCTGGCCTGGTCGACGCGCACGCGCACCTCGTTCAGTGGGCCGGTTTCCGCAGGCGCATCCCGCTGGGCGGGGCGCGATCCGCGGTGGGCGCGGTCGAATTGCTGATGGAGAAGCTGCTCGACGCTCCGGCGGGGGAACTCGTCGTCGGCGCCGGGTTTCGGGACGGGCTCTGGCCGGATCGGCCGCACAAGGATCTGCTGCAGCGCGCGCTGCCGGGCCGCGCGGTGGCGCTGTTCAGCGCGGATCTGCATACGTTGTGGCTCAGCCCGGCCGCGTTGAAGCTGATCGGCCGCGAGCATCCGACCGGCGTCCTGCTGGAGAACGACTGCATGAGCGCCACGGCCGCGTTGCCGTCCGCGCCGGTCGAGGTCCAGGACGCTTGGATCGCCGATGCGTTGGCGGCCGCGGCGAAGCGGGGCGTGACGTCGGTGGTCGACTACGAATACGCGGACACGGTCGCGGATTGGACTCGGCGGGCGGCCGCGGCCAAACCAGCGACGAGGGTTTCCTGTGTGATCGCCCGGTACTTGCTGGACGAGACCATCCAAAGAGGACACCGGACCGGTGATGTTCTCGCCGCGGGCGAAGGGTTGCTCACGGTCGGCCCGTTCAAGCTGTTCGTCGACGGCTCGCTCAACACCCGCACCGCTTACTGCCACGATTCGTACCCGGGATCCGGCGAAAACGGGCTGCTGGAGCTGCCGCCGGAGGAATTGGTGCCGTTGCTGCGCCGCGCGCACGAACACGGGCTGATTCCGGCGGTGCACGCGATCGGCGACCACGCCAACACCATCGCGCTGGACGCGTTCGCCGAGGTCGGCTGCCCGGGCCGGATCGAGCACGCGCAGTTGCTGCGGCCCGAGGACGTGCCGAGGTTCTCCGCGCTCGGGCTGGTCGCGAGTGTGCAGCCCGCCCACCAGCCCGACGACCGCGACGTCGCCGACCGGCATTGGCACGGCCGCACCGATCGCGCGTACGCCTACCGCGCCCTGCTGGAATCCGGCGCCCGGCTGGAACTCGGCTCGGACGCGCCGGTCGCGCCGCTCGATCCGTGGGACGGGATCGCCGCCGCGGTCGGGCGGACCGACGACGAGCGGCCGCCATGGCATCCGGAGCAGGCCATCCCGCTCGCCGACGCGCTGGCCGCGTCCTCGGGCGGCCGCCGCGGCGTCCAGGTCGGCGACGTGGCCGACCTGGTGCTGACGGCGGCCGACCCGAGCGGACTGTCGGCAACGGAGCTTCGGGAAATGCCGGTGTCCGCGACGATCGTGGCGGGATGGCCGACGTACCTGGCGTAGTTCACTTTCCGTGCGGGTCCGCGGCGTTGAGCATCGCCACCACCTCGTGGTAGTCGCCGCGGGCCTCGCCGTGGCGGAGGAATTTGACGTTCTCGACCTGGATTTCGGTCGCGTCCGGCTGTGTTTCGAGCAACGTCATGACCTCGCTGACGAAGGCGTCCAGCGGCATCGCGAACTCGCTTTCCTCCTGGCCGGGCAGGAGCGCGGTGCGCACGGACGGCGGCTCCAGTTCGACGACCTTCACCGAGGTGTCGGCCAGCTGCAGCCGCAGCGATTCGCTGAGCAGGTGGATCGCGGCCTTGGACGCGTTGTAGCTCGGCGTCGCTTTCAGCGGCGCGAAGGCGAGGCCGGACGAAACGGTCAGGATGGTGGCGTCCGGACGGGTCTGCAGGTGCTCGACGAACGCGGCGATGAGCCGGATCGGGCCGAGGACGTTGGTGGTCAGGGTCGCTTCCGCGCTGTCCAAAAAGGACTCCGGGCGGTGCCAGTCCTCGACGCGCATGATGCCCGCCATCGGGACGAGCACGTTGAGATCCGGATGCTTCGCGAGCACCTCCTCGGCCGCGGTTTCGATGCTCGCCGGATCGGTGGTGTCGATCTGGACGGTGTCGAGACCGGGGTGGTCGGCGGCGATCCGCGCGAGCAGTTCGGTGCGTCGCCCGCCGACGATGACGGTGTTGCCCTTCGCCCGCAGTTCGAGGGCGAGAGCGAGGCCGATGCCGCTGGTCGAGCCGGGGATGAAGACGGTGTTTCCGGTGATGTCCATGCCACTGAGTTTCGGCCGCCCGGCGGCGCGGCGGCAGAGACCGCAGATCGGGGGACCGGCGATCCCTGGCTGGCGCGGCGGGCCGAGCCGATACTGGAGCCATGGATCGAGCTGAGCTGGCTGCCTTCCTCCGCAGCCGTCGCGAGGGATTGCGGCCCGAGGACGTCGGGCTGCCCGCGGGCGCGCGGCGGCGAGCGGCGGGACTGAGGCGGGAGGAGGTCGCGGCGCTGGCGGCGATGTCCACCGACTATTACACGCGGCTGGAGCAGCAACGCGGACCGCAGCCGAGCGAGCAGATGCTGGCCGCGCTGGCCAGGGCATTGCGGCTCACCGACGACGAGCGCGACTACCTGTTCCGCCTCGCCGGCCGCACCGCGCCGTCACCGATCGTCGCGGCGACGCACGTCGCGCCGGCGCTGTTGCGGGTCCTCGACCGGCTGTCCGACACGCCCGCGCTCATCCTGTCGAACCTCGGCGAGGTGCTGGTGCAGAACCGGTTCGCGGACGCGTTGTACGGCGACCGATCGCAGTACACCGGACTGGCGCGCAGCGAGATCTACCGGTGGTTCACCAACCCGGGCGAGCGGCTCGTCTACCCGGCGCACGACCGGGACCGGCAAAGCCGCGCGTTGGTGGCGAATCTGCGGGTGGTGCACGGGTCGATGGGCCCGCGTTCGCGGGCGGGCGAACTGGTGCGCGCGTTGACCCGGGAGAGCCCCGAGTTCACGCGGCTGTGGGAAGAACGCCAAGTGGCCAAACGGTTCGAGGACCACAAGGTGCTCGTGCATCCGCAGCTGGGCGAGATCGAGGTGGACTGCCAGGTGCTGTTCACCGAGGACCAGTCGCAGGCGTTGCTCGTGCTGACCGCGCCGCCGCGCAGCGAGGCGTTCGAGAAGATCCAGCTGCTCGGCGTGCTGGGGAACGAGCAGTTCGCCGGGTAGCTGAGGTGTCGTGAGTGTTTATGCCGGTGAGAACCGGGTGCCTGAGTTCAGGGCTTGTCTGACATATAGAACTGACGGAGATGCTTGACACCGGGGCTTCCTGACCATAGGAGTTGCTGGTGAGCGAGCCCCGACTGGACCGCCAGGCGCGCAGGCGCCTGGCGGTCTTGCGCCACGTCGAGGAAGTGTCCGGAAACGTGGCCATGACCTGCCGGTATTTCGGGATCAGCCGCCAGGCCTACTACACCTGGCTGCGCCGTTACGAGACCGAAGGCGTGGACGGGCCGCGCGAGCGGTCCACGCGTCCGCGGACCAGCCCGAACGCCACCCGGGCG
>NZ_LWSF01000017.1:0-116 GCF_001651785.1 Amycolatopsis sp. M39
TTGAGTGTGCTGACGGTCTGGGGTTGCTTGTCAAGGCGGGAAAGATGCCTTGACAAGCAACCCCAGACCGCAGGGAGGCTTCGGATCGGGGTGCGGGGGAGGGGCTGGGTGCCTCG
>NZ_LWSF01000017.1:153-145390 GCF_001651785.1 Amycolatopsis sp. M39
CCTCGATGGTCGGGTGCGTCGGCTGCGGTTTGTGGGTGGGGCTTCTTGAGGGAACCCGCGTTCGTGAAGGGGCCCCCTCGCGGGCCGGTGGGGGGCGTGAGGGGAACCCTGCGGGAATCAGAGTCAATGAGGGTGGCCCTCACGGACTTCGGGTCAATGAGGGTGTCGTTTTCCGTGCTGTTGTGGGAAAGCCCGCCGAACGGCGCGGGCCGAACAGGTGATCATCTGTGCTCCGACCGGCCCTACCTGCGGCTCTTCAGTGCGGGACTGGCGCGCACTGAGACGTAAAACGCACACGCGCTGCGGACGCCCCATGCGAAGCTGTTAGAGTCGGCGGCACGTTTCCGGGCCTGTTTGCCCTGAAGCGTTCCTGGCTTGCCAGTGAGTCAGACATCCCGCCGGTCTCGTACCGGCCAAGCCGATCGTCGGTTGGGACGACCGACGACGCCGAGGAGGTCCCCCGCGTGCTCAGCGCATTCCGCTCGGCTCTCGCGACGCCGGATCTACGCAAGAAGATCCTGTTCACGCTAGCCATCGTCGCGGTCTACCGGATCGGTGCAACCATCCCGGCTCCGGGGGTCTCGTTCGCCGCCGTGCAGGCCTGTACCGCACAGGCCGACCAGCAGGGCGTGTACCAGCTGCTCAACCTCTTCAGCGGCGGTGCGCTGCTGCAGCTGTCGCTGTTCGCGACGGGCATCATGCCCTACATCACCGCGAGCATCATCGTTCAGCTGCTCACCGTGGTCATCCCGCGGTTCGAGGAGCTGAAGAAGGAAGGCCAGTCCGGCCAGAACAAGCTGACCCAGTACACCCGGTACCTGACGATCGCGCTGGCGATCCTGCAGGCCACCGGCGTGGTCGCGCTTGCTGACCGCGGCACCCTGTTCCAGGGCTGCTCGCAGCCGATCATCCCGGACAACAGCATCTACTCGCTGACGCTGATCGTGGTCACCATGACCGCGGGCACCGCGGTGATGATGTGGCTGGGCGAGCTGATCACCGAGCGCGGCGTCGGCAACGGCATGTCGGTGCTGATCTTCCTGAACATCGCGGCCCGCATCCCGGCCGAGGGCGCCAACATCATCAGCAACGGCGGCGGTGTCGCGCTGGTCGTGGTTCTCGCGTTCGGCCTGGTGATCATCGCCAGCGTCATCTTCGTCGAGCAGGGCCAGCGCCGGATCCCGGTGCAGTACGCCAAGCGCATGGTCGGCCGCCGGATGTACGGCGGCACCTCGACCTACCTGCCGATCAAGGTGAACCAGGCCGGTGTCATCCCGGTCATCTTCGCCTCGTCGCTGCTGTACCTGCCGCAGCTGCTCAGTCAGCTGATCGGCGACCCGAACAGCAACGCGGGCTGGCAGTCGTTCATTCAGAACTACCTGGTCAACCAGAGCAGCTGGGTGCACATCCTGCTCTACTTCCTGTTGATCATCTTCTTCACCTACTTCTACATCACGATCACGTTCAACGTGGACGAGCGTGCGGAAGAGATGAAGAAGTTCGGCGGCTTCATCCCGGGCATCCGGCCCGGCCGTCCCACCGCCGAGTATCTCAGCTTCGTGCTGGGCCGGATCACTCTTCCCGGTTCGCTGTACCTGGGCATCATCGCGATCCTCCCGAACTTCTTCCTGTCCCTCACCGGCAGCGGGAACAACCAGAACTTCCCGTTCGGTGGCACGGCTGTGCTGATCATGGTCGGTGTCGGGCTCGACACCGTGAAGCAGATCGAAAGCCAGCTGATGCAGCGCAACTACGAAGGGTTCTTGAAGTGACGCGACTGGTTCTCGTCGGACCGCCCGGCGCGGGCAAAGGCACGCAGGCGGTTGCCCTGTCCGAGCAGCTGCGGATCCCGCACATCTCGACCGGCGACCTTTTCCGGGCGCACGTCGGCCAGGAGACTCCGCTCGGCCAGGAGGCCAAGCGGTACCTGGACTCGGGCGAACTGGTGCCGGACTCGGTGACCAACGAAATGGTCCGTGAGCGGCTGACCGAACCGGACGCGAAGGCAGGCTTCCTGCTCGACGGGTTCCCGCGCAACACCAAGCAGGCCGAGGTCCTCGGCGAAATGCTGAGCGAGGCTGACACCAAGCTCGACGCGGTCATCCAGCTCGACGTGGCCGAGGACGTCGTCGTCGGCAGGCTCATGTCGCGCGGCCGTTCGGACGACACCGAGGACGTCATCCGCCGCCGCCAGCAGGTGTACGTGTCGGAGACCGCGCCGCTGCTGGAGTACTACGCCGACATCCTGGTGAAGGTCGACGGCGTCGGCGAGGTGCAGGAGATCTCGGACCGCGTGCTGAAAGCGCTGCGCGACCGCACGTGAATCTCGGAGGGTTGCGTGTTCTGCAAGTGCTCCGCCGCGGGCGCATGATCGAGGTCAAGACCCGCGGCGAGCTGGAGGCCATGCGGGCGGCCGGTCTCGTCGTCGCCCGCACCCTGGCCGCCGTGCGCGAACTCGCGCGGCCCGGGGTCAGCACGGCCGAGCTCGACGAACTGGCCGAGCAGACGATCCGCGACGCCGGCGCGGTGCCTTCGTTCAAGGGCTACCACGGGTTCCCGGCGTCGATCTGCGCGTCGGTGAACGAGCAGATCGTGCACGGCATCCCGTCGGACAAGCAGGTGCTCGCCGACGGGGACCTCATCTCGGTCGACTGCGGCGCGATTCTCGACGGCTGGCACGGCGACTCCGCGGTGACGCTGGAGATCGGCGAGGCAAGCGAAAAGGACCGCGAGCTGTCGGCCGCCACCAAGCGTGCCATGTGGGCAGGCATCGAGGCTGTCCGCGCGGGCTCCCGGCTCACCGACATCTCGTTCGCCGTGCAGACCGCCGCCCGCCAGGCGGGCGAGGACGACGGCCGCGAGTACGGCGAGATTCTTGAGTACGGCGGCCACGGCATCGGCCGCCAGATGCACATGGAGCCGTTCCTGCCGAACGTCGGCAAACCCGGCAAGGGCCCGCGGCTCAAGCCTGGCATGGCGCTCGCGGTCGAGCCCATGCTGACCGGTGGCAGCGGCGAAACCCTCGAACTGGAAGACGGCTGGACTGTCGTCACCGTCGACGGTTCGCGCGCCGCGCACTGGGAGCACACCGTCGCCATCACCGAGGACGGTCCCTGGGTGCTCACCCTGCCCGAAGACTCGTGAGTGTTCATCCCGGTTAGCACCGGGATCGCCACTCACAAGGCTGTACTTACCCCCCGGCCGCCGGGCTATCGCACGGCTTGCGTACACTGTCAAGTCGGCGCGCTCATGCGCCGGTTCCAGCATGCTCGTGAATTCTCGCGAACCTCATGGACCCGGGGCCGAGTGTGGCCGAGCACCACCCAGTAAGCAAGGACTCGAGCTCAAAACCGATCACGCTGTGCACGTCACGCGTGCTCAGGGATTGCGGAGGACATGGCTAAGAAAGACGGGGCCATCGAGGTCGAAGGCCGCGTGGTCGAGCCGCTCCCCAACGCGATGTTCCGCGTCGAGTTGGAGAACGGCCACAAGGTCCTGGCACACATCAGCGGCAAGATGCGGCAGCACTACATCCGCATCCTGCCCGAAGACAGGGTTGTCGTGGAGCTGTCGCCCTACGACCTCTCCCGTGGTCGCATCGTCTACCGCTACAAGTGATCACGCCAGAGCCGAGCAGAGCAGGAAGCAGGAAGACGTGAAGGTCCAGCCGAGCGTCAAGAAGATCTGCGACAAGTGCAAGGTGATCCGCCGTCACGGCCGGATCATGGTGATCTGCGAGAACCTGCGTCACAAGCAGCGTCAGGGCTGAGAACCGCACTGCAGCAGGCCGCTTGACGGCTAACCCACCCTCCCCGTACCTGCCGGGTCGCGAAAGCGGCCCGGCGCACCCCCGGACTTCAGGCCGGGGCCGGGACACCCGGGGCGCAAGCCACGGGCACGACAGGCGAGTCGGTTCCGGAACCGGACGGGGAGCAGACCTGAAGACGAACCCGAAGAAGGAGCACCAGTGGCACGACTCGCTGGCGTCGACCTCCCCCGCGAGAAGCGGTTGGAGATCGCGCTGACTTACATCTACGGGATCGGCCGTACCCGCTCGAAGCAGATGATCGCTGCTGCCGAGCTGAACGCCGACACCCGCGTCAAGGACCTCAGCGACGAGGATCTCGTCAAGCTGAAGGACTACATCGACGAAAACTTCAAGGTCGAGGGTGACCTTCGCCGCGAGGTGAACGCCGACATCCGGCGCAAGATCGAGATCGGGACCTACCAGGGTCTGCGCTGGCGTCGCGGTCTGCCGGTGCGCGGTCAGCGCACCAAGACCAACGCCCGCACCCGCAAGGGCCCGAAGAAGACGGTCGCCGGCAAGAAGAAGGCTGGCAAGAAGTGAGCACCCAGGGCAAGAAGGTCGTTCGCATGGGCGGTTCCGTCCGTCGTTCCACGGCTTGTGTCTCGCCCAAGGCGCTCTACGCCCGCCCGATGGCGCTGCGGAACCTCTACACCGACGCGGGTTCCATCATCCGCCGCGGGCAGCAGGAAGCCGTCGCCGCTCACCAAGAGAACGCGCGCTAACAGGAGAACCCTCAGAACATGCCACCCAAGAGCCGCACTGCGGGGGCCAAGAAGGTCCGCCGCAAGGAAAAGAAGAATGTCGCGCACGGTCACGCGCACATCAAGAGCACCTTCAACAACACCATCGTCTCGATCACGGACCCGACCGGTGCCGTGATCGCGTGGGCCTCCAGCGGCCACGTGGGCTTCAAGGGCTCGCGCAAGTCGACTCCGTTCGCCGCGCAGATGGCCGCCGAGAACGCTGCCCGCAAGGCCGCCGAACACGGCATGAAGAAGGTCGACGTTTTCGTGAAGGGCCCGGGTTCGGGCCGCGAGACGGCGATCCGCTCGCTGCAGGCGGCCGGCCTCGAGGTCGGCACCATCCAGGACGTGACCCCGCAGCCTCACAACGGCTGCCGCCCGCCCAAGCGGCGCCGGGTCTGAGGAACGGGGAGGAGTACTAAGAAATGGCTCGTTACACCGGCCCCGCGACGCGTATTTCGCGTCGCCTCAAGGTTGACCTCATCGGCGGCGACCAGGCGTTCGAACGTCGCCCCTACCCGCCGGGCCAGCACGGCCGCGGGCGCATCAAGGAGTCCGAGTACCTCCTGCAGTCGCAGGAGAAGCAGAAGGCTCGCTACACCTACGGCGTTCTCGAGCGCCAGTTCGTCCGGTACTACAAGGAAGCCGTCCGGCGTCCTGGCAAGACCGGTGAGAACCTGCTGCAGATCCTCGAGTCCCGGCTGGACAACGTGATCTACCGCGCCGGCATCGCCCGCACCCGCCGTCAGGCGCGGCAGCTGGTGAGCCACGGCCACTTCCTGGTCAACGGCGTCAAGGTCAACGTGCCGTCCTACCAGGTCACCAAGTGGGACATCATCGACGTGCGGCCGAAGTCGATGGGCATGCTGCCCTTCGTCGCGGCCAAGGAGTCCTTCGGCGAGCGTCCGATCCCGGCCTGGCTGCAGGTCGTCCAGTCGAACCTCCGCGTGCTGGTCCACCAGCTGCCGGAGCGCGCGCAGATCGACGTTCCGGTTCAGGAACAGCTGATCGTCGAGCTTTACTCGAAGTAGTCCGGCACTGTCGGACCCGGCGGCGGCGCCCGGAGTGCGCCGCCGCCACGCCATCCCTTCGACGTCATATGGCGGGCGTCGTCTGGAAAGGAAACTAAGAAATGCTGATTTCCCAGCGGCCGGCTCTCGGCGAAGAGACGGTCAACGAGACCCGCTCCCGGTTCACCATCGAACCGCTGGAGCCCGGCTTCGGCTACACGCTCGGCAACTCGCTGCGGCGCACGCTGCTGTCGTCCATCCCGGGCGCGGCCGTGACGAGCATCCGCATCGACGGTGTGCTGCACGAATTCACCACCGTTCCCGGGGTGAAGGAAGACGTCACCGACATCATCCTGAACCTGAAGGAACTGGTCGTGTCCTCGGAAGAGGACGAGCCGGTCACCATGTACCTGCGCAAGCAGGGCCCGGGTGAGGTCACGGCTGCCGACATCGTGCCGCCCGCGGGCGTCACCGTGCACAACCCGGATCTGCACATCGCGTCGCTGAACGGCAAGGGCAAGCTCGAGATCGAGCTCGTCGTCGAGCGCGGCCGCGGTTACGTTCCGGCCCTGCAGAACAAGCAGGCGGGCGCGGAGATCGGCCGGATCCCGGTCGACTCGATCTACTCGCCGGTGCTGAAGGTGACCTACAAGGTCGAGGCCACCCGTGTCGAGCAGCGCACCGACTTCGACAAGCTGATCCTGGACGTCGAGACCAAGCCGTCGATCACCGCGCGCGACGCGGTGGCCTCGGCCGGCAAGACGCTGGTGGAGCTGTTCGGTCTCGCTCGCGAGCTGAACGTCGACGCCGAGGGCATCGAGATCGGCCCGTCGCCGCAGGAGGCGGACACCATCGCCGCCTACGCGATGCCGATCGAGGACCTGGACCTCACCGTCCGGTCGTACAACTGCCTGAAGCGCGAAGGCATCCACACCGTGGGCGAGCTGGTCTCGCGCAGCGAGGCGGACCTTCTCGACATCCGCAACTTCGGCGCCAAGTCGATCGACGAGGTCAAGCTGAAGCTCGTCGGCCTCGGCCTCGCGCTGAAGGACAGCCCGCCCGGGTTCGACCCGTCCGCGGCTGCCACCAGCTACGACGGCGAAGGCTGGTCGGAAGGGGTCGCCGGCATCGGCGGCGGGATTTCGGACGACGGCCACGACGATGGCCAGGACTACGCAGAGACCGAGCAGCTCTGAGGCCTCGTGCCCGGACGCTGTGAGCTGAACTAGGAGAAAGTCATGCCCACCCCTACCAAGGGAGCCCGGCTCGGCGGGTCTGCCGCGCACGAGCGGCTGATCCTGGCCAACCTGGCCACTCAGCTGTTCGAGCACGGCAAGATCACGACGACCGAGGCTAAGGCCAAGCGGGTCCGCCCGCTGGCCGAGAAGCTGATCACCAAGGCGAAGCGGGGCGACCTGCACAACCGTCGCCTGGTGCAGAAGGTCGTCCGGGACAAGGACGTCGTGCACAAGCTGTTCGCCGAGATCGGCCCGCACTTCGCGGAGCGCGCCGGCGGGTACACCCGCATCACCAAGACGATGCCGCGCAAGGGCGACAACGCCGCCATGGCCGTCATCGAACTGGTCGCGGAGAAGACCGTGACCTCCGAGGCCGAGCGGGCTCGCAAGACCAAGTTCGCCAAGGACGAGGTCGCCGCCGCTCCGGTCGCCGAGGAAGCCGCTGAGGCTCCCGCCGCGACCGAAGAGGCCCCGGCTGCCGAAGAGGCCGCCCCGGCTGCGGACGAGGCTGGTGCCTCCGACGAGGCCGACGCCAAGAAGGACTGAGTCCTGCCGGCACTGTCTCCATCGGACGAGCCCGCCGCTCCCCACGGGGAGGGCGGGCTCGTTCGTCTGCGCTTGGACGTGAGCTACGACGGCACGGACTTCTCCGGCTGGGCCCGCCAGCCCGGCCGCCGCACCGTGCAGGCTGAACTGGAGCAGGCGCTGCGGCGTCAGCCGCCGGGGGAGTCGGTGCCGAAGTCCGTGGTCGTCGCGGGCCGCACGGACGCCGGGGTGCACGCGACGGGTCAGGTCGTGCACGTCGACGTGGTCCCGTTCGCACCCGGTGCGCCGGGCCGGATTCCCGTGGACGAACTGGGAATCCCGGACCTGACGCGCATGCGCGGCCGCTGGAACAAACTTTTGCCCGCCGATGCGCGGGTCTTGAACGCACGCGTGGCCCCGGAGGGTTTCGACGCCCGGTTCTCGGCCATCCGCCGGCACTACCGTTACCGCGTCTCCGATGCTCCGTGGGGCGTCGACCCGTTGCGCCGCAACGACACTCTGGCCTGGGGCCGTCCACTGTCGACAGAGCGGATGAACGCCGCCGCCGCGGAACTGCTGGGGCTGCAGGATTTCGCGGCGTACTGCAAACAGCGCGAGGGCGGCACGACGATCCGTGAGCTGCAGCGTCTGGAATGGACGCGGATCGACGAGCATCTGCTGGAAGTCCGGGTCAGCGCGGACGCGTTTTGCCATTCGATGGTCCGCAGCCTGGTCGGGGTACTGCTGCTCGTGGGGGACGGGCGGCGCGGAACCGGGTGGCCCGGCGAGGTGCTGGCGAGCGGGACGCGGGACAGCGCGGTCGCCCCGGCGCACGGATTGACGTTGACGGCGGTGGATTACCCGCCGGATGAGCTGCTGGCCGCGAGGGCGGAGCAGACTCGGAACGTGCGGTCGTCGACCGAGTTTTAGGCCGGGCCGGTCGAAAAAGAGCAGGTCGTTGATGATACCACTCTGGTATCATCAACGTCATGGCGATGACTTTGCGGTTGAACGACGAGGTGGAGCGTGCGCTCGCGTTGCTTTCCGAAGCGGACGGGGTGAGCAAGCACGAAGCGGTGGTGCGGGCGATCACGGACGCCGCGGCCCGTCGGGTCCGGGACGACCGGGTTCACGAGCTTTCCCTCGAAGGCCGTTCCCGCTACGCCGCCCTGCTTGATCGCCTGGCGCAGTGAAAATCGAGTACCTGACGCTGGACGACCTGCTCCTGCTGTCGGCCGACCTGCGGGTGCCCGGGATACGCGATCTGGGGCTGCTCGACGCGGCGGCGCACCGGCCGCAGTCCTCGCTGATGGGACAGGACGCTTATCCGGACCTGCACGAGAAAGCCGCGGTGCTGCTGGAATCCATCGTCCGGAATCACCCGCTGGTCGACGGGAACAAGCGACTGGGCTGGATGTCGGTGTACGTCTTCTACGGGCTGAACGGTTTCGACCTGGACGCGCCGGAGGACGAGGCGTACGACCTGGTGATCGCGACCGCGACCGGGACATTGCCGTACCAGTCGGTGGCTGCGCGCCTTGCGGAGTGGGCCGGCGCCGTCGTCAAACTGTGAAAAGGCCTCCTCGCGGAATCCCGCGAGGAGGCCTTCACCGTGCTGGCCGTTCTCAGTCGCCGCGGCGAACCGGTCCGAGCAACTGCTGTTCCTTCTGTGTTGTGACCAGCCGCAGCGGACGCCACAGGTTCGTGCCCAGCGCCACGACCTGGTCGTCCTTCAGCGTGGTCAGCTGGCGCATCATCTGCGGCGGCAGCCGCCAGATCCGGGCCGCCAGTTCGGCCTGTCCGGCGGGCAGCCGCTGCATCAGGACGAGGTCCGCGGCGTTCGCCGTCGTGCCCGCCTGCGGATGCAGGTAGGGCAGCACGTACACCGTGGTCTGCCAGGGCGACCGGGGCGGGAACAGGTCCTGCGGGGTCGGTCCGCCGTCGGTCACGACGAGCAGCGGGGCGTCCTCGGACGGGCGTGGCAGTTCGACCGGCGAGAGCCTGCGGATCTGCACCAGCGGCGACGGGCGTCCGTCGCGGCTTCCGGCGGCCTGCTGCAGCACCTGCCACGCCGCGGGACGTCCGGTGGCCACGACCACCCACGCACCTGTCGCCATCGCGCGCATCGCGACCTGGCGGGCCAGGTAGAGGCCGCCGACGAGCACGATGCGGGTCGGCTGGGAGCGCAGTGCGGAGACGGTCAGCGGTTCGCCCTTGAGGCCGGAACCGAGGACGACGCCGCCGCGGTCGCCGGACGGGCTGATCGCGTCGAGCATGGCCGGGTCGACGGTGAACTCCGGGGCGACGCCGGTGTTCTGCCCAGCGTCGCGGACACGGGTACTCATGCCGCCGCCTCCTTGAGGAGCTTCACGCTGGTTGCCCGGGAGGCAATGGCGTGACTAACGATGATTCGCTTGCCAGCGGCGCTCATGCCGTCCCTCCGATCGGCAGTGTCGCGGAGAACGCCGAGACCTGCATGCCCTTCATCGGGGTCAGGTCGACGTCCAGCCGCTCCGCGATGCTCTGCAGCCGCTGGTCGGCGGCGTCCAGCTCGCGCGGGTTGCGGGCGCTCAGCCGTACCACGCCGCGCAGGCCGATGCGGCCCTCGTCCGCCGAGGGCGAGATCGCCATGGCGACCGTCGCGGACAGCGCGCGCACGCTGGCCAGCCCGTTGAGGCTGCCGCTGATCTTGCCCTTGGGCCAGCCGGTGATCGCGTAGCTGGAGTGCCCGATGCCCGCCGCGGTGACGCCGGTCCAGCTCTCTTGCAGGCCGACCTTCTCGTTCGAACCGGCGACCGCGGTGAGCTCGGCCGCCGAGATGCTGGCGCGCAGCAGCTCGTCCGGGTCCAACGGCCGGGTCGGCACGCCTTGGGACTCCAGTGCGTTGCGCACCCGCGACAGCGCGCCGATCATCGCGCGGTGCGCGCCGACGACGCCGCCGCCGCGTTCCCGGATCGCCTCCGGGCAGCGCCGCGGGTCGAGCCGGACCGCGATCCACGTGGTCCGCCGGGCGGCCGCGGGCAGCGGGCCGAGCACCTCGAGATACGAGCTGAGCGCCGGGGCGTCCGCGGGCATCGCGGCCGAACCCGGGTAGCTGTGCCAGATCATCTGGATGGAGTCCAGCAGCACGCCGCGGTCTTCCAGGCACGGCGCGAGCGCGGACAGCGGAAGGCTGGGCGCGCCGCCCGCCTGGGAGATCATCGCCGGCATCGGCTCGACGAGCAGGACCGCGGTCCACGTCCCGTCGTTCCAGGCGATGCCGACCTCCTGCCGTTCGTGGTCGACGGCGTGCGCCACCACGAGGTCCGGCACGGCCAGCCGCAGCAGGCTGACGCGTGCGTCCTCCGGGCCGGTGACCGCGCTTTCCTCGGCGAGTTCCTCGATGCTGGTCGGCGGCGGAGGGGTCGCCACGCGGCCGTGCGAGCGGAACCGGTACCGCAGCGTCAGCGCGAGCCACTGGGTGAACCAGCGCCCGCCCACGCGCAGGAAGGCGAGGATCAGGCCGAGCGCCGCGACGCCGATCGCGACGTACTTGAGCTGCATGTTGATCGCCAGCAGCACGAGTCCGATCGCGACGCCGACTTCCAGCACGACCAGGTTGACCACGGGCAGCGGGCCGAGCGAGATGCCGCCGGAGCGCCGCCGCGAGGGCGGGGCCATCCGGAGCGCGGTCGCGGTGGCGCCGCCGGTCGGTGCGGGTTCGCTGTTGTCCGGGCCGCCGCCGCTGTTCGGGCCGCCAGGGCCGCCGGGACCTCCCGGTCCGCCGGGGCCACCGCCGCCGGGGCCACCGCCGCCGGGACCTCCCGGTCCGCCGGGACCCCCGGGGCCACCAGGTCCGCCGGGACCGTTGCCTCCGGGACCGCCAGGACGCGGACCGGTAGGCCCGCCGCCGCCCGGACGTCCAGTCCTCGGGCCGGTGGGACCGCCCGGCCCACCCGGCCCGACCGGACCAGCCGGTCCGCCGGGCTTGGGCCCGCCAGGTCCGCCGGGCCTACCGGGCTTGGGTCCGCCCGGGCCAGGAGCGCCAGGAGCCCCGGGCATGCCGGGCTGGGGAACACCGGGTCCGGGAGTGACCGGTCCGCCGGGGCGTCCGGGACCGCCAGGTCCGCCGGGAGCGGGAGTGCGAGGGGGGATGCCGGGTCCGCCGGGAGCGGGAGTGCGAGGGGGGATGCCGGGTCCGCCGGGAGCCGCGCCGGGGCCGCCGGTTCTTCCTGGCCGCTGCGGCGGGCCCGGGGGACGTCCCCCGGGAGGCGGCGGCCCCTGCGGACCAGGCGGACGTGGAGGCGTGCTGACGGACATCCGCGCGTTCTCTTCCCCTCGTGAGTGCTGCGTACCCGGAAAGCCGGTCCCGGGATGCCTGACCCTAACCGGAGTTGGTAGAAACCCCACACCAGACGGTCCCCGTACGGCTATCCTGCGGAACCGTACCGCGACGGGGAGGACTGTAGGTCGAGAATGCCATCAACACCCACGACTAAGTCTCAGGTTCAGGCATACAAGTTCGTCCTGCGCCGGATGCAGTCCGCACTGGTCCGCCGCGACGCGGTGATGTTGCACGACCCGATGCGCTCCCATGGGCGCGCGACCGCGGTCGGCGTGATCCTCGGCGTGCTCGGCGCCGTCGTCTTCGTGCTGTGGGGCCTGTTGAGCCCCGCGCCGTCTGTGCCCTCTTCGGACAACATCGTGATCGGGGAGCAGTCCGGCACCGTGTATGTCGTCACGGGGAACCCGGCGCGGCTGATCCCGACGTTCAACCTCGCGTCGGCGCGGCTGATCCTCATGGCGCAGAAACAGCAGGGCGGACAGGGACAGCAAGGCGGACAGGGACAGCAGGGCGGCCAGCAGCAGGCGGCCGAGGTGAAGAACCCGACTGTCGTCTCGGATGAACAGTTGAAGAACATGCCGCGCGAGAAGCTCACCGGCATCCCGGACGGCCCGCAGCTGATCCCGTCGGCGGACCAGCGGACCACCCCCAACTGGGCGGTGTGCGACGAGGTCGTGCTCGACCCGTCGCTGCCGCAGCCGGACTCGGTCGGCAAGACCAACACCGACGTGATCGCCGGCATCGACAAGCTCGGCGGCGAACTTCAGGAGAACCAGGCGCTGCTCGGCGACGCCGGCAACGGCAAGACCTATCTCATCTACCGGCTGCCCGCGACGCAGAGCCACCCGAACGCGAACACCGTGCGCGCGGAGGTGCCGTCCGGCTCCAACGACCCGGTGCGGTCCGCACTGCACCTGCCGACGAAGTCGCGCAAGGTGTCGCAGGCCCTCCTGAACGCGATCCCCGAGGTCACCAAGCTGACGCCGCCGCCGGTGGCCGGCGAGGGCACGACGCCGCCGAGCAGCTTCGACGGCCTGACCGTCGGCAGCGTCTTCTCGACCCAGCCTTCCGGCGGCGCGCTGGAGTTCTGGCTCATCGCCAAGAGCGGCATCCAGAAGGTGTCGCCCGCCGTCGCGGACATCGTGCGCACGGCCAAGAGCGGCGGTTCGGCCATCACGCCGACCCTGACTCTCGACAAGATCAACAACGTTAAGGTGCTGCAGCCGGGCGACCCCGACTACGTGCAGGTCGACACCTATCCGAAGGTCGTCCCGACCGTCCTCGACGCCGCGCAGGGCTCCCCGGTGGCGTGCCTCGGCTGGTCGCTCAGCGCCGACGGCTCCCAGGCGCACACCTCGGTCTACATCAACAAGCAGATCCCGGTGGAGAAGAACGCCGACGGCACCTCGAAGATCATCAGCGTCAGCAACACCGGCCCGAACGGCGTGCCGATCACCGGCTTCTACATGCCGACCGGGTACGGCGCGGTGGTGCAGTCGGCCACCGAATCGGAGAAGACCTTCGGCAAGGGCCCGATCCAGCTGATCTCCGACCGCGGTATCCGCTACGGCGTGCCGGACGCGGCGACCGCGGAGGAGCTGGGGCTGAACAACCGGCTGCCCGCGCCGGAGTCGATCATCGGGCTCCTGCCGACCGGGGCGTCGCTGAACGTGCAGAACGTGATGAAGCAGTTCGATTCGGTCCCGATCGACCCGAACGCGGGCTCGTACAAACCGCAGGCGGCCGGACAGCAGCAACCGGCCGGGAACTGACGGCGGGCTCCGTCCGTCACACTCGGACACGCACCGGGTGAGCGGAGGGTTGAACGTGGCAGCGCCGGGAAGCAGTCCGGGAACAAGCGCCGTGCGCATCGACGGCGCGGTCGTCGGCGGCTATGCGGCGAAAGTCGCGCGGGCGGCCGACGAACTGGAGACCGCCGCGGGCGAGGTGGGCTCGGGCGCGACCACCGCCGAGGCGTACGGCGAGGTGGCCGCGCAGCTGGGCGTGCCGGAGTCGTACGCACATGCCTCGCAGGCGTTGCGCGGCCAGCTCACCGCCGGGGTGGCCGCGCTCCGGTCGGTCGCCGCGGCGCTGGAGCAGCT
The DNA here is from genome assembly GCF_001651785.1 of Amycolatopsis sp. M39. NCBI lineage: Bacteria > Bacillati > Actinomycetota > Actinomycetes > Pseudonocardiales > Pseudonocardiaceae > Amycolatopsis > Amycolatopsis sp. M39. Next base: position 13,904 of record NZ_LWSF01000017.1, read on the forward strand.
CACCACCGGCCACGCCGAGCGGGACGCCGACGCGGCCGAGCGGATCGAGCGCGCCGGGAGGATCTCGTGACGGAGCCGTCGCTGGCGTACGTGACCGAGCTCGCCCGCGAACTGGGCGTGACCGATCCGGTCGCCGCCTACTACCGGCCGCTCACCGGCCGCTGGGAGGAACTGGACGCGGAGGCCGAGAGCCTGCGCGCCGCGGCCCGCACGGCGGCAAGGGCGTCCACGGACCTCGCGGAGGATCTCGGCCGGATCGACGCGTCGTGGACCGGCCCCGACGCGGACGCGTTTGTCGCCTACCTCGGTGAAATCCGCGCGGCGAGCGAGGGAGCGGAGGACGCGCTCGACGCGCTCGCCGACTCGATCGACCAGCTCACCGAATCGCTGCGCAAGATCACCGGCGCGGCGGAAGAGGTGCTGGTCGACGCGGCTGATCTGCTGTCCGAATCGGCGATGCTGCCCAAGGGCGGCGCTTCCCGGGCGCGGTCGCAGATGCGGGAGACCGAGCAGTCGCTGAAGTCCTTGCACGAGACCGCGGAGGACGTCCTGCGCGAGTTCGGCCGGTTGTGCGCCGGAGTGGACGCACCGGCCGGGAGTCCGTCGAGCATCGAACTGCGGCACCACTATCCGGCGCAGCAGTTCCGGCTGCACGACGCCGACGCCCCCGCGGGAACCGGCCCGGCTGCCGCTGAAGAGCCCGCAGTGGCCTCTTCAGCGTCCTCTTCGGACGATTCGGTGAGCCCGTCCGCCGCGGAGAATTCCCACCAGGGCAAGGAAACCGCCGCCGACCCGCGGCTGGAGCAAGACCAGGCGGGCATCCCGCCCGTCGAGCCGGTCGCTCCGGCCGCGCAGCCCGCGGCGGCGAACCAGGGCTCGGGCACGTCGATGATGCCGATGATGGGCTTCGCCGGAATGGGCGGCGGAGGCGGTGGCGGCGGCAGTGCGCAGCACAAGCCGCGGCAGCGCACGGCGGCGAAGACGTCCGAGATCTTCGGCGAGCCCGCGCAGGTGACTCCGCCGGTGATCGGTCAGGACCCGCCCGCGCGGCGGCCGGAAAAGGACGGGAAGCCGCCGAAAACCGGCAAGTGACACAGGGGCCAGGTCGGGGGTCGTGAGTGTTTGTGCCGGTGAGAACCGGCACGCGGCAAAAAGGGCCGCCCCCGCGCAGAACGCGGACAGCGGCCCTCTTTCGTCCCGGAAGCTATCTCGTCGAGGACGACGACCTGGAGCGGTTCCGCCGGATCGTGTGCACCACGAACAGCGTGATCAGCAGCGCCGCCACCCCGCCGCCGGTGCCGGCGAGCGCGACGATCATCGGGGTCGAGCTGATGCCGTCGGCAGGCGGCAGCTTGGCCTCCTGCACCACCGGCTTCGGCAGCGAGAGGTTGCCGGTGTCGCCCGGCAGGTTCGCGGTGAGCGCGGCCACCGGGTCGATCACGCCGTAGCCGACGAAGTTGTCGCGCCCGCCAGGAGCGGCCGGATGCTGCGCGGTCGCCTTGAGCCGCTTGACCACGTCGCTTGCCTTCATGTTCGGGAACATCGAACGGACCAGCGCGGCGACGCCAGCCACGTACGGGGCGGCGAAGCTGGTGCCCTGGATCGGCGACGGGTTGCCGTTCGAGATGGTGAGGTTCGCGAGTCCGCTGGAGTGCTCCGCCGGGTCGAGCGACACGATCTTGGTGCCCGGCGCGGCGACGCCGACCCACGGGCCGTGCACGCTGAACGGCGCGACGCCGCCGTCCTCCTGGATGGCCCCTACGGACAGCACGTCGTCGGAGAACCACGGCGGGGTGACGATCGACTTCGGCTTGTTCGGGTCGGCCTGGTCGTTCTGCGGGCAGTTTTCCGAGACGTTGCCCGCGGCCGCGACGACCACGATGTCGTTTTCGGCCGCGTAGTGCACCGCGGCCTGTACCTTGCGCTCGCCGTCCTGGATGTCGCCGGGCGCGGTGCCCGCGCGGCAGTGGTCGACCGACATGTTGATCACGCCGGCCCGGTGGCTGTCGGCGATGCCGCGGATGATCTGCGCGAGCGTGTTCAGCGTGCCCGCGGTGCCTTCCTTCTGCAGTTGCCGGTTGTCGCCCTTGTCGTCCTGCTGGGGCGCGGTGCCGCTTCCGCTGCCGGTGCCGCCGCCCGAGGACGGGGGCAGCTGGCTGTTGCCGCTGTCCGCCGGGGGCTGCTGGCTCTCGCCGCCCGAGGGCGGCGCGCCGGTCCCGCCGGAGGGGGGAGCCGGGGGCTGCTGCGGGCTGTCGTCCTTGGCGTAGTTCTCGCTCAGCTGCCGGTAGGACACGATGCGCGCGTCCGGGGCCACGCCGATGAAGCCGACCTTCGGGTTCTGCGGGTTGCCCGCGATGATCCCGGCGACCTCGGTGCCGTGGCCGTCGCAGTCCTGCAGGCCCGGGGCAGCGCCGTTGTCCGGGGTGGCGACGTAGTCCCCGCCGCTTTCCACCCGGTTCTGGAACCACGGGTGCTGCGTGACGCCGGTGTCGATCACGGCGACCTTCTGGCTGCCGCCGACTGATCCGGTCGCCGCGCGGACGATCTGCTGCGCTTTCTCCAGCTGCAGGTATTCCTGGCCCCAGGGGCGGAAGTTGATCTCGACGTTCTGCCCGAGACTGCGCTGCACACAGTCGTTTTTCTTCTTGTACGTGGTGTCCGGGCGGCCGCTGTCCGCGGGCGGCGCGTCGCCGGGACCCAGCGGCGGCGGAGTGGCCCAGGTGCCCGCGGGCGCGTCCGCCGTCTGCGCCGACGCCGGAGCGGCGGCGAACGGCGACATCAGGCCGAGCCCGGCGGCGAACAACGCCACCCCGGCCCGGCCGGGAACGCCGAGCCTGCGGGGGAAGGAACGTCGGGAGCCCATCGCGCGGCTCACTTGAGGTTGAGGTGGCGCAGCGTCGAGTAGAGGTCCATCACGCCGAGGGCGAGCGGCAGCACCACGGCGATGCAGATCGCCTCGATGATTTCCACGGTGCGCCGCAGCGGCGGCGAGAACCGCTGGTCCGGGAAGATCACGCCGACCACGAGAGCGGCCGCGGCGATCAGGATCAGCGCGCCGAAGACGTACAGCAGCCGCTGCTCCGCGGTGGCGGAGAAGAACAGCCAGCCGAGCAGGATGCCCGCCGCGGCGACCATGCCGGTGGTGAGCAGCGCGATGGCCTGCGCGCCGTTGGCGTAGGCGCGGGCGCGCAGCAGCAGGACCAGCGTGGCGACGACGCCGAGGATGATGCCGAAGGCGTTCGGCGCGGTGGCCGCGAGGACCGCCGCGCCGGCCGTGGTGGCGCCGCAGCCGATCATCAGGCCGGTCATGTAGTCGTGCGCGATCGCGGTGCGCTGCTCGATCGCCTTGTAGTCCGGGAAGCCGGTGTCTTCCTTCAGTTCCTCAGCGGTGCTCGGCACGTACGGCAGCGGCAGCTTGGCGAGCCAGATGGTGGCGCGCGGCAGGAACGAGATGCAGCCCAGCGCGACGGCGACAGTGCCTGCCGCGACCGACGCGGTGTCGGCGCTGGTCACGAGCGTCGCGACGAGGAAGGAGAGCGCGCCGAACAGGCCTGCGGTCGCGGTGGCGATGAACACCCGGATGCCCGCACTGACCACGAGGATGCAGACCGCCGAGACGATCAGCACCAGCACCGCGCCGAGCAGCAGGTTCGCCCGGACCGACAACCCGGGCACGATGTAGAACCCGCTCACGAAGGCCAGCGGAAGGCCGCCAGCGGCGGCGATCAGCACGCCGGTGGCCTCGGCCTGGTAGGCCTTGGTGAGCGTGGCGCCGATCGCGACGCAGGCGATCGCGCCGAGGCCGCCGGCGATTGCCGGGCCGAGCGCGGAACCGCCGTAGAGGGAACCGCTGAAGAACAGGGCCAGGGCGGAGAAGAACAGGGCAAGCCCGCCGGCAGTGTGGCCGAACCGGCGCGCGGTTTCCTTCGTCCACGGGCGGAAGGTGTCCGGGTCGGCCTCCGCGATGGCGTCGACCACGTCGTCGTACATCGGCGGCGGCGGGTTCTCGTTCCGCTTGCGCAGCTGCAGCAGCTCGCCGTCGACCACGCCGAGGGACGCGAGCGTCCGGCTCGGGTCGAGCGGGGCGTCGCCGAGCTTGGCCAGCGCCCACCCGCCGTGCCGGGCCCCGCCGTCCGGAGTGACCTCCTTGGCCATCTCCAGAAGCATGGGCAGCAGGTCGGCCACCGCCACGTCGGCCGGAAGCGCGACGTCGATGCGTGTCGTCGGTGCGACCACCGTGACCCTGCTGAATACCGTCGTGCCCGTTGCCACTAGATCCCCCGCTCTGAAGAGTCAGCTCCCGGGGGAACTTATACCGAACCTGGTGGCAGGTTTCAGCGCGTCTCCGCAAATCATCGGCGAAAGTACCCGCCCAGGCCGGGTGCGGCCATTCCGGCCAGCGGGTTCGTCCGCCTGGCCCGATAACTGTCGGTGGTGGTCCCTACACTCGGGCGCACGGGGAGGACGGGTCCCGCCGGGGCCCGGGGAGGGGTGTGAGATGCCGATCCTGGAGTTGGCCGGATTTCCGGGACGACGTTCGATAGGTTGTCCCGCGCACCCGGGTGCAGGCGTCGAGCAGGAATAGAGGGGTCCTTCGAGATGAGCACGCTGCAGTTCAAGAAGTCGCCGCGGCTGGCCGCACCGCGCCCGCCCGGCGGCGAGGTGCATCTCGAGCCGCCGCCCGAGGTGCCCCGCACGATCCCGGGAAACATCGTCGCGAAGGCGATTCCGGGCGTGATGATCTTCGCGTCGCTCGGGATGATGGTTTTCATGTTCACCATGGGCGGGAAAAACCCGACCACGATCATGATGAGCGGCATGATGCTGATGGGCACCGTCGGCATGCTCGCCGGAGGCGGCGGCAAGGGCGGTGGCCAGAAGAAGGCCGAGATGGACGAGGACCGCAAGGACTATCTGCGGTACCTCGGCCAGATGCGCGACCGTGCCCGCGAGGCGATGGTCGACCAGCGCGCCGCGCTGGAATGGGTGCACCCGGATCCGCAGTCGCTGTGGTCGCTGGCGGCCAGCCGCCGGATGTGGGAGCGCAGGCAGAACGACCAGGACTTCCTGCACCTGCGCGTCGGCCGGAGCTCGCACCGCCTCGCCACCCGGCTGGTCCCGCCCCAGACCGGCCCGGTGGACGAACTGGAGCCGATCGCCACCCTCGCGCTGCGCCGGTTCGTGCGCGCGCATTCGATCGTGCCGGACCTGCCCACCCAGATCACCCTTCGCGGGTTCGCGGCGGTCAGCATGCAGGGCGAGCGGCACCGCACCCGGGCGCTGACCCGCGCGATGCTGGCCCAGCTGGTCGCTTTCCACAGCCCGGACGACGTGATGATCGCGGTCGCCACCGCGGGCCGGGCGAAGGAGGAGTGGGAGTGGGCGAAGTGGCTCCCGCACGCTCAGCACCCCACGCTGTCGGACGGGATCGGCCAGCTGCGCATGATGGCGGGCTCGCTCAAGCAGATCGAGGACTGGCTGGACGAGGAGCTGCGGGACCGGCAGCGGTTCTCCCGGAACGCCACGCCCGCGCCGGACCAGCCGCACATCGTGATCATCGTCGACGACGCCGAGGTCACCCGCGAGGAGCAGATCATCCTCGAGGAGGGCCTGGTCGGCGTCACCCTGGTCGACCTTTCCGACTCGATCGGCAACCTCGCCGCGCGGCGCGGGCTGCGGCTGGTGGTCGAGGAGGACCGGCTCGGGGCGCGCAGCGCGGGCGGGGTCGAGTGGTTCGGCCGTCCGGACTCGCTGTCGGTGGTGGAGGTCGAGGCGCTGGCCCGGCTGATCGCGCCGTACCGCGTCGGCGGGGGCGGCGGAGCGGACGTCAGCGAGGAAGAGCCGCTGCTGTCCAACCCGTCGTTGCTGGAGCTGCTCGGCATCCCGGGCGACCCGATGACGTTCGACGTCCAGCAGGCGTGGCGGCCTCGGCCGATCCGCGACCGCTACCGCGTCCCGTTCGGCGTCGGCGAGTACGGCCAGCCGGTGGAACTGGACATCAAGGAGGCCGCGGCCGAGGGCATGGGCCCGCACGGCCTGTGCATCGGAGCGACCGGTTCCGGTAAGTCGGAGTTCCTCCGCACGCTGGTGCTGGGCATGCTGGCCACGCACTCGTCGAGCACGCTGAACTTCGTTCTCGTCGACTTCAAGGGTGGCGCGACGTTCCTGGGGCTGGACAAGGCTCCGCACGTGTCCGCGGTCATCACCAACCTCGCGGACGAGGTCACGCTGGTCGACCGCATGAAGGACGCGCTGGCGGGCGAGATGAACCGCCGCCAGGAAGCGCTGAAGAACGGCGGCAACTTCAAGAACGTCTGGGAGTACGAGAAGGCCCGCGAGAACGGCGCCGACCTCGACCCGCTGCCCGCGCTGTTCATCGTCTGCGACGAGTTCTCCGAACTGCTGGCCGCGAAGCCGGACTTCATCGACCTGTTCGTCGCCATCGGCCGGCTGGGCCGGTCGCTGCAGATGCACATGCTGCTGGCGTCGCAGCGGCTGGAAGAGGGCAAGCTGCGCGGCCTCGACTCGCACCTGTCCTACCGGATCGGCCTGAAGACGTTCTCCGCGGCGGAGTCGCGCGCGGCGATCGGTGTGCCGGACGCGTTCGAGCTGCCGTCGGTGCCCGGTGGCGGTTACCTGAAGTACGACACCTCGACCCTGGTGCGGTTCAAGGCTTCCTACGTTTCGGGCCCGTACCGGCCGGCGGGCATCAAGGCGGCCGGGCCGGCGGCGACGGTGGTGCGCGCGGACAAGCGGCCGCAGCTGTTCGTGCCGGACTTCGTGGAACTGCCGAAGGAACCCGAGCCGGAACCGGTCGTGCAGGAGGAGGAGGAGGCTCCGAAGCAGCGGGAGTCCGAGGAGGCGGTCGAGCCGAGCGAGCTGGACGTCATCGTCAGCCGCCTGATCGGGCAGGGCCCGCCGGCGCACGAGGTGTGGCTGCCGCCGTTGAACGAGCCGAACTCGCTCGACACGATGCTGCCGAACCTCAACCCCACCGACGACCGCGGCCTGTCCCCGGTCGGATTCTTCGGCAACGGCAGGCTGCAGGTGCCGATGGGCATCGTCGACCGGCCCTACGAGCAGCGGCGCGACTTCTTGTGGGCGGACTTCGCCGGTGCGCAGGGCCACGGTGTCATCGCGGGCGGTCCGCAGTCGGGCAAGTCGACCATGCTGCGAACGCTGATCATGTCGATGGCGCTCACCCACACCCCCGAGGAAGCGCAGTTCTACTGCCTCGACCTCGGTGGCGGTACCCTCGCCGGTCTCGCGGACCTGCCGCACGTCGGCGGGGTCGCGGTGGCCCGGCGCGAGCCGGACAAGGCCCGCCGGATCGTGGCCGAGCTGACCACGCTGCTGACCGAGCGCGAAGGCCGGTTCGGGGCGCTGGGTGTCGACTCGATGACGGAGTTCCGCAACCGGAAGCGCCGCGGCGAGATCACGCCGGAGCAGGACCCGTTCGGCGACGCGTTCCTGATCGTGGACAACTGGCGGGCGCTGCGCGACGACTTCGAGGAGCTGGAGACGTCGATCACGCGGCTGGCCACGCAGGGTCTCGCCTACGGCGTGCACGTGATCATCTCGGCGAACCGGTGGGCCGACCTCCGGCCGGCGATCAAGGACATGCTCGGCACGCGGTTCGAGCTGCGCCTCGGCGACCCGACGGAGTCCGAAATGGACCGCCGGATCGCGGTCAACGTCCCGGCCGGGCGGCCGGGACGCGGGCTCACCCGCGACAAGCTGCACCTGCTCACCGGCCTGCCGCGGATCGACGGGTCGAGCGATCCGGAGACGGTCGCGGCAGGCGTCGCGGACGCGGTCGCGAAGATCCGCGGCGCGTGGCGCGGCCGGGTGGCTCCGCAGGTGCGCCTGCTGCCGGAGATGATCACCTACGAAGAGGTCCTGCGGATCGACCAGAAGCGGGACAGCAAGCTCGTCCCGATCGGCGTCAACGAGGAAGACCTGCAGCCGATCTACCTGGACTTCGACGCGGACCCGCACTTCTTCGCGTTCGCCGACGGCGAGTCCGGCAAGACGAACCTGCTGCGGCAGATCGCGCGCGGCATCACCGAGCGCTACACGCCGCAGGAGGCCGTGATCCTGCTGGTCGACTACCGGCGCACGATGCTCGGGTTCCTTGAGGGCGATTCGCTGCTCGGCTACGCCGTGTCGTCGGCGCAGCTGGACAGCATGGTCCAGGACGTGCACGGGTCGATGACGCGGCGGCTGCCGGGTCCGGACGTCACCCAGGAACAGCTGAAGACCCGGTCCTGGTGGACCGGTCCGGAGCTGTTCGTCCTGGTCGACGACTACGACCTGGTGGCGACGCAGTCCACCAACCCGCTCAAGCCGCTGTCGGAGTTCCTCGCCCAGGCCAAGGACGTCGGCCTGCACTTGATCGTGGTCCGGCGCACCGGTGGTGCGTCGCGGGCGGCGTACGACCCGGTGATCGGCAAGCTCAAGGAACTCGCCGCCACCGGCATGGTGATGAACGGTTCCCGCGACGAGGGCAACCTGATCGGCAACATCCGGCCGAGCGCCATGCCGCCGGGCCGGGGCAACATGCTCAGCCGCAAGAACGGCAAGCAGCTCGTGCAGGTGTCGTGGATCCAGCCCGACTGACCGACCGGGGGGCCGTCGCGGTTGACGGAAGGGGTGCCCGGTGACGGTGCGGGTCGCGGTCGACTTCGGGACTTCGAGCACCTGTGTCGTCGTGTCGGTCAACGGCCGCGAACCGCAGGTCGTGGTGATCGACGGGCAGCCGCTGATGTCCTCGGCGGTGTACGCGGCGTCCGACGGCACCCTGTTCGTCGGCCAGGAGGCCGAGCGGCAGGCGGCCGTCGACCCGTCGCGGTACGAGCCGAATCCGAAGCGGCGGATCGACGAGGGCGATCTGCTGCTCGGCGATTCGGTACTGCGGGTCATCGACGTCGTGCACGCGGTGCTGGACCGGGCGGTCGCCGAGGCCCGGCGCGTCGCGGGCGACGTCGAGGTGGACCTGCTGGTGCTCACTCACCCGGCGGACTGGGGCGCGATCCGCACCCGGCTGCTGCGCCAGGCCGCGGGCAGGCTGGCGCGCGAGGTGGCGCTGGTGCCGGAACCGGTGGCCGCGGCGGTCTACCACGCGGCCACCTTCGCCCCGGAGGTCTCGCCGAGCGGTCGGACGGTCGAGTTCTCCGGCCGTCCTGGCGACGCATTGGCGGTGCTCGATCTCGGCGGCGGCACGGTCGACGTCAGCGTCGTCCAGCGGTCGCCGGAGGCCGCGCGCGCGGCCCGGGTGCCGGGTGCGCCGCCGCAGCGGGGCGGGTTCCAGGTGCTGGCCACGCGAGGCGACCCGAGTTTCGGCGGGGCCGACATCGACCAGGCGTTGCTGGAGCACGTCGGGTCGCTGGTGTCCGGCACGGATCCGCAGGCGTGGCAGCAGCTCGTCGAGGGCCGAGAGCTGGCTGAGCGCCGGCGGCGCCGGGTGCTGCGCCAGGACGTCCGCGGCGCGAAAGAAACGTTGTCGCGGCACACGTACACCGATGTGCCGTTGCCGCCGCCGTTCGCGGACGCGCACGTGACGCGGGTGGACCTGGAACGGCTGATCGGGGCTCCGCTCGGCCGGGTGGTCGAGCTGACCAGTGCCGCGATCGCGGACTCCGGCCTGCGCCCGAAGCAGCTCGCGGCGATTTTCCTCGTCGGCGGTTCGAGCCGGATCCCGATGATCTCCCGGCTCGTGCACGAGCGCACCGGCGTGGTGCCGACGAGCCTGGACCAGCCGGAGACGGTCGTGGCACGCGGCGCGCTCCGTGCGGTGCTGCTGGAACCGGACCGCACCGGTGTGCTGCCCGGTTCGTCGATCCCGGGGCAATCCGAGCACCGCACCGAGATCGTCCGCGGGGACGCGCCGATCCGCCGCGGCCCGCCGCCGGCACCGAACGCACTGAACGCGCCGCCGCGGAACGCTCCGGCGCAGCCGTTGCCGCCGCGCGGGTTCTCGCCCGCCGATCCGGCCAGGGGACCGCAAAGCGCGCCGTTCGGCGTCGCGGCGTCCGCCGGTCCGAGTCCATTGCAGACCGGACCGGGCAAGAACTCCTTGGGGCAGAACGGTTCCGCGAACGGAGTGTTCGCCGTTCCCGGAGCGGACGCGTCCGGCGAAGCCGCGGGCAAGTCGAAGAAACGTCTGTGGCTGATCACCGCGGCAGTGGCGGTCGTGGCGCTGATCGCGGGCGGAGCCGGGTACTTCGTCAGCAGCGGGGACAACGCGGATCAAGGCCGCTCGTTCTCCCAATACGACTTCAGCCTCGTCGCGCCGAACGACTGGATCCAGACCACCGACGAGGTCGCGGACCGGCAGGTCATCCTGCACCCGCAGGACGCCGACCGAGGCAACGATCTCGTGCTCGCGCAGGAGTTCGTCATGGACTACGACGCGACGGCCGATCGGCAGAAACTCGTCGAAGCTTTGCGGTCCGGGGTCAGCGGAAACGCGAACTACACTGCGTTCAGCCCCGATCTGACCTACGGTGGCCGGAACGTGATCGGCTATGTCGAGAGCAAACCGGAACGGATCACCGTCCGCTGGTATGTGGTCGTGCAGGGGCGGATCCGGGTGCATGTCGGCTGCCAGTACCAATCGCCCGCGGTGCGGCAGCGCGTCGACGCCGCGTGCGAGCAGGTGGTGCGCACGGTGAAGATCACCAGCTGAAGGAGCGAGCGCCTGTGCCGTCCGAACCGGAATCCGCGCCGGCGGCCTTCACCAGGGCGGGACAGGACGCCGTCACCTTCTCGCGCCGCGTCGCGGGCACCGCGCTCGCGCGCAGCGAACGGCACCGCAATGAGAACCGGGAATTGCTGAAGGAGTTCGGCAGGCGGCGGTTTTCCGGTGCCGCGGAACCCGCGCCGTCCGCGTTGCGGGGGGCCGCCCGCCGGTTCCGCGCGGCTCGCGGATTGCCGATGCCCGCTGAGCCCGTCGTGCCCGAGCCGGTTCCCGTTCGTCCCGAGATTTCGCCCGAACAGACACGGACGAGTGAAGAAGACGAGGACTTTTCGCAGTCGCGAATCATGAGCCGGGACCTCTGAAAGTTTCCGGAAACCGGCTGTGCGTGTGCTAACCACGCTGGTGGACAAGGTTTTTTGGCGAGCACCGGTCAGCCGTTCACCCGGCCGTTGCCGGGCGGTTCCCCGATGGCGCGTTCACGCAAGCAACTACTTGCGAAGAAGTCGCGACAAGTGTGAACCGAACTGGCAATGTCTTCGTCGTAGGTGCAGTGCCGGAAACACCAGCCGGCGCGCACAACCACTGACGAAGGGGGTAGCTCCCATGGCTGCTGGCGGTTTCACTGGGGATCCGAAGGAATTCACCGCGGCGGAAGGGCGCGTCGTCGACGCGACCAGCCGGATGAACAAGAACCTGAGCGACCTGCGCTCCAACATCGAAGCGACCCGCGCGGGCTGGGAAGGCGACGCCCAGCGTGCCTTCGACAACGTCATGCGCCGCTTTGACGACTGCGGTCGCGGCCTGAACGACGCGCTGCACCGCATCGGTGAGCTGCTCCAGGAAGCGGGATCCACCTACGCCAAGAGCGAGGCGGCTCAGCACGAGCACATCAACTCGCTCAACAAGGGCTTCGGCGTTCTCGGCTGATCCAGTCCCTTTCCGTATCAGATTCGCCTTTCTTCCATTCTTTCTTCTGATAGGAGTTCGACATGCCTGACGGCCGCATTGTTGTTGATCCGGGCACCATCCACCGCGCCGCGGAGGACTGCACCTCCACCGGCGGCGAGCTGCGGACGCTCTTCGACAACCTGCAGAGCGACCTCGCCCCGCTGACCAACAGCTGGACCGGTGAAGCGAAGGACCAGTACCACCAGGCCCAGAACGAGTGGAACCAGAAGTTCGAGGAGTTCGGCCAGCTGCTCGCGCAGATCGCCGCCGTGCTGCCGCAGATCGCGGACGGCTACCAGGCGACGGACCGCTCGGTGCAGAACCTGTTCTGAGCCAAGCTCCGAAACCACGGCGGGCCAGGCACCTTCGGGTGTCGGCCCGCCGTTTTCGTTTTCTGGAAAGGCTTTCGCGGAAGCCGCGCCGACGGAATATTCTGGCCAGTCGTCGAGCCCGCGTACGGTTGCCGCCCGGGCGGAAAGCTCCGGTTCCGGAAAGACTCTCGCTGTCGCCACTCAGTGCGGAGCGCCGACAGAATATTCCGGCTTGTCGTTGAGCACCCGCACGGTCACCTTCTTCGGCTGCCCGCCGACCTGCACCGTGCAGTCGAACGTGGTGCCGTTCTCGATCTGCTGCCCCGACGGGCACGCGACGTTCTTCACGTCCGGCTCGCCGTAGTTCTCGTTGAGAACCCGGGAAACGCCTTCCTGCAACGACTTCTGGTCAAGAGTGTCCCCGCGGAACACTCCGGTCGCCCACGTGATTCCGCCCGCGGCGGCCAGCACCACGACAACCGCCCCGGCGATCAGGAACGGTTTCTTCGACCGCGGTTTTCCTGGCTTGGCGGAGGAAAACGCGCCGAGCCCGCCGTATTCGGACGGCTGGAACCCGCCGCCGTAAGGATTTCCCGGCGGCTGCGGGACCGGGGTCGGCTGGCTGGGCGCCTGCCCTGGTCCGCCGTAGGGCGCGGGCGGCGGCTGACTCTGCGGCTGACCGTAGGGCACGGGCGTCGGCTGACTCTGCGGCTGACCGTAGGGCTGGGCCGGATAACCCTGCTGCGGATACTGCGCCTGCGGAAACTGTTGCTGCGCCGGAGGTTGCGTCCACTGGCCGCGCTGCCAGCCGGAGCTGTCCGCTTCGGCCGGGTAGCCCGGCTGCTGCTGCGGCGCGTTCGTCCCCGGCTGCCACCACTGCGGCTGCCCTTGCGGGTGCTGGTCGGGGGGCTGGGTCATCAGTGCTCACCTCGGAGATCGATCGGCGGAAGGGCGCGCATCAGCGCCCCTGCAGTTCGCCGAGCCTGCGGTAGAAGTCCTGTTTGGCCGCGTCGTCCGCGAGGACGGTGACCTGCGAGGCGTCCGGCACCGTCGGCAGGTCCGAGGAGGTGGCCTCTCCGGTGAACTTGAACTCGTAGCGCAGTTCGACCTTGTGCCCGTCGCCCTCGAACTTGGCTCCCATGGTGAACGCGGCGAGCGAACCGTCCGGCTTGAGCGTGATCGTGCTCGGCACGACGGCCTTGCGCAGTTCCGGCCCGACCTGGTTGAGCACCTTGTCCGGGAGCAGTTCGACGCGCCGGTCGAGGAAGATCGGGAACGGCACGTTCACGGTCAGCTGCTCGGTGCCGTCCGCGGAGCTCTTCGCCCCGCGCAGCGCTTTCTTGTCCGCCTTGTACGCGCTGTCGACCGCGTCGCCCATCTTGCACGCGATCTGCACCCCGCCCCACGCGCACGGCTGGACGAGCCCGGCCTCCGGCTTGGGCATCGAGACCCACGGCGTCGGCGCGAGCGTTTTGTAGGCCGGGCCGAGGTAGAGGTACTCGACGGCGCCGTCGGCCGGGGTGAACGAGTCGAGGAACTCGTTGGGGTTCTTCTGCGACCGGTTGTGCACGATGCGGCTCTCCGGGCTGCCGGTGCGCGCGGAGGTGACGATGTTGTGCAGGTACTTGTCGTCGAACTTGAAGTACCGGTCAGCGGAGTTGGTCACATTGCGCGGCTCGACGATCGTGTCCGCGAGCTTCGACATGGCCTTCTCGAACTTCGCGCCGACGTACGCGGCGGCCTGGTCGCCGTCGGGCAGCGCCGTGCCGGCGCGGGCCTGCCCGCACGCGGTCGCGAGTGCCAGCACGGCGGCGACGGCTCCCACCGTCCGTGCGGCACGGATCGTCCTCGCTCGTGTCTTCAACTGCTGTCCCCAGGTCTCGTCGTACTCGCGCGGCCGCGCGCCGGAATCGTCTCATCCTGGTACGACCCGCGCGGCGGCGTGGTGGTTCCGGGAACCGGTCGGGTACGCTGTGACCGGCCGACGAGGCGTCTTCGCACCCCCGCTGCACAACAGGCGGGACCACAGGGGTATCTTCATATGTCGTTGTGCGTTGCGGCGCGTCAGCGCTCGGCCCGCACATTACCCACACGCAATGACGACGAGGTAGACCCTTGCCCACGTACAGCCCCAAGCCCGGCGACGTCACTCGTGCCTGGCACGTGATCGACGCCGAGGATGTCGTGCTCGGACGGCTCGCGACCGAGGTCGCCACGCTGCTGCGCGGCAAGCACAAGCCGACCTACGCCCCGCACGTGGACACCGGTGACTTCGTCATCATCGTCAACGCCGAGAAGGTCGCTCTCACCGGTAACAAGCGCGAGCAGAAGTTCGCGTACCGGCACAGCGGTTACCCCGGCGGTCTGCGGAAGCGCTCCTTCGGCGAGCTGCTCGACACCAAGCCCGAGCACCTCGTTGAGAAGGTGGTCAAGGGCATGCTGCCGAAGAACAAGCTCGGCCGCGCCATGGCCAAGAAGCTGAAGGTGTACGCCGGCCCGCAGCACCCGCACGCCGCGCAGCAGCCGCAGGCGCGCGAGATCACCAAGATCGCGCAGGTCGCGCAGTGAGTGAGGAACAGTTGACCAGCACCGAGACCGAGGTCGTCGCTTCGACCGAGACCCCCGCCGAGGCCGTGGCGACCAGCGAGTCCGCCGCCGCCCCGCGCCCGTCGCGTGCCGCCGGTGGCAACGCGCAGACGGTCGGCCGCCGCAAGGAGGCCGTGGTCCGCGTCCGCGTCGTGCCGGGTACCGGTGAGTTCAAGCTCAACGGCAAGTCGCTTGAGCAGTACTTCCCGAACAAGGTGCACCAGCAGCTCATCCGCGAGCCGCTCGTGACCGTCGAGAAGCCGGACGCCTTCGACATCTTCGCCAACCTCAAGGGCGGCGGGATCTCGGGCCAGGCGGGCGCGCTGCGTCTCGCCATCGCCCGTGCGCTGGTCGAGGTCGACGCCGACGACCGCCCGGCGCTGAAGAAGGCCGGCTTCCTGACCCGTGACGCGCGCGCCACGGAGCGGAAGAAGTACGGCCTCAAGAAGGCCCGCAAGGCCCCGCAGTACTCCAAGCGCTGATGCTTCGTTCGTGGGCGAACCCTGCTCGCGCCTGACGGCGCTTCGCCGGGCTCACTCCGCGATCACAGTGGGGGTCGAACCCCCAAGCCCCCGCCAGGGGCAAGCCCCTGGACCCCGGCGGCGCACGAGGTCTCACCTCGTGCGCCGCCGGTTGCGTTTGCGGCCCCGGTCGCACCCCTGCCCTTCGGCTGGGCAGCCGAGTCGAGGGCTAGACTTCCGGTCTTGCGGTTCGAGGAGAGGGATCAGATGGCTCGACTGTTCGGCACCGACGGGGTACGCGGTCTGGCCAATGCCGACCTGTCCCCGGAGCTGGCCCTGTCGGTCGCGGCGAGCGCCGCCCGAGTGCTGGCGGCGCACGACCGTTCGCACCGTCCGGTGGCCGTGGTCGGCCGCGACCCGCGCGCCAGTGGCGAGATGCTGGAGGCCGCCGTGGTGGCGGGCCTCGCGTCGGCCGGTGCGGACGTCCTGCGGCTCGGCGTGCTGCCGACGCCCGCCGTCGCATACCTCGTCGGTGCGCTGGAGGCGGACCTCGGCGTGATGATCTCCGCCTCGCACAACCCCATGCCGGACAACGGCATCAAGCTTTTCGCCGCCGGCGGGCACAAACTGCCGGACAGCATCGAGGACGAGATCGAATCCGGCCTCGGCGCGACGGGCGTCATCCGCCCGACCGGCGACGGCGTCGGCCGCGTCACCGATGTCCCGGATGCGCTCGACAAGTACATCGAGCACCTGGTCGCCGCGACGCCGCATCCGCTGGCCGGCCTGAAGGTCGTGGTGGACTGCGCGAACGGAGCGTCGTCCGCGGCCGCCCCGGAGGCGTACCGCCGGGCCGGTGCCGAGGTCGTGGCTCTGCACGCGGAGCCGGACGGCATCAACATCAACGACAGCTGTGGCTCGAACCACCCTGACCTGCTGCGCGCGGCAGTCGTCGAACACGGTGCCGACCTCGGCATCGGTCACGACGGAGACGCCGACCGCTGCGTGGCCGTCGACGCGGCAGGCGAACTGGTGGACGGCGACCAGATCATGGCCGTCCTGGCGCTGGCGCTGGCCGAAGAAGGCGCGCTGGTGAAGGACACCCTGGTCGCGACCGTGATGAGCAACCTCGGCCTGCACCTGGCGATGAAGGCACACGGCATCACGGTCGTCACGACCGCGGTGGGTGACCGCTACGTGCTCGAAGAACTGCGCGCCTCGGGCCTGG
This sequence comes from Amycolatopsis sp. M39, assembly GCF_001651785.1. Classification (NCBI taxonomy): domain Bacteria; kingdom Bacillati; phylum Actinomycetota; class Actinomycetes; order Pseudonocardiales; family Pseudonocardiaceae; genus Amycolatopsis; species Amycolatopsis sp. M39. Next base: position 30,137 of record NZ_LWSF01000017.1, read on the forward strand.
CCCTCGGCGGCGAACAGTCCGGCCACGTGGTCCTCCCCGCCCACGCCACCACCGGCGACGGCCTCCTGACCGCGATGCGCTTGATGGCCCGGATGGCCGCGACCGGCAAACCGCTGGCCGAACTGGCCGCGGTGATGAACCGGCTGCCGCAGGTACTGGTCAACGTCCCGGTCGCGGACAAGGCAGCGGTGGCGGGCTCGGCCGAGGTCCGCGACGCGGTCGGCGAGGTCGAAGCCGAACTCGGCGAGGAGGGCCGGGTCCTGCTGCGTCCCTCGGGAACCGAGCAGCTGGTGCGGGTGATGGTCGAAGCCCCGGCCCATTCCACGGCCCAGGCGGCGGCGGACCGGTTGGCCGGGGTCGTGTCCGCGGTCTCCTGACCGAAATATGGTGAATACTCTGCGCCACCAGTGATCCGGCAGGTACATTCCGCAATGCGGGACTGACCGGGGAGGGGCGATGTACAACCAGAGTGAGGTGCCTCCGTATTTCGCCAGAAGCCTGGCGGCGATGGAGGAGGTGCGCGCACAGTACAGCGCCGACCACGAGCGCGCGATCGCCGACGACGAGACCAGGCAGGCCGCGTTCGCGAAGCTTGTCGAGGAACACCGCGCTCAGGACGCCCAGTCGCAAGCCGACCGCGAGGCCGCGATCGCCGCTGCCGCAGCCGAGGGAACCGGGGAAGACCGGGCTGCGTCGGAACAGGCAGAACGGACCGCCCAGCGGGTTGCCAAACAGGTCGCCGAGGACGCCGCGGCCGCCGCGATGTTCCGCGTCGAGGACGACACCGAACCGGTCGCTCCGCCGGCGGCGCCTCCCCCGCCTGCTTCGGCGGCCCGGCACCGGGCATGGGAGGACGACGACTTCTCGGCCACCAACTGGATTGACGCAGAGTAGCCGCGGGCGCGAGGGGAGAGGGCGACGATGGCGAAATTCCACATTGAGCCGGACCAGGTCAAAAAGGTGGCGAACGATGTCTCCACGATGAGCACCTCGTTCAAAGAGATCAAGACTTACACCGCGCAGTCCCAGCTGACGCCAGCGCATTTCGGGAAAATCCCCGGCCTGTCCGAGGCGGCCGGAGCCTACGTCGCGAAGATGCAGGCGCTCGGCGACTCCGCCGCGAAGGGCAGTACTTTTCTCGGCGGTTTCGCCGAGCGGCTCAACACCTCGGTGACTCTGCACAGCGAGAACGAGCAAGAAAACGCCTGGGGCGTCACGAACGCCGGCAAGGGAGCCTGACCGTGACTCCTCCGGCGGACCAGGGCACTGGTCGTCTCGGCGACACGATCATCGCGCCCCTGCAGCCTCCCGCGGACGTCCATCTCGACGACACGTCCGACAACATTCTCAAGCCGCTCGCCGGTTTCCGGGAGAAGATGACCGGCAAACTCGTGCAGCCCTACACGCGGTGGATGCAGCATCCGTCGCGGAACCTCGGGCTGCGGTTCGCCCCGCCGTACGGCCAGGGGGACGAAGAGAACCGGATGCTGAACGAACTCGGCGGGTTCGGATTCGGCTATCTCTGGGGTGCGCAGGGCCGCGCGGCGAACCTCGGCAAGGCGGCGAAGGCCGCGCAGGACGACACCGCTCAGGTCAAGCAGGGCCTGACCGCTGCGTGGCAGGGCAAGGCCGCTGATTCGGCCGCCGAAAAGCTGGACGATTTCAGCAAGGCCTCCGGCGAGTACCTCGGCACGGTCAACGGTTTCAGCCAGCTGCTTCAGCAGCTGTGGCAAACGGTCCGCAAGCCGATCGTCGATTTGGGACAGGTGCCCGAAAACGGCGGACAGGCGCCCAAGAAGTTCCTGGACGCGCACAAGCCCGAGGACACCGACGGGCTGCTGATGTTCATGGACCGTCTCGACGAAGCGATCAAATGGGGTCGGCAAGACGACAACGATCGCGAAGTCATCAACCCACGGAGCAGTTCGGAAGTCGCGCGTAACCAAGAGGACGGCACTGGCCCGATCAACGCGCAGGACATCCGGAGCATGTCGGTGGACCTGGACACCGGTTACGACTCCAAGTGGTCCGACATGTTCTGCCGCCAGATGGACGAGTACTGCCAGCAGTACTCGGACGCGATGGACGCCTACCGGCAGTACATCCGCAACGCGCACACGGCCGCGACGAACGCGCTGCGCGCGTTTTCCGATGGCCTGAACGTGCCGACGGATCCGTTCGGCCGCCTGCAACTCGGCGCCGACAGCGGCGGGCAGGACAAGGGATCGTCCGGCCGGAACGACGGCGGTGGCGGGGACACCAAACCGCGCTCCTCCGGCGGCGGGGGCGACACGAAGCCGCAGGAGGCCACTGCGGCGCCGCAGGTCGGTCCGACCCCGGCGCAGCCGCAGACTCCTCCCGCGCAGCCGGAGCCGAACCAGAATCCGGTCACGCACAAGCCGCTCGAGGTGGATCCGTCGACCGGGCAGCCGTACCCGATCGACCCGCGGACCGGGGAAGCGGTCAAGACCGGGCACGAAGCGCCGGACACCGTGACGGTCCAGCACGGCGATCACAAGATCACCATGTCCGAGCCGGACGACCACGGGAAGATGGCGGTCTCGGTCGGCGACGGGACCGGTCACGACAAGGCGTACCAGCTCGATTTCGGCGACCAATCCGACCAGGCCCCCGGAACTGCCGCTGACGCGGCGCAAGGGGACCCGGCCCGTCCTCACGACGGTAAACACGACCCGGCGCAGCCGCACGACGCTCCCGGCGGCCCGGTCCATAAACAGCCGGACGGCACCGCGCCGACGACAGACCCGAACCAGGTGCACCGTCCCGGCCCGGACGGAAAGATCCACATCGAGGACGGCACCCTCGACATCACCGCCGAGCGCCCGAGCGGGCCGGACGGTCCGACCGTGGTGACGGTGGACGACGGATCCGGCGAGCCGACGAAATACACCCTCGACGACCACGGAAAGATCGATCCGGCCACCGGACGGCCGGTCGACGGATTGACCGCTCAGCAGCACGGCGGCGGGGCCGGAAGCCCCGCCGAGCCCGTCGAACACCTTCGCGACGGTCAGCGGGTCGTGGCGGACGGTGGCGTGGCGGCGGCTGGACATGCCCAGCCGGTGGCCGAGCATGCTGCCGCGATGCCGGGGCAGCCGACGAGCGGGCAATCGGCAGCAGCCGACGGGCACGACCCCGGCGCTGGCGAGCAGACGGGACGGCACCACGTCCAGCCGGTTGCCGCGCAGGCAGACGCGACCCCGGCCTACGGAACGCCCGTGGCGAGCGGTCCGGACGAGTCCACCACGGCGCAGTCGGTGCTGGACCCGTTCAGCAGTGACCCCGGGCTGGGGCATGTCCCGTCGGATCCGGGGCTCGGGGACTCGGCGGTTCCGGCCGGATGGCAGCAGGACGAACCGGGGCACCCGGCTGAACTGGGCACCGCGCCGACCACCACCGACCAGCAGCAAGGCCAGTCGATGGGCATGATGGGCAGCCCGATGATGGGCGGCGGCGGGCAAGGCAACTCCGGCGACCAGGAACGCGGGACCAGCGGTTACCGGGTCGACGGCGGCCTGTTCGGCACCGCGCCGGGCGGCAGCCGGATCAGCGGATCGCTCGCCGAAGAGGACGAGGGGCGGCGCTGATCAGGCAGCCGGTTCCGCATCCTCTGGAACCTCGATCGGCGCGCGCTTCGCGTCGGCGTCCAGCAGCGGCAGGTACTTCTCCGTGCCCGTCAGATGCGTGAGAAAGAACGCAGTGAACAGCGCCTTCGTCAGCTGCTGAGTCGCCCGCTGCGGTTTGCCCTGCAGCAGCAACTGGCTCCAGTGCCGGCCCTCCGTCACCGCCAGGTGGGACGACTTCGCCAGCGTCCGCAGCTGTACCGGACCGGCCCACGCCTGCGCGATCGCGTCCGCGTGGCCGACCGCGGGCGCGACCAGGTCGCCGTCCACCGCCAGGTGCAGGCCGGGGGCACTGATCAGCTTCGCGGCTTCCGTCGCGGGCGGGAACGTCTGCGCCGCGGCCACCGTCGCCACCGCGCGGACCTTCGGGCGGGCGTCGTCGCCTGCTTCGGCGGACTGGGCGGCTGCCAGCACTGCCGAACCGCCGCCGGTGGAGTGGCCTGCCAGGCCCAGTTTCTCCGGGTCGACGCTGATGCCGTCCGGGCCGAGGCGGACTGTGCTGACGACGTCGAGCGTCGTCAGCAGGTCGCCGGCCAGCAGGCGGTGCGACGGGAGCGGGCCGAGCTGGGTCGCGGGGGCCGCGGCGACCACGCCCCAGCTCGCGAGGTGGTGCAGCAGCTGCCGATAGCGGGTGGCCGGCTGCATCCAGCCGTGCCCGAACGCGATGGCGGGCAGGCCAAGGCCTTGGCGCGGGGTGAACACGACGCCGGGCAGTCCGACCAGGGCGAGGTTGCCGCGCAAAACCTCGTGGGGTCCCGGGTGGGACAGCTCCGTGAGCAGCTGTTTGGGCTTGCTGGCCATGCGCGTGACCTTACTGCCCGTGCCCCGTCCCGGCCCGGTGCGCCACCCCGAGCGGTTCAGGGGTCCGCCGCCGCACTGCGCGAAGACCCGGTCAACGGTGGTCCGGGACGTCGCTCGCCCAGCTCAGCGGCACTGAAAACCCCGCTCCAGGGACCGGAGTAGGGGACTGGACTTGTCTCGTTACGCTAGTTCGCGTGTGTGGAATCGTGGGATACGTCGGACACCGCCCGGCTCTGGACGTCGTGCTCGGTGGGCTCCGCCGCATGGAATACCGGGGCTACGACTCGGCGGGCGTGGCGGTGCTGGACGGTGCCGGCGCGCTGACCGTCGAGCGCAAGGCCGGCCGGCTGGCCAACCTGGAAGCCCGGCTCGACGAGGTCGGCCGTGACGCGTTCGAGGGCACCGCGGGCATGGGCCACACCCGCTGGGCCACGCACGGGGCTCCGATCGACCGCAACTCGCATCCGCACCGGGACACCACCGGGCACGTGGCCGTGGTGCACAACGGGATCATCGAGAACTTCGCCGCGTTGCGCGCCGAGCTTGAGGCCGCGGGCATCGAGATGGCCAGCGACACCGACACTGAAACCGCCGCGCACCTGGTTTCCCTCGCCTACATCGAGGGCGAAACCAAGGGCGACCTGCCGGCCAGCGTCGCCGCGGTCTGCCGGCGGCTGGAGGGCGCGTTCACGCTCGTCGTGACGCACGCCGGCGAGCCGGACACGATCGTCGCCGCGCGCCGGTCGTCGCCGCTGGTGGTCGGGGTCGGCGAGGGCGAGCATTTCGTCGCGTCCGACGTCGCCGCGTTCATCGAGCACACCCGCGAGGCCGTCGAACTGGGCCAGGACCAGCTGGTCGTCATCACCCGCGACGGTTACCAGGTCACCGACTTCCACGGCGACGCCGCGCAGGCCAAGCCGTTCACCGTCGACTGGGACCTGTCGGCCGCCGAGAAGGGCGGCCACGAGTACTTCATGCTCAAGGAGATCGAGGAGCAGCCGGAGGCGCTGGCGAACACGCTGCGCGGGCACTTCGAGGCCGGCCGGATCATCCTCGACGAGCAGCGCATTTCCGACCAGGACCTGCGCGACGTCGACAAGGTCTTTGTCATCGCCTGCGGTTCCGCCTATCACTCCGGCCTCGTCGCCAAGTACGCCATCGAGCACTGGACGCGGCTGCCGGTCGAGGTGGAGCTGGCGTCGGAGTTCCGCTACCGCGACCCGGTTCTCGACCGCGACACGCTCGTCGTCGCCGTCTCCCAGTCCGGCGAGACCGCGGACACCCTCGAAGCCGTTCGGCACGCGCGTGAGCAGAAGGCCCGCGTCCTGGCGGTCTGCAACACCAACGGCGCGCAGATCCCGCGCGAGTCCGACGCGGTGCTGTACACGCACGCCGGGCCGGAGATCGGCGTCGCGTCGACCAAGGCGTTCCTCGCGCAGATCGCCGCGAACTACCTCGTCGGCCTCGCGCTGGCGCAGGCGCGCGGCACGAAGTACCCGGACGAGGTCGCCCGCGAATTCGCCGAGCTGGAGGCCATGCCGGCCGCGGTGCAGAAGGTGCTGTCCACTGTGGAGCAGACGCGCGAGATCGCGCGGCGGATCTCCGACTCGCGCGCGGTGCTGTTCCTCGGCCGCCACGTCGGGTTCCCGGTGGCGCTGGAAGGTGCGCTCAAGCTGAAGGAGCTCGCGTACATGCACGCGGAGGGTTTCGCGGCGGGCGAGCTGAAGCACGGTCCGATCGCGCTGATCGAAGAGGGCCTTCCCGTCGTCGTCGTGATGCCGTCGCCGAAGGGACGCGCGGTGCTGCATTCGAAACTGGTGTCGAACATCAGCGAGATCCAGGCGCGGGGCGCGCGCACGATCGTGATCGCCGAGGAGGGCGACGAGACGGTGCGCCCGTTCGCCGACGAGCTGATCGAGGTGCCCGCGGTGCCGACGCTGCTGCAGCCGCTGGTTTCCACCGTGCCGCTGCAGGTGCTGGCCGCGGAGATCGCCAGTTCGCGCGGGTACGACATCGACAAGCCGCGTAACCTGGCGAAGTCCGTCACCGTGGAGTAAGGAGCCGCCGCCGTGCAGGGAATCTGGACTACAGAACGGATTCGCGCGGCGGAGGCCCTGCTGCTCGCGCGCACTCCGGACGGCGAGCTGATGCGCCGGGCCTCCTTCGGCCTGGCCGCCGAGGTGGCCGGGCTGCTGGCCGAGGACACCGGCGGCGTCTCTGGCCGGCGGGTGGTGCTGCTGGTCGGTTCCGGCAACAACGGCGGCGATGCGTTGTGGGCTGGCGCTTTCCTGCGTCGGCGCGGAGTCGCGGTGGCTGCGGTGCTGCTGAAGCCGGAGAAGGCTCATCCGCCGGGATTGGCTGCGCTGCGGCGATCCGGCGGTCGCGTGGTGTCCATAGCGGACAGTGCACCATGGATCGAACAGGCGGATGTCGTCGTGGACGGCATCATCGGCATTTCGGCTCGCGGCCCGTTGCGCCCGGAAGCGGCCGAACTGGTCGCGCGGATCGAAGCGCCCGTGGTGGCGGTGGATCTGCCGAGCGGTGTCGACCCGGACACCGGCGCGGTCGACGGCCCGCACGTCACCGCCGCGCGCACGGTCACCTTCGGGGCGCTCAAGCCCGTGCATGTGCTGGCCCCGGAGGAATGCGGCGAGGTCGTGCTGGTGGACATCGGCCTGCGGCCCTGGCTGGACGAGCCGGATCTGCACCGCCTTGACCTGGCCGACGTCGCCGAGGTGTGGCCGATCCCCGGCCCGGAGGACGACAAATACACCCAGGGCGTAGCCGGCATCGCGGCCGGATCGGCGACCTACCCCGGCGCGGCGGTGCTCGCGTCCGGGTCCGCGGTCCGCGCGACGGCGGGCATGGTCCGCTACGCCGGGCACGCCGCGGACGTCGTGCGCTCGCGCTGGCCGGAAATCGTCGCGACCGGCTCGGTCACCGACGCGGGCCGGGTGCAGGCGTGGGTGGTCGGCCCTGGCATCGGCACCGGCGGGGAGGGCCGGGAAATCCTGCGGCACATCCTCGGCCAGGGCGTCCCGGTGTGCGCGGACGCCGACGCCACCACGATCATCGCGAACACCCCCGAAGTCCTCGACGCCCGCGACCCGGACACTCCGCTCGTGCTCACCCCGCACGCCGGCGAGTACGAACGCCTGATGGGCCGCCGCCCGGGCGCGGATCGCGTCGCGGCCGCACGGGAGGCGGCGAAGAAGTACGACGCTGTCGTGCTGCTGAAAGGCCACTGCACGGTCGTCGCCGCACCGGACGGCCGCGTCGCGGTGAACACCCCGCGTGGTTCGTGGCTGGCCACCGCCGGTTCCGGCGACGTGCTGACCGGCCTGGTCGGCTCGCTGCTGGCCGCCGGGCTCGATCCGTGGCTGGCCGCCGCGGCTGCCGCGCAGGTGCATTCGCTGGCGGGTGCGCTCGCCGCCGAGGACGTGCCCACCTCCGCGTCCGGCCTCGTCGACGCCATCCCCGCCGCACTCCGGCTGATCCGCGCGACCGCATAGTTATCGAGTTATGTGTTAACTCGGCTCGCGATATCTGGTAAGAACGAGATGTGAGTCGAGACACGCCAGGACGGCCGAAGGCGCGCCCGTCCGACGCCGCGGTGGAGCAGCGGCGGCAGGAGATTCTCGACTACGTCATTGACCAGGGCGAAGCCCGCATCGACGACCTCACCGCCCGGTTCGGCGTGAGCCTCATGACGATGCACCGCGACCTCGACGAACTCGCCGACAAGCGGCTGCTGCGGAAGCTGCGAGGCAAGGTCGAGGCCTATCCGGCGCTCACGATGGAGACCGCCAGCCGGTTCACGCTGCACTCGGCCGAGAAGGAAGCCCTCGCTGACCTGGCGATCCAGCAGGTCGAGCCCGGCCAGGCGGTGTTCGTGGACGACTCCACCACGCTGTTCCCGCTGGTCGAGCGGCTGGCCCGGATCGAGCGCCGCACTGTCATCACCAACTCGCTGCAGGCCGCGCGGCTGCTGGGCACCGGCGTCGAGGTGGTTCTCGCCGGCGGGCATTACGACCCCGAGTACGACTCCTGCTCCGGTCCCGACGTGCTCGCGCTGCTTGAGCGTGTTCGCGTGGACATCGCGTTCGTCTCGGTGAGCGCGGTCGCGGTCGGCAGGCTGTTCCACCCGGTCCGCGACTACGCCGAGCTGAAGAAGGCCGTGCTACGCGCCGCGAACCGCAATGTGCTGGTGCTCGACCATTCGAAGTTCGGCCGCACCGCGACCTACGCGCACGGCACCGTCGGCGATTACGACCTCCTGATCACCAGCGAAGCCACTCCCACCGAGGAGATCGAGGCGGCGCTGAACGAAGGAACGGCGGTCGAGACCGCGGAGTACGTCGAGGAGGGGCAGCCCTATGACAGCTGAGCTGGTGGCCGGGGTCGATTCGTCGACCCAGTCAACCAAGGTCGTGGTCTGCGACGCACGCACGGGCGAGATCGTGCGCACCGGCCGGGCACCGCACCCGGACGGCACCGAGGTCGACCCCGCAGCGTGGGCGCAAGCGTTTGCGGACGCCACTCGCGACGTCCTCGACGGCGTGCAGGCCATTGGCGTCGGCGGTCAGCAGCACGGCATGGTCACGCTCGACGAGGCTGGCGAGGTTGTCCGGCCGGCGTTGCTGTGGAACGACACCCGCTCCGCGCAGGCGGCCAAGGACCTCACCGACGAGCTGGGCGGACCCGGGGTCTGGGCGAAGTCGGTCGGACTGGTGCCGGTCGCGAGCTTCACCGTCACCAAGCTCCGCTGGCTCGCCGAGCACGAACCGGAGAACGCCGACCGGGTCGCACGCGTTCTGCTGCCGCACGACTGGCTCACCTGGCGGTTGCTCGGCCAGCCGGAAACCGCGGTGACCGACCGCGGCGACGCCTCCGGCACCGGCTATTTCTCGCCCACGGACAACACTTACCGCCCCGACGTGCTCGCGCACGCGTTCGGCGGCCGCACCCCGGATCTGCCGACGGTGCTCGGTCCGTCCGACGTCGCCGGGCACACCAGCGACGGCATGCTCGTCTCCGCAGGCACCGGCGACAATATGGCCGCCGCCCTCGCGCTCGAACTGGCCCCGGGCGATGCGGTGATCTCGATCGGCACCAGCGGCACGGTTTTCGGCGTCACCGAGACCGGCGCGGCGGACGCGAGCGGCCTGGTCGCCGGATTCGCCGACGCCACCGGCCGGTTCCTCCCGCTGACCGCCGCCCTCAACGCCGCCCGCGTGCTGACCGCGGGCGCGGCGATGCTCGGGGTCGACCTGGCCGAGTTCGACCGGCTCGCGCTGGCCGCCGAACCGGGCGCGGGCGGCCTCACGCTGCTGCCGTACCTCGATGGCGAGCGCACCCCGAACCTGCCCGGCGCGACCGGTTCGCTGCACGGTCTGACCAGGGCGAACATGACGCCGGAGAACGTCGCGCGGGCGACCGTCGAGGGCATGGTCTGCGGGTTGGCCGCCGGACTCGACGCGGTGCGCGCGCAGGGCATGGCCGTGAAACGCGTGCTGCTCATCGGCGGCGGCGCGCAGTCCGCCGCGGTGCGGGCGATCGCGCCGATCGTGCTCGGCCTGCCCGTCGTGATCCCCGAGGTCGGCGAGTACGTCGCGCTCGGCGCCGCCCGGCAAGCCGCCTGGGCGCTCGGCGGTGCCACCGAGCCGCCCGCGTGGGCCGGGACCAAAAACCAGCTCGTCTTGGGCGAGCCAGCCGGGGCGCTGCGCGCCGCGAGCATCGAGATCCAGCAACGCCACCTCGACGCGCGCGAGGCCGCGCACGGGGTTTCCGCGAAATTGGGAGAGGACTGACCGATGGCCAGCATCACCTACGACAAGGCGACCCGGCGCTACTCCGGGACGGAGCGTCCCGCGGTCGACGCGCTGGACCTGGAGATCGCCGACGGCGAGTTCCTCGTGCTGGTCGGGCCGTCGGGCTCGGGCAAGTCCACCGCGCTGCGGATGCTCGCCGGCCTGGAGGACATCGACGAGGGCGCGGTCTGGATCGGCGACCGCGACGTCACCCAGCTGCCGCCGCGTTCGCGCGACATCGCGATGGTGTTCCAGAACTACGCGCTGTACCCGCACATGTCGGTCGCGCAGAACATGGGCTTCGCGCTGAAGATCGCCGGGCGGCCCGCGTCGGAGATCAAGCAGAAGGTGCTCGACGCGGCGAAGCTGCTGGACATCGAGCAGTACCTGGACCGCAAGCCGAAGGCGCTGTCCGGCGGTCAGCGGCAGCGCGTCGCGATGGGCCGTGCGATCGTGCGCGAGCCGCAGGTCTTCCTGATGGACGAGCCGCTGTCGAACCTCGACGCGAAGCTGCGTGTCTCGACCCGTACGCAGATCGCCGCGCTGCAGCGCCGGCTCGGCGTCACCACCGTGTACGTGACCCACGACCAGGTCGAGGCCATGACGATGGGTGACCGCGTCGCCGTGCTGTCGGACGGTCTGCTCCAGCAGTGCGACACCCCGCGCGCGCTGTACGACCGGCCCGCAAACGTTTTCGTCGCGGGCTTCATCGGCTCCCCGGCGATGAACCTGGTCGCCGCGAAGCTCACCGCGGACGGTGCCGAGGTCGGCGGCGTGCAGGTGCCGCTCAAGCCCGAGGTCCGGTCCGCGGCCGACGGCGACATGGTCACCATCGGTTTCCGCCCGGAGTCGCTGGAGGTCACCACCGACACCGACGGCTCGCTGCCGATCAAGGTCGAACTGGTCGAGGAGCTGGGCTCGGACGCTTACGTCTACGGCAAGCTCGGCGCCGGCGTCGAGGAGAGCGCCGAGGGTTCGTCACGCAACGTGGTCGCCCGCGTCGACCCGCGTACGCCGCCCGGCATGGGCGACACCCTGCACCTGCGGATCCGTCCGGACGAGCTGCACGTGTTCTCCGGCACGTCCGGGCAGCGTCTCTCCTGAGCCGATAGCGTGGGAAACTGGCAGTCGTTATGACTGCCAGTTCTCCGCACGCCGAGACCGTGGTCGATCTCGGCGCAGTGCGCCACAACGTTTCCCTGCTGGCCGCCCGGGCCACCGGCGCGGCCGTGATGTGCGTGGTCAAGGCCGACGGATACGGCCACGGCGCGGTCCCCGTCGGGCGCGCCGCGGTCGAGGCCGGGGCGAGCTGGCTCGGCACCTGCTCGCTGCGGGAAGCCCTCGACCTGCGGGCCGCGGGCCTGTCCGTGCGGCTGTTCAGCTGGCTGGACGTGCCGGAACTGGATTTCACGCCCGGCATCGAGGCGGATATCGACCTTGGCGTCAGCTCGCTCGGCGAGCTGGCCCGGGTCGACGCCGCGGCGACGCGTGCCGGAAAGCGCGCCCGTGTGCACCTCAAGATCGACACCGGGCTGAGCCGCAACGGCTGCCCGCCCGCCGGCTGGCCGGCACTGGCCGAGGCGGCGGCCACGGCGCGCGGTGTCGAGGTCGTGGCCATCTGGTCGCACCTGGCCTGCGCTGACGAGCTGGGGCACGCGTCGATCGACGCACAGGCGAAGCTGTTCGCCGAGGCCTACGACGCGGCGCGTGCCGCTGGTCTCGACCCGATCCGGCATCTGGCGAACTCCGCGGCCACGCTCACCCGGCCCGACCTGCATTTCGACCTGGTCCGCCCGGGTATCGCGATGTACGGCCTCAACCCGGTGCCCACCGACGACGACCTGCGTCCGGTGATGACCTTCCGTTCCACCGTGGTGCTCACCAAGCCGCTGGCGGCTGGCGAGTCCGTCTCCTACGGGCACACCTGGACCGCGCAGGAGGACACCACGCTCGCGCTCGTGCCCGCCGGATACGCCGACGGGGTGCCGCGCACGCTGTCCGGCCGGATGGACGTCTGGCTGGGCGGGAAGCGGCGGCCGGTCGTCGGGCGGGTCTGCATGGACCAGCTCGTGGTCAACGTCGGCAACGAGGACGTGCCCCAGGTCGGCGACGAGGTCGTGCTGTTCGGATCAGGCCGCTCCGGCGAGCCGACCGCGCGCGAATGGGCGGACAAGCTCGGCACCATCGACTACGAGATCGTCACCTCGATGTACCGGCCGCGCGTGCACCGCCGATACGTGGGGGAGCGGGAGTGATTCCTTCGGCCCGGCTGTGGGCGATTGCTGGCGGAGTCGGAGCGGTCGTGACGGGTGCGGCAGCGGCAGTCGTCGCGTCGCAGCAACGCAAACCGACCGAGGACCCGTTCGCCGAGGAGCCGCTAGGCGAGCTGAAGCCGGACAGGACGTCCACTGTCGCGGCTGAAGACGGTACGCCGCTGTCGGTCGAGGAGATCGATCCTGAGGACGGCGAGAAGCCGGAGCTGACTCTCGTCGGCGTACACGGCTTCGCGCTTTCACGGCGCTCGTGGCACTTCCAGCGCCGCGACGTCGCTTCGCTGCGGCTGCCGCGCGTACGGCAGGTCTACTACGACCATCGCGGCCACGGTCTGTCCGGCGAAGCCTCCACGGAGACGTCGACGATCGAACAGCTCGCGCACGATCTCGACAGCGTGCTGCGCGCGATAGTGCCCGAAGGACCGATCGTCCTCATGGGACATTCCATGGGCGGCATGGTCATCATGGAGCTGGCCGCGCAACGGACAGACCTCTTCGCGGACCGCGTGTGCGGAGTTGCCTTCATCGCGACCGCGGCGGGCGAAGTGGGTGCGCGCGGGTTGCCGAGGCCGTTGCTGTCCAAGTACAACCCGCTCACGCGCGGCGTCGGCGAGCTGGCCGGGTGGCAACCCGGGTTGGTGGAGTTCGTGCGCGCAGCCGGTGGTCAGCTGACCCGGCAGGCAGTGCGCCGGCTCGCGTTCGGCAGCCGCGACGTCTCGCCGCGCCTGGTCGACTTCATGCTGGAAATGCTCGCGGTGACGCCGGTGCGCGGGCTGATCAACTTCGTGGACACTCTCGGCAGCCACAACCGCTACGCTGTGCTTGCCGGGCTGAAACACGCGCAAGTGCTGGTCATCGGCGGCGATTCGGACCGCTTCACGCCGTTCGCGCATGCCGAGCGCATCTTTGAAGAGCTGCCGGACGCCGAGCTGGTGCGCGTGCGCGGAGCCGGGCACATGGTGCAGCTCGAACAGCCCGAGCTGGTGAACAGCCATCTCATCGACCTGCTGCAGCGCTGTGGGGGCAGCGCCGCGCCGAACCGGCGAAACTGGTGGTGGACAAGGTGATTCTGGAAACCCCCGAGGACACGATGGCCTTCGGGCGGACGCTGGGCGCGGCCCTGCGTGCGGGCGACCTGGTGCTGCTGGACGGTCCGCTCGGGGCCGGGAAAACGACGCTGACCCGCGGGATCGCGGACGGTCTCGGCGTCGGCGGCCGGGTCAGCTCGCCGACCTTCGTGCTGGCGCGGGTGCACGCCGCGGGGGCGGCCGGGGTCCCGCTGATCCACGTGGACGCGTACCGCCTCGGCGGCGACCTGTCCCAGTTGGACGACCTCGATCTGGACACTGACCTGCAATCGTCCGCGGTGGTCGTCGAGTGGGGCGAGGGCAGTGCGGAGCGGCTGTCCGAGAACCACCTGGTCATCCGCCTGACCCGGCACGACGACGACACCCGGACCCTCGTGCTGGAACCGCACGGCTCCTGGACCGCCCGGGTCGACGAACTGCAAGCGGCCTGAAAGCCGGGAAGGACTCCTTGCCGGAATCAGATTCCCGCAAGGAGTCCTTCACCGCTGGTCAGGCGATTACCGCCCGGCCGTGGCTTCCTCGCTGGCGGACAGCGAAGGAGCCGAGCCCGGCAACGGTTTCCTCGCCGTCTCCTTCAGCTTCAGCAGCGTGAGCACGCCGACCACGCCGGCGATCATCAGGTAGTACCCCGGCCACTTGAGATCCCCGGTGGCCAGCACCAACGCGCTCATCACCAGCGACACCGTCCCGGCGAACGCGGACACGAAGATGTTGAACGAGATCGACAGCCCGCCGTAGCGGACCTCGGTCGGGAACAGTGCGGGCAGCGTGGACGGACAGGTCGAGGAGAAGCAGATCAGCAGCAGGCCCATCAGGACCAGGCCGAGCAGCACCGAGATCAGCGAGCCGCTCTTGAGCAGCAGCACCATCGGCAGGCCGAGCACGATCAGCCCGCCCGCGCCGACCCACAGGATCGGCTTGCGGCCGTACTTGTCGCTGAGCTTGCCGAGCAGCGGGATCAGCAGCACGCCCAGCCACAGCACGCCGATCTGCAGCCATTCCGCGGCGGTGGCCGAGATCGCCTGTCCGCCGTTCTCGGACATGGTGCGGTCGTCCTTGAGATAGGTCGGCATGTAGCTGGTGAGCATGTAGTTGGTGACGTTCCAGGTCACCACGAGCCCGCCGGCCAGCAGCATCGTCGGCCAGTACTTCGAGAAGATCGTCCGCACCACGTGCTTGGCCTCGGAGTCCTCGCGCTTGCCGGACTCGTCGAGCAGCTGCTGGAATGCCGGCGTCTCCTCAAGCTTGGTCCGCAGGTAGACCCCGACGATGCCGAGCGGGAGCGCCACCATGAACGGGATCCGCCAGCCCCAGGTGTCCATGAAGGCCGGGGTGGAAACCAGCGGGAGCACCGACGAGACGGTCGCGCCCAGCGCGTACCCGATGAAGGTGCCGAACTCCAGGAAGCTGCCGAAGTAGCCGCGGCGGCGGTCCGGGCTGTACTCGGCGATGAACGTCATCGCGCCGGCGTACTCGCCGCCGGTGGAGAAGCCCTGGAGAACCCGGGCGCAGACCAGCAGGATCGGCGCGGCCAGCCCGATCGAGGAGTACGACGGGATCAGTCCGATGAGGAACGTGCCGGTGGCCATCAGGATGACCGTCACCGCGAGCACCTTGGTCCGGCCGATCCTGTCCCCGAGCGGGCCGAAGAACAGGCCGCCGAGCGGACGCACCAGGAACGCCACGGCGAAGGTCGCGAACGTCGCGAGCTGGGCCAGCGCGGGATTGCCGGGTGGGAAGAACTGCGCCTCGATGGTGGTGGAGAGGTAGCCGTAGACCCCGAAGTCGAACCACTCGGTGATGTTGCCGACCGCGGCCGCGCCGACCGCCCGGCGCATTGTCGCGTCGTCCGTGACGGTGGCGCCGCCCGACGGCCCCCTCCCGTCTGCTGCCTCTGTCACATCGCTCCCTTCGCGTTTGCAGGACTCCCTGCGCAGAGCCCCCGACCTCACCTACCGCGAGCAGTCCAAAGCCTAACGTGATACGTCTCACTCCCGCTCGGGGGTAGCGCAGGTAACGCAGACCGGGGAGCATGCGTTATAGCAGGTAGATACCTGTAAAACCCCATCAACTCGCACACGTCGGCCAGCGGATCACCCGGATTCGCCGACGGTATCGACGTGTGCAACCCGTGAGGAGGAGCCGCAATGACGGCAGTATTCGTGGCCATCGCAAGCTGTGCAACCGCGGGAGTCGCTGTAGCGGCCACCCTCGCGTCCTACGCGCAGCGCAAGTGGCGGGTCCGCGCCGTCGAGGCGTGACCCGTCAGGACTCGACGATTCCGAGTGCCAGGCCGAGGCCGACCAGATCCTGCGGGCGCAACCGCAGCTGGTCGGCCACGGCCGGCACTTCGGTCATCGGGCGTTTCAGGATCGCCGCCGCGGCTTCCGGGGAAGTGACCGAGAAGTAAGCGTCCGGGGCGATCCACGTCGCGCCCGAAGCGGCGAAAGCCAGCGCACCACCCGAACCGCCCTCGCCGATCACCAGCGTCGTGACCGGCACCGCGGCGGTGGCGATCGCCTCGAACAGCTCCGCGATCGCTGGTCCGATCCCGCCTTCTTCCGCTTCCGTGTCGTTTGCCGCGCCGGGAGTGTCCACCAGAGTCAGCACCGGAATCCCTAACCGGGACGCCAGCCGGACGAGTCGCTCTGCGGTGCGGAAACCGGCCGGACGCGTCGCGGTGCCGCACTGTGCTGCGTACGCGATCGCGCGGCCGTCTCGCCAACCGAAGCCACATTGGACGCCTTCGTCCACGTGACCGGCACGGTCGCCTTGTACGTTCTCTCGCCAGTCGAAGTACGCGTCGAGGTACTCGGGTGCACGCGCTCGCGAAGAAGCGCGCGCCGCACGTACGGCGTCCCAGCCGGTTTCGGGCAGCGCGGTGTCGCGAAGGGCGTTCGGCGGGGGAGCAGGCTCTGTCGACGGCGAGGCCAACAGCTGTAGCCAGCGCGCGAGTACGTCTCCCAGCTCCGCTGTTTCAACGAGACGGTCGACTTGGCCCCACTCAAGCTTCGCTTCGACGGTGTACGCCTCTGCCGGAGACGTTGCAGGCCGTACGCGGGAGCCTGCGAAGCCCACTTGCGCGTCCGGCAGTCCCAACACGACGTCGGAACCGGCGCCGAGCGTCGCCCAGCCGCCGCCGGTCGACGGGTCGCGGAGAACGGAAATCTGCGGGACGCCCGCCGCGCGCGCTTCCGCGGAGGCGCGCGCGATTCGTTGGAGCTGGGAAAGCGCGCGCATGCCGTGCTGCATCCGGCTGCCGCCAGTCGCGACCAGCGAAACCACTGGCAGTCCACGCTCTTTCGCGTGGGCGAAGGCGGCTTCGACGCGGTCGCCGGTCTGCTGTCCGATCGAACCGCCGAGGAAGCCGAACTCCCAGGCGATCAGCACCGTGGGCACGTCGCCGATGCGCGCTTCCCCGACGACCACCGATTCGGTTTCGCCAGTGCGCGCGGCGGCCGCGGCGCGAGCCTCCGGATACCCCGGCCAGCCGAGCGGATCGTCCGCCGGGGTGTCCGCGACGGGCAGATCGGCGAACCCGGTGGAGAGGCCGGCCAGCAGCTCGCGCGCGGTGGTCCTCATCCCAGCGCTCGCTTCATGACTTTGCCCATGTCGTTGCGCGGCAAGGCATCCAGGTATCGCACGACGCGCGGCCGCTTGTGCGGGGCGAGCAGCTTCGACACGTGGCCGGCGAGGTCCTCCACGGTCGGGCGTTCGCCGTCCGGCACGACCCACGCGACGATCCGCTCGCCGAGGTCGTCGTCCGGTTCGCCGGTCACCGCCACCTCGGCGACGTTCGGGTGTTCCAGCAGCGCGTTCTCGATCTCGCCCGCGCCGATCTTGTAGCCGCCGCTCTTGATCAGGTCGGTGGCCTTGCGGCCGACGATCCGGACGTAGCCGTCGGGGTCGCGGGTGGCCATGTCGCCGGTGCGGAACCAGTCGCCGTCGAGCGCGGCGGCGGTCGCGTCCGGGCGGTTGAGGTATTCGGTGAACAGATTCGGCCCGCGGACCTGGATCTCGCCGACCACGCCGGGTTCTTCCACCGCGGCCCCGGACTCGTCGACCAGCCGAAGCTCGACCCCGGCGAGCGGGACGCCGACCGAACCCGGCTTGCGCTCGCCGTCGGCGCGGACGCTGGTGTTCATCAGGGTTTCGGTCATGCCGTAGCGCTCCACGACCTGCTGTCCGGTCGCGGCGGTGATCCGCTGGTGGTCGTGCACCGGCAACGCGGCCGAGCCGGAGACCAGCAGCCGCGCGGACTTGAGCGCGTCAGCGAGGGCTTCGTCGGCCGCGACCGCTTCGGCGATCCGGTGGTACATCGTCGGGACGCCGAACAGCATCGTCGCGCCGTTCGCGAGTTCCTCGGTGACGCCTTCGAGGGAGAACCGGCCAAGGTGGCGGACCGAGCCGCCGCGGCGCAGCGGACCGAGGATGCCGAGGATCAGGCCATGGACGTGGAACAGCGGCAGGCCGTGGACGAGCACGTCGTCGGCCGTCCACTGCCAGGCGTCCTCAAGCGCGTCGAGTGTGGTCGCGATCGCGCGACGGGGGAGTACGACGCCCTTGGGCGGACCGGTCGTGCCCGAGGTGTAGACGATGAACGCGGGCGCTTCGGCGTCCGGCTCGCCGGCCGGCGGCTTCCCGTCGCCCGCCAGCGGAATGTCGTGTCGCGGCAGGTCAAGCGCGGCAGGCAGTTCGACGCCGGGCTCGGCGAGCACCAGCGCGGGCTCGCTGTCGGCGAGGATGTGGCCGAGTTCGCGCTCGCCGATCTTGGGGTTGAGCGGCACCACCGGAACCCCGGCGAGCAACGCGGCGACCACCGCGACGCTGGTGTGCGGCGTCGGCGTCGCCCACACCGCGACCCGGCGGTCTCGCGGCAGCTCGGCGGCCAGCGCCCCGGCGACCGCGCCGAGTTCGGCGTAGCTGAGTTTTCGGTCGCCGAAGCGCAGCGCTTCCTTGCCGGATCCGGCGGCGACTGCGGGAAACAGCGGATCGGGCACTTTCGCGGACCTCCTGCGTCACCGGCACCTGGAACCGCACCGTACCGCCTTGTGGCGGTCGCCACCTGCGACGCGATTCACAGCTCCGGATTGTCCGGGGTACCCAGGTTCAGGCGAGATTGTCGAGCAGCGCGCGCACGCGCTCGACCATCGTTTCGGGCCGGGCCGGTGCGACGTTCACGTACCGCTCGCCGCCGTCGGTTTCGGAGAAGGAGAACAGGTAACGCCCGTGCTCGGTGTCGTAATACGTGCAGATGTCGCGCCCGCTGATCCGCCGCCCGCCGAGCCCGTCGCGGACCCCCGCGGTGATCTGCCCGCCGCCCACCCTCGGCAACGCGGCGACGTCAAGCAAATGCCGCACATCCTGGCGGGCCGGACCGCCGTCGATAGCCAGGTTCAACGCCGATTCCGGCACCGACACCGCCTGCCCCTGCGCAGGCTGGACGCGCGGCAACTCCCGGATCAGATCCTCGGCCAGCGCCTCGGCTCGGGCCGGCCGCACCACCACCGTGCTGGTGGAGGGCATGTGGCAAGCGAGCACCCCGTCCTTGCCTAGTGCCGCGACAACCAGCCGATACCGCCGATCCCGCCCGCTCTCGACGGTCGCCGAAAGTTCGCTGGCCCCACGGCACAACACGGTCATGGTCCGGACGAACGTCTCGTCCAGACCGCCGCGACCCCACACACCTTGGTCGGCCATGGCGCTCACCGCGGCTTCGCGGTACGCGCGCGTCTCCTCGGGGTCGCGCCAAAGCGGGTCGGGCGCGAGCGCCGCCGGGAGCGAAACCCCAGCCAGTTCCGCCGCGAGGGGCAGGCAGTCGGCAGGGAGCACCAGCTCACGGGCGAGCACGAGCATCGTCAGAGCCCGATCACCGGCGGAACCGCCTTCGGAAGGTCCCCGATGAGCGCGGCGTCGGGATCCTGCTCGACCAGGTAGTCGGCGGTCTCGTGGACGAGGTCTTCTTCCACTTCGCCCTTCTGGCCGCGGCCCATCGCGCCCGCACCCATGCCCGACGCCCCGGCACGCCCGGTGGCTCCCGCCGCCGCTCCGCCTCGCGCGGTCCCTTCTGCGTTGCCGAAGGGACCGGTGCCGGTCCCCGCTCCTCGGCCGACGTTGCTACCCGCGTTGCCGCTGCCGTTGCTGCCCGCGTTGCCGCCGCCGGTTCCCGGGATCCCCGGTGTGTACAGACTGCTGCCGCCCCCGCCGGTGGTGTTGGGGTTGCTGCTGTTGAACGACCAGGAGTTGGGATTGCTGGTGCTGTTGGGGTTGTTGGTGCTCGTCAGGTCCGGCGGAACGTAACTGGACGTCCGGGTGTCGTCGGGCAGGTTGTTGTGCGGCGGAACGTATTTGCCCGGCGTCTCCGGCGGATTGCTGTGCGGCGGAGACACCGGGTCCCACCGGTGGGTGTCCGAAGGCGGCAACGTTCCCGGCGGCCCAGTGCGATCGCCGGAGTGGTCGCGGTGGGTGGTGTCGCTGCCGGTGCTGCCGCCGACGTAGCCGCCCTCGGAATGGGTGCCGCCGGGGCCGCCCGGGGTGTAGTGCGTGGGCAGATGCGCGGTGCCGGTGCCGCCGGGCTGGGTGATGGTGAAGTCACCGCCAGCGGAGGGGAGAGCCAGCTGCCCGTATTGCGACGGGTCCGCCCAGCGAGCGGAGTTGTCCGTCGATTCCCCGTGATAAGACTCGTAACTGCTGACGACTTCTTGCGCTTTTTTGTTCCACGCATCGATTTCGTCGGAACGGTTGGAGAGGAAAGACAACGGAGTGTCGCTGACCCAGTCGTCCGCCGGTTTGTCCCCGAGATCGCCGACCGACGCGATCTTGTCGCGCAGTCCGTCGAAGGAACCGCCCTGACCGGAGTAGAGCGCCTGCGCTTGCGCGAGGTGCTGGCCACTGGTCTGGGAAGCCTGGACCAGTGGCCCAGCCCCAACGTATGCCCGACCGGCGGCGTCGCCTTTCCAGTACTCGTCCATCGAGCTCTGAAGCTGCCGCATTTCGCTGGCGATGTCCTCGTGCTGAGAGGAGAGGGCCGCCGACTGGTCGGAACCGTGGAACATGCCGCCGGAACCCTTGCCCGATTTGACCAGGTGAACGATTTCCTGCGGGGAAAGGTTAGCCATCAAGCACCTGCCTTGAGAGTGGTGACGGCAGCGGTCGCGGTTTTCGCTGCCAGCGCGCACGGGTCGTTGTAGCCGGGGAACGATTTGTCGAGCAGCACGGAGGCGGTGAAGGTTTCGTCGTCTTTGATTCCGACGGCGATTTGGCAGCCGCCGCGTTTCCGGTCGTCGGTTGTACCCGCGAAGACGGCGGGGTAGCCGTTGACGTCGGGGGCGGCTTCGAAGTATCCGGATTCGCTGTCGGCGTTGGTGTAGGCGCCGGCGAGGCCGCCTTGGCCGGGAAGCAGCCCGAGGCCGACGCTGTTGTCCCTGTCGTCGTACCAGGTGCACAGCGGTGCGACGAGGCCGTTGCCCTGCCGGTGGCGGACGGCGTTGATGACCTCGGTTGCCTGGGCTTGGCTGAGCAGCGCGCAGGGGTTCTGCTCGTATTTGGTCGCGTCGAGCGGGTTGCTCACCTTGGGCACGCTGCGCGTGGTGCTCGTCGGCGCGGAGGACGACTCGGGTGTCGCTGGAACCGGAGTTCCCGGGGTTGAGGAACAAGCGGTGGCAGCGAGAAGGAGGAGGCAACCTGTCGTGGCGAGAGTAATGGGCTTCACGCAGGTCATCCTTGCTTGCGCAGGCTGCTGGTGTTGGCTTGGTCCTGCTCTTCGTACTTGGCGATTGCGTCTTTCAACTTGAGCGCGTAGCCCTTTGCGTACTCCTGCTGCTGCAAGCTCGCTACGTAGGCATCGGCGTGGCCGTCAGCGGCCTTCTTTTGGAGCGTGCTGGCCGGGTCGTCGGCTGGCGGAGGCACGATTTTCAACTGACCGCCTGCTCGCACCATGTCGCTGAGCTTGTCCGCGATCTCCTGCCACCTGGGCTGCAGCTTCCGCATCGCGTCGACGTCCATGTTGAACCCGCCGCCCGCCGCCGCGGCGTTGACCTTCGCGTCTTCAGCCGCGCGCTGCTGGTAGGCGCGCACGCCGTTGGAGTTCATCGCTTCGCCGAACTGCTTGTCCTGGCGGTCGCGCCTGGCCTGCTCTTCCGGGTCGACATACCCCGCGCGACCGTCCGCCGGCTGGCTGCTGCTGGACGACTGCCCATTGCCCACGATGACGCTTCCCCTCGCTCCCGGCGGCACTGTCTGCGACTGCCGATGCTCTGACTGAGCTTAATCGGTCGAGGTTCCGCGTGCGGACAAAATCCCCCAAGCCGGGCAGGTGTCAGGAACCTGCCCGGAGGGTGGCGACGACCGGCGTTGCCGCATTCAGGGCGACCGCGCAGGGGTCGTATTTTGGTAGACGGTGGCGAGGCCGCCCTTCCCGGGGAGCAGGACGATGGCGAAGAAGCTGTTTCGCGGTCGTTCCAGGTGCAGACCGGGGCTACCTGGCCGGCGATTTTGCGGTTGCGGACCGCGTTGAAGACCTCGGCGGCCTGGGGAGCAGAGCACCAGGGTTCTGTTCGTATTTCCGCACATTGAGCGGCTGGGTCACCTGCGGCACCTCAGGTGGCACAGCTTCGTCACGGAACGTATCTTCCTGGACCCCGGAGACCGCCCCGCCCGCTCCCCGGTCCCCTTCGGACCAGAGCTATCCTGGGAAATCGTGCTGGTATTGGCGATCGACACGGCTACTCCGGCGGTGACGGCGGGCATCGTCGCCGTCGACGAGGCTGAGCTTGTCCCCCGGGCGGATCGCGTCACGGTGGATCCTCGGGCGCACGGCGAGCTGATCGCCCCGCATGCGCTGGCTGCTGCGGAGGAGGCCGGGGTCACGCTCCGCGAACTCGACGCGATCGTGTGCGGCGTCGGGCCGGGCCCATTCACCGGGCTGCGGGCTGGCATGGCCACGGCGGCTGCGTACGCGCACGCGCTCGGCATTCCGGCGTACCCGGTGAGCAGTCTCGACGCGATCGCGGCTGACGTCGTACGCACGGAGAAGCCGTTTCTCGTCTTCACGGACGCGCGGCGCCGCGAGGTCTACTGGGCTGCGTACGACGCTTCGGGTGCGCGCACGGACGGTCCCCACGTACAGCGGCCCGCGGACATCGAGACTGACATTCGTGTCGCGGCGGGCGACGGGGCGTTGCAGTACGCGGCAGCGGTGGGCGTGGTGCCGATCGAGCCGCGGTTTCCGTCGCCGGCTGGGTTGGTGCGCGTTGCGCGTACGGCGCTTCTTGAGCGCGCTGAGCCGGAGCCGTTGACGCCGCTGTACCTGCGTCGTCCGGACGCTGTCGAGCCCACGGCGCGCAAGAGGGTGACTGCACTGTGAAGCTCGACCAACTGCGCCGCGCAGACGTCGCGAGGTGTGCGGAGATCGAGAAGATCCTCTTTCCCGGCGACGATCCATGGAGTGCGCGTGCGTTCCATTCCGAGCTTGACCAGGGGCATTACTACCTGGCGGCGCGGTCGGATGACGGGGAGACGCTGCTCGGGTACGCGGGGCTCGCGGTGGTCGGACGGCGCGGTGACTACGAAGCGAGCGTCCACACGATCGGTGTCGTGCCCGAGGCTCAAGGGCAGGGCATCGGCAAGGCGCTGCTTCGTGCGTTGCTGACGCGTGCTGACGAGTTGCACGCGGCGGTCTTCCTCGAAGTGCGCACGGACAACGACCCCGCTGTGAATCTGTACGAGGCGCACGGTTTCCAGAAACTCGGCATCCGGAAGCGCTACTACCAGCCTTCCGGTGCGGACGCGTTCACCATGGCCCGCCCCGCGCAGGCCCCGGCACGAGACGAGGTGGTCGGCTGATGGCGCGCGTCATCATGGGTATCGAAAGTTCCTGCGACGAGACCGGGGTCGGCCTCGTCCGGCTGCACGACGACGGCACGGTGGAACTGCTCGCTGACGAGGTCGCGTCCAGTGTGGACCAGCACGCTCGCTTCGGCGGTGTCGTGCCGGAGGTTGCCAGCCGTGCGCATCTCGAAGCGATGGTGCCGACGGCGGAGCGCGCGTTCGCCACGGCGGGGCTGAAACTCTCCGATGTGGACGCGATCGCGGTGACGGCCGGACCGGGTCTCGCTGGTGCCTTGCTGGTGGGCGTTTCGGCGGCGAAGGCGTATGCGACCGCGCTTGACGTGCCGCTGTACGGCGTGAATCACCTTGCCGGCCACATCGCGGTGGACACGTTGCAGCACGGCCCGTTGCCGAAGCCGGTGTTGGCGTTGCTGGTTTCCGGCGGGCACACGCAACTGTTGCGAGTGGACGACATCGCGTCGGGCATCACCGAACTCGGGTCCACTGTGGACGACGCGGCGGGCGAGGCGTACGACAAGGTCGCGCGTGTGCTGGAGCTGCCGTATCCGGGCGGGCCGCCGATCGACAAGGCGGCCAAGCAGGGCAACCCGAAGGCGATCGCGTTTCCGCGCGGGATGACCGGTCCGCGCGACGCGAAGTTCGACTTTTCCTTCTCTGGCTTGAAAACGGCGGTGGCACGCTGGGTGGAGAACACCGAGCGCACCGGCGACCCGGTGCCGGTGAACGACGTCGCGGCGTCCTTTCAGGAAGCGGTCGCGGACGTGCTCACCGCGAAGGCGATCCGTGCCGCGCGCGAACAGAACATCGGTACGTTGGTGATTTCGGGTGGCGTGGCAGCGAATTCGCGGCTTTCGGAGTTGGCGGCGGAGCGGTGCGCGGAGGCTGGCATTGAGCTGCGCGTGCCGCGGCCGCGCTTGTGCACGGACAACGGCGCGATGATCGCGGCGTTGGGTGCGCACGTGGTGGCGGCCGGTCGATCCGTGGCACCGCTGGACTTCTCAGCGAACCCGGGGCTGCCGGTCAATGTTGTGTCCCTTTAGGACTCACGAGAGCGGCGGAGCTGACGGACACCCCCAGCAACGCCTCGATCGCCGAAGCTGACTGCGC
This sequence comes from Amycolatopsis sp. M39, assembly GCF_001651785.1. NCBI lineage: Bacteria > Bacillati > Actinomycetota > Actinomycetes > Pseudonocardiales > Pseudonocardiaceae > Amycolatopsis > Amycolatopsis sp. M39. The sequence continues at coordinate 54,709 of NZ_LWSF01000017.1, forward strand.
GGCGGCGGAACCGTTTCCGTACGGATTAGCTGACGTGGCAGCGTTAATCTCACCGCGGAGAATGCGTGCGGCGGTGTCGGCGATCAGCTCGGTGTCGGTGCCGACCAGCCAAGCGCAACCGGCTTCGACGGCCTCCGGGCGTTCCGTGGTGTCACGCAACACCAGTACCGGCGTGCCGAACGTCGGCGCTTCCTCTTGGATACCACCGGAATCCGTCAGCACGAGCGAGGCCAACCGCAGCGCGCGCACGAGGTCTGGATACTCCAGCGGCTCAGTGACGGTCACTCGCGCGACTCCGCCCAGCACCTCCTCGACCTGTTCCCGCACAGCCGGATTCGGATGCACCGGGAACAGCACCTGCACGCGCGGATGGGCATCGACGATCTGGCGCACCGCAGTCAGCGTGCGCGTCAACGGTTCGCCCCACGACTCGCGGCGGTGCGACGTCACCAGCACCAACTGCTCGCCTGCTTCGGCGATTCCCATCTCCAGCAAGGCAAGCGCCGGATCGCGCGCGGGCAAGTCGCGCGCCGCCACCGCGAGCACGGCGTCGACGACGGTGTTGCCAGTACGCGTGATCCGCTCCGAAGGGACGCCCTCGGCCAGCAAAGCCGCGCCCGCGGCCGCCGTCGGGACCAGGTGCAGTGCGGCGATCCGCGAGATCATCTGCCGCGTTCCCTCCTCGGGGAACGGCGCCGCCAAGTCGTGCGTACGCAGTCCGGCTTCGAGGTGCACCACTGGAATGCCGAGCCAGAACGCGGCGAGCGCGCCGGCCAGTCCGGTGGTGGTGTCGCCTTGCACGACGACCGCCGACGGCTGGTAGCGGCGCAGCGCGGCGTCGAGCGCGGGCAGCAGGCCGGACACCAGTTCCGCCTGCGTGCCGGACACCCGCGGCGGCAGGTCGAGCCACGCGTCGATCCCGACCTCGAACGGGGCCAGTGCCTGTTCGACCATGCCTTGGTGCTGACCGCTGTGCACGACCAGCGGCCGCAGCCCGGGCCGGGCCTCCAGGGCCAGTGCGAGCGGCGCGAGCTTCACCGCCTCCGGGCGCGTCCCGGCCAGCAGCATCACGTCCAACGTTTTCACCCTTTCGAGTGTCCCGGAAATCCGGGCTGCCGACGGGAGCACGCCGGCAGCCCGGATTCTTCAGCCGTCCAGGCGGGAGAACCGCCGATTCCGGCGGCGGACGGCGATCAGTGCGGCGATCCCGAGGATCACCAGCGCCACGCCGACCGCGAGCCACCAGCCGACGTCGGCGCCGGTGGCGGCGAGGGTACCCACCCCGCCACCGGCGACGCCGACCCCGGCGCCAGGCATCTTGTACATCGATCCATCACCTCACCGGGTCAGGCAGCCGAACGACGCCGGGAGACGCGCAGGCCGACCGGCACCGCGATCGCGGCGACCACGCCGAACCCGATCCACATGCCTGCCCCCGAGGCGAGCGGCATCGGCGGAGCGGCCGGGCCGCAGGTCGCCGACGACAGGATCACGTCGCCCGAGCCGAGCGCGCCCAGCGCGTCGCCGCCGAGCAGCTTCAGGTGCAGGGCGTTGACGGTGAGGCTGCCGTCCTTGTTCTTGATCTGCTCGTTCAGGATCAGCGTCGCCACGTGCAGCGGGCCGACCTGGACCTTCAGTTCGGTGTTCGCCGCCGGGTTGGCGTCGACCTTGCCGAGGCTGCCGAGGCTGGCGCCGGCCAGCGTGCTGGAGCCCTTGACGCCTTCCTGGGTCGCGGTGCAGACGGCTTCGACCGCCTTCACCCCGACATTGCCGACCGCGACCTTGAGCAGCGGCAGCCCGACGTCGGCGACGGACGCTTTCGCCGTGACCGCGCCGGAGTTGTCGTCGCGCACAGCGGACGTCTTGATCACGCCGGTGGTCAGCACGCCGGGCACGTTCGCGGAAACCGCGGTGCTTTCGGTCGGGCCGTTGGTGTTCGCGGCCGCGAGCGGGCCGAGATGCACCGCGGGCTGGCCGAGCAGCGTCACGTTGACGTCGACGCCGTAGGCCGACCCGTCGCCGGGAGCGGCGCTGGCCGGAGCTGCTCCGGCCAGGGCGATGCTCGCCACGACAGCGGCGAGCAGGCCGCCTCGTCGCACGAGGTGTCTCTTCACTGGTCCTCCGAATTTTCTCAGGGCGAGCCGCTGCGCGGACTAAACCCGCTGAGCAAGAGTCGGCACGCGGATCGGTTATCGGCGGACGTTTCCGAAATAGCACAGCTTTTTCGCTGAATCACCAGATCGGGTGATAATAAATTCGACTTTCCCCAGGTCGTGTGAAGTATCACCCTAACGGACTAGCAAGCTTGCGTAAGAATATGCCGAAAGCTGCTCGGGTGTCCCCGGAAAGGGGCTGCCCGGCGAAGGGCGGAAGCTGCCGCGGACACGACCGTGGCCGGGTCCGCCCTGGTTCCGCTGGGTTTCTTCTTGAGAGGGTCGTCGTGACAGCAGTCAACGCGCCGGTGTCAGGCGCATCCCGGTTTCCGCTGCGTATGGCGGTGCTCGGGGTGCTCGCCGCGGGGGTGGTGCTGGTGCTCGTGGAACGCGGGTACCGGGAACTGGAGGTGCGACTGGCTGGGGTGATCCTCCGGGTTATCACCTCATCGGGGGTCTATGTGGCCGGAAACCGGGAATCGGTCTACTTCGGGTTGTCCGGCGATACTCCATTCGGGTTGCGGATGACTCCGGAATGCTCGTCGGTTTTCCTTCTTCTACCGCTGCTATTAGTGACCGCCGCACTTCTGTGGTTCCGGCCACAGAATGCCCGGAGGCTGTTTTTCTCGCTGGGAATTTCCGCGATCACGGTGATTCTGGTTAATCAGTTACGAATTCTCACCATCGTCGGGCTGGTCAACGGGCTCGGCACCGACGAGGGCTACTACTGGGGCCACACGCTGCTCGGCTCGCTGGTCAGCGTCATCGGCGGCGCGATCTCGCTGGTGCTGTTCGTGTGGCTGGCGACGAAGAAGACGAAGGCCGAGAAACGGGCCGCGGCGTGAGTGGTTCCGGCCTGAAGATCCTGCTGTCGGTCACGCAGGCGTTCGCGCTCACCATGAGCGTCGCGTTCCTGGTGTACGTCGTGGTGATCGTCGTGCCGTACCTGCGCCGCAAGCCCGCTCCGGTCGGCGACCCGGCCGACTTCTCCTGGCACTTCTTCGTCCCCTGCCGCGACGAGGAGGTGGTGATCCGCGAGACGGTGAAGTACCTGCGCAGCACCTTCCGCCGCGCGCACGTGTGGGTCGTGGACGACGACTCCGACGACCGCACCGCCCGCGTCGTGCGCTCGGTGTGGCGGCGCAACGGCGGCTACGACCCGAATCTGCACCTCGTCGCCCGTCAGCGCCCAGAAGCGCGTACGGGCAAGGGAGACGCGCTCAACGCCGCCTACCGCGAGCTGGACGACTGGCTCGGTCCAGGTGCGGATCGGGACCGCGTGGTGGTCGTAGTGGTCGACGCGGACGGCCGTCCTGCGCCGAACTGTCTCGAAGTGTGCGCGGCAGACCATCTGTTCGGCGACGAAACCGTTGGCGCCGTTCAGCTCGACGTCCGGATGAGCAACTTCCGCAGCCGTCCGCCCGGCCGCACGTGGTTCTCCCGCGCCTTCGGACTCAAGCTCGCCCAGCTGCAGGACTTGGAGTTCCGCACCGCGATCGCGGCGATCCAGACCTCCCGCGGCTTCACCGGCACGATCTCCATGGGCGGCAACGGGCAGTTCACCCGGCTGTCCGCATTGGACTCGATCGCGGGCGGCGAACTGGCCCCGTGGCGCGGTTCGCTGCTGGAGGACTTCGAACTCGGCGTGCACCTGCTCACCGCGGGCTGGCGCACCGGGTTCACGCCGGATTCGCATGTGGCGCAAGAAGGTCTGTACAGCCTCCGCCGGTTCCTGGTGCAGCGCACGCGCTGGGGTCAGGGAACCATGCAGTGCATGCGGTACCTGCGCCGGATCTGGGACTCGCCGCACGTGTCCACTTTGGGCGCCGCGGAAATGATGTACTACCTGGCGCAGCCGTGGATGCAGCTGCTCGGCTCGCTGCTGTACCCGGTGCCGTTCATCCTGCTTCTGGTGAGCACCGCGGGCGATCCCGGCCAGGTGTGGACGTGGTTCACCGGCGGGGCTTGGATTCTCTTCGCGATCTACGGTTCGTTCGGGCTGCTGCCGTTCGTCGTGTGGGGTCCGATTTACCAGATGAAATGCTTGCGCAGCAAGAATGTTGTGCGTGGGGTGGGGATGGGGCTGCTGTACGCGGCTTACATCTACACCTTCTACATCACGTCTTGGCGGGCGTTGTTCCGGCTGGTGCGCGGGCGTAACGGGTGGGCTAAGACTCGGCGTAATACGGAGGCCGGCGCGGGGGTCAAGGTGGCTCTGGACTCGTGAGTGGCGATCCCGGTTCTCGCCGGGATCGCCACTCACGAGGGTTCGAGGTCGACGTCGTCGCGGCTGACGTACGCCACGCGGTGGCCGAGCTGGATTTCCACGTACTTCGCCTTGCCCCGCACGACCTTGTTGGTCGCGACGTCGAAGGACGCCGAGTAGTACTCCGAGCCGGTCAGCCCGCCGACCGAGTACTTCTGGCCCGCGCCGAGCTGGTACGGCAGCGGCATGAGCTCCTGCACCGGAATGTCCTTCGGATACGCACTGGCCTCCGGGTACGCGCTCCCGTAGACCGGCACGGTCGGCTTGCCCTCCTTGGGCGTCGCGACGAATCCGTCCGCCGGATACGCGGTCGGCGCGTCGCCCGGGTTGCGGAACCAGCCCTTCTGGCCGAGGTACCAGATCGCGGTCCAGTCGCCGCGGGTGTCCGCGACGGCGTACTTCTGCCCGGTGGCCGCGCGGCTGCCGATGTCCGCGACGTCCATTGTGGATGGTTCAGGCCCGTGCAGGCCCGCATCGGACAGCAGCGGCGCGGACTCGCTCGGCGCGGTGCGCAGCACGACCGATCCCGAACTCCGCTCCGGGCAGGGGTTTCCGGACCCGATCTGGTCGCAGCCGGTGAACGCCGGGCGGTTGGCGGAGAACTGCGGATCGATCATGACCAGACTGGAATCCGGTTCGCCCTCGTGCTCCAGGGGAGCGCCGAGCAGGGCGAAGTAGTGCGCCCAGTCCCAGTACGGACCCGGGTCCCAGTGCATGCTCTTGATCTTGTCCGCGTTCGGGCCGGGCACGTTGTCGTGGCCCAGGATGTGCGCCCGGTCCAGCGGAACGCCGAAGCGGTGGGCGAGGTAGCGCACGAGCTTCGCGGACTGGCGGTACATCGCCTCGGTGAACCAGGTGCCCTGCGCGGCGAAGCCCTCGTGCTCGACGCCGAGGGATTTTTCGTTCAGGTACCAGTTCCCGGCGTGCCAGGCGACGTCCTTGGTCGGCACGTGCTGGGCGACCTGGCCGTCTGAGGAGCGGACCGTGTAGTGCCACGCGGTCTGACCGGGGGTCTGGGCCTGCTTCAGCACCGAGTCCCAGGTGCCCTCGGTGTCGTGGATGACGATGTAGTCGATCTTCTGGTCGCGTGGCCGGTCGGCCTTGTCGTAGTTGCCGTAGCTGTCGCCGATCTTCTGGAACGGCGCGGGCGCCGATTCGCAGGACAGCGACCTCGGGCACTCGGTGGCCGGCGGCTTCCCAGCACGCAGGCCGAGGCGGTCCGCCTGCGCGCGGTCCGGCGTGAGGCCGAATGTCGCGGCGAGTTTGACGGCCTGGCCGTCGTCGGTCGTACGCGTGACGCCGCTGGTGATGGTGGCGAAGACCTCGTTGGCGAAGGTGCGCGCGCCGGTGACGTCCTCGGAGCCGCTGTATCGCGCGACGGCTCCGTACCAGTCCTTCGCGTTGTCGCTCTTGACGCCCAACTCTCGCTGGTACTCGGCCAGCAGCGCCGCGCCGCCGCGGATGTTCGCTTCGGCGTCCGTACGGAGCTTCGCCGCGTCGGTGTGCAGCAGCTCAGCGGCCTTGTCGATGGTTTGGCTGCCGGGCGGGGGAGTCGGAGCTTCGAGCGTCCGCAGGCGCAGGGGCGGACGGGAGCCGTCGCCGCGGGGGTCTTCGCCGGGGTGGTCGAATTCGCTGGTCCGCAGGCCGGTGGTGCGGACGTCGGTGAGGTGCATCGGGCCGTACCCGGCTGCGGTGCTGGGCGCGCCGGAATGAGTGTCCCAGCGGGATTCCAGGTACGAGACGGCCAGCAAGACGTCCACCGGGACGCCGTATTCGGAGGCAGCGTCGGCGAAGGCCCGCTGGCGGGCTTCGTTGGCGGGCTGTGCGGAGGCGGGCGCGGAGACCGCGACTAACGCCAGCAGCCCGGTGGTGGCAGCGGCCAGCCGCCACGGGAGTGAGCGAAGCATAGGAGGACTCCAGGGGTGGGATGCCTGTCTGTGCGGATCCAACCAGTCGCCGGGGGACTTGGTGGGGATTATCCGCCCGGATGGGGCGGCGATGTCTTGGCCGTCTGCCGCCCCGCGGAAGGCGCTCGCGCGCGACCCGGAGCAAACGGGCCGGTCAGCGGCTTTCGTCTCACGTTTCGGCAGGTCCGGCGGACCCTCCTTGCGAAGCTGGCACTCACATGGCTAGAGTGCTAATCGAACGGCCCGGACACGCCCCGGCACCCGCGACGGCGGGGGTGGTATGAGCCGTAACCAGTCATCATGCCGACGCTTTCGACGACCGTGGAGGTCAACCCGGTGAGCGTGAACATCAAGCCGCTCGAGGACAAGATCGTTGTCCAGACGAGCGAGGCCGAGGAGACGACCGCCTCCGGCCTCGTCATCCCCGACACCGCCAAGGAGAAGCCCCAGGAGGGCAAGGTTCTGGCCGTGGGCCCGGGCCGCATCGACGACAAGGGCAACCGCGTTCCGCTGGACGTGGCTGTCGGCGACGTCGTCATCTACTCCAAGTACGGCGGCACCGAGGTCAAGTACAACGGCGAGGACTACCTGATCCTCTCCGCCCGCGACGTGCTGGCCGTCATCAACTGACGCGTCACTCGCAGCGCAAGGACGCCCCGGGCCCCGCTCATGCCGGGGTGCGGGGCGTTTTGCGTCGCACGACAACCGAAAGGTAAGCGGAAAGCGTTATGCCCAAGCAGATCAGTTTCGACGAGGACGCTCGTCGCGCGCTCGAGCGCGGGGTGAACAAGCTCGCCGACGCGGTCAAGGTCACCCTCGGCCCGCGCGGTCGCCACGTCGTCCTCGACAAGAAGTTCGGCGGCCCGACGATCACCCTCGACGGTGTCACCGTCGCTCGTGAGATCGAGCTCGACGACCCGTTCGAGAACCTCGGCGCGCAGCTCGCGAAGAGCGTCGCCACCAAGACCAACGACGTCGCGGGCGACGGGACCACCACCGCCACGGTGCTGGCCCAGTCGCTGGTGAAGCACGGCCTGCGCAACGTCGCCGCCGGCGCCAACCCGACTTCGGTCGGCAAGGGCATCGAAGCGGCCGCGGAGAAGGTCATCGAGGTCCTCAAGGCCAAGGCCACCCCGGTCAAGGGCCGCGACAACATCGCCCAGGTCGGCACCGTCACCTCGCGGGACGCGACGATCGGCCAGCTGCTCGGCGAGGCCGTCGAGCGCGTGGGCGAGGACGGCGTGATCACCATCGAGGAGTCGTCCACGCTGGCGACCGAGCTGGTGATCACCGAGGGCGTCCAGTTCGACAAGGGCTTCCTGTCGGCGCACTTCGCGACCAACCCGGAGGACCAGAAGGCGATCCTCGAGGACGCCTACATCCTGCTGAGCCGCGAGAAGATCTCGGCGCTGGCCGACCTGCTCCCGGTGCTGGAGAAGGTCGTCGAGGCGAAGAAGCCGCTGCTCATCATCGCCGAGGACGTCGACGGCGAGGCGCTGTCCACCCTCGTGGTGAACTCGCTGCGCAAGACGATCACCGCGGTCGCGGTCAAGGCCCCGTTCTTCGGCGACCGCCGCAAGGCCTTCCTGGACGACCTTGCCGTCGTCACCGGCGGCGAGGTCATCTCCGCGGAGATCGGCCGCAAGCTGTCCGAGGTCGACCTCGGCTCGCTGGGCAAGGCTCGCCGGGTCGTCGTCACCAAGGACGACACGACGATCGTCGACGGCGCGGGCACCAAGGACGCCATCGCCGCGCGGACCGCGCAGATCCGCAAGGAGATCGAGACCACCGACTCCGACTGGGACCGCGAAAAGCTCCAGGAGCGGCTCGCGAAGCTCGGCGGCGGCGTGGCCGTGATCAAGGTCGGCGCGGCCACCGAGACCGAGCTGAACGAGCGCAAGCACCGCATCGAGGACGCCGTGGCTTCCACCAAGGCGGCCGTCGAGGAGGGCATCCTGCCCGGCGGCGGTTCGGCGCTGGTGCACGCGGTCAAGGAACTCCAGGGCGATCTCGGCCTGACCGGCGACGAGGCCACCGGGGTGCGCATCGTCCGCGACGCGCTCACCGCCCCGCTGCACTGGATCGCGACGAACGCGGGCTACGAGGGCGCGGTCATCGTGAACAAGGTCCAGGAGCAGGGCTGGGGCCAGGGCTTCAACGCCGCCACCGGCGAGCTGACCGACCTGATCGCGGGCGGCATCGTCGACCCGGTCAAGGTGACCCGCTCGGCCGTCGCGAACGCGGCGTCCATCGCCCGGCTGGTGCTCACCACGGAAAGCTCCGTGGTCGAGAAGCCGGTCGAGGAAGAGCCGGAGGCCGCTGGCCACGGGCACTCGCACTGACGCGGATCAGCCTCTGCGTTGTTGCGGCGGGGCGGCATTCCCTTCGGGGAGTGCCGCCCCGCTTTCCGTCGTGGGGCGGTTGCTTCCGCATGACCGGCAGGCTGGGGAACATTCTGCCCAGCTCTGCGAGACCCGCTCGCCCGAACATCGCGGCCGTTCCGGTGAACACGGCCGGCGGTGAAGTCTTCAGCGCGGCGACATCGACGGGGTGGCCGTCCAGCAGTGCGATCCCGGTGCCAGCTCTTCGCCCCGGCAAGCGGACGGCGTACCGTGCGGTGGTCGCGCTAGAGGTGCGTCCGGAACCGCTGAAAGCCGATCAGGCGGTGAACCCGCCGTCCACCGTGATCGACGTCCCGGTCAGATACCGGCCCTCCGGACCCGCCAGGTAAGCCACCGCGGCCGCGATGTCCGACGGATTTCCGTAGTGCCCCAACGCGATATGCGCCAACTGGTCCGCGGAATGCGGTCCGTCCGCCGGGTTCATCTCGGTGTCCGTCGAGCCCGGGTGGACCACCATCGCCGTGATTCCGCGCGGCCCCAGGTCGCGCGCCAGGCCCTTGGTCATCCCCGTCAGCGCCGACTTGCTCGCTGAGTACAGGCTCAATCCGACGAATGGCGCGCGCTCCGCCAAATCGCTGCCGATCGACACGATCCGCCCGCCCTGCTTCATGTGCCGTACCGCGGCCCGGGCCGCCACCAGCGGGGCCTTCACGTGGATCGCCAGCGTGCGGTCGATCATTTCCGTGGTCAGCTCTTCGACCGGTGCCGACGGGAACACTCCGGCGTTGTTCACCAGCACGTCCAGCCCGCCCAGTTCGGCCGCGGTCCGGTCGGCCGCGCTGGTCACCGCGTCCGCGTCCGCGGCGTCTGCCCGCAGAGCCAGACCTCGCCTGCCGAGTTTCTCGATGGACGCGACCACGTCCGCCGCCCGGTCCGCGGCGCGTTCGTAGGTGATCGCGACGTCCGCGCCGTCCTCGGCCAGCCGGAGTGCGATCGCCGCGCCGATGCCGCGGCTTCCGCCGGTGACCAGTGCGACCTTGCCGTCCAGGGTGCCCATGCCCCACCTCTTTCTGTAGTGATGACTAAATAAATAGCCGCGTACGATGGATCGGGTCAAGACTTCTGTATCGCTCACTAAAGAAGGTGGTTCATGTCACCCCGTGGCCGCCCGCGCGCGTTCGACCGCGAGCACGCGCTCAACCAGGCCATGCTGGTGTTCTGGGAGCGCGGCTACGACGGTGCGTCGCTGGCGGAGCTGACCGAGGCGATGAGCATCAAGCCGCCGAGTCTGTACGCGGCCTTCGGCGACAAGGAGGCACTGTTCCGCGAAGCGATCGAGCATTACCAATCCGCCTACGGGCGGCACACGATGCGCGCGTTGACCGAAGAACCGACGGCGCGCGCGGCGGTTGAAGCGATGCTTCGCAACAACGCTTGCGCGTACGTGGAACCGGGGCATCCGAAGGGCTGCATGGTCGTTCTGGCGGCTACCAATTGCACGCCAGCCAATGCCTCCGTGTGGAAGTTTCTCGCTGCTTCACGCGACGAAGTGCGACGTCAGCTTCGTGAGCGCCTTCGTCGTGGAGTGGAAGAAGGAGACCTCGCGGCCACTGTGGACATTGACGCGCTCAGTGCGCTGTACGCGACTGTCTTCTATGGACTGACCATGCAAGCGCGCGACGGTGTCAGCCTCGACTCGCTGATGACAGTCATCGACCTCGCGCTCTCGCTGTGGCCCGGAAACGGCGGAGGGGCGGCGTCCACAGTGGACACCGCCCCTTCCGCGCCGTGATGAAAGTCAGATGCGCGCCATGGTCAGCGCGCGTTTGTCCTGCTTGATGATGTGGTCCCGTTCCGATTCGGACAGCCCGCCCCAGATGCCGTAGGGCTCGTGCACGGCGAGCGCGTGCTTGCGGCACATCTCCAGCACCGGGCACGACAGGCAGATCGCCTTGGCCCTGGCCTCGCGCCGTGCCCTCGCTGGTCCCCGCTCTCCGTCCGGGTGGAAGAAGGATCCGCTGTCCATCCCCCGGCACGACCCCTCCAGCTGCCAGTCCCACATGTCTGCGTTGGGGCCGGGGAGCCTGCGCGTGTCTGCCATCCTGACCGCCTCCGTCATCCGGTCGATGCCATTAGCTGCTCTGCTGTGGTGCCGATACTCCATTCGGTGCAACGGCGGTAACGTTAGAAGCGCGCCAATAGTTGTTCAATAGATCGGCGGCGATTCAGCCGTTAGGCATCCCCCAGATGTGTGAGCAGGGCTTTTGGCTCGGGTTGCCGGGACCGCGGACGGGCTGGATATTGACCGGGTGGGATCCGGATCAGGCGATGGAGAACCCACCCTGCCGGTGGCCTCGGTCGCCCGCCGGCTCGGTGTCGCGCCGTCCACCCTGCGTACTTGGGACCGCCGCTACGGTCTCGGTCCCAGTCGCCACACTGACGGCAGACATCGCCGTTACGGCAGCTCTGACATCGGCCGTCTCGAACTCATGCAGCGCGCGCTCCTTCGCGGCGCTTCGACGGCGGAGGCCGCACAGTACGCGTTAGAGCAGATGCCGCGCGCGGACTTCGTGCCAGCGCCTGCCGAGCCTGCTGAGGCGACGGAGACGAAGACAGCGGCTGACGACGTCGAAGTCCCTTCGCGGCTCGCGCGTCGTCTGAGTACTGCTGCGTTGGCGATGGATGTCGGAGCGGTACAGCGAATGCTCGTTGACGCTATTCGCGAGCTGGGTGTGCTTCAGGCGTGGGCTGGCGTGATCGACCCCGTTCTCACTGCGCTCGGCGCGCGGTGGCGAGGCGTGCACGCGGGTGCGGAAGTGGAGTACCTACTCGCTGAGTGCGTGTACGCGGCATTAGTGCGCGCGACGCCGGTCCTCGACGAGCCTCGCAACCAACGGCCGGTCCTTCTCGCGTGCGTGCCCGATGAACGGGACAACATGCCGGTGTACGCGCTCGCCGCCGCTCTTGCGGGTCGAAGGATCGGCGCGCAGCTCTTCGGCATTGCGCTGCCACAAGAAGTGTTGTCGGTAGCGGTGCGGCGAAGCGCGCCCGCTGCGGTGGTGTTGTGGGCGAATCGGGCGAACGCGGACCCTCGGCTCTTCGCGCGCGTGTCTCGCGGACGGCAGCGGACCCGGTTGTTCGCCTGCGGCCCCGGCTGGGATCCGGCGCTGTTGCCGCCGAAAGTCGAGTTGCTGGCGGATCTTTCCGCGGCGGCCGACCGTGTGGAGCACGTTCTTGTCGGTGCTCCACGCTAGAAAGGGCGAGTGGACGAAGAAGCACTGACGGCCCTCGCGTTCGGCCCGGACGCCGGGCCGGCGGACTCGATACCTCGCGACGGCTCGCCAAGACAACGCCTCCTGGCGGCGATCGTGCTGGGCGCCCGCGGCCGGTACGCGGCGGCCGCGGAGTTGCTCGACCCGCTCCGGCGCGGCCGGAATCCGCTGACAGCCTCGCTGGCGGCGAGCACCCTGGCGTCGCATCGGCGGCAGCTGGGCGCACATGTGGTGGCGCGGAGGCTCGATGGGGAGGCGCTGCTGGCGGTCGGACTGCGCGGAGTGGGGGAGCGCGGGGCAGCGACAGCTGGCGGCGGCCCGGGATTGGCTGGTAGCGGCCCGGGATTGGCTGGCGGCGGCCCGGGATTGGCTGGTAGCGGCTTGGCCGCGGCCGGTTCGGGTTCGCGTGGCGTTGGCTCGGGCCCAGCTGGCACCGGAGCGGATTCGCCTGTCCCAGGATCAACATCGGCCACCACCGGTTCCCCGCCTGCCACCGCGAGCCCCAGCACATCCGCCAGCCAGGGCAGCCTCGTCGAGTCCACCGAAGACCCCGACGGGCTCGATCTCCAAGGTGCCCGAGCCGACGCCTTCCTCGGCCTAGCCGCTGACAACCTCGCCCTCGGCCGCATCTCCGCCGCCCGCCGCCTGGCCGTCCGAGCCGCTCAAGCCGACCGTCGCTGGCGGTCGACCGTCCGCGGCGGCTGGGTGGGCGCCGAGATCGAGCTTGCCGCCGGACAGCCCGAAGCGGCCGTCGCCCCGGCCCGCCTCGCCTATGAGACCGCCGTCGCCCGGCACGCTCGACGACACATCGTGAAGTCCGGCATCGTCCTCGGCGTCGCGCTGCTCGCCGCCGGACAGGACGGGGCGCGGGAACTCCTCGTCGCAGCCGCCGCGGACGCCGAAAAATATGAACTCGATTCACTTGGTTGGGTGGCGGACCGCGTCGCCGCTGACGTGGACCACGACCGGGCCGAGGAGTATCGATTCAGGAGCCGCCAGGTGTTGCACGCAGTGTTACGGCGCGCGGATCCTTGCGTGATGCGCATCGCACACGAATCGCCGTGGGTGCCTATCGGACCCGGGTAGGCCTGCGGGAACGGGCGTTCCGGCATCCGGGCTAAGAAACTTCAAAAAAAGCCACCGGATCGTGTCAAGGTTCGGGCTAAAGCGTCCGATAGGGGAAGTGGAATGTCACCCGGCTGCAGGAAGGAAACCCCGTGACGACGGTCTTGATCTGCGACGACCGACGCAGTGTCCGCGAAGGGCTCACCCGTGTGATGTCCGCGGTGCCTGGGGTCAGTCGCATCGACTGCGTAGCGCACGGTGACGAGCTGCTGGCCCGGTACACCCGTCAGCCGGTCGACGTCGTGCTGGTCGGAACGCAACGCGCGGTCCCGACAGGCGTCGAGGCAACCCGCCGGCTCGTCTCCGCGAACCCCCAGGCGAACGTCATCGTCTTCGGAGCCCCGGACGACGCGGGCAGCATCGCGGCCGCCATCGCCGGCGGAGCGCGCGGCTACCTGCGCTGGGACGCTTCGCGGCCCGAACTGGTCGCCGCGCTGGCGCACACCCTGGCCAGCACCTCGGTGCCCGCGCCGCGGCAGCCGTCCGACCCGGGCGTGCAGCTCACCGAGCGCGAGCTGCAGGTGCTGCGCGGCATGAGCCAGGGCAAGAGCAACGGCCAGATCGGCCGTGAGCTGTACCTCTCCGAGGACACGGTCAAGACGCACGCGCGGCGGCTGTTCCGCAAGCTCGGCGTCCGCGACCGTGCGCAGGCAGTGGCGCACGGCTTCCGCCGCGGTCTCGTGTCCTGACCGAGGCAGAGCAAGCCAATACGGGACTTCCGATCCGATTCCCGCGGTGACGAACGGGCCAGGGCAGCCAAGCCCTGGCCCGTACCTGTTGTCCTGGCCCCTGCTCCCGTGCTTCGCCCGCGTCCCCACCGCGTAACGGCACTGCCCCAGCCTGTCTGCCTGCGACAATCGCCGCCCGGCCGCGCCCGGCGCGCCGGTCACCACCTCTGGCGGTTGTCTGGTAGGACTCCGACGGTACGGTAGCTGTGACCGGCGCGGGACGGGGACGACCACGCGCCGGATTCTTTGCACGCCTACACGTAACGCTGGGACTGTTGTCTGCGATGGCCACTGTGGGGGATGGACTGGACGAGCCGGTCGCCGCCGCTGTCGAGGGAGACCCTCAGGCAGTAGAGCGGTTGCTGGCCGCCATTCGTCCCCTTGTGGTGCGGTATTGCCGCGCCAGGGTTGGCAGGCAGGAGCGTTCGTTCGCTTCGGCAGACGACGTTGCGCAGGAGGTGTGTCTCGCGGTGCTTACGGCCTTGCCTTCCTACCGTGACCAGGGCCGCCCCTTTCTGGCGTTCGTCTACGGCATCGCCCAGCACAAGGTCGCCGACGCGCACCGCGCCGCGGCGCGCAACCGGGCGGAGCCGGTCGCCGAGATCCCCGACGAGATCGAGGGCGGCGTCGGTCCGGAGCAACGTGCTCTCCAGGGTGAGCTGAACGAGCGGATGGCGCAGTTGCTGCAGGTGCTGCCGGACAAACAACGGGAAATCGTCGTTCTGCGGGTCGTGGTCGGGCTGTCGGCGGAGGAGACGGCGGACGCCGTCGGTTCCACGCCGGGTGCCGTCCGCGTCGCTCAGCACCGGGCGCTCGCCCGGCTGCGCAAGGTGCTTGCCGCCGAGGAGGTGATCTGAGTGACCGATCGCGAAGACCGGGACAGAGACCTGTCACCTTCCGCGCAGGCCAGCGGCCTGACCGGGTACGAAGCGGAAGCCGACGGCGACCTCACGGCCATCCAGGCCGACGACGCGCTCCTCGACGCGCTCGGCGGGACCGATCCGGTTGTCGCCGACGGGCTCGGAGACCAGGAACTGAACGCGCTGCTGCTCGCGTGGCGCCGCGACATCGACAGCGAGCCGCTCGCCGAGCTGGTCGACGTCGACACCGCGATCACCACGGTGAAGACCGCCACGCTGGCGCGCAAGTACCAAAGCCGCGGCCGTCGCCGCCGCTATCTCGTGCCGGTGGCCGCCGCGTGCGCCGCCGCCGCGATCGCCTTCACCGGCACCGGCCTCGCCGCCCGGGACGCCCAGCCCGGCGACACGCTGTGGGGCCTCACGAAGGTGCTTTACGCCGACCACGCCCGCTCCGTCGAGGCCGCTGCCGCGGCGAAGCTCGACCTGGAGAAGGCGAACCTGGCGCTGGCTGACAACCGGCTCGCCGACGCCCGGCGCGCGCTCGCCGACGCGCAGGCCGCGCTCACCCAGGTCACCGACGCGGACAATCGCAACCAGCTGATGCAGCAGCACCGCGAACTGGCCGCGCAGCTCGGTCAGCCGACGGCCCCGCCCACGGACCAGAAGTCGTCGACGTCGCCTGCTGTTCCGCCGGCGCACGACCCGGTCAGCAGTGCGGCGCAGCCGCCGGGCCAGTCGACCTCGCTGCCGGGCACCGGCCACACCAACAACCCGCCGCCGGTCACCTCGGTGACGCCGCTGCCGCCGGTCACGTCCACGCCGAGCTCGCCGCCTCAGTCGCCGAGCGCCACCCCGAACGATCCGGGCACGGGCAGCAGCCCGCGCAACGAGTCGTCGCAGGGGGTACAGGCCCCGAACGGCACCAGCGGCTCCTAGCTTTTCCGAAGGTCCCGGCACGGACAGTGCCGGGACCTTTTTCGTATCGACGGGGAGGCGCGATGCTGGTTTTCGGAGAGCCCTACGAGACCGCGAGCGGAACAGTGCTGGTCACTGTCACGCGGCAGGGCCGCCGAGGCGGGCCGGGGCATGCGGTCGGGCTGTACACGGTCAACGCGGACGGCGTGACGTGGACGCCCGCGACGGATCAGGGCCGGATCGCGCTGATCGGCGCGTGCACGGGTTTCGTGGCGGCGGCGCTCGCGACACTGGCCGTTGTGCGCCGTCCGCCGTGGCCGAACCTGACCGAGCGGGCGATGATCGCCCAGGCGGAGAGCATGAAGCACCGACGCTGACCAGGGTTTGCCCACAAGTCGATACAGCTGTGGACAACCCCTGTGGACAACTTGTCCGCGCCCACGAAGAAGGTCCTGGTGGCCAAGCTCACCAGGACCTTCTTTTCAGGCTCTTCAGGGCCGAACGCTCAGTACGCGCTTTCGTTCGCGGTGACCCCGTCCGCGAAACCGCGGCAGTAGTCCCAGCTCACGTAGTCGGTCGGGTTCGGGTCGAACGCCGGCTCGTGCGGGCGCATCCGGCCGTCGGACAGCAGCTGCTCCAAGCTCGCGCGCAGCAGCGTCCAGTCGTGATAGTGGGGTTCGTCGCACTCGCCGCAGTCGACCACGATGCCGCGAACCCCGCGAGGCTCCAGCAGAGCCTGGTACACGGCGAGATCGGACAGGTCGGCCAGCAGCTCGGTGCGCTCGTCCGCGCTGATCGGCTCTTCCAGGTGGTCGTCGGGGTCGGGGATGGCCCGGGCCGGATCGTCCGGGTCGTCCGCGAACGGATCGGGGGGCAACACATCGTGCGGCACGGCCTGCACGCTACCCGCCGGGCCACCCGCCCGGGCCAGGGCCCCGGCCCGGATATCATGCGGGGAAGGCCCGAGGCCCCTCGGCCCACGCCAGGCACCGCTGCCCGCGACTCCAGCCCACTCCCGCCAGGAAGGCCCTTCGCCCCTCATGACCAGCGAAAGCATCACCCCCGCAGTGCCCAGCAAGTTCGCGATGCTCGGCTTGACCTTCGACGACGTGCTGCTGCTGCCCGCGGAATCGGACGTGGTGCCCAGCGCGGTGGACACGAGCACGCAGCTCACCCGCAACATCAAGCTCAACGTTCCGCTGGTCTCCGCCGCGATGGACACGGTCACCGAGGCGCGGATGGCGATCGCCATGGCGCGGCAGGGCGGCGTCGGCGTGCTGCAGCGCAACCTGCCGATCGAGGAGCAGGCGGCGGCGGTCGAGGTCGTGAAGCGGTCCGAGGCGGGCATGGTCACCGACCCGGTCACCTGCTCCCCGGACGACACCCTCGCCGAGGTCGACGCGCTGTGCGCGCGGTTCCGCATCTCCGGCGTCCCGGTCACCGACGCCTCCGGCGCGCTCGTGGGCATCATCACCAACCGCGACATGCGGTTCGAGGTCGACCACACCCGCCTGGTGAGCGAGGTCATGACCCGGACGCCGCTGGTGACGGCACAGGTCGGCGTCACCGCGGAGGCCGCACTGGGGCTGCTGCGCAGGCACAAGATCGAGAAGCTGCCGATCGTCGACGGCGCGGGCAAGCTGCGCGGCCTGATCACGGTCAAGGACTTCGTGAAGACCGACCAGTACCCGAAGGCCTCGAAGGACCCCGACGGCCGTCTCATCGTCGGTGCCGCGGTCGGCGTCGGCCCGGACGGCCACAAGCGCGCGATGGCACTGGCCGAGGCCGGGGTGGACGTGCTGATGGTCGACACCGCGCACGGCCACTCCCGGGCGGTCGTGGAGACCGTGCGGCTGCTGAAGAAGGAACTGGGCGACACCGTCGACGTCGTCGGCGGCAACGTCGCGACGCGGGCCGGTGCGCAGGCACTGGTGGACGCGGGCGTGGACGGCGTGAAGGTCGGGGTCGGCCCGGGCTCGATCTGCACCACGCGGATCGTCGCGGGCGTGGGCGTGCCGCAGATCTCCGCGATCTACGAGGCGGACCAGGCCTGTCGTCCGGCGGGCGTCCCGGTGATCGGCGACGGCGGCATCCAGTACTCCGGCGACATCGCGAAGGCCATCGCCGCGGGCGCGTCCACGGTCATGCTGGGCAGCCTGCTCGCGGGCACCGCGGAATCGCCGGGCGATTTGATCCTGGTGAACGGCAAGCAGTTCAAGGTCTACCGCGGCATGGGCTCGCTGGGCGCCATGCAGTCGCGTGGCGAGGCGAAGTCCTACTCCAAGGACCGCTACGCCCAGGACGACGTACTCAACGAGGACAAGCTGGTGCCGGAGGGCATCGAGGGCCGGATCCCGTTCCGCGGCCCGCTGTCGAACGTCGTCCACCAGCTCGTCGGCGGTCTGCGCGCGGGTATGGGCTACGCGGGCGCGGAGACGATCGCGGCGATGCAGGCGGCGCAGCTGGTCCGGATCACCGCGGCCGGGCTGAAGGAAAGCCACCCGCACGACATCACGATGACCGTCGAGGCTCCGAACTACACGACCCGCTGATCGACCCGGTTCGCCCGCTCCGCCTCCCCGCCACACCGGATNCCCGGGTTCCCCCGCCCCCCCCCCCCGCCACACCGGATCTCCCGGTGACGGCGAGGGAGCGGGCGAATGCGGTTTTCCCGGAGGTTCGTGCTGACGGCGGTGGTGCTCGGGGAGGGTCGGCTTCCGCGGCCGCGGCGGATTCGCCGGACAGTTCCTTGCGGAAGCGCACCGAGCTGTACTTCGGTACCGCCGAACCGAACAGCGGCGAGGTGACCGGGAGCATTCGATCGTGCGGTATCCGCCGACGAACCAGCACGCGAACGGCGACCTCGAACAGATCCGCACCGACTACTAGCATCTGTTCGATCAGGAATCCGTGCTGTGGACCGATTCCACCGCGCGCGTCTCGTTCTGAGCGCGGTTCCAGCCGAGCAGCAGCAACGGCGTCGTCAGCATCAACGCGCCCGCCAGTCCGAGCGCGCCGCGCGTGCCCAGCCACGTCGCCACCAAACCCCACAGCAGCGTCAGTCCGGCGGTGCTGGCGCTGCTGCTGATCCGCCACGCGGACAACATCCGGCTCACGTAGCCGTCTTCGGTCTCTTCGAGCCGGTAGGTCGCGAGGACGGTGTTGTACGCCGCCGCGCAGACGATCAGTCCGAACTCCACCGCCATCACCCAGAACAGCCCGCCGATACCGGGCGGCACGAACGTCAGCAGCACGACCCAGCACGTCCGGACCGCGGCGAGGATCGGCAGCAGCCGCACCCGGCCGTAGCGCGGCACCAGGTCGCGGGCGAGCCGGGAGCCGGCCAGGCCGCCGAGGCACGGGATGCCGAACGCGAGCCCGTACTGCCAGGTCGGCAGGCCGAGTTCGCCGAGCAGTAGCACCGCCAGCACCGGCGAGGTGGCCATGATCAGGCCGTTGACCAGGCAGGAGTTGAGGAACAGCATCCGCAGCCGGGCATGCCGGAAGAGGTAGCGCCAGCCCTCGGCGAGGTCCGCGGCGCGGAAGGCGGCGGGGCGGGCTGGTTGGGGCTCGCGGGCGCGGATCGTCGAGAGCGAGAGCGCGGAGAGCAAGTAGCTGAGCGCGTCCAGGATCACAGTGGCCAGCGGGCCGAAGAATCCGATCGCCGCGCCGCCCGCTGGCGGGCCGAGCGCGGTAGCGGTCCACAGTGTCGTCTCGAACCGGCCGTTGGCGGTGAGCAGGTCTGGACCAGCCGCGAGTGATTTCAGATACGCGCCGCTCGCCGAGGTGAACGCGATGTTCGCCGCGGCCACGAGCACCGATACCGCCACGAGCTGGGCGAACGTCAGCAGGTCCAGCAGGTACGCGGGCAGCAGTGTGAGCAGGGCGGCGAACCGGACGAGGTCCATGGCGATCAGCACCGGTCGTTTCCGCCGGAATTCCACCCATGGACCGAGCGGGAGCGCCGCCAGCGAACCGACCGCGAGCCCGGCTCCGGCCAGCAGCGACACCTGCGCGGCACTGCTGTGCAGCACCCGCACCGCGATGATCGAGAAGGCGTCGAGGGCGAAGTAGGTGCCCGCGACGCTGACCGCGTACGCCAGCCACAGCCGGTGAAAGTCCTTGCCCAGCGCCAAATCCGTCCCCCTCGCTCAGCCGGGCAGCCAACCATCAGCTCGCGCCGGTGGCAAACAACCGCGCGCACAACCGGTGGTTGTCGCCACCGCAACGGTCCCCCGCGCGCAGGTAACCCGGGTCGACTCGCGACAATGGACAGTGAAGGCGTCAGGCGCGAGAAGGGACATCACGTGCGGGATCTGGTCGAGATCGGCATGGGCCGCACGGCGCGGCGGGCGTATGACCTCGATGACGTGGAGATCGTGCCGTCGCGGCGGACGCGGTCGTCGTCGGTGGTGTCCACTGCCTGGCAAATCGACGCGTACCGGTTCGACCTGCCGCTGGTCACCCACCCGACGGACGCGATCGTGTCGCCGGGGACCGCGGTGGCGATCGGCGAGCTGGGCGGCCTCGGCGTGCTCAACGCCGAAGGACTGTGGGCCCGGCACGGATGCGTCGAGGAGGCGATCTTCCGCCTCGTCCGCGCGGCCGAGGACAGCGAAGACCCGACTGCGGTCGTGCGCGAGCTGCAGGAGCTGCACGCCGCGCCGGTCCGGCTCGACCTGCTGACCGAGGCGATCAAGACGGTCCGCGAATCCGGCGTGACGGTCGCCGCGCGGGTCAGCCCGCAGCACGCCGCGGAGCTGACGCCGGACCTGATCGCCGCGGGTGTGGAGATCCTGGTCGTGCAGGGCACGATCATCTCCGCCGAGCACGTGCAGCGCGACGCGGAACCGCTCAACCTCAAGGAGTTCATCGGCCGCCTCGACGTGCCGGTGATCGCGGGCGGCGTGAGCGACTACCGCACCGCCATGCACCTGATGCGCACTGGCGCGGCGGGTGTCATCGTCGGCCACGGTTACACCGAGGGCGTCACCAGCACCGACCGCGTGCTCGGCATCGGCACCCCGATGGCGACGGCGATCGTGGACGCGGCCGCCGCCCGTCGCGACTACCTCGACGAGACCGGCGGCCGCTACGTGCACGTCCTCGCCGACGGCGGCATCACGACGTCCGGCGACATCGCGAAGGCGGTCGCCTGCGGTGCGGACGCGGTCATGCTCGGCGCCCCGCTGGCGACCGCCTCGGACGCCCCGGGCCAGGGCCTGTACTGGACCGCTGCGGCGGCGCACCCGTCGCTGCCGCGCTCGCGCGTGGTGGCCGGCCCGGACTCGGACTACGCGGTGGACCTGAAGACGCTGCTGTTCGGCCCGTCCTCGGACGCGGAGGGCGTGGTGAACCTGTTCGGCGCGCTGCGCCGCGCGATGGCCAAGACGGGGTACTCGGACCTGAAGGAGTTCCAGCGCGTCGGGCTGACCGTGCGCGGCTGAGGCATTTCGCGAAAAAGGCCCCCTTCGCGGGGGCCTTTTTTGTGCCGGAAGGTCCGGAGCGCGCCCGTCTCCGTTATACTTTCGTTATCTTTGGAGTTCGGTGTCGCGCCTGAAGGGTGAGCGGATGGCACTGCTGGGGGAGTCCGCGTCGACCTGGTGGCTCGGCGGCATCGTCGTGGGCAGCCTGCTGATCCGGCTGCTCGCGCTGGTCGTGGCGTTGCGCGGGACGGAACCGGCGGAGCGGCCCGCCATCATCCGGGCACTCGGCGAGCTGTTCCGGTTCGGGCCGAGGCGCAAGACCCGCTGAGGTAACTCGTCAGTAACTTAACTCTGGCCTGGCGGCTCCCCGAGGGTTACGCTCTTTCCTGTGACTGCCAGTAACACCACCACCGCGCGGCAAGAACCCGACTACGACGTCCTCGTGGTCGGTTCCGGGTTCGGCGGCAGCGTCGCGGCGTTGCGGCTGACCGAGAAGGGCTACCGCGTCGCGGTGGTCGAGGCGGGCCGGAGGTTCGCCGACGACGAGTTCGCCAAGACGTCCTGGGATCTCAAGCGCTACCTCTGGGCCCCGCAGCTCGGCTGTTACGGCATCCAGCGCATCCACATGCTCAACGACGTGATGGTGCTGGCGGGCGCGGGAGTCGGCGGCGGTTCGCTGGTTTACGCGAACACGCTGTACCGCCCGCTCAAGCCGTTCTACCAAGACCGGCAGTGGGCGCACATCACCGACTGGGAAAGCGAACTCGCGCCGCACTACGACCAGGCCAGCCGCATGCTCGGCGTCGTCACGAACCCGACGATCACGCCGTCCGACGTGGTGATGCGCGACGTCGCGAAGAAGATGGGCGTCGAGGATTCGTTCCATGCCACACCGGTCGGGGTGTATTTCGGCAAACCGGGCGAGACGGCGAAGGATCCGTTCTTCGGCGGAGCAGGCCCGGACCGGGTCGGGTGCACCGAATGCGGTTCGTGCATGACCGGCTGCCGGGTCGGCGCGAAGAACACGCTGGTGAAGAACTATCTGTATCTCGCGGAGAAGGACGGCGCGCAGGTCATTCCGCTGACCACGGTGACGTCGGTAAGCCCGCACAGCAAGGGTTACGAGATCACGCTGCAAAAGACCGGCACGCGTTCGCGGCGGTTCCGGACCACGGTCACCGCGGCGCAGGTGGTGTTCGCCGCGGGCACCTGGGGAACGCAGAACCTGTTGCACCGCATGAAGGACACGGCCGCGCTGCCGAAGCTGTCGGGCAAGCTCGGCGAGCTGACCCGGACGAATTCCGAGGCGATCATCGGCGCGGCGCGTACCGCGGTGGACCCCGAACAAGACTTCAGCCGCGGGGTCGCGATCACCTCGTCGATCCATCCGGACGAGAACACGCATATCGAACCGGTGCGTTACGGCAAGGGCAGCAACGCGATGAGCCTGCTGCAAACCGTGGCCACCGACGGGTCTTCGAGCGTTCCGCGCTGGCGGCAGGCGCTCACGTTCCTGATCAAGCACCCGGCGCAGTCGGCGAAACTGCTGAACGCGTACCGGTGGAGCGAGCGCACGGTGATTCTGCTGGTGATGCAGAGCCTCGACAATTCCATCACCACCTACACCCGGCGCGGCCTGTTCGGACGGCGGAAGTACACGTCGAAACAGGGCCACGGCGAGCCGAACCCGAGTTTCATCCCGGCCGGGCACGAGGCGAACGTCCTTACCGCGGAACGGATCGGCGGCATGCCGGGCGGCACCTGGGGTGAGGTTTTCGACATCCCGCTCACCGCGCACTTCATCGGCGGCGTGCCGATCGGCGACAGCGCCGACTCCGGTGTGATCGACCCGTACCACCGGGTTTACGGCTATCCCGGACTGTCCGTTGTGGACGGATCGGCGATTACCGCGAACCTCGGGGTGAACCCGTCGCTCACCATTGCCGCGCAGGCCGAGCGGGCGTTCTCGTTCTGGCCCAACAAGGGTGAGGCCGACGAGCGGCCGGAGCAGCGCAGCGGGTACACCCGGATGGAGCCGGTCGCGCCGAAGAACCCGGCGGTTCCGGCGAACGCGCCCGCGGCACTGCGCTGCTGACCTAAGATCGCCCGGTGACCACTGCGGCGCTGGACCGGATCCGGGAACTGCACGACGAATGGGCGCGAGTCGCCGAGGCCATGCCGGCCTCGGCCTTCGGTGAGCCGAGCGCGCTGCCCGGCTGGACGCGCGCGCATCTGCTCACCCATCTCGCGCGTAACGCCGACGCCCTCGGCAACCTGCTGACCTGGGCGGAAACCGGGGTCGAGCGGTCGATGTACGGCCCGGGCAACGCGCGGGACGACGACATCGAGGCTGGCGCTGGCCGTGCGCCGGCGGAGATCGCGGCCGACCTGGTGGCGTCCGGGAAACGGCTGACCGACCACGCCGCACGGCTGCCGGAGGAGGCGTGGTCGGCTCCGGTCCGGCACCGCCGCGGCGGTGCGCTGACCGGCGCGGACGTGCTCACCCTGCGGTTGTCCGAGACCACGATCCACCTCGCCGACCTCGCCGCTGGCCACGATTTCGACAGCGTCACCGCAGTGCTCGGCGACCATCTCGAAGCGGTGACCGGGACGCTGATCCGGATGTGCCCGCGTCCGCTGCCCTCGTTCCGCATCACCGACGGCGTCCGCACCTGGACCCTCGGCGAAGGCGGTGACCTCGTCACGGGCACGCCGGGCACGGTGCTGGCCTGGCTGACCGGCCGCGGCGACGGTTCCGCGCTTTCCGGGCCGGTGCCGGAGATGGCGCCGTTGATCTGATTCAGCTGGACTGCCGGGCGGCGGCGAGTTCGTCGTCGTCGCCGACGATGCCCAGTTGCCGCAGGATCGCGAGCCGGTCGGTCTGAATGTCGAGGTCGCAGATCCGCCCGTCGGTCGCCCGCGCCAGGACGAAACCGCGCCACGTTCCGCGGTTGCCGGTCGCGAAGCCTCTGCGGTAGTCCGGTGTTGGTGGCGGTGAGCGTCACCGTGGCGGCGGCCTGGTCGCCTTCGGCGAGCAGCGAATCGACGGCGACGCGCAGGTCGGGGAACGCGGTCAGCATCTGCGTCCAGCCGGTGCGGAAAGCCGCGAGCCCGCCGGTCGGCGCGTCGACCACGACCGGGCCGGATTCGGTGACGTCCTCGGCCACCACGGTGTCCAGGTCGCTGAGGTCGTGGCTGTCGACGATGGCGAGAAAGCGGCGCAGAACGGTCTTGGGGTCGGTCATGGCTCCTCGATTCTTACGCTGTAAGAGACGAGAGCAGTGGTACCTTACGATGTAAGAAACGTCAAGGGGGGCCAGTGTCCGATCGGAGGGCCCGGCCGCGCGCCGGGCTGACCAGGGAGCGGGTCGTGGACGCCGCGCTCGCGTTCGTGGACGAGCACGGCATCGCCGCGCTGTCGATGCGCAAGCTCGGCACCGAACTCGGCGTGGAGGCGATGACGCTCTACCACTACGTGCCGAACAAGGAAGCGCTGCTCGACGCCCTCATCGACCGGCTCGTTCCGGCACTGGCCGCGATCGAGCCGGAACCGGGCGAGTCCGGCCAGCGCTGGCTGGGCCGGGTGGCCCGGGCGTACCGGGAGCAGCTGCTCGCGCATCCGGGCGTGCTGCCGCTCGCCGCGACCCGCCCCGCGGTCAGCCCGGAGTCGCTGCGGGTGGCCGAAACCGCACTGCGGCTGCTGGAGTTGCCGCCGGCGCGCGGACTCGACATGGTGAACGCCGTGATGACTTTCGTTCTCGGCCACACGCTCGCCGAGGCTGGCCGCACCCCCGGCACACGGTCCGATGTGGACAGTCTGGCGCACCTTGACGAGGAACGCTTTCCACTGCTCGCGCAAGCGCTGCGGGACGGTCCCCGGCACGGCGAGCGGTTCGCATTCGCCCTTCGGGCATTACTGGCCGGACTTTTCGCAACCCACTCACGGTCTGAGGCGTCTGAATGAACATGACATTGGGGAGAAGGACGTTCTTGCGCGCCGCCGGGTTGACGGCGGTCGGCGCGGTGGCCGCGGCCTGCACCGCGAAACCGGGACCGTCGGTGCCGCAGACCAGCCCGACGACGAGAGCGTCCGTCCCGCCGAGCACCAGCTCGAAGCCGTCCGGGCCGCCGGACTGGAACGCATTGCGCGGCAAACTCTCCGGCGACCTCGTACTTCCTTCCGAGGGCGGATTCGCCACCGCGAAGCGGGCGTTCAATCCGCTTTTCGACGGACGCAATCCCGCTGCGGTAGCGAAATGCGCGAAGCCGGAGGATGTGCAGGCCTGTGTCGAAGCGGCCGGCGGGCGGATTCCGCTCGCCGCGCGCAGCGGCGGGCACAGTTACGCCGGGTATTCCGCGCCGGACGGCGGCCTGGTGATCGACGTCGGCGGGATGGCCGGCGTGGAGGTCCAAGGCGACCAGGTGGTGATCGGCGCGGGCGCGAAACTCGGCGACGTCTACTCGGAACTGGCGAAGGCGGGCCGTTGCCTGCCTGCGGGTTCGTGCCCGACTGTCGGCATTGCCGGGCTCGCGCTCGGCGGCGGAATCGGCGTACTGACCCGTAAATACGGGCTGACCTGCGATCGGCTGCAGTCCGCGCGGATCGTCACGCCGGACGGCAAGCTGCGCACGGTGAGCGCGCAAGCTGACGACGACCTGTTCTGGGCGCTGCGTGGCGGCGGGGGCGGAAACTTCGGCGTGGTCACCTCGTTCACCTTCACCACCGTGGAAGCGCCGACCGTCACGGTGTTTTCGCTGAAGTTCCCGTCCGGTTCGGCGAGCGACGTGGTCGACGCGTGGCAGCGCTGGCTGCCGAGCGCTCCGCCCGAACTGTGGTCGAACTGCGTGGTTTCCGGCGGCCCGGGTGGGGCGTGCCGGGTCGGCGGCGCGTTCGTGGGCAGTTCGGCTGGCCTGACGTCGGCGCTCAGCGGATTTTCGGTGACGCCCTCCAGCCGCACGATGAAAACCCTCGGCTACGGCGCGGCGATGAACTACTTCTCCGGCAGTTCCGAGCGGCAGACCTTCGTGGGGTCGTCGCGGATCATCACCGATCCGGTCGAGGGCGGGAAGATCGCCGATCTCGCTTCCGGGCACAAGGGAATGGACCTGCTGATCGACGGCCTGGGCGGCGCGGTGGGCGACATCGCGCCGACCGCCACGGCGTTCCCGCACCGGAAGGCGCTGGCCAGCATTCAGGTCTACGCTCCGGCCACCGCGAGCAGCCAGGACACCGCGCGCAAGTCTGTGTCCACTGTGGTCGCTGGACTGGCGGACGCGGGCGCGCGCGGCGGCTACGTGAACTACATCGACCCGGACCTGCCGGACTGGAAGTCGGCCTACTACGGCGACAACGCGGCCCGGCTGGACCAGGTGGCGAAGAAGTACGACCCCAACGGGGTATTCAAGTTCGCTCAGTCTGTGTGAGGGGCTTGTGAGTGCCTATGCCGGTTAGAACCGGCATAGGCACTCACGACACCCCGCTCGCCGCCTAACCCCAGTACGAAACGGCCCCGTCCGGACCAGCGGCGCAGCCAAGACCGCCCCGCCCCGCCGAAGGCGCAGCAAGTCAGCGTCCGCCGACCTCGCCCCGCTGTCTGTGAAGGGAACCCTGAGAGACTCTGATTCCGTCAGGATTCCCCTCACGGACCTTGGTCAACGGGGTGCGGCCCGGCGCTGGGGTCGGCCTGGGTGTCGTGAGTGTTTATCCCGGTTAGAACCGGGATAAACACTCACGAGGCTTTAGACCAGACGTACCGGACGTCCGGCTCGCGCTCTTCGTTGCGCTGCCCGTCGGTGTACTCCACGGCGACAAACCCGTGGCGTCGGTAAAACCGTCGCGCGGGCTCGTTGATCTGAAACGTCCACAGCGTCAGCCCGTCGGGACGGAGCTGTTTGGCCAAGTCCACCAGCTGATCGCCGATTCCGCGCCCGCGCCACGGAAGGTCGAGATAGAGCTGCGCCAGCTCCGGCCCGTCGAGCACGAGCAGTCCGGCCACAGTGGACTCGGCAACCGCGACCCAGGTTTCCTGCTGCGGCACCACGATATTCGCGAACCACCACCGCACCGCGTCATCGTCGTGGGCACGACGGACTGTCGGCAGCGCGGCGGAGAACGACCGCAGCCACACGCCGGCGATATCGCGTGCGTCAGCGGTCGTTGCCCGTCGCAGGTCCACTGTGGTCAGAGGTCCACCCCGGTGAAGACCGTCACCCGCTCCTCGGTCAGGTCGTGCATCGCCGACAGCACGCCCTCCCGGCCGACGCCGGAACCCTTGACGCCGCCGTACGGCATCTGATCCGCGCGATACGACGGCACGTCGCCGATGATCACGCCGCCGACTTCCAGCTCCGCTGACGCATGGAAGGCCAGCTGCACATCACTGGTGAACACCCCGGCCTGCAGTCCGTACGCGGATGCGTTCACTGAAGCGAAAGCCTCGTCCACGCCATCCACAATGGACAATGCCAGCACCGGCCCGAAGATTTCCTCCGACCAAGCCTTGGCATCCGCGGGAACGTCGGTCAGCAGGGTCGGCGCAACCGTGGCACCCGAACGGGTTCCGCCGGTCAGCACCCGTGCGCCACCGGCCACTGCTTCCTCGACCCACTCGATGATCCGTTCCGCGGCCGCCTCGTCGACGACCGGGCCGACATCAGTGTTGCGGTCGTACGGATCGCCGGTCTGCTGGGCCTCGACGGCCTCGGTCAGCGCGGGCACGAACTCCTCCGCGATCGCCGCGTCCACGATCACCCGCTGCACCGCGATGCACGACTGGCCCGCCTGGTAGTTCCCGAACGTCGCGATCCGCTGCGCGGCACCCTCGACGTCCGGCCAGTCCCGCAGCACGACCGCCGCGGCGTTGCCGCCCAGTTCGAGCACCACGTGCTTGCGCGCCGCCGCGTCCGCGATCGACCAGCCGACCGGGCCCGAACCGGTGAACGACACCACCGGCAGCCGCGGGTCGGCGACGAGCGCCTGAGTCTCCTCGTTTCCCAGCGGCAGCACGGAAAACGCGCCTTCCGGCAGGTCGGTCTCAGCGAGCAGCTCGCCAAGCACCAACGAAGACAACGGCGTACGCGGGGCAGGCTTGATGATGATCGGCGCGCCAACCGCCAGTGCGGGCGCGACCTTGTGCGCCACCAGATTCAGCGGGAAGTTGAACGGCGCGATGCCGAGCACCGGTCCGCGCGGCACCCGGCGGGTCAGCGCGAGCCGGGCGTCGCCGGAGGGGTCGGCGTCGAGCCGCTGCATGTCGCCGCTGAACCGGCGTGCCTCCTCGGCCGCGATCCGGAACACCGACACCGCGCGTTTCACCTCGGCCTCGGCCCACTTCAGCGGCTTGCCGTTCTCCGCCGTGATCACCTCGGCGAGTTCCTCGGCCCGCATCTCGATTCCGCGCGAAACGTGCTCCAGCGCGGCCGCGCGCTGATGTGCGGGAGTGCGCCGGAACTCCTTCGCGACCGCGACCGCCGCGGCCACCGCCCGTTCCACCTGGTCGGCGCCGGGCACCGCGACCGTCGCCACTTCGCTGCCGTCGAACGGGTGGTGCACCACGAGGGTGCTCGCGCCCTGCTCAGCCTGACCGGCGATCCACGCGGCCCGCGGCTGTGGGGTGATCGTGTCCATGGGCTTCAAGGTATTAGGCGGCCTCAGGCCCGGCACGCCGGACTCGGTCCTTCTTTTGTGGCACCTGTCGTGGCTCCGGGATGACATTTGTCGGGGGTCTCCGGCCGGTGCCCGTCATATCGTCAGCTCATGACCAATTCGGTTGCCGCTCGCTGGTCCGACAGTCCGATCCGGGCCTACTTCGCACGCGTGGGAACACCGCGTCGTCCGGTGCTGACCGGCGCGGTGTTCGTCGTGACCGCAGTCGTGCTCGTTGCCCAGCTGGCGGATCCGTCGCTCTTCGACCGCTTCAAGCGCGACGCCACCGCGATCGACGCCGGCGAGTGGTGGCGGCTGCTGACCGGCATGTTCTTCCAAGACGGCAAGCTTTTCGGCGGGATTTTCAACCTGGTCGCCCTCGCCGTGGTGGGCACCTTCGCGGAATGGTGCCTCGGTCGGGTGTCCTGGTTCGTCCTGTACTTCGGCTGCGGGCTTTTCGGGCAGTTCCTCAGCTACGTCTGGCTGAGTCCGGTGGGGGCGGGCAACTCGATGTGCGTCGCCGGGCTGCTCGGCGCGCTCGCGGTCGTGGTGTGGCGGATGCGCGACGCCGAGCCGCCGCAAGGGTTGTTCCTCGCCGCGATGCTGATCATGCCGCTCGCCGTGCTCGACACGGTGGCGCACGACAACCACGGCATGCCCGCGCTGCTGGGGGTAGCGCTGGGACTGCTGATTACCGGTTTCGGTAAAGGTCGCGCAGCAGCAGGATCTCAGCGCAGTGATGGATCATCTCTCGGTTGATGTGCAGGACGAGCGCGGCCATCGACAGTTCCGCGTACGGACCTTCAGCGGGACCGCACGGGCGCGCCAACGCTTCGGCGTCGAGGCTGCGTACGCCGGCGATCCAGGTCGCGTACGCGTCGTCGAGCTGCTTCAGCGCTTCGTCGGCAGTGCCTGCGTACGGGAAGTCCTGATAGGACACCGGCGGCCCGCCGAAGTGCGACGCGGAGCGCATGCCCAGCACGCCCGGGATGATGTGGGCCAGCCGCCACGCGATCGTGGTCACCGGTGGCGGAGTCGGCTCCGGGAACGAGAAATCGACAGTGAACTCGCCGGTGCCCGGATCGTTCTCGCTGGTGCGGGGGCGCACCGTCCAGCAGTCCGCGACCGGCTGCCCGAAGTACTCGTCGTCGGTGAGCCCTTCCAGCCGCGAACGCACGTGGTGCTGCCAGTGCCAGTCGAGCTGCTCGGTCAGTTCGTTGGTCCAGTCGTTGGTCATGGAGGCACAGTAAGCCGGTCCGCGGACAGCGGCTGTCCTCATTCCGGGGGCATTGCCGACGTGACGGGGCCCACCTGGGACGATGGTGCAAAAGCGCTGATACCTGGAGGTCTTGGGTGGCCACTCCCACCGGTCCGGTACTCGTCATGGACTTCGGGGCGCAGTACGCGCAGCTGATCGCCCGTCGCGTGCGCGAGGCGCAGGTCTTCTCCGAGGTCGTGCCGTCCAGCGCGACCGTCGAGGAGCTGCTCGCCAAGAACCCGTCCGCGATCATCCTGTCCGGCGGCCCGTCGAGCGTGTACGCCGAGGGCGCGCCGGCGATGGACCCGAAGCTGGTCGAGGCCGGTGTGCCGATCCTCGGCATCTGCTACGGCCACCAGCTGCTCGCCCGCGCGCTCGGCGGCGTCGTCGAGCCGACCGGCGTGCGCGAGTTCGGCCGCACCGACGTGCGGATCGTCGGCGAGGGCGGGGTCCTGCACACCGGGCTGCCCGAGCACCAGACGGCGTGGATGAGCCACAACGACAGTGTCACCAAGGCTCCCGAGGGGTCGGTCGTCACGGCCAGCTCAGACGGCGCCGAGGTCGCCGGTTTCGAGGACGTCGAGCGGCGTTTCGCGGGCGTGCAGTACCACCCCGAGGTGGCGCACTCGCCGCACGGCCAGGAGGTGCTGCGCCGGTTCCTGTACGAGATCGCCGGCGTACGGCCTGGCTGGACCACTTCGTCCATTGTGGACGAGCAGGTCGCCGCGGTCGCCGCGCAGATCGGTGACGGCCGGGCGATCTGCGGCCTGTCCGGCGGCGTTGACTCCGCCGTCGCGGCCGCGCTCGTGCAGCGCGCCATCGGCGACCGGCTGACCTGCGTGTTCGTCGACCACGGCCTGCTGCGGGCGGGGGAGCGCACCCAGGTCGAGCGCGATTTCGTGGCCGCGACCGGGGTCAACCTGGTCACCGTCGACGCGCGCGAGCGGTTCCTCAACGCGCTGGCCGGCGTCACCGACCCGGAGCAGAAACGCAAGATCATCGGCCGCGAGTTCATCCGCGTGTTCGAGCAGGCCGAGCGCGACCTCAAGGCGCAGGGCGACTACCGGTTCCTCGTGCAGGGCACGCTGTACCCGGACGTCGTCGAGTCCGGCGGCGGCGAGGGCACCGCGAACATCAAGAGCCACCACAACGTCGGCGGCCTGCCCGACGACCTGCGGTTCGAGCTGGTCGAACCGCTGCGGCTGCTGTTCAAGGACGAGGTCCGCCGCGTCGGGCTCGAACTGGGACTGCCGGAGACGATCGTGCAGCGCCAGCCGTTCCCCGGGCCGGGCCTGGGCATCCGGATCATCGGCGAGGTGACCGCGGACCGGCTGGAGACCCTGCGCGAGGCCGACGCGATCGCCCGCGAGGAACTCACCGCGGCCGGGCTGGACCAGGAGATCTGGCAGTGCCCGGTGGTGCTGCTGGCGGACGTCCGCAGCGTCGGCGTCCAGGGCGACGGCCGGACCTATGGTCACCCGATCGTGCTGCGCCCGGTGTCGTCGGAGGACGCGATGACCGCCGACTGGACGCGGCTGCCGTACGAGGTGCTGGAGCGGATCTCGACCCGGATCACGAACGAGGTGTCCGAGGTCAACCGCGTGGTGCTGGACGTGACGAGCAAGCCGCCGGGCACCATCGAGTGGGAATGACGTGAAAAACGGGGCCCGGACATGTCCGGGCCCCGTTTTTGTGTCTCAGGGCCGTCGTTTGCGGAACGACGCGCCGAGCATCAGGATCCCGCAGAACACCGCGCCGCCCGCGATGATCCAGCGGAAGTCGAAGGTCGGCAGCCAGCTGGAGCCGTCGGTGAGGACGTAGCCGGACACCAGCAGCGTCGCGACCCCGACGACCAGCGTGATCCAGTCGACCCCGCGGCGGCGAGCCGGGGTTTCGGGCTCGTCGTAGGAGTAAGGGTTTTCAGCCACGGCGCACCTCCACCTGGCCCACGCCGTTGGTGACGTGGAGCGTGACCTTCTGTCCGCCGACGTTGTCGTCGCCGTTGTCGGTCCCGGTGATGGCAGGCTGGCCGACGCCGTTGGACGTGCGGTTCAGGCAGTCGACCTCCCCGGCGCTGTTCTCGCAGGTGAACGTCACGTCCGCGGTGCGCGGCACGATGACCTCGGTGTTCCCGGCGCCGTTGGAGACCGTCGTGGTGATCGGCTCGGTCGCGACCAGCTTGGTCAGGTCGATCTTCATGGTGCCCGCGGTGTGCCGGTACACCGGCTGCAGCTCGGCCACCGTACGCGGGGTGGCGGACAGGTCGCCGACGCCGCCGCGGACGTCGATGTTGTCGAACGTGCTGGTCGTGAGCACCATCCCGGCGACCGACAGCGGGATCGCGAGCCCGATCAGACCGCGTGCGCCGCGAGCGAACGCCCCGGCCACGAGCCCGACCCCCAGCACGGCGAGCGTCATGCCGATGATGTGCCGCAGCGAGAACCAGTCGAACCCGTTCAGCGCGAGCGCGACGCCGATGCCTGCCACGATCACCGCGACCCCGAACGTGGCCGCCCCGATCTTGGACCGGTGCCGACCGGGCTGAGGGGAGTCGTTGTAGTCGCCGCTCGGAGGCGGCGGGGGCACCGGCACCGCCGGGTCAGGCAGATCCCAGCCCGCCGGGTCGGCGGCCAGCGGATCCCAGCCCGGAGCCGCCGCCGCGGGAGTCGGGGTGTCGCTGTTCATCGTGAAAGCTCCGGTTCCGGAAGCGGTTCCGTCCGCCGCGAACGCGACGACCGGCGCCGGTCGGTTGTCCTGCCCGCGGGTGCGATGCAGGAGATAAAGGCACGTGGCGAGCAACGCGAACCCGATCAGGCCGCCGCCGTCGAACCAGCCGCCGCCGAACGTCCACCCGACAACCGGAATCACCGCGACGGTGAGCACGGCCGCGAAGGCCTTCGTCATGGTCGACTGCCCACGCCCGATCAACGCCTCGAAGCCGGAAACCTCGTCGCCCTCCCCGGGGAAGAACAACCACCCGAGCAGGTAAAGCACCAGCCCGAACCCCCCGAAAACGGTCGCCGCCGCCAGCGCGACCCGAATCACCACCGGATCGATCCCGTAGCGGTCCCCCAGCCCAGCCGCGACCCCCGCGACCTTCCGACCCGAGTGCGGCCGCCGAGGCCTGCTGGCCCAGAAGTCCTTGACGGTCTCCTCGAACCCGTTCAACGGGTTAGTCCGCGGAGGCCGCACGTCGTTCGCACCACTCATGCTTCACAGCATGGTCGATGGAGGGGGAGGGCACATCGGGGAAGGTCCCTGAGGTTATCCCCGAGATGGGGACGTTGCTGGGGGACGGGGACAGCGGCGCGTGATCGCGAAGGCTTGCGCCCAACCCAGATGAGCACCTGCCGCAGGGGCGGCGTTGCTCGGCGTACGGTCGGGCTGCTGTCAGCGAGGTATCAGCTCTTCGGGAGAAGCGGATCCAGCTTGAGTGCCAGGTTTCGGCGGCCTTGCCCGCTGCGTAGGTGTCGGTGCTCTTTGTGAAATCGATGAGTCCGCGGCTGTGGCTCCTCGATCAGGGGGCGGTCGTTGACGTCGCTGGCTTGGGCCTCGGTTGGGTCGGCCACGTTGTCTGTGTAGCCGCTGGTCGTCCTGCGGAGTGAGACCGACGACAGTGGCGTCCAGGCTGTCTCCTGGCTTCTGGGAAGTGAAGGAGCGCTTTGAGCCGGCAACCGAGGGAATCTCTTTCGGGTAGCCCTGGCCTTACGGAATCTGGTCCACCAGCACTGCTTCGTGCCGCGAAGCGATTCCCAGAGGAGGCGGGTGACGCGGCAGTTGAGGCAGCATGCGGTCAGAGTCGCCGCGGCTGCGCCGAGCGGATCAGGGCTTCGCGATCTGCTCATCAGATGGCCGGGATTCTCTAGCTTCGAGGAAGGAGCCTGCCTAACGCCGTCGCGACGTCTTCGGCCTTTTTGCAGGAGGCTGAGGTGTCGTCGCCGATCAGAAAGATCACCAAGCGCGAGCGTTAGGGCCGACCTCAATGCCTATCTGGCAACCGCCGGGGGAGCCCAGCAAGTCGCGTTGTTCGATCAGCTTTCGGCCGTCGATGTTCCCATTGTGTGCAGAATGGGGGTTCTGGATGTTGTCCGTGTCCTTCTGGCCGGGCCGCAGGAGATCCTTGCCCGGCTAGAATTCGATCGACCAACCGGCATTGGCCCAGCGAGGCGAACGGGTTGCCGGACCTGGAGGTCGGACTACTGATTGGCGCGGGCGTTGAGGCAGCTGGGGTTGCTGCGCCGTTTCCGCACGCTGCTGTGCCGACTACGGTCGGCGCGACACTGAGTGCCCCGGCTGCCCGTAGTTCGGTCGGCGGCTCCGGGCTCCCAGGCCGGGGTCAGCCCTTAGGGAGGAGCGGGTCCAGCTTGGTCGCCAGGTCCTCTGCGGTTTTGCAGGAGGCAGCGGTGTCATTGCCGCCGGTCACGGTGATGATCGCGCGGGAACTGGTCTGAACCGACATGGATATCGTGCACTGGCCTGCTGACCCCAGTTCGGCGGGATCTTCGACGAACTTCCGGCCGCCGAGACTGCCGCTGCGAGCTTGTGCGGTGTTCTTGATGTCGCTGTCGTAGCGCTGGTCCTCTTGCAGGAGAAGTCCGACGTTGGTCGCGTTCAAGCCGCCGCTAGACTTTTGAGTGACGCAGGCTTTTCGTTCTTGCGCGATAGAAGGTTTCGCTTTGGGATAGCCCGCGCCGCTCAGTATTTGATCAAGCAGAGCGCACTGATTCCGGGCAGCGAAGGGGTTTCCGGAGGAGGTGGGGGGAACCGCTCCAGTCGCGGAGGGTGTTCCGCTGGCCTGTGCTGCGCCGTTTACCGGGCTGTCGCACGCGGTAAGGGCCAGTGCGGCAGCGCCGGCCAGCAGGAGGGGCGTGCGGGTGCGGGATGTTTTCACTGATTGTCGAGTTTCTTGTTGAGCTCGGCGAAGGACACTGAATGTGCGCTTTCGGTCTCTCGGTAGTTTTTCCGTGCGATGACGAGCGCCTGTTGTGCGGCGTCAACCGCTTCCCGCATGAGGATGAGGTTGGGGAGCATTCCTTCATGGGTGTCGCTCGCTACTTTGACGTTAAAGTCGGCGACAGAACGAGCATATTCAAAGTTTCCCATGTCCGCAGCCCGGCCAAGGAAGGATGCTTGGCCCATGAAATCATTAAAACCTTTGAGGAAGAAGTCGCACGCCTTCATGTAGGCGTTGAACCCCTCCTCATTCACCGCGAACGACCCGTTCTGCGCCAACGTCTTCAGCGTGTTCCCGGCGGTCTTCATCTTCTGCGCGGCTTCATGGCTCCCCGGGCCCTCGGTCAATCCTGCCAGGAAGTCATTGCCCGCGGTGCCCGCAGCTGGAGAACTGCCGGTCGAAGGCTTCTGGTCGTCCCAGACGATTTCTGCCATCTGCTGCTCCTAGGGTCTGCTCGAAGGAAGGACGGAATCAGCCGCCGAGAACCGGGGGAGTGATCTTCTCCCCGTCCGGCCCTCGTTCCGGCCTGACCTCGAAGACCTCGTCCGGATCGATCTGTGTCGGGATCTTGTTCTTGTGTTCCTTGTCCTCTTCCTTCTTCTTCCCGGCGCCCGCCGCACCAGCGCCGGCCCCCGCGGCTCCGGGCTTTCCGCCCTTCCCCGCGTTCGCCGCGGCGGTAGCGCCGCGCTCAAGCCGTTCCGCCGCACCCTTGCCGCCGGACTCGCCCGGCTTGCCGGAACCACCCGAACCAGTCCCGCCAGTCACCCGGCCGCCGGCACCACCTCGGCCGGCACCGCCGCCCGATCGGCTTCGAGGGGTGTCTTCGCCGGAGTTCCCGACCCCGCCTCCGCCCAAAGCGAGTCCTTCCGGAGAGAGGCGGCCGCCGATGTTCGGCGTGGCCCGGAGGTTGTTCCCGCCGCCTGACACCGCGGGGTTGCTGAGCGGCCCAGTGCCGGTGTTGATGCCCGGCCCGGGGGTGTAAGGAACGCTCGGAGAATTGCCGCCTCCAGGTGGGAAGGAGTTGGCCGGCGGACCGCCAAGCGGCGGATTCGTGCCGGTGAACCCAGTCGCGGGCCCGCCGGTAACCGGGCCTCCAGACCCCCCAGGCCCGACATACGGTCCGCTGGAGGCCCCGCCAGGCACAGTCACCGGCGCGGCGCTGCTCGCCTGCGTGCTGTCGTTGTTCATCTGCGGCGGCGGCGAATAAACCGGCTGCGTCGTCGACGTCTCGTGATACGTCGAGTCCAGCCCGTGCATCACCTGGACCGCCTGCTGGTGCGCGGCGTCGGCCTGCTGCTGCTTGACCGACACGTCGTTCAGCGCGATCACGCCCTGCAGCGGGTTGCCGTTCTGGAACTGCTCGGTCGCCTTGGCCATTTCGGCCTTCTGGTCGAAACCGGTCGGCTCCGGCATGTTCTTGTGCGCGTAATCGGCCGCCGCGGACTGCTGGGAGTAGCGGTTCGACACCAGCTGCATCGCGCTGCCGGTTTTTTCCGTGTGCTCGGCCGTGCTCTGGAAGAACGAATGCGCTTGCGTCGCGGCCGTGCCCTGCCACTCCGCGCCCGCGGTGCTGGCCGCGTCGCGGAACTGGTTGGACGCGTCCGCGAGCCAGTTGCCGTAGGTGTTCGTCACGCGGCTGCGTTCGTTGATGCTTTCGAAGTTCAAGCCCTCGTTGACCATTTTGTGCAGGTCTTCATGGCTGTACGACGCGTAATTCGCGTCCGGCGCGGGCGCGTCCCCGCGGGTTTGCTGGCCCTGAAGCAACTGCTGACCTTGCTGAACCGAGTACTGCGAGGCGTCCCGCTCAGTCACGCTGCGCGTCTCCGGCGAGTCCACGCCCACGGAGAAGATCTGGTTCACGTTCTGCGTCCGGGCGTAGTAATCGCCTGCGGACTCGACGTGCTCCGCGCGATGTTGCTCGGTCATCCGGCCTCCCCGCCCCGTTTACGCACTGTGATCACTCGCCCCCTGCATCGTACCGAGTCCCGGCGGGCGGCAGGGAGGTTCGCGGAATTTCTCCACGGCGGCCGTCTGGGGGAATGGATCAGGGCCTTCCCCGATGTCCGTGCCGCTTCCGCGTGTGACGATGGACCCCGTGCAGGACTTTCTCGACATCAGTGCCCCAGGGCGGGTTTCCTCGGCCGAAGAGGAGCCCTCGGCACTCGTGTCCGCCCAGGCGATGGAGGTCGCCGAACCCGAATCGCGGCCCAAGATGTACCGGCGGCGTTCCGGGCGGGCCGTCGCGGGCGTCGCGAGCGGGCTCGCCGATCACCTCGGGGTGCCGGTCGTCTGGGTCCGTGTCGTGTTCGCGTTGCTGGCCGCGCTCAACGGGGCCGGCCTGCTCGCCTACGGCCTGCTCTGGGTGTTCGTCCCGCAAAGTTCCGAGGAAAGCGAGACCGCGCCCAAGGCCCGCGACCGGCAGCAGGCGTATGGGCTGATCGCGCTCGGCATCGGGCTCGCGATCGCCAGCAGCACGCTCACCGGCGCCATCCGCGGCTGGGTCGCGGTGCCGCTCGCGCTCGCCGCGCTCGGTGCGGCGGTCGTCTGGCGGGAGGCCGACGAATCGCAGCGGCGGCGCTGGCGCGTCGGGGCCCGCGACGGACTGGTCGGCGAGGGCGGCAGGCTCGCGGCGATCGTCCGGATCCTCGCCGGGGTCGCGCTGGTGGCCACCGGCATCGGCTTCGTCGTGTTCGCCAGCGGCGACTTCGACCAGGTCAAATTCGCTTTGATCGCGGTGCTCGCGACGCTGATCGGCGTCGCCGTGCTCACCGTCCCGTTCTGGCTGCGGCTGGTCCGTGATCTCGGCGAGGAACGCCAGGCCCGCATCCGCACCGACGAACGCGCCGAAATCGCCGCGCACCTGCACGACTCCGTTCTGCAGACGCTCGCGCTGATCCAGCGCCAGGCAGACCAGCCTGCCGAGGTCGCGCGCCTCGCTCGCGGGCAGGAACGCGAGTTGCGCGGCTGGCTGTACGGCCCCGGCGGCTACGGCAAACCCAGCGACAAGCGGACCAAAGAAGAGGAAGAGGGCGCCCGCCAGCAGCTGTCCGAGGCGCTCGCCGCGGCGTGCGGCGAGGTCGAGGACCAGTTCGCGATCTCGGTCGGCCAGGTCGTGGTCGGCGACGCCGAGCTGAACCCGCCGCTCACCGCGCTGGTGCAGGCGGCCCGCGAGGCGATCGTCAACGCGGCGAAGCACGCCGGCGTCGCCGAGGTCAGCGTGTTCGCCGAGGTCGAACCCACCGAGGTCACCGTGTTCGTGCGCGACCGCGGCAAGGGCTTCGACCCGGACGTCGTGCCCGCCGACCGGCACGGTCTCGCCGACTCGATCCGCGGCCGGATGGAACGCCACGGCGGCACCTGCAAGCTGCGCACCGCGCCCGGCGAAGGCACCGAAGTCCAGCTCGCCATGCCGGTGAAGGCGGGCAAAGGGGTGGCATGACCTCGCTATGCTCGGGGGCAGGCGAAGCGAGGGAGTGGGCAGTCGTGACGGAAAGCCAGCGGGAACCGGTCAAGGTCTTCCTCGTGGACGACCACGCGTTGTTCCGTGCGGGAGTGCGCACGGAACTCGATTCGATCACCGACGAGGTGCAGGTCGTCGGCGAGGCCGGGTCGGTCGCGGAAGCGGTCGCCGGCATCGCGCGCACGAGTCCGCAGGTCGTGCTGCTCGACGTCCACATGCCCGACGGCGGCGGTGCTGAGGTGCTCCGCCGCGTGCGCCCGGAGCTGCCGGACGTCGTATTCCTCGCGCTGTCGGTGTCCGACGCCGCCGAGGACGTCATCGCGGTGATCCGCGCCGGCGCGCGCGGATACGTCACCAAGACGATCTCGTCGAAGGAACTCGTCCGCGCGGTGGTCCGGGTGGCCGACGGCGACGCGGTGTTTTCCCCGCGCCTTGCTGGCTTCGTCCTCGACGCCTTCGCCGACCGTCCCGGCTCCGCGCCGATCAACGACCCCGAGCTGGACCTGCTCACCCCGCGCGAGCGCGACGTCCTGCGCCTGCTCGCCCGCGGTTACGCGTACAAGGAAATCGCGTCCGAGCTGTTCATCTCGGTGAAGACGGTCGAGACGCACGTGTCGAGCGTCCTGCGCAAGACCCAGTTGTCGAACCGCTACGAGCTCTCCCGCTGGGCCTCGGACCGCCGCCTCGTCTAAGCCGGAGTCAGTTCCTCTTCCGGAGCCACCGCCGGTTTGCGCTGCAATCGCGTCAGCGCGACGCCGAGCAGCACCACGACCATGCCCGCGATCACGCGCAGATTCAGCTGCTCGTGCAGGAAGACCGCGCCCAGCAACACCGACACCACCGGCAGCAGATAGCCGACCACCGACGCGGCCACCGCGCCTTCGCTCGCCAGCAACTGGTAGTTGAGCGCGAACGCGATCCCGGTCGAACCGAGGCCGAGGATCACCACCGCGATCAGCGCGACCGGGCTCAGGTGCACCGGCGTCAGCCCGCCGAACGGCATGGCCAGCACCAGAAAACCCGTGGCCAGCAGCATTTGCCCGCCCGCGATCGCGTAGGGCGAGGAGCCGGTGTTCGACAGGTACCGTCCTTCGTAGACGAACGCGAATCCGTAGCTCGCCGCGGCGGCGAGGCAGGCCAGCGCGCCCCAGCTGAGCAGCCCGGAGGCCTGCCACGGCGCGAAGATCAGCAGGATCCCGCCGAGCCCGATCACCAGACCGGCGATCCGCGGCGCGTTCATCCGGTTCGACACCCCGAGGAACGGGGCCGCCACGAGCACCCAGAGCGGGGTGGTCGAGTTCAGTACCCCGGTGATGCCGGAGTCCACAGTGGTCTCGCCGACCGCGAAAAGCAGGAATGGCAACGCATTGTGGAAGAACGCCGCGACCAGCAGATGCCCCCAGGTGCTCCGCTGCGCGGGCAGGCTCCGGCGGCCGACCAGGCACAGCGCCAGCAGCACCGCGGTGCCGAGCACGAGCCGCGCGAGCACCAGTTGCACCGGCGAAAACGCTTCCAGCCCCAGCTTGATCCAGAAAAAACTCGATCCCCACATCAACGCGAGCGCCGCGATCCTCAGCAGCGTCTTCGTCTCGCCCACCCCAGGTTCCTCCTTCGCCTCGCTAGCCAGCTTCGCCGCGGCAAGGTGTAAGGACAAGCGAAAATAACTGGAGGGACCGTTAAGCAAATCTGTAGGATCGAAGCCATGCTCGATGTACGGCGCATGCAGGTGCTGCGCGCAGTGATCACGAGCGGTTCGATCACTGCCGCGGCGAGGAATCTCGGCTACACGCCGTCGGCGATCAGCCAGCAGCTGGCGGTGCTCGAACGCGAAGCGGGCACGCCGTTGCTGGAACGCGTCGGCCGCGGCGTCCAGCCGACCCCGGCCGGGACGCTGCTGTCCGAACACGCCGAGACGCTCAGCGCGGAGCTGGCCCGAGCCGAGGCCGCGCTCACTGAGCTGAAGGAAGGCCGCACCGGCAAGCTCGCGATCCGCTACTTCGCCACGGCGGGCGCGACGATGGTGCCGTATGCGGTGGCCGCGCTGCGCCGCGAGCACCCTGGCGTGTGGCTCGATCTCAAGCTCATCGACCCGGGCGACCCGCTCACCGAGGTCGAGGAAGGCCGCGCTGACCTGGCGATCATCGTGTATCCGCGGTCGTCGGAGCCGGGCCGGGGCATCGAGCTGATGCCGCTGCTGGACGACCCGTATCGCGCGGTGCTGCCGCGTGCGCACCGGCTGGCTCGCAAACGCGTTCTCGACCTGACCGACCTCGCCGAGGAACCATGGGTCGGCGTCGACCCGATCCCCGGTGCCTGCCGGGCGATTCTGGAAGGCGCCTGCGCGTCGGCCGGGTTCCACCCGAACGTCGTGGTCGAGTCCGAGGACTATCCGTCGGCGCAAGGGTTCATCGCCGCCGGGCTCGGCGTCGGGCTGGTGCCGGAGCTGGGGCTCGGCACGCCGCATCCGGGCGTGGTGGTGCGCCGGGTCCGCAATCCGCAGCCGAGCAGGCATATTCACGCCGCGGTGGCCGCACGAGTCGCGGACAGCCCGGCCGTGCGGACGTTCCTCGAAGCCATGCAGGAGGCGACCGAGAACGTCGCCTGACGCCGGCTCAGACGAACAGCAGCTGCGAAACGCCGATCCCGATCAGGATCGCGCACAGGATCGCCGCGACGGTGAGGATGATCCGCCGCCGCGCCGCCGCCTTCTCCCGAACAGCCTGCGCGGACGCGGCCTGCTGCGCCGGCGCGGGCGTGTACCGGGCGGTCGGCTGCTGCATCGCTTGCTGCCGCATCGGCTGCGCCGGAGCGGGCGCTTGCGGCACCTGCTGGACCGGAAGCTGCATCAGCGGAGCCGGTTGCTGAGCCTGCTGCGGCTGTTGTGGCTGCTGCGGCTGTTGTGGCTGCTGCGGCTGTTGTGGCGGCAGGATCTGCTGGGTCGGTTCCGGGACATCGGGCTGCTGCACGGGCAGCGGCCGCGACGCGGGAAGGGTCGGCAACGCGGGCGCGGTCGGCGGGATGAACGCGGTCTGCTCGCGTCCGACAGTGATCGCCTTCAACGCGTGCACGGTGTCGTCCATGGTCGGCCGGGCAGCGGGATCGGCGCGCAGCATCTTCTGCAACGCCCCGGCGAGCGGGCCCGCGTTCTCCGGCGGCCGCTCCGGGGACTGGCCGTCGTCGCCGAACGGCGGCACGCCCTCAACCGCCGTGTACAGCGTCGCGCCCAGCGAGAACACGTCCGCAGCTGCGGACGGAGGCGCGCCGCGGGTGACCTCAGGTGCCCGGTAAGCGGCGTGCGGACCGCCGCCGGTGATGCCGATGTCGGTCAGCTTGACGCTGCCGTCGTCCGCGAGCAGCACAGTGTTCGGTTCGAGCGTGCGGTGGACGATGCCCGCCGAGTGAATCGACGCCATCGCGTCGCCGAGCTGGATGCCCAGGAACGCGGCCTGCTCCGGAGTGAGCCGGCCGTGCTCGGCGAGGAACACCGACATCCCGCGCGATGGGATGTATTCCATCACCAGCCATACGTCCTGGCCGTCGGGCAGTACGTCGTACACCGTGATCGCGCACGGATGATCGATCCGGGCCGCGGCCTTGCCCTCTTCCATCGCCATCGCGCGCGCCTGTTCGGCACGGTCCGCCGGCAGGCCGACGGGCAGGTACATGCGTTTGACGGCGACGGTCCGGAACAGCCGCGTGTCGAACGCGAGCCACACGATGCCCGCGCGGCCGCGCCCGATCGGCTGGTCGAGCCGGTACCGCTCCCCGACGATGCTGCCTTCTGAACTCAATGCTGTCCCTGGATCATCCGGTCGGCGACGGCGGACCGCTGGTTTCACTCGGCGTCGTCGTCGGTTCCTTGGTGCGCGTCGGCTTCGTCGGCTTGGTGTTCTGCGGCTGGGATTGTTCCTGCGTCGGAGTGTCCTCCGCCGTAGTAGACCGCCGCGAGTGCCGCGTCGACTGGGTCTCGCGGGTCGCGCTTTCCCGGAAAGACGTAGGCGGGGACGTAGTGGTTGCTTCCGAAGGCGGCGGTGTGACGGACGTCGGTGCGACCGCTGAAGACGAAGCGGGCGGCGCCGGCTGGGAAGCGTCCGGCGGATTGCCCGGAGTCAGCAGCCACACGCCGAGCGCGACCAGGCCGACGACCACGACGCCGCCGATGATCGCGGGCTTCTTCCACGCACCGGGCTTCTCGCCCTCGTCGTCCTCGGGCGCTGTCTGCACGCGGGTCCGCGACGCGGGCTCCTCGTCGTACGGGTCGTCCTCGTAGTGGTCTGGCACCGGGACCGCGCGCGTCGCGGCGAGGCCGTTGCGACTCGGGTCGCCGTAGAGCGGCGGCTCCTGGTGGTAGTCGTCGTAGTCGTTCTCCGGGTAGCCGGAGCCCGGCGGATACGGGGCTTCGTCGTAGTACTGCTGCGCGCTCGGGTCGTACTGCTGGGTGACGCCCGGGTTGTCGAGCAGCGTGCCGGAGTGGCTGGCTTGCTCGTCGTCTGGATGCAGCAGACCAGCGGCGGCCGCGCCGCCCGCCGCACCGAGCGCGGCCGCGCCGAGGGTGCCCGAAGAGGAGGCCATCAGCGTCTCGTCGGCCGGACCGCCGAGCGGGGTCTCGCCGCGCGCGACCGCGGCCAGCAGCTCCTCGCATTCGTCGGCGGTGGGCCGGTGCTGGGTCTCCGGGTGCAGCAGCACCGCGAGCACGCTCGCCAGCGGGCCGGACTGCCGCGGCGGATTGATCTGCCCCGCGGCGACCGCGTGCAGCAGGCTCAGCGTGTTCTCGGACAGGCCGAACGGCGGCTGCCCTTCGCAGGCGGCGTACAGCGTGGAGCCGAGCGAGAAGACGTCCGACTCGGGGCCGGGGTCGCCGCCGATCGCGACCTCGGGGGCCAGATAGGCGGGGGTGCCCGCGATCATCCCGGTCTTGGTGACCGTGACGTCGTCCTTGGCCCGCGAGATGCCGAAGTCGGTGATCTTCACCGTGCCGTTGCCCGCGAGCAGGATGTTGCCCGGCTTGATGTCGCGGTGCACGATGCCGACCGCGTGCGCCTCGCGCAGGGCGGCGGCGATCTGCGCGCCGATCCGGGCGACCTCCAGCGGCGGCAGGGTGCCTTTTTCCTGCAGCACCTGCGCCAGGCTGGTGGAAGCCAGGTATTCCATGATCAGGCAGGGCTGGCTGTTGTCGTCGGTGACGACGTCGAACACGGTGATCGCGTTCGGGTGGTGCAGCCGGGCGGCGATCCGGCCCTCGCGCATGGTGCGCTGCCGGGCGTCTTCCGCCTCGTGGTTCTCCAGCCCGGGCTGGAGAAGCAGTTGCTTGATGGCGACCGTACGGCCCAGCACATCGTCGTGGGCGCG
This sequence comes from Amycolatopsis sp. M39, assembly GCF_001651785.1. Taxonomy (NCBI): domain Bacteria; kingdom Bacillati; phylum Actinomycetota; class Actinomycetes; order Pseudonocardiales; family Pseudonocardiaceae; genus Amycolatopsis; species Amycolatopsis sp. M39. The sequence continues at coordinate 98,369 of NZ_LWSF01000017.1, forward strand.
CCAGACGGCCCCCATCGCGCCGGAACCGATTTTCCCGACGATCCGGTACCGGCCGGCGACCAGACGACCCTCGTCGCTCACGCGACCTCCCTTTGGGGCTCCGACTTCCCGGGGCGGGACTCTTCTACCCCGAAGGGGTGAGTTCGAACCCGCCGCGGCACCGGAGCGTAGGCACCTGCTGTGGACCGTGTGCCGGTTTTGCCGAGACCGACCCGTGACAAGGCTAGGCGCTCACTCTGCGCACACGCACGCGGCACACTTCGGCCAGCCCAGCATAACCACGTTCGCGCAGGTCAGGAGTAGACCGCGGACAGGACACGAGCCTGGGAGATCACATCCTGCTCGACGACGTCGAACAACTGGGTCACGCGCAAGAGAGTTCCGTCGGCCTGGCGGACCAGCGCCACGGCGAAGACCGAACCGTCGTCCTGGACGTGCAGTTCCTGGACGTCGATCGAGTCGGCCCCGCTCCACGCGCGGACCAGATCGCCCGTTTCGCCGCGCGCGACGTTCGGGGTGAGCAGCGAAAGCGCGTTCTCCGGGTGGTGGTCGATGGAGGTGTAGAACTTGCGCACCGCTTCGAGCTTCACCGGATCCGGCGCGGCCGCCGACGAGGTGGCGGACTTCTTCCGCGATTCCGCCGAGGCCGGGGTGCTTGAGGAGGCCGACGACGAAGTGCCGGAAGTGGTTTCCGGAGTCGTGGCTCCCGAGTTCGAGGGCGTCGTGGCCGCGGAGTCGGTGTGCTTGGACTGCGTCGTGCTTTCGCTCTGCCCCGACGTCGTGCCGCCGGACGAGTGGACCTTGCGCTGCTGTGGCACGGCCTGGCCGCCGAGCGCTGCCGCGCCGCTGAACCCGGCGGGCATCGCGGCTCCTCCGGCGGCCGGAACGGCGGGCCGCGGGCCGCCGCTGAGCAGCGAGGCGGTGACGACGGCACCGGCGACGAGCGCGCCCGCTCCGACGAGCCCGGCCAGCTTCGCGCGCCGGGCGAGCTTGCTTTCGGGCTCTTCGACGGGGTCCTCGGCCCGGACGACCGGACGGCGAGTGCGCGGCGGCAGGTACTTCTGCGGTTCGCGGAACACCTGCTCAAGATATTCGCGGTCGGCCTCGGCCACGTCCTCGAGCAGTTCCGGCGGGATCACGTCCTCGACGCGCACGGCGTCGGGTTCTCGCCGGGTTCGCTGCCGTTCAAGCACGAAAGTCCTCGCTCTGGGGGTTCGGGGCGGGACACGACACGGTGGCGGTGTCCCCGGGGCGGTCCGGGGCGATTCGTGGTCGGCCCGGACCTCGTAGTCGCCAGGTAACCCTGTGCCGACCGGCGGCCGCCAGACTCCGTCGCCGGAATGCCGCCGTCGTACGACGAACGGCAGCTTATGTCACCCAACCGGACGAGGGAACAACCGCTCACCGCACCGCACGTGCATCGGCATTTGCAGACAGTGTGCTGGTCAGCGCCCGTCGTCGGTGATCTTGCCGTTGTCGTCGAACGTGAGCGTCTGCTGCTCGGTGCTCTTGCTGCCGTCCTGGTGCGTGACCTCGACCGTGTTCACCGTGGTGCCGTGCTCCGGGTCGATGGTGACCTTCTTGACCTCGAAATACGCGACGTCGGCGTAGCGCTTGCGCAGCCCCTGCGGGCCCTCCTGCTTGAGGTCTCCGGACGTGACCGACGAGGCCGCCGACGGGTCGGTGGTGACGTTGTTGAGGAACTTCTCCGAGTTGTCGCCCATCGTGCCCGCGTTGTTGGTGGTGAAGTACGGCGGCGGCTTCGTTTCCCGCTGAGCGGGAGTGACCGGCGGCTTCTCCGGCGCCTCGCTGGAGGAGGGCGAGTCCGTCGTCGTCGGCGCGGAGGTCCTGCCGCCGGTGCCGGGGCCTGCCGACGTGGTCACGTCGGCCGAACTGCTGCTCGCGGAACTGCTCGGACCGCCGCCCTGCTGCGGATGCGTGCCGTTGTCCGAGGTGACGCCGTCGGGGCTGGTGCTGGAGTCGCGGTGCGGGACGTTGCCGCCGATCCCGCCGTGCTGTTCGTTCGGGATGAGCGCGCTGAGGTTCGGGTTGCCGCCGTTCTGCCTGCCTGGCCAGCCGCCGCCGACCGCGTCGGTCGTCGTGGTGGCGGGCCCGCCGACCAGGAACGTCCCGGCGAACAGCAGCCCGACGACCACCGCGCCGGACGCGCCGGTGGCGAACCACGCGGCCTTGCGCCAGGTCTTCGGCGGGGTGACCGACGCGGGCACCGAGCCGAGATCGAACGTGCCGAGGCCGTCCAGCAGCGGCGCGGAGTACACGCGCACCTCGTCGTCCTGCTGCTCTTGTTTCTCCTGCGGCGAGACGGCCGGTTCGCCGAGCGTGACGCGCTGGCGCCGGGGCGGTTCCTCCGCGACCGGGTTCAGCTCGACGCGTTCGCGAGGGCTCTCGGGCCGGTTGGCCAGCGCGGCGGAGGTGGTGGTGACGCGTTCCTGCCGGGTGCGCCGGGTCGGCTGGGGGAGCGCGTTTTCCGGCGGGGCGAAGGCGCGGTGCTCCTCGGGGATCCGGTCCTGCGGAGGAGCGAAGGCGGTGCGGGATTCAGGCTGGCGGGCCGGCGGGGCGGCCTGCTGGCCATGGGGGGCGACTGGCTGGGCGGGGGCCGCGGCCTGGCGGCCGCGAGGTTCGGCTGGCTGTCCGGGGAAAGCTGCGGTCTGGCGGGGTTCGGCCAGCCGGTCCGGGGCGGAGGACTGGCGGCGCGGGGGTTCGACGGGGGCGCGGCGGCCGCGGGGATCGCTCGTCGCCCGGCGGCGCCGCGGCTGCGGCAACGGCGGTTCCGCGAGCGGCAACGTGCCGCTCGCGGTGGGGAAAACCGGCTGATTAGGGGCCGGGCGGTTCCCGTCGTCGGGCACCCGGTTCGCGCGCGGAGCGGGTGCGCCGCGCAGCTGCGGGTTCTCGCTGCCCCGCTGCGTCGGAGCGCCGTTGCCGGCCGGTGCGCCTCCGGTGCGGTGCCGGTGATGTCCGGCGGCGCGGGGCGGCACCACCGGGGTCCAGGTGCCGTCGGCGCGGACGCGGTGCCGCCCGGGAACGGTGACCTCGGCGTCCGGCACCGCGCCGGGACGGTCCGCGTGCCGCCGACCGCCCATCGTGTTTCCCGTCATGCCGGTCCGACCCCTCCGCGAGGGGGGCGTGACGGCGCCGGGGCGGTCGTCAACCCGAACGGAGCAGGCGAGCGGAGGACGGAGCTTGCGTCCACACTTGCGAACTCCCGCGCAAATGCACGCGCACGCGGAGAACGGCGCGCGGAGCCGCAGCTCCCGCGCGTCCTCCGGGCATTGCCCAGCACAGACGCCAGGGTCCTCACGGACTTCACAGTAGGAAACCGGCAGGCGAATGTCTTCACCCATCCTGCAACTTGCACCGGTTTCACTCGACCGGGCGCGCCCGAACGGGCGGCACGTCACGCAGCGCAGCGTACCGCCCGGTGTTTGCCCAGTTCGGGGGCTCGTCAGCCGCCGCTGCGGTACTTCGCCTGCGTCGACTGGAGGGCCTTCATCGACGTCGCGCCACTACCGACTGCGATGACGATGGCGAGGATGTCCAGCACGACGTTGCCGGAAGTGAGCAGCCAGGCGAACAGCGACGCCGCGGTGGCACCGCCGGCCAGTGCCCAGCGGCTGCGCACGTACTGCGCGACCGGGGCCCCGCCCGCCCGCTTGCCCGCCGCGTTGTTCAGCAGCGCCAGGTAGCCGACGTGGCCGAGGGACGCCAGCACGCTCGCGATCGCGATGATGACGGCGATGAGGTTAATCATGTGTCCAGTCTGCCCGGTTTCCTTGTCGCGCGAATCGGGGATGCCCCGGATACCGCGTCAGCGGCCCAGCCTGCCGCGGCCGAGGTTCAGCAGCAGCATCGCCAGCTGCCTGCCCTCCGGGCCCAGTTCGCGGTAGCGCGCCAGCACGTCCATCTCGCGGTTGTAGACGATTTTCGTGCCGCCCGCGGCCATCCGGGCCGCGCCGATGGTCTTCGACACCTCGACCCGGCGCTTCACGAGCCGGAGGATTTCGGAATCGAGCCAGTCGATCTCCTCGCGAAGCGACGAGATGTCCTCGCCCGCCGGGGTGTGCTCGGCGGGCTGTCCGTCGGCGTTCTGTGTCTGCGCGTTCATCGGGACCTCTCTGAAGTCCGGACTCCCTGTGGCCCAGGGACGGCGAAAGCCCCGGGTCCAGTGGACTCCGGGGCTGCGGGTGATGGCGGGTGGGGCACTACGCGATCACGGGAGCCGGAGTCCGGGTCCCGTAAAAAAATCGCTCGCTGCTGTGCCGCACGGATTCAGTATGGCACAGGCGCGCCCGGCCGACGGCGGAACGCCCGCACCCGCGCGTGCAGCACCAGGCTGATGAACAGCCAGAACAACGGCATCGCCGGCCAGAAGAACAGCGCGCCGCCGATCGCCCAGCGGACGATCAGGAAGGTCGCGAGCACCGCGACGATGCCGAGGTGAATACGCAGCGCGGGATGTTCGCGCAAGGCGGCCCGGGTCAGCGGCCAGCCGCCGCCGCGCGGCCGTACCGGCTCCGGGCGGGGAAGGTCGGAGGTGAGTTCGCCGAGTTCGTCGGTGTAGCGGACGGCGTAGACCGCGCGCAGCCGCTCTTCCACCTCTTCGAGCGTGAGCCGTCCTTCGGAACCGGCGGCCTGGATGGTCTCGGCGACGCGTTCGCGGTCGCCGTCGGAAGCCCTCAGCCGGGCGGGAATCTTGTCGTCCATGCCATTCGATGCTCCGCGCCGCGGCGGCTTCGCGCGTCGGACGCGAGGCGACACTGCGGCGTACGTCCGGAAGCGCAGGCCGACCCCGTGGCTGTTCCGGGACTGTCGTACCCCCGGGGTAGCGTTGACAGACGATGGACACCCTCTTCGATCTCCCCGCAGACCCGCCCGCCCGCGCTGCCCGGCCGGGAACCGCAGACCTGCTCGAGGACCTCAACCCCGCCCAGCGCGAGGCGGTGACGCACGCCGGAGGTCCGCTGCTGGTCGTCGCGGGAGCCGGATCGGGCAAGACGCGCGTGCTCACGCGCCGGATCGCCTACCTGCTCGGGCAGCGCGGCGTGCATCCGGGCGAGATCATGGCGATCACGTTCACCAACAAGGCCGCCGCCGAGATGCGCGAACGCGTCGCGGCGCTCGTCGGCAAACGCGCGAACGCGATGTGGGTGTCCACGTTCCACTCGATGTGCGTGCGAATCCTCCGCCGTGAGGCGAAAACGCTCGGCATGTCGTCGAGTTTCTCCATCTACGACTCGGACGACTCGAAGCGGCTCATCACGCTCGTGGCGCGCGATCTCGACATCGACCCGAAGAAGTACGCCGCGCGCACGCTCGCGGTGCACATCTCGAACCTGAAGAACGAACTGGTCGATCCGGACGAGGCGGTGTCGAGGGCGGCCAACGACCTGGAACGCCGGGTCGCCGAGGTCTACGCCGAGTACCAGCGCAGGCTGGCGAGCGCGAACGCGTTCGACTTCGACGACCTGATCATGCGGACAGTGTCGTTGCTGCAAGCGTTCCCGGACGTCGCGGAGTACTACCGGCGGCGCTTCCGGCACGTCCTGGTCGACGAGTACCAGGACACCAACCACGCGCAGTACACCCTAGTGCGCGTGCTGGCCGGCACCGAAGCGACGGACACCGGGATCGAGCCGGCCGAACTGTGCGTGGTCGGCGACGCGGACCAGTCCATCTACGCCTTCCGCGGTGCGACCATCCGCAACATCGAGGAATTCGAACGCGACTTCCCGAACGCGCACACTATTCTGCTGGAGCAGAACTACCGCTCCACGCAAACGATCCTGTCCGCGGCCAACGCGGTGATCGCCCGCAACCCCAACCGGCGAGCCAAGCGGCTGTGGACCGATTCGGGCGACGGCGAGAAGATCGTCGGCTACGTCTCGGACAACGACCACGACGAGGCCGCGTTCGTCGCCGGGGAGATCGACTCGCTGGCGGAGAAGGGCGAGGCGGACTACTCGGACGTCGCGGTGTTCTATCGCACCAACAACCAGTCGCGAGTGTTCGAGGAAATCTTCATCCGGCTCGGCCTGCCGTACAAGGTCGTCGGCGGCGTGCGGTTCTACGAGCGGCGCGAAGTGCGGGACATGATCGCGTACCTGCGCGTGCTCGCGAACCCCGACGACACGGTCAGCCTGCGGCGGATTCTCAACGTCCCCAAGCGCGGTATCGGCGACCGGGCCGAGGCGGTCGTGGCCACGCACGCGGAACGGGAACGGATCTCTTTCTGGGCCGCACTGCGCGACGCGGTCGACGGCAAGGTGGCGCTGCTGAACCCGCGCTCGGCCAAGGCGATCACCGGCTTCGTGACGCTGCTGGACGAACTGCAGGAGATGGCGTCGTCCGGCACCGAGGTCCACGACCTGCTCGAAGCGGTCCTGGAGCGCACCGGCTACCGCGCGGAACTTGAGGAATCGGACGACCCACAGGACGCGTCGCGCGTCGAAAACCTCACCGAACTGGTGACGGTGGCGCGCGAATTCGCCGAGTTCACCGCCGAGGTCACCAACGACGAGAACGCGGAACTGGTCCTGGACGACGGCGTCCCCGCCCCCGGCTCGCTGCCCGCTTTCCTGGAACGGGTTTCCCTGGTCGCGGACGCCGACTCGATCCCCTCCTCCGACGGCGGCGAAGAAGGCGACGGAGGCGCGGGCGTGGTCACCCTGATGACCGTGCACACCGCCAAGGGCCTGGAATACCCGGTCGTCTTCTGCACCGGCTGGGAAGACGGCGTCTTCCCGCATATGCGCGCCCTGGGCGATCCGGCTGAACTGGCCGAAGAACGCCGCTTGGCCTACGTGGCGATTACCCGTGCGCGGCAACGACTTTACGTGTCACGGGCGCTCACCCGGTCGGCGTGGGGACAGCCGCAGATGAACCCCGCTTCCCGCTTCCTGGACGAACTGCCGCCGGATCTCGTCGACTGGCGCCGCCTGGAACCGTCCTCGCCGGGCTTCGGCAACTTCGGCTCCTCGTCCGGTTCCTCGTCGGGCCCGCGAGCCGCGACCACGTGGGGCCGCCGGTCCTCGTCGTCGGCAACGTCTTCGAGTTCGCCGTTCGGCAAGGCGTGGAAGGACACGGTGGCCCTGAAGCTGGACGTCGGAGACCGGGTGAGCCACGACAAGTACGGCCTGGGCACCGTCATTTCCTGCGACGGCATCGGCCCGCGCGCGACGGCGACGATCGACTTCGGAGCTTCGGGGAAGGTCCGGCTGATGCTGATCGGCAGCGTGCCGATGGTCAAACTCTGACGTCTGCTGCGGTTTCGGCTGCGCCTGCGGCGGCTGCTGCTGGCGCGGCTTTGAGTTTGATCCGCAGTCCCCGGCGATGGCAGGGCAAAGCTGTAGGCGTATCCGGCCGGGCAAGCCGTGTTCTCATCCAGCCCTGCCGCGGGCTGCTGGGCTGCTCTCGCCTGGTGCCTTCTCCTGCGCCCATGCCGGACAACTTTCGCCGGACTGAGTGAACTTCCCCGTGAACCCGCTGATCTTGTCGGTCCCCTCCGGCATACTGAAAATCATCGAACACAAGTTCGATGAATTGCGGTAGGCTGAGGGAAGGGACGCAGGGGATGGACGCGGTGCTGTTTGGGGTGTTCGCCGCTGGGGTACAGGAGTACTTGAGGAGAGTCGCGGGGACGGTTGCTGTGGGGACGGCGACCCGGCCAGCTCGGGACGTGCCAGGGGATGTGGCACGGCTGGCCGCGGCGTGGCGCGCGCTGCTGAGGCAGCACGCATTGGGGCCGGACGGCAGGTGTGTCGTCTGTGGAGGAGCGTCGCGCGTCGACGAGGGAGTCNGATGCCGTGGCGAAGACGCGCGGACCTGTGCACGGTGTGGCAGGTAGCAGTCGCCTACTTCGTCCGCCGCCTGCCTGGCAGCGATCCGTGAGGTCGTCGTCCGATGCCTCGTTCGGGCCGGGCGGAGATCGCCGGGACTGTGTTCGGAGCGAATTCCGCGGCGCACTTCGGGTAGGCATTGGCTGACGGACGGCGCTTCGCCGCGCCTGCCGGTGGCCTCTCGTCGCCCAGACGCTGCTCGCTCTCCTGCGGTTTCACCGTCGAGCTTGGCGTTATCTGGGGTGGCCGCGCCGACCCGCAGGGCGGGAGGGGCTGCCAGAATCCCTTTGCTCGTGAAGGCTTTCCAGCGCTGTGGCAAGCCTAGGTCGACTCGCGCTCAGCCCACGATGTCATGTGGCGGCAAGATGCCACTGGTACCGGTCGCCCCGGCTGGCAAGAAATGCGGGTCGGCTCAGACGTTCACGCCGCGGGCAGCGAGCCACGGACGCGGGTCGATCTTCTTGGTGCCGTTCTGCCACACCTCGAAGTGCAGGTGCGGGCCGGTGCTCTCGCCACGGCTGCCGATCTCGGCGATCTGCTCGCCGCACTTGACCTTCTGGCCTTCGTGGACGGAGAAGCTGTTCATGTGGCCGTAGACCTGGATGGTGCCGTCGTCGAGCTGGATGCGGACCCAGAGACCGAAACCGCTGGCGGGGCCTGCCTGGATGACGGTGCCGTCGGAGGCGGCGTAGATCGGGGTGCCGATGGAGTTGGCGATGTCGATGCCGAGGTGGCTCGTGCCCCAACGGGCACCGAAACCGGAGGTGAACGTGCCGTGAGCGGGCATGCAGGTCTTCGGCCGGGCGGCCTCTTCGGCGGCCTGGCGCGCGGCTTCGGTTTCCGCTTGCACGCGGGCCTTGGTGACCTTGGCGCTGTCGGCCATCTTCGCGGCTTCGGCGGAGGCGTCGACGGCGTGGCCGGCCGGCAGCAGCTCGGGAGCTCCCCCCGAGCCCGCGCTGCCGAGGGTGAACGAGGCGCTCGCGTTCTGTGCGTTGGCGAGCGGGGTGACCGCGGCGTCGGAATCACCGCCGCTGGTCGACTTGAGGGTCTGCCCCGCGGCGGCCGCGGCGAACGCGCCTGCCGCGACGGCGGCGACTACGACCCGCCCGCGAAGGGCGGAGGAGGGCGGGGAGATGCGGTGCTGCCCCCGGACGCGGATGACTGCACCGTCCAGTGCGTCTTTCAGCGCCGGGGAAGGGGCTTGGCCGCCGGGGGAGCGGTGTGAAGCCAAGACAGGGCCTTCCATCGTCGGGGAGCCGGGGCGGAAGCGAACTCGGGCGGGGGATCCCGTGAACGAACCTCGGGGGTGATTCGCTCAGCGTCCTGCTTCGTGACCTGACTGTAATGGGGACCGGGGGACAGTAACGAAGCGGCACCTCAATGAGCAAGGCGCGACCGGGCTTTCGGCCGAACGAGTGGCGCTCATCGTGCGTCTAGCTGTGGAAACTACCCAAAGTTAATCGGGAACTACTTCGCTGATTGTGGCTTGAGTCACATACCTTCGGATGGCCCAACGCTCCCGAGCGCCCTCTCGGCGGCCTCGTGGACGAAATAACCGGCCGTCCCGGTGCGTTGAAGCAGTTTCACGTCGAATCTTGTGACGCCGCTCACTCGCGATGTGCCACGGCGGCCTCTTTTCGGAGGTTTCGCTTCTCGCCCCATCCTCCGGCAACGAATCTCGCCCGGACCTGCTTGGACCGCAGTCCTGAGGCAAGACCTCGCCATGTCCGGCGGCCCGGTTCCCCCGGTCGGCCGGTCCCGTCACCGTTGCTCGTGGCGGAGCGCCTGGTGACCTGGCTTTTCCCGGAGGGCCCTAGCAGTCGGCAGTCCTCTCGCCCGCGGAGCGTGCGGTTCTCCGCCGGGCTCCCCGTCGCCGCTGTTCGCGGCGGTGCGGCCGGTTGCCTGCCCTCCCCGGCAGGTCCCGGCCGTCCCTGTCCCCGATCCCCGGCGGACCGTCCTCACGACCCGCCCGATCCCCGGCCGGACCGTCCTCACGACCCCGCCCGAGCCTTGCCGCGGCTCCTTCCACGGCCCAGGCCCGAGCCTGTCGCGGCTCCCCCGACGGCCGGGCCCGAGCCTGTCGCGGCTCCCTCCACGCCCCGGGCCCGAGCCTGTCGCGGCTCCTCCGACGCCCCGGCCCGAGCCCTGTCGCGGGCTCCCTCCACGACGCAGCCCCAGCCGGTCGCGGCTCCCTCCACGACCCGGCCGGATTGCCCGCCCCGGCAGGCACTGGCCGTCTCCGTTCCTGGCAGGCCCTCCCCGGCCTGCCAGAAACGGAGATCGCGGCTCCCCTCCGCGACGCGGCCGTTCACCTGCCCTCCCCGGCAGGCCTCGGCCCTCTCCACCTCAGTCCCGGCAGGCCGTCCCCACGACCTTCCGGCACCCGCCGCGGCTCCCCTCCGCGACCAGGTCGGGCACCTGCCGCGAACAGGCATCCGACCTCGTCCATCGCCCCCGCGATGTGTCCCCGTGCTTCGTCGCGCGCCGGAGTGACGCCCCGAACGCCACTCCCTTACGCGACTTCCCCGAAGTTTTCCCCGACAGCTCCCTCCGGTCCCTCTGCCGTCGAGACCTCCGGCCCGCGCCCCTCTTACGCGGATCGGCGGAATTTTTCTTCGCACCCGTCAGACGCGCGGGAATGCCCGAAGGTTCATCCGGCGGGGAATTCACCTGGAAGTGCGTTCCGGCCTGGTCGAGGCGGCCCTGTTGTCCCCGCGCGGGGGCAGGTCCTTGCTAGCGTCGCGAGCGATGACTCCGCCGACCCCAGAGCCTTCCGACGGCGATTCCGCCCCGGACACCCCGGGCCGTCCCGCCGGACCCCGGCGTCCCAGCCTCGCCGAGCGCAAGGCCGCCGCCCGCGCCCGAGCCCGCCGCGACGCCGATCGCGCCACATCGGATCCAGCCGACTCGTCTCGTCGCCGCGGGAAGGATCCTGCTGAACGTTCGGCTGACTCGTCCAGCGGCACCGAGCCGAGGCCGCCGAGTCCCGCCGAGTCGCCTCGCCGCAGCGGGGAGACTTCCGCGGAAAGCTCAGCCGATCCGGCTGCCCGCGACCAGCCCGCGGCGGAAAGCCCGGCCAACCGGGAACCCGCCGCCAGACGACAGCGCGACGAGGCTGGCCTGACCAGCCAGAAGTCCGCCGCCATCCCGGCCGAGCCGAGGTCCGCGCCCCGGACCATCCCCAGCCGCCAGGACGCGGATCGCCGAGACGCGGACCGTCGAGACACGGATGGTCGAGACACGGATGGTCGAGACNCCGAGACGCGAGCCGTCAAGGCGAGACCCTCCTGGACCTCACCGACCAAACCCCTTCCCCAAGGCTCCGAGCCGCCACCGCTCTCCTCGCCGTCGGCTCCCTGGCCCTGGCCGCCGGCGCCATCGCCCCGGTCTCGCCTGACGCCGGGCCCGGCTACCTCTCCTGGCCGCTTCTCGTGATCCTCGCCGTCGTCCCGGCCGGGATCGCGGTCGCGGCGGCTCGCAGCGGGCGGCACGGGCTGTCCGCCGGTCTCGTCACCGGTCTCGCCGCCCTCGCGCCGGGGCGGCTGGTCCTCGATCTCCAGTTCCTCGTCAACGGTTCCAAAACCATCCGCCCCGAGCTGTATCTCCCGGACCGGCTGCTCGACCGCAGCGGCGTCGGCANGTTCTGGCTGCTGATCGCCGGGCATCTGCTGACGCTCGCCGCCGGGATAGTGGCCGCGCGCGTCGTGCGGGAGCGCAACGAGATCGCTGGCGGCGACGACAAACGCCGTTGGCGGCTGATCATTCCGCTGCTCGCCGTCGTCGCCGCGGTCGGGCTATTGATGACTCCCGTGCTCTCGGACGACCCGTTTCTCCTTGCGCGGTCAGCATTTGAAGGTCCGGGGCTAGCGCTCGCCGGTTACCTCCTTCTCGCCGGTGCGCTGCCGGTCGCCGCGGTGCTCGGGGTTTTCGCCGGCTCCGACGGCGTCGCTCGCGGGACGCTCGGCGGGATTGTCGCGGCGGTGCTGGCCGTCGCGGTGCCGACGTTCGTCGCGGGGCTCGCTGTGTCGGGGCTGGCAGTCTCAACGGGCGCGTACCTCGCCGTCGTGCCGATGGTGCTGGTCCTCGTCCTCACTCCACTTGCGACACCGCAGCAGACGCAGGCCGAGCGCACCGACCTGGCCGGCGAGGCCCGCGTCCCCGGGCTCACCATCTGGCGCGCGCTCACCGGGCTGATCGCGGTGCTGACCGGAATCGCGGCGGCGATCGGCGCGTACGCTCCGCAGCTCGGCAACAGCACGGACAGCCCGGCACGGCTGCAACTGCTGATCGCGGCCATTCTTGTCGTGCTGCCAACACCTTTCCTTCTCGTCCGCCGCACCGCGCCGATCGCGCGCGGAATTCTCGCGGTGTTGTGGGCGGGCGTTGTTCTCGCGGGAACAGCGGTTCTCAGCACGGCCATCACCGCATCCGAAGCGACTGGGCTCGGCGGGCTCGGCGGCGCGATCAGTTACCACCTCGGCGCGGGAGCCGTTTTCACCGCGATCGCGCTCGGTCTCGCCGGGCTTACCGGATTGGCCGCGGTGATCACCGGCGTCGTGGAACGTGACGACACTGGTACCGAAGGACCGCGATCCACCGCGGTGATTCCGGCCGGAATCACCGCGGTGCTGGCGATCGCGACGTTCGGCACGCCGGTGTTCACCGCGCAGGATTACGCGCCGCCCGGTCTCTGGTCCGATTTCGACACTCCGTCGTGGGGATTGCTCGCCGCGCTGCTCGTCGTTCTCGGGACGCTCGGGTTGAGCGTTCGTTCACGGCCTGGTGCCGCGGCGGCGGGGCTGACCGCGACGGCGGTGCTCCTTGCCTTGCACGTCGCCGAGATCCCGCTGGTCAGTTCGCTGTTCTACCCCGCGAAGCCGGGCGCTGGGTGCTGGCTCGGGCTCGCTGCGGTCGTGGCGGCAGCGAGCACCGCGGTCATCGCGGCTGCCGGTGCGAGGAAGTGAATCCGCGGCGCGTCGTCCTCGTGGAGCTGGCTGAAGAAACCGCGGCGATTCCGTTGGCGCGAATGCTGCGCGACGCCGGTCTCGAAGTCGTCCACGGAGGACACCTCGACACGGCGGAAAAGATCGTGCGCACCACCGAACAGGAGGATCCAGACATTCTGGGCCTCCTCGGCGGTCCGGTGCCCGAAGGCCTCACGGAAGCGCTCTCCGGCACCACGGTGATCGAGTTGGGCTCCGAAAGCCCGGAAAAAGCCGCCGAAATGCTTGTCGGTGGGCGGACTCACACCCTCTGACCGCGTACGGTGACCGACTTCACCAGGTGCGGCGTCCCCTGCGTCTGCGCTGGTCGCTAACCTCGACTGGTCCGACAGCGCGGTCCGGAAAACGGACCACCACAGTGGCGTGTCGTCAGGAGACTGGAGTAGTGGACCTCTACGAGTACCAGGCGAGGGATCTCTTCGCCGCCCACGGAGTACCGGTTCTGCCGGGCGCCGTGGCAAGCACCCCGGAAGAAGCCAAGGCCGCCGCGGAGCAGATCGGCACCCAGGTCGTCGTCAAGGCGCAGGTGAAGGTCGGCGGCCGGGGCAAGGCGGGCGGCGTCAAGCTGGCCCAGACGCCCGACGAGGCGAAGGAGAAGGCGGAAGCCATTCTCGGCCTCGACATCAAGGGCCACATCACGCACCGCGTGCTGGTGGCGGAAGCCTCGGACATCGCGTCCGAGTACTACTTCTCCTTCCTTCTCGACCGCGCCAACCGCACTTTCCTCGCGATGGCGTCGTCCGAGGGCGGCATGGAGATCGAGCAGCTCGCGGTCGAGCGCCCGGACGCGCTCGCCAGGATCCCGGTCGACGCGATCAAGGGCGTCGACAAGGCGACGGCGCTCGAGATCCTCAAGGCCGGCAACTTCCCGGCCGAGATCATCGACGAGGCCGCCGACGTCGTGGTGAAGCTGTGGGAGACCTTCGTCTCCGAGGACGCCACCCTGGTCGAGGTCAACCCGCTGGTCCGCGACCCGCAGGACAAGATCATCGCCCTCGACGGCAAGGTCACCCTCGACGAGAACGCCTCCTTCCGCCACCCGGCGCACGAGGAACTCGTCGACAAGCAGGCCGAGAACCCGCTTGAGGCGAAGGCCAAGGCCAAGAACCTCAACTACGTCAAGCTTGAGGGCGAGGTCGGCATCATCGGCAACGGCGCGGGCCTCGTGATGTCCACTTTGGACGTCGTGGCGTACGCGGGCGAGAAGCACGGCGGCGTGAAGCCGGCCAACTTCCTCGACATCGGCGGCGGCGCGTCGGCCGAGGTCATGGCGGCCGGGCTGGACGTCATCCTCAACGACACCGACGTGAAGAGCGTGTTCGTGAACGTCTTCGGCGGCATCACCGCCTGCGACGCGGTCGCGAACGGCATCGTCGAGGCGCTGAAGATCCTGGGCGACGAGGCCACCAAGCCGCTGGTCGTCCGCCTGGACGGCAACAACGTCGTCGAGGGTCGCCAGATCCTGGCCGACGCGAACCACCCGCTGGTCACCGTGGTGGACACAATGGACAACGCGGCCGACAAGGCTGCCGAGCTCGCCGCGGCAGGTGCGTGAGATGTCGATCCTGATCAACGAGAACAGCAAGGTCATCGTCCAGGGGCTCACCGGCTCCGAGGGCATGAAGCACGCGACCAAGATGCTGAAGTCCGGCACCAACATCGTGGGCGGCGTCAACGCCCGCAAGGCCGGCCAGACGGTCACCATCGAGGGCAAGGACCTCACCGTGTTCGGCACGGTCGAGGAGGCCATCAAGGAGACCGGCGCCGACGTGTCGGTCATCTTCGTGCCGCCGAAGTTCGCCAAGGACGCGGTCATCGAGGCGATCGACGCCGAGATCCCGCTGGCGGTCGTCATCACCGAGGGCATCCCGGTGCACGACTCGGCCTACTTCTGGGCGCACGCGGTCGCGACCGGCAACAAGACCCGGATCATCGGGCCGAACTGCCCCGGCGTGATCAGCCCCGGCAAGTCGAACGCGGGCATCATCCCGTCCGACATCACCGAGGCCGGCGGCATCGGCCTCGTGTCGAAGTCGGGCACGCTGACCTACCAGATGATGTACGAGCTGCGCGACATCGGCTTCTCCACCGCCGTCGGCATCGGCGGCGACCCGGTCATCGGCACCACCCACATCGACGCCCTTGAGGCGTTCGAGAAGGACGCCGACACCAAGGTCATCGTGATGATCGGCGAGATCGGCGGCGACGCCGAGGAGCGCGCCGCGGCCTACATCAAGGAGAACGTGACCAAGCCGGTCGTCGGCTACGTCGCGGGCTTCACCGCCCCCGAGGGCAAGACGATGGGCCACGCGGGCGCGATCGTCTCCGGTTCGTCGGGCACCGCCGCGGCGAAGAAGGAGGCCCTCGAGGCCGCCGGCGTCAAGGTCGGCAAGACCCCGAGCGAGACCGCGGTTCTCGCCCGGGAGCTGTACAACAGCCTCGGCTGACCAGCAGCGACTCCTCTGGCGGAGGCCGGGCACCGACGCGGTGCCCGGCCTCCGTCGTTTCCGCCCGCAACCGATCCGGCGTTCAGTGCGTCCAACGTCGCGGACGCCCATCGCGGATGCGCTAGCGTGCAGTCACTCGTGAGCGGGGGACGCCGCCGGTGCACCCCGGGCGCCACCGGATCCCGAACCACCGGTCGATGAGACAGGAGAGCTTCCGATGACCTTCCCCAGTGGCGGGCCCGGCTACCCCCAGCAGGGCCAGCCGTCCCAGGGACCGCCCCCGTCGGGCGGGTTCCCGCAGCAGCCCCAGCCGCAGCAGGGCCCGCCTGCCGCGGGTGCTGGAGCGCCGCCGAACCTTCCGCTGCTGCTGTCCCTCGGCGTGGCCGGGCTCGGAGTGGTGCAGTACTTCCTCGGCTTCGCTTCCGAGGCGGGCACGGCCGGGCAGCCCATTCTGTTCCTGCTCGTCGGCGGTCTGCTGTCGGCGCTGAACCTGCTGCCCAAGGGGCCGAAGACGCTGCCGTTCGCCGCGCTGTTCAGCGTGGTCGGCGGGCTGGGCGCACTCGACGCCGTCATCTCCGGGCGTACGTCGGCCATCGTGATCGTGGTGCTGATCCTCGGTCTGCTGCAGGCGGCCGCGTCGGTCGCCGTGCTGCTGTTCGAGTACGGCGTGCTCAAGCCGCCGGCACCGCAGCCGTCCGCTCCGGCGTATCAGCAGCCCTACGGCCAGCAGGGCCAGTACCAGCCGACGCAGTACCAGCCGGCTCCCGGACAGCAGGGTCAGCAGCCGCCGCAAGCGCCTGGACAGCAGCCGCCGTCCTCGCCGACGCCGGGGCAGCAGGCCACGACGTACGCGCCGCAGCAGGGCCAGTTCTTCCAGCCGCCCGCTGACCAGAACAAACCGGGCACGCCGCCCGGAGGTTTCGGACAGCAAGGCTGAAACCCCTTCGCATTACCCACCCGCTGTGACTCTCCGTGTCACAGCGGGTGTTTTTCTTGGCCTGGTGCCACGACCGGGTGGGCGTTGGATTCGCCACGTCCGCCGGGCGGCGTGCCTCACCCGGACGGCCGAGCGCGGATGTCATGGTCGAGGACATGCAGGTGCTCACCAGTCCCGGCCGCCCCGCGGGCGACGAGCCGGTGGGCGACTCCCTTGACCAGGATGTTCCCCGGTTCCGGGTGTTGCTCGCCGCGGCGCTCGGCCCGCTCGTCACCGGCTACGCGGTGGTCGCCACGTTGCTCGCGCTTGTCACCCTGACCGCCCAGCACGCGATCTTTTCCGCGGGCGGCGTGCTGCTGTCGGCGGGACCCGGCTGGCTGGCCGCCTACCAGGTCGAACTCGGGATCGGCGGCCATCCGCTCGGGATGCTGCCGCTGCTGCCGACGATCGGCGTCGTGCTGCTGGTCGCGCGGGCGGCGGCCAAGGCCGTGCGACGGCTTCACTGCGCCAGGCCGCGGCACGCGGTCCCGTTGATCGCCACGATTTCCGGTGCGCATCTGCTGTTCGGCGTGCTGATTTCGCTGCTGTCGATCGGCGAACCGGTACGGGCTAACTTCTGGCTCGCCGCGGTGGTGCCTGCCGCGATCTCCGGACTCGCGGCCACCGGCGGGGTGCTTCGCCGGTTCGGGATGCCGCAGGTGCTCGCCGACCGGCTCGACCCGCTGGCTCTTCGCGGTCTGCGCGCGGGCATGCTCGGACTGTTCGCGCTGCTGGCCGCTGGTGCGCTGACGCTGACCGCCGCCACGGCGCTGTCCGCGCGCACGGTGGCCAGCCTGTTCGAGCCGTCGTTCGGGAACAGCTTCGGCCTGTTCCTGCTTTCCGTGCTGTACCTGCCGAACGCTGTGGTCGCCGCGATGTCGTTCGTGAGCGGTCCCGGGTTCAGCATCGGCAGCCTCGACGTGCACCTCATCGGCTACCGCGGCGGTTCCGTCCCCGGGGTTCCGCTGCTCGGCGGCATTCCCGAGCACGCCGCGTCGTGGTGGCCGGTGCTGCTGGTGCTGCCGCTGGCGATCGGAATGCTGGTCGGCTGGTCGGTCCGCGCGGTGGACGAGGACCCGGCGGGGCGGCTGCGGGCCGTGGTCGTCGCGGGCGCGGTCGTCGGGTTCGGCTGCGTGCTGCTGGGCACGCTCGCCGGCGGACGGCTCGGCGACGGTCCGTTCGACCCGGTCAGCGTGCCGGTCGGGGTGGCGTCGATCGTCGCCTTCTGCTGGATCGTGATTCCGGCCGGGTTCGTGGCCTTCTTCGCGGGGGCGCACGCTCCGGTGCCGCCGGTCGGCTCGCTTGAGGTGCAGGCCGAGCCCGAGTCCGAAGCCGAGTCCGAGGATGCTGAGCCGGAGGAGTCCGAGTCCGACGAGGACGTCGCGGACGAGGGCGAGGAATCCGAGGAGGACTCGGCCGAGGCCGACGAGGACTTCGACGCCGAGGCCGACGCGGAGCTGGGCCTGGACCTGCCGGAGGACGAGCCGGAAACCGAAGCCGCCGAGACCGGGGACAAGCCCGAAAGCCCCGCCGAGGAGCCGGAGGCTGTGACCGAGTCCACCGAGGACTCCGGCGACGCGAAGCCCGCCGAGGACGACCGTTAGGGTTGGGGCGACCTGGTGAAGCGCCGTGCGCCCGAGGCGTACCGCCGTGCAAGGAGCCCGTTCTGGCCAGCCGCTTGGAACTGCCCACTCCGGTGAAGATCGTCGTGCTCGCGTCCGGTTCCGGCACGCTGCTGCAGGCCGTGCTCGACGCGGTCGAACAGCCCGGGTTCCCGGCCTCGGTCGTCGCGGTCGGAGCCGACCGCACCGGAATCGAGGCGCTCGCGCGAGCGGAGCGGGCGGACGTGCCGTCGTTCACCGTGCGCGTCGCCGACCATCCGGACCGGGCCGCGTGGGACCGCGCGCTCGCCGAGGCGGTCGCGGCCTATCAGCCCGACCTTGTGGTGTCCGCGGGCTTCATGAAGATCCTGGGGCCGGAGTTCCTGTCGCGGTTCGCGGGCCGCGTGATCAACACCCACCCCGCGCTGCTGCCGTCGTTCCCCGGGATGCACGCGGTCGCCGACGCGCTGGCCGCGGGCGTGCGGGTCACCGGATCGACGGTGCATTTCGTCGACGCCGGGGTGGACACGGGCCCGGTCATCGCCCAGGAGGCGGTGCCGGTGGAGAACGACGACACCGAAGACGTCCTGCACGAGCGGATCAAAGCCGTGGAACGCAGGCTGCTGGTTGAAACGATCGAGCGACTCGGCCGTGGTGGGTGCACCGTGGACGGACGAAAGGTGAGGTTTTCGTGAGCACAGCACAGGGACGGCGCCCGGTCCGGCGCGCGCTGATCGGCGTCTCGGACAAGGCCGGCCTGCTCGAGCTCGCGACCGGCCTGCACGCGGCCGGCGTCGAGATCGTGTCGACCGGCGGCACGGCGAAGGTCATCGCGAACGCCGGGGTCCCGGTCACGCCGGTCGAGCAGGTCACCGGGTTCCCCGAGTCGTTCGACGGCCGGGTCAAGACGCTGCACCCGCGCGTGCACGCCGGGCTCCTCGCCGACCAGGGCAACGACGACCACGTCGCACAGCTCAAGCAGCTCGACATCGCGGCGTTCGACCTGCTCGTGGTGAACCTGTACCCGTTCCAGGCGACTGTCGCGTCCGGCGCGAGCTTTGAGGACTGCGTCGAGAACATCGACATCGGCGGTCCCGCGATGGTGCGCGCGGCCGCGAAGAACCACGGCAGCGTCGCTGTCGTCGTGGACCCGGCGCGGTATGAATGGGTGCTTGAGCAGGTCTCCGCGGGCGGCTTCGAACTCTCGGACCGCAAGCGGCTCGCTGCGCAGGCGTACGCGCACACGGCTGCGTACGACACGGCTGTCGCGTCCTGGTTCGCCAACGCGTACGCGCCTTCGGACGACAGCGGCTTCCCGGACTTCCTCGGCGCGACGTGGGACCGTGCGGACGTACTGCGCTACGGCGAGAACCCGCACCAGAAGGCGGCGCTGTACCGCGGCGCGCAGCCGGGCCTCGCGCACGCGGAGCAGCTTCACGGCAAGGCGATGTCGTACAACAACTACGTCGACACCGACGCCGCGCGCCGGGCCGCCTTCGATTTCTCGGAGCCGGCTGTCGCGATCATCAAGCACGCCAACCCGTGCGGGATCGCTGTCGGCGCGGACGTCGCCGAAGCGCACCGCAAGGCGCACGCCTGCGACCCGGTGTCCGCGTACGGCGGCGTGATCGCCACGAACCGGCCGGTGAGCGTCGCGGCGGCGGAGCAGATCGCCGAGGTGTTCACCGAGGTCGTGCTCGCCCCCGACTTCGAGCCGGAAGCGCTGGAGATCTTGCAGCGCAAGAAGAACGTGCGGCTGCTGAAGCTGCCCGCGATCGAGAACGCGGCCCCGGCGGAGCTGCGGCCGATCTCCGGCGGCGTGCTCGTGCAGACCGCCGACGCGATCGACGCCCCCGGCGACGACCCGGCGAACTGGGAGCTGGCCACCGGCTCGCCCGCCGACGAGCAGACCCTGGCGGACCTGGAATTCGCGTGGCGGGCGCTGCGCGCGGTGAAGTCCAACGCGATCCTGCTGGCGCACGAGCAGGCGACCGTCGGCGTCGGCATGGGACAGGTCAACCGCGTCGACTCGTCGCGGCTGGCGGTCGCGCGGGCGGGCGACCGGGCGAAGGGCTCGGTCGGCGCGTCGGACGCGTTCTTCCCGTTCCCGGACGGGCTGGAGGTGCTGATCGAGGCCGGCGTGCGAGCCGTCGTGCAGCCCGGCGGGTCCATCCGCGACGCCGAGGTGATCGCCGCCGCCGAGGCCGCCGGGATCACGCTGTACCTCACCGGAACGCGCCACTTCGCGCACTGACTTTTCTGCTGGCCGGCCGGGACCTTCGGGGCCCGGCCGGTTTTTTCATCCCTCGCGCAGGATCGCGTAGACGACCTCGTCGCGGTAGCCGCCGTCGCGCCAGGTGACCTGGCACAGCAGGCCTTCGCGGTGGAAGCCGGTTTTCTCCAGCGTGTGCTGCCCGGCGACGTCCTCGCTGTCGACGAAGGCTTCGAGCCGGTGCGCACGGGTGTGCCGGAAGACCTGGTCGACGAGCAGTTGGTAGGCCTTCGCGTCGGTGCCGTGGCCGCGGTAGTCCGGCAGCAACGCGACGCCGATCCGGAAGCACCCGCCGGCGGGCCCGCCCCGGTCGGCTGCCTCCCAGGTGGCCATCCCGGCGACGACCGAGCCGACAGTCACCGCGACCGCGCTTGAGGCCGGGCTGAGGAACCCGTCCTCGGCGAACCGGCGTCGTGCCCGCGGTCCGGTGAAATTCGTCCATTGGAAGGTCCCGGTGCCGTCCGGGTCCGTGGAGAACCGGTCGAGCACCGGAAGGTCGGCTTCGGCGAAACCCCGCAGGGCGATGTGTCCTGTCTTCATCAGGGTCCCCAGTGTAAAGAGCGGTTTTCCTGGTGTCCGGTGATCGTCCGGGTTCTTTCCCCGGCTCGTGCTTGACAGCAGGGGAGGGGCGGGCGAGACTGGATGGTGTCGAACGGGTGTTCGATTCTGTTCGGCGCAGTGGTGTGTTTTTGGGTGCGATTGTTGGGTGACCGTGCGGTTTCCGCACGGATGAGGATGCGGAACCGCCTTCCCCGCGGTGTGCCGGCGTCCGTCCCGGGCCAGGTGTGACGACCTGTCCCGGGACGGACGGTCGGCCGATCCCGGCGGAAGGAGAAATCGGTGACGACCGGAGCGGCTTTGGGGGCTGCTTCTTCGGGGTTTGCTTCGGAGATCGCGGAAGGGGCAAGGGTTTCCCCGGCCGCGGGGGCGGCTGGCGAGGCTGGGGGGACTTCCGCGGACGGTGTCTCGGCTGGTTTTCGGGGAGCGGGCGAGGCTTCGGCTCGGGCCGGGGTGGTTTCGGAAGCCTTGGCGGCGAACGCTTCTTCGGCCGCGACCGGGAAGACGTCGGGAGCGGGTGGTGCTCGGTCTTTGGCTGGGGCGGGGTCTGCGGCGGGTGGTGCTCGGTCTCCGGCTGGGGCGGGGTCTGCGGCGGGTGGTGCTCGGTCTTTGGCCGGGGCGGGGTCCGCAGCGGGCTGCGCTGTGGCTCTGGTCGAGACCGCTTCCGCGACGAGCGACGCTTCGGTGGCGTCCGGGAAACTGCGCACTCCGATTCTGCCTGCTGACTCCGCCACGACCGATCTCCTTGGCACTGCGGGAATTTCGGCCCTGCCGGCGCGGTCGTCTCGGGAAATCTTTTCCGCCGCGGAAACCCAGGCTTCCGCGCCCGCGAGCGTGCCGGAGGCGCGGCCGGCACGCTCGTGGGAAGTACTGGTGCCGTGGTCGGCGATCGAAGCACTGGCGAAGGAACGGACACCAGTTGCCGCCATGTCCGCGGGTTCCCCGAGGTTGATGTTCTCGTTGGGGGAAAACGGATCCCGCACCCGGCTGAGCTCTCTGGGCGCAGCGTTCGAGCCATGGCCGCCGGCCGACTCCGGCGGGATGGCAGAAGCCCGGTCGCCTACCGGACTTCGTTCGCAGGCCCGGTCGGCCGAATCCGGCCGCGAGCCTCGCCCCGCCGGTGCCGCGTCGTCTGCTGGCTCGCGCGTGTCCAGCGAGCCTGGTTCACCGACTCCGCTCATCCCGGCGAGTCAGCCTGCCACTCGCTCATCTGCTGAGCGCGATTCGCCGCCTCAGCCTGAATCGGAGTCATCGACTCGTCTTCGCTCGCTTGCTCCAGCGGGATCGAGTCCGGAAACCTCGCCCGAGCCGTCGACCCCGAGTGCGCCGCCAGCTGATCCCGGCTCGGACTGCCCGCCTGAGTCAGTGCCTTCGGACGAGCTGCCGACTCGGCTTCGTCCGCTGGTTCTGGCTGATCCGGCAATGGAATCCGGTCCGGAGACTTCCTCCGAGCCGCCGGCTCGTCTCCGCCCGGAAGCTCCTTCCGGTTCGCTGACTGGACTTGGCCCGGCAGCTCGGCCTGGGTCTCCACGCACCCCGCCTGCTCAGCCGCGCCCGGAAACTCCTCCAGGTCCGCAGACCGAGCCCGGCCAGGAAGCTCAACCCGAGTCCCCGCCGACTCCACTGCGCCCAGCAACTCCCGAACCCTCGAAACTCCGCCCCCCGACCCGGCTCCGGCCAACGGACCCGCCCTCACCGGCGGACCCGTTGGCCAAACTGACCGCACTCCCCGGCGTCAGCACCGCCAGCACCGTCGCCGCCGAGCGGGCTACCCGGGCCGACTGGGGTCAGGCTGCCGGGCGGATGCTTCCGGTGGCCCCAGCCCTGGCCGATCTCCTCCCCGGGGCCGGGTTGCGCCGCGGAAGCGTCGTCGCGGTTCACCACTCCACCTCGCTGCTGTTCGCGTTGCTCGCGGAGGCGACCGTCGCCGGGGCGTGGGCCGCGGTGGTCGGGGCCCCGTCGCTGGGAATCGTCGCGGCGGCCGAACAGGGCGTCGCCGTTTCGCGGCTCGCGTTGGTTCCGTGGCCGGGGGCCGAATACCAGGCGGTGCTGGCCGCTTTGCTCGACGGCGTCGACCTCGTCGTCACCGAGCCTCGGTCAGTTCGGCCGGACGTCGCGCGGAGGCTCGCGGCGCGGGCTCGGCATCGCGGGGCGGTGCTGCTTTCGCTGGGGCACTGGCCTTCCGCCGACGTCGAGCTGCACTGCACCCCAGGTGCCTGGACCGGGGTGCTCGAACACGGCGCCGGGCACCTCCGTTCCCGTCCGGTCGAGGTGCACGCCCGCGGACGCGGTGCGGCGGCCCGGCCTCGGTCGGCATCGATGCTTCTGCCCGGCCAGGACGGCCGGGTTTCCCGGGGAGAGAAGCGCGTCGTGGCACGGGAAGAGGCGGTCGGGTGAACCAGAGTGTCCACAAAGGACAAAAAGATCCGCGCCGTCATCCGGTGCGGATGCTGGTCCTGTGGTGCCCAGACTGGCCCGCGGTCGCTGCCGTAGCCGCGGCGGGGAGCGTGCTTACCCGGCCGGCGGCGGTGTTCCATGCCAACCGGGTCGTGGCGTGCACCGCGGTCGCGCGGGCGCGGAACATCCGGCGCGGCATGCGGCGGCGAGAAGCGGAATCCCAGTGCCCCGAACTGGCGGTGTTCGGGGTAGACGAGGCGCGGGACGCGCGGTTTTTCGAGAATGTCGCGGCGGCGGTGGAGGAGCTGGTCGTCGGGCTGGAAGTGGTGCGGCCCGGACTGCTCGCGGTTCCCGTCGCGGGTGCGGCCGGGTATTTCGGCGGCGAACCGCGGCTCGCGGAGAAACTGGTGGACCAGGTGGCCGCGGCAGCGGGGGTCGAATGCCAGGTCGGCGTGGCGGAAGGACTGTTCGCGGCGACCCTCGCCGCGCGGCAGGGGACGCTGGTCGAACCCGGGCGGAGCGCCGAATTTCTCGCCCCGTTGCCGGTGACTGAGCTGGACCAGCCGGATGCCGAGCGAGCGGATCTGGCCGGTCTGCTCGTCCGGCTCGGGTTGCGCACGCTCGGTGCCTTCGCCGAACTCGGCGAGCGGGACGTGGCCGCTCGGTTCGGGCGCACCGGCGTGCTCGCGCATCGGCTGGCCCGGGGGCTGTCCGACCGGCCGCCGCTGCGCCGCAGTCCGCCGCCGGAACTGTCGCTTGCCGAATCGTTCGATCCGGTGCTTGCCCGGGTGGACGTCGCCGCGTTCACGGCCAAAAAACTCGGCGCGCGGTTCCACGCCGCGCTCGCCGATCGCGGGCTCGCATGCACTCGATTGGGTATATACGCGACCACCGAGAACGGCGAGCAGCTCGGTCGCGTCTGGCGTTGTGCGGAACCACTTACGCCGCAAGGGGTTGCGGACCGGGTCCGGTGGCAGTTCGAGGGCTGGCTCAAGGCCGCGCCCGGCGAACGGCCCACGGCCGGGGTCGCGCGGTTGCGGCTCGAACCGGAAGAGACTGTCGAAGGGAGGTCATTGCAGCTGGGGCTGTGGCGGGGGAGCGATCCCGGCGCCGGTCCAGGCGAGGACGAGGAGGTGGCTGCCGAGCGGGCCGGCCGCGCGTTCGTGCGGGTGCAAGGTCTGCTCGGTCCGGAGGGCGTGGTCACGCCGCTGCTCGACGGCGGGCGCGATCCGGCGAGCCGGGTCCGGCTCATTCCGTGGGGCGATCCGCGGGAACCCGCCGGACCGCCGGACGCCACGTGGCCTGCCCGGTTGCCGTCTCCGTCCCCCGCGACGGTGCTGGAACAACCGTTGCCAGTCCAGGTCATCGACGAGCAGGGGCGGCCAGTAGGTCTCACCTCGCGCAAACGGCTGACCGCGCCGCCGCACGGACTGTGCGTCGCGGGCGGGCCGCCGCGGCCGATCACCGGATGGGCCGGCCCGTGGCCGGTCACCTCGGGCCGCCGGTCGGCCGGAGCGCAGCAAGCCCGGCTGCAACTGCTGCTCGCGGCAGGGGAGAACGAAGCGCCGGAGGCGGTGCTCGTCCTCTGCTCCGGAACGGAAAATCCAGTGTGGACAGTGGAGGGAAGCTACGACTGAACCGATCTGCCAAGAAACCCGAAAACCCGGTGGAGTCAACGGAAGGAATGCGCACCTGATGGACCACGACCTGCCGGCGCCCCGTGTCCCGGTCGAACCGCCGTGCCCGTTCGACCCGGTGCCGGTCGCGCTGCTGATCCCGGAACCCCGCCGATCACCCGAGAACCGGATGGACTGACGATGGGCTGGAACAACCCGCCGGTCCCGTGGAAGGACCTCGCGCGGGCGCTGTCGGGCGGGATGCCGCCCGGCGACCACGGCGACAGTCCCGCGTGGGGACGCAAACGCGAGGCGTACCGCCGCCCCGCCGACATCCCGCCGCCGCGCAGCGACCTGGAAGCCGGGCCGCGAGTGGCGTACGCCGAACTGCACTGCCACTCCAACTTCAGTTTCCTCGACGGAGCCAGCCACCCCGAGGAACTGGTGGAGGAAGCCGCGCGGCTGCGGCTCGACGCGATCGCGCTCACCGATCACGACGGCATGTACGGCGTGGTCCGGTTCGCCGAAGCGGCCAAAGAACTAGGCGTCGCCACGGTGTTCGGCACTGAGCTGAGCTTCGGGCTGTCCGCGCCGCAAAACGGTGTCGCCGACCCCGAAGGCGAACATCTCCTGCTGCTGGCCCGCGGCAGCGACGGTTACCGCAGCCTGTGCCGCGCGATCACCGCCGGACAGTTGCGCGGCCACGACGACGAAGACGCGGAGCGGGCCGAAAAAGGCCGCCCGATCTACGACTTGTCCGCCGTGGCGGAGGAAGTCGCGGGCCAATGCGCGGTGCTTACCGGTTGCCGCAAGGGATCCGTGCGTTCGGCGTTGGTGCGCGAAGGCCCGGACGCCGCGTTCGCCGAACTGCGCCGTCTGGTCGAGCTCTTCGGCCAGACCCAGGTCTACGTCGAATTGATCGACCACGGCCAGCCGCTCGACAGCACACACAACGACCTGCTGACCGAGATGGCCGGCGAACTCAAGCTGCCCACCGTCGCGACCACCGCGGCGCACTACGCTCGCCCGGAACGAGGCAGGCTCGCGGACGCCGTCGCTGCCATCCGCGCCCGGCGCAGCATCGACGATCTCGAAGGCTGGCTGCCCGGCGACGCCGCCGCGTTCTTGCGCTCTGGCAACGAAATGGCGGAAGTTTTCCAGCGGTACCCGGGCGCGGTGCAGCGGTCGGCCCTGCTGGGCATGGAATGTGCTTTCCCGTTGAAGCTGCTCGCGCCGGAGCTGCCGCCGTTCGACGTGCCGGACGGCGAGAACGAGACCACGCACCTGCGAAACCTCGTCAAGGAAGGCTTCACGGAGCGCTACTCGGGCAAGGCCCATGAGGACAAGGCGCGGCAGCAGATCAAGCACGAGATGGCGGTGATCGAGGAACTGGAGTTCCCCGGATACTTCCTGATCGTCGCGGACATCGTGCGGTTCTGCCGGGGAAGCGACATCCTGTGCCAGGGAAGGGGTTCCGCGGCCAACTCGGCGGTCTGTTACGCGCTCGGCATCACCAAGGTCGACCCCATCGAGTACCACCTGCTCTTCGAACGGTTCCTCGCGCCCGATCGCGACGGCTACCCGGACATCGACCTCGACATCGAGTCCGACCGGCGCGAGGAGGTGATCCAATACGTCTACGGCAAACACGGCAGGCTCAACGCCGCGCAGGTCGCGAACGTGATCACCTACCGCGCCCGTTCCGCGATCCGCGACGCCGCCAGGGCGCTCGGCTACTCACCGGGTCAGCAGGACGCGTGGAGCAAGCAGATCGACCGCTGGGGAGCCTTGCGCAGCACGGAGAAAGACCACGACCACGACATCCCGAACGACGTCGTGCAGCTCGCCTTCGCCCTCGAAGACTTCCCGCGGCACCTCGGCATCCACTCCGGCGGCATGGTGATGTGCCGGGAACCGGTGAGCCAGGTGTGCCCGGTCGAATGGGCGCGGATGGAAAACCGCAGCGTTCTGCAGTGGGAGAAGGAGGATTGTGCCGCGGTCGGGCTGGTGAAGTTCGATTTGCTCGGGCTCGGCATGCTCTCCGCGTTGCACTACATGCTCGATCTGGTCAAGGAATACAAGGGCGAGACGATCGATCTCGCCGAACTGGACCTCACCGACAAGAACATCTACGAAATGCTCTGCCGCGCCGACGCGATCGGCGTGTTCCAGGTAGAGAGCCGAGCCCAGCTGGCGACGTTGCCTCGGTTGCGGCCGACGGAATTCTACGACCTGGCCGTGGAAGTCGCGCTGATCCGCCCGGGCCCGATCCAAGGCGGTTCGGTGCACCCGTACATCCGCCGCAAGCAGGGGCGTGAGAAGTGGGAGTACGACCATCCGCTGCTGGAGACCGCTCTGGAGAAAACGCTGGGAGTGCCGCTGTTCCAGGAGCAGATGATGCAGATCGCCCTGGACGTCGCGAACTTCACCCCGGCCGAGGCTGACCAGCTTCGGCACGCGATGGGGTCGAAACGGTCGCAGCGGAAGATGGAACGGCTGCACAAGCGGTTCCTCGACGGAGCCATCGCCAACAAGGTGGACGCGGAGCTGGCGGAGAAAATCTTCCAGAAACTCAAGGCGTTCGCCAACTTCGGCTTCCCCGAAAGCCATGCGCTGAGCTTCGCGCATCTGGTGTTCGCGAGCGCGTACTTCAAGCACTACCACCCCGACGCGTTCTGCGCGGGCCTGCTGCGAGCGCAGCCGATGGGGTTCTACTCGCCGCAGTCGCTGGTGGCGGACGCGCGTCGGCACGGCGTCACCACACTCGGCCCGGACATCAACCTGAGTCTCCCGCACGCGACCCTGGAAGCATTGCCGGACAACGGAAAACTCCACGCGGTACGCGGCGGTCTCAGTACCGTCCGGATGATCGGTGAAACGCTGGCCAAGGAGATCGTGGCGGAACGACAGGCGAACGGCCGGTACGGGAGCATGTCCGACCTCGGCAGGCGCGTCCGGCTCACCACGCCGCAGCTGGAAGCGCTGGCCACCGCGGGGGCGTTCAGCGCGTTCGGTCCGGACCGGCGGCAGGCGTTGTGGTCCGCGGGCGCGGTCGCGCAGGACCGGCCGGAGAAACTGCCCGGCACCGGAGCCGGCGTGGACGCGCCGATGCTGCCCGGAATGGACGGGCTCGACGTCGCCGCCGCCGATGTCTGGGCCACCGGGATCTCGCCGGACAGCTACCCGACAGAGTTCATCCGCGACCGGCTCGACGCGCTCGGGGTCATCACCGCAGGCAAGCTGCTGGACCGGTCCGACGGGGAACGAGTGCTCGTCGGGGGAGCGGTCACGCACCGCCAGCGGCCGGCGACTGCCGGTGGAGTCACGTTCCTGAACATCGAGGATGAGACCGGCATGGTGAACGTGATCTGCACACTCGGGCTGTGGCAACGGTTCCACCGGATCGCGCGGGGCAGTGCGGCGCTGCTGGTGCACGGAGTGCTCGAAAAAGCGGACGGCGTCGCGAGCGTGCGCGCGCAGAAACTGGAGCAGCTGAGGCTGCGGATCCCCACGAGATCGAGGGACTTCCGATGACCGGCGGACAGTTCGTGGACACACGCCTTCCGGCGGCTCGCAGCCACCCCGTCGAAAAGCCGGCACCGGGGCTGATGTCATCCTGTCCGGGTGACGGAGACCGGCGAGGACTACACCGAAGCACGACTTTCCGGCCAGTGGTGGGAAAAACGCCAGTTCGCGGGGTGCGATTTCACCGAAGCGGACCTGCGCGACCTGCACACCCGCGGCTGCACCTTCGACAACTGCGACTTCACCAAGGTCGATCTCGCCGGTTCGCGGCACGACGCGTCGGCGTTCCGCTCCTGCACGTTCGATCGCTCGGTGCTCGCCGACAGCCGATGGTCGTCGTGCTCGCTGCTTGGTTCATCCTTTGTGGACTGTCGATACACCGGGATCGCGCTGACCGAATGCGATCTGTCGCTCGCGTCGTTCGCGCGCGGCCGGTTGCGGAAACTGGATCTGTCCGGCCTGCGGATGCGGGAAGTGAACCTCAACGAGGCGGATCTGACGGATTCCGACCTGCGGGGCACGGATCTGTCCGGGTCCCGGATGATCGGCACGAAGTTTCCCGGAGCCGACCTGCGCGGCGCGGTGGTCGACGCGAACGGGCTGGTGCAGGCGGACCTGCGCGGCGCGTACGTGGACGTCGAACTGGCGGTGGCGTTCGCCGCGGCCAACGGCTTGGTCGTCAAGTAGGGCGCTTCCGGGCACGGAAAAGGGGCGAAGCTCGCTGGCCCCGCCCCTTTTCCGCGTCGTCAGTCGATCGGCGGTTCACCCGGGTCGAGTTCGATCAGGTCGCCCTCGGCGAGCAGTTCTTCGATGCTCGCCGGAAGCAGGTACGCCGACCCGCCGCCCGGCTGGTTGAACCACGGGATCGCGACCCCGGCCAGGGTTTCGAGCGGCCGCTGCACGCGGTACACGTGGTAGGGCCGGTTCACCCACTCCGGCACCAGCGAACGCTCCTCGAACGGGGTGCCCGCCGCGTAGGTCAGGTTGCCGTTCGGGCCGCCGAAGCGGTCCAGTTCGCTGCCCGCGGGCAGTTCGCGCAGTTCCTTGCCGCGGAACAGGGTCAGCGGCGGTTCCCCGGACAGCGGCGCGATCGGCCACTGCCCGCTGCCGCCGGTTCCGTTGGCGCGCGCCGGTTCCTCGCGCCGCACCGGCGGTTCCCGCCGCGGCGGCGGGCTGACCGGCGGCGCGAGGAGGGTGGGCGGTGCGCTGACCGGCGAGGCGATCTGCGTCGGCGGGGCGCTGACCGGGGGAGCCACCTGGGTCGGCGGGCTCACCGGTGCCGCGACCTGCGTCGGCGGGGCAGGCGGCGGGGTCTGCCGGGCTGGCGGTTCGTCGTCGGCCAGCAGCTGATCAGCAGGCGTGAACGCGGTCTGCTCCTGCGGCGGCACGTTCTCGCGCGGCCGGACCGGGAACGAGCCCGTCGCGACCTCCGGCGACAACGTCGCCACCACCGGCGGCTTCGGCGCGTCCGCGACTGGCTGCTCAGCCGGTGCGGGGGCTTCCGCCGCGACATACCCGTCGGGGTACAGCAGCACCTTGCCGAGCATGAACGCCGCGGCGTCCTCCGCGTCGCCGAACACCGCCGGGTTGATCAGCTCGCCGTCGTACCAGCCGACGCGCCAGCCTTCGCCCACCTGCTCGACGCTCCACCCGCGTTCGGTGGGGCCGCCGAGCCGGTACGCGGCCTCGGGGACGTCCAGCTCGTCGAGCTTCGCTTGCAGTTGGGCCAGCTCCGGCTGAGCGGGCTGCTCGCGCCGCGCGACCGGAGCCGGTTCGGCCTGCTCCCGAGCCGCGCGCCGCCCGCCGGACGGCGGGGGCACCGGCATCTCCGGCACCGGAAGGTCGCCGGGGATCTCGGACCCCGGCCTGATCATCGCGGTCGGCGGGCCCGCGTCGTACTCGGCCTCGCGGCGGTTGTCGTCCTCGTAACCGCTGGAGTGCGTGAACAGTTCGGCACGCTGCTCGTCGTCGTCGCGGGACGGTTCGTTGCCGTGCGTGAAGAGCACCGGCTCGTCGTGCTCGGCATCGACCGGCTGGTGAACGTCCGTGTCGTCCTCGGCGTCGTCCGGGTGGCCCGGACCGGTCCCGTTGCGGCTGGGGACGAGGTCGTGGTGGACGTCGGTGTGGTCTTCGTCGTCGTAGTGGCCGTCGTCGTAGTGGCCGTACTGCGCGCCGTCGAAGTCCTGCTCGAACGGCGGCTCCGCGGGACGCTCCGGCGCGGTGCCGTGGCGGCCCTCGGCCTCCTTCTCCCGACCCCGGCCGTGCGCGGCGGCGAGCCCGGCCGCAGCCAGCCCACCGGCCGCGGCGACCCCGGCCGCAGCCGCACCGACGTGACTGCCGCGCTCGTCCGTGGGCTCGGCCTGGCTGTCGGGTTCGGCGCTGCGCCGTCCGCCGTCCTCGGCGTTCAGCCGCACGTCTTCCCGGCGGCCGTCGTCCGCTTCGATGTCCGGCTGGGCTCGCCGACGGCCACCCTCCTGGTCACGGCTGTCGTCCGGAGCCGCGCCGCGCCGGCCTGCGTCCGGCTCGGCGGTGTGCCGGTTCGGGGCAGCGGGTTCGTCGGCGGAGCTGTCCGCACCGATGAGCCCGTCGGCACCGATGAGGCCGTCCGCGCCGATCAGCCCGTCCTCCGTGTTCGGAGCCACGGACTGTTCGAACGCGCCGACGCCAGGGACTTTGCTCCCGTGGTTGTCGAGGTGGTCGTCGTACCCGTGGGCGTCGTCGTAGCCGGCCGCGTCGCGGTTGCGGTCGTCGACGTGGTGCGCGGGTTCGTCGTACCCCGCTTCATCGTGGCCGTGCGGCTCAGCGTACGCACCGGCCTCGTGGGAGGCGGTGTCCTCGTACCCGTGCTGGTCGTCGTACGGCTCGGCGTCGTATCCGTCGTGCGGCGCGGATTCGTCGTAGTCGCCATGGGGTGCGGGGTTGCGGTAACCGTCGTAACCCTCGTCGTGCTGGTCGTAGCCATCGGCCTGGCCGCGCTCGTCTTCGCCGCGGTCTTGCCGGTCGTAGTCGTCCGCGTAGCCGTCGTCGTGGCCGGCGGCGTTGTGGGCCCGGTCGTCGTAGCCGGACGCGTCGGGGTGCTCGTCGTAACCAGCCTCGTGCGCGTGGCCGGATTCGGAGCGAGTGCCGCTCGCGGCTCCCACCGCGCCCGCTGCTCCAGCCGCCGCAGCGGCTGCGCCCAGTCCGCGCGACCCGCCGGGGCTCTCCGCCCCGGAGACTCGTGTGCCCTGCGGACCGCCCGCGGAACCCTGCGGGCCAGGACCTTGCGGACCAGTCCTGTCCGAGCCGCCGCGGTGGGGCTCGAAGCGGTCTTCCGCGTCGCCGCGGTCGTCGAAGCCGGGGCCATCCGTTAGGCCGGGCCTGCCGAATTCGTCGGCGGGGTGGAAAGCGTCCTCCGGGTCGCCGGCTGGGCCGGGCCTGCCGAATTCGTCTGCCGGGTGGAACGCGCCTTCCGGCCGGTCGGCCGCGCCGGGCCTGCTGAAGTCGTCGGCGGGGCGGAAGCTGTCAGGACTTTCCGGCCGGCTGGGCCTGCCGGGGTCGCGGCTGTCGAATTCGTCGGATGGGCCGCGTCGGTCGGGACCAGGGGCACCCGGTCCGCCGGGCGCTCCGGGCCTGCCGGAATCGGGGCGGTCGAATTCGTCGGCCGGGTGGAAGTCGTCGTGGCTGCCAGATCCGCCTGCCGCTCCGAGCGCGGCTGCTCCGAGACCGGCCGCGCCGAGTCCAGCCGCGGCTGCGCCGGGGCCGCCCGAACCAGCTCCGTTGGCATCGAATCCGCCAGCGCCGCTGGAACCAGGTCCGCCGACGCCGTTCTGCCCGCCAGGGCCGCCCGGTGCACCCGCACCCGCACCGCCAGGACCGTTAGGTCCGCCAGGGCCGCCCGGAACTCCACCGCCTGGCCCACCAGCCGCGCCCGGGCCGCCAAGGCCACCGGCACCGGGGCCGCCAGGACCGGGGCCGCCGGAGCCCGGAGCACCAGAGCCGGGGCCACCAGGGCCACCGGCACCGCCCGCGCCGGGCCCACCTGCGCCAGGCCCGCCCGAGCCGGGACCGCCCGAGCCGGGGCCGCCCGAGCCGGGACCACCCGAGCCGGGGCCGCCCGAGCCGGGACCACCCGAGCCGGGACCACNCCAGGCCCGCCCGAGCCAGGCCCGCCCGAGCCGGGCCCACCAGCACCAGGCCCGCCGCCAGGAGCGGGTCGCTGCTGCGGAGTCTGGTTCCCGCGAGTCAGATACGCCGCCGCACCTTGCAGTGTCAGCTCGTCCACCTGCGGAAGCTGGAACGCGTTCGCCCGGATGTGCTCGATCAGATCCGCTTCCGGCGAGACGCCGTATGTGCGGAGGTAGAAGTTCACCGCGGCAGGCCAGATCCAGTGGCCGTCGCTGTGGAAGGCGACGGGGACCGTCGCTTCGGGAGTCTGCGCGAGACGGTCGATGTCGTAGCCGCGGTCCTGGACCACGACGGGGGCGTGGTCCAGGTAGTCCAGCAGCCGGTCCTGCTCGTCGACGTCCAGGTCGGGGCGGTTGATGACCGGCCGGCCGGCCGGGCCGATGGTGTCGAAGATCCGGGCGATGCGGAAGTGCGGTCCGGGTTGTTCCGGGCCGAGGCCGGACATGCGGCGGATCAGCCACTCGGGCACGTTCTCCTCGGTGCGCGGGAACATGCGCAACTCGTCGGAGTACGCCTGGGGCGGCGGCGCGAGGTGCCACTGCGGCTCGTCGCGGTTGTATTCGAGGTTGTAGCTGGAGGGGTGGTCCAGCTGGTAGCGCGCGTTGAACCAGGTGCCGCGGCCGTCGCGGTACATGCCCGCGCGGAGTCTGCCGAACAGCGTCGCGATGTCGTGCGTCGCGATCCATTCCTGGGCGGACCCGTCCTCGAGCACGATCTCGCCGGTCAGCTCGTGGTACCGGCCGACCGCTCGGTACTCCGCGGAGACTTTGCGCCAGTCGCGCGGGGCGGCGCGCAGCAGGGCCAGTCCGATCTGCTTGACCAGAGTGTCCTGCTCCGTCGCGTTCAGCTGCGTCGTCGGTTGTGCCACAGAGAACATTTTGACTGTTCGCGCGCACGAACGCACCCCGCATAGGGCTTTTGCCACCCTCGGGCCGGTGGACGTGCCCGCTGACCTCGGCGGACGCGATATGGCACGGGTCACACGCCGGGGTGGGTGATGCGGTGGAGTCTCTCCAGCTTAAGACGCGGGGCGGCTGATTCGACGGAAGACGCGCGGGCCGATCGGGTGGTGTGGTGGGCACACAGAGTGCGGAACCCACGCCTGACCGGCGGTCTCCGGCGGCTCTGCGACAATGGCCGCCGTGACGGCGAAGATTCTCGACGGCAAGGCCACGAAGAACGCCATTTTCGCAGAGCTGCGCCCGAGGGTGGCCGCGCTCGCGGAGAAGGGGATCACCCCTGGGCTGGGCACGGTGCTGGTCGGCGACGACCCCGGTTCCCACTCCTACGTGAAGATGAAGCACGCGGACAGCGCGAAGATCGGCGTCAACTCGATCCGCCGCGACCTGCCCGCGGACATCTCGCAGGAGAAGCTCGAAGCCGTCATCGACGAGCTGAACGCGGACCCGGCCTGCCACGGCTACCTCGTCCAGTTGCCGCTGCCGAAGCACCTCGACGCGAACCGCGTCCTGGAGCGCATCGATCCGGAGAAGGACGCCGACGGCCTCGCGCCGATCAGCCTCGGCCGGCTCGTGCTCGGCGAACCTGGCGCGCTGCCGTGCACCCCTTACGGAATCATCGAGCTGCTCAAGCGGCACGGTGTCGAGCTGAACGGCGCGCAGGTCACTGTGGTCGGCCGCGGCATCACCGTCGGTCGCACGCTCGGTCTGCTGCTCACCCGGCGCAGCGAAAACTCCACTGTCACGCTGTGCCACACCGGCACTCGTGACCTCGCCGCCGAGGTGCGCCGCGCGGACGTCGTGATCGCCGCGGCGGGCGTGCCCGGGATCATCAAGCCGGACATGGTCAAGCCCGGCGCGGCGGTGCTGGACGTCGGCGTTTCGCACGTCGAGGGCAAGCTCACCGGCGACGTCGACCCGGCGGTCGCCGAGGTGGCCGGCTGGCTGTCGCCGAACCCCGGCGGCGTGGGCCCGATGACGCGGGCGATGCTGGTCACCAACGTTGTCGAGGCTGCGGAACGCGCGGCCGGCCGCTGATGGCGATGACCGGGCAACGGCACCGCAGCGATCGTCCCTGGCTCGTCCACGTGCCGTTCGCGGTGATCATGCTGCTGCTGGCGGCGGCCGTGGTGCGGGCGCTGCAGTACCACTGGCGCGAGGGCGCGGTGCTGGTCGGCGTGGCCTTGTTCGTGGCCGGTGCGCTGCGTGCGGTGCTGCCGGAGGAGCGCGTCGGGCTGCTCGCGATTCGCGGCAAGGCCGTCGACATCCTCACCTACGGCGCGTTGTGCGCCGCCGTGCTCTACATCGCGCTGACGATCGTCGGCGGCCCGTTCGACGCCTCCTCCTGAGCAAGCACCGTCAGGACGCGAGCGCGAGTTCCTTCTGGACCCGCGCCTCGCGCCGGTCCAGCAATCCGGACACCGCGGCGATCGACACCCCGAGCACGGCCAGCATCGCGCCGACCCAGTTCGGGGCCAGCAGGCCGAGCCCGCCCGCGATGACCAGGCCGCCGAGGTACGCGCCGATCGAGTTGGCGATGTTGAACGCCGACTGCACCGCGGCCGAGACCAGCGACGGCGTGCCGCCTGCCTTCTCCATGATCCGCGCCTGCATCATCGGGCCGATCATGAAGCCCGCGACACCCACGAAGAAGATCGTGACCGCCGCGCCGACCTTGCCCTGCGCGGTCACGGTGAAGATCGCGAGCACCGTCGCCAGCGAGAGCAGCGCCACGTACAGGCTCGGCATCAACTTCTTGTCCGCGAGCCGTCCGCCGAGGTAGTTGCCGATCGTCATGCCGACACCGGCCAGCGAAAGCAGCACGGTGACGTTGGCGGGCGAGTATCCGGCGACGTCGGTCAGCATCGGCGCGATGTAGGACATGCAGGCGAAGACGCCGCCGAGCCCGAACATCACGATCGCCAGCGCCAGCCACACCTGCGGGCGGCGGAACGCGCCGAGTTCGCCGCGGATCGACGGGTCGGCCGGGCGGCCCTGGTGCGGCACCAGTTTCGCGATGGCGGCGATGGCGAGCAGGCCGATCACCGCGACGACGCCGAACGTCGCGCGCCAGCCGACCTGCTGGCCGAGCAGCGTGCCGAGCGGGACGCCGATGACGTTCGCCAGCGTCAGGCCCATGAACATCATCGACACGGCCTTCGCGCGCTGGCCCGGTTGCGCGAGGCTGGACGCGACGACCGCGCCCGCGCCGAAGAACGCGCCGTGCGGCAGGCCGGCGAGGAACCGGAACGCGATGCCGAAGTCCTGGTTCGGCGACAGTGCGAACAGCGCGTTGCCGACCGTGAACAGGCCCATCATCGCCAGCAGCATGGTCTTGCGCGGCAGCCGGACGGCCAGCGCGGTGAGCAGCGGCGCGCCGATCACCACGCCGAGCGCGTAGGCGGAGATGAAGTAGCCCGCGGACGGGATGTCGATGTGGAAGTCCGCGGCGGTCAGGGGCAGCACACCCATCATCACGAACTCGGTGGTACCGATGCCGAAGGCACCGACGGCGAGCGCGAGCAACGCGACGGGCACGGCTCTCCCTTCCTGGAGAAAACGATTGCTCAGCGCCTGGGGCACAGGCTTCTGAAGCGCTTTAGAACAAGGGCAAAAAACTAGACAGCCCCGACGTCGTCGTGCTGTCTCGCTCCAGTTGAACCGATGGAGGGCGGCCTTGTCATCCCGGTATTCGGGTGAGGCCCGCCACGTAGCGCGACCGGTCAGCGGGGCGCGGCCAGCACGCCGTCGAGCAGGCCGGGGAACAGTGCGTCGAGATCGTTGCGGCGCAACGAGTTGTACCGGGTCGTGCCTTCCTGGCGGCCGACGATCACCCCGGCCTGGCGCAGCGTCGCGAGGTGATGGGTGAGTGTGGACTTGGTCACCGGCACCTCGAACGCGCTGCACGAGATCTCCGTTTCGGAGTTCGCCAGCTGCCGGACCATCGCCAGCCTGACCGGGTCGGCCAGCGCGCGCAGCACCGCTTCGACGGTGATCTCGTCGCGGTCCGGGTAGACGAGCGGCGGCAGGGGCGCGGAGGCGGGCATGGGTCCATAGTACGACGACTGTCGAAATTGTCGGCGGGTCCGTGTACGGTCGTCATCGAACTACGACGTTCGTCGAACTATCCGTTCAGGCTTCATGGGGGGACATTCATGTCCAGCGTCTCGTCCTCGGCGGCGGCCCGGAACTCGGTGCTCGCGTTCGGGGCCTTCGGTGTCGGCACCAGCGGCTACATCGTGGCCGGGCTGTTGCCGGCGCTGACCTCCGAGCTGCACATCTCCGCGACGGCCGCGGCGCAGCTCGTCACCTCGTTCGCCATCGCGTACGCGGTGGGCTCGCCGTTGTTCGCCGCTGCCACCGGCCGGTGGGAACGGCGCACGCTGCTGGTCGCCGCGCTCGCGGTGGCCGCGGTCGGCAACGTCTTCGCGGCCGTCGCACCGGGGTACACCACACTGCTGATCGCGCGGGTCGTCACGGCGATCGGGGCAGCTGTCTACACCCCGGCCGCCACTGCCGTCGCCGCTGAGCTGACCACGCCGGAACGTCGCGGACGGGCCGTTTCGCTGGTGTTCGGGGGGCTCACCATCGCGTTGATCTTCGGAGTTCCGCTGGGCAGCGTGATCTCCCAGCAGTTCGGCTACGAGGGCGCGTTCCTGTTCGTCGGCATCCTTTCGCTGCTCGGTGCGATCGGGGTGCGGGTCGCGTTGCCGAAGGTCGCGCCGCCGC
Organism: Amycolatopsis sp. M39; assembly: GCF_001651785.1. Lineage (NCBI taxonomy): Bacteria > Bacillati > Actinomycetota > Actinomycetes > Pseudonocardiales > Pseudonocardiaceae > Amycolatopsis > Amycolatopsis sp. M39. Next base: position 135,469 of record NZ_LWSF01000017.1, read on the forward strand.
CGGTGGTCGGGCTCGCCGAGCGGTTCGCGGTCGCGCGGGACAAGCGAGTGCTCGCGCTGCTGGTCACCACCACGCTCGCCTGCCTCGCCGCGTTCATGGTCTACACGCTGGTGTCGCCGGTGCTGTCCGCCACCGCGGGCGTTTCCGGCGGGACGATCACGGTGCTGCTGTTCTGCTACGGCATCGGCGGTGCGATCGGCAACTTCGCCGGTGGTCGCGCGGCCGACCGGTGGGGCGCGCGCAAGCCGCTGCTGATCGTGCTCATCGGGTTCACCGCCGTGATGGTGCTGCTGCCGTTCACCGCGACGACGGTCGTCGGGGCCGGGATCACGTTGTTCGTATGGGGCTTGGCGAACTGGTCGTTCAGCCCGCCGCTGCAGCACCGGCTCATCGAGCTGTCGCCGGGGCACGCCGGTCTCGCGCTGTCACTCAACGCGTCGGCGATCTACCTGGGCGTCGGGCTGTCCGGCGTCGTCGGCGGCGCGGTGCTGACCTCGGCCGGGCCGACCGTCCTGCCGGAGATCGCCGCGATTCTCGCCGCCGCGGCGATGCTCGTGGTCGTGTTCTTCTGGGGCGCGCGGAAGCGGGCTGAGGTCCGCGAAGAGGTCGCGGTCTGAGAAGCTGCCGGGCGTGGCAGAGGTACTGGAAACCGTGCCCGGGCACGGCGGCGAACTGGTGCTCCGGCGCGACGGCGCCGAGTTCGAGGTGATCGAAAACGGGATGTTCCTGATGGACGCCCGCAACGGCGAGTCGGAACGGCTGCTCGTGACCGGAGCGGCCGACCGGCTCGCCTCTGGCGCACGAATGCTGATCGGCGGCCTCGGCGTCGGGTTCTCGCTGCGTGCCGCGCTGGACCACGCTGCGGTCGGCTCCGTGGTCGTGGTGGAACGTGAACCTGCCGTGATCGCCTGGAACCGCACTGGTCCATTGCGCGAAGTCCACGGTGCGGCGCTGGACGATCCGCGGGTGACGGTCGTCGAGGCGGATCTGCTGGAGTGGTTGCGGACGACGAGCGAGCCGTTCGACGCGCTGTGCCTGGACATCGACAACGGTCCAGAGTGGACGGTCACCGAGGGGAATGCCTCGCTGTACGCGGCTTCCGGCCTGGAGAGGTTGTCTCAGCTGCTGCGTCCCGGCGGAGTGCTGGCGGTGTGGAGCGCGGGCGCGGCACCGGGGTTCACGGCTCGGCTGAGGGAGCGGTTCGCTGAGGTGGACGTGGTGGAGATTCCGGTGCCGCGCGGGGAACCGGACGTGGTCTGGTTCGCGCGGGGCTGAGTCAGTTCGCCTTGGCGGCGGCCTTCGCGGCCTTCTTGAACGCGCGCACCTCGCCGAGCGTCTTGGCGTCCGTCACGTCCGCAATGGACCGACGGGAGCCGCGGTCGCCGTACGCGCCGGCGGCTTCGCGCCAGCCCTTCGGGGCGACGCCGCGCTGTTTGCCCAGCAGCGCCAGGAAGATCTTCGCCTTCTGCTCGCCGAAACCGGGCAGTGCCTTGAGCCGCTTCAGGACTTCCTCCCCGTCCGGCTTGGGACGGCCGTCGAGCCAGATGCCTTCGGTGCGGCCGTCGTAGTTCTCGATGATGTGCAGCGCGAGCGCGTGCACCCGGCGCGCCATCGAGCCGCCGTAGCGGTGGATCGCCGGTGGCACCACGCACATTTCGACGAACTTGTCGACGTCCGTCGCGGCGATCTTGCGCAGGTCGAAGCCGTCCATCCGGTCGGCGATCTTCCGCGGGCCCGCGAAGGCGTGTTCCATGGGGTACTGCTGGTCCAGGAGCATCCCGGTGAGCAGGGCGAACGGGTCGTCGTTGAGCAGCTTGTCGGCCGCCGGGTCGCCGGTCAGGTGCAGTTCGCGCAGCATGGCGCCATCTTCGCACAAACCGCCCGGTCAGCCGCGTGCGAAGCGGGCCGGGGTGGTGCCGAGATAACGGCGGAAGTGCCGGGTCAGGTGGGCCTGGTCGGTGAACCCGGCGGTCGTGGCGACGGTGGCGGGCGGGGTGCCGTCGAGCAGGAGGCGGCGGGCGTGGTCGACACGGCGGCCGGTGACGTACCGGTGCGGCGGCAGCCCGAAACGGCGGCCGAAGGCGCGGACCAGGTGGACTGGGTGTGTGCCTAGTGCCTCCGCGGCGTCGGCCAGCGTGAGGGAATCCGGCAGGCGTTCGTCCAGGAGGTCGCGCAGGTCGTCGGCCAGGCTGCGGTCGGGCGGCGCGCTCGCCGAGCGGCCGAGGTGGGCGCGCAGCCGCTGGGCGACCATGGCGAGGCGGCTTTCGGCCTCCAGCGGTTCGGCCAGCGACTGGTGCAGCTGGTGGATTCTGGTGCGCAGCAACGGATCCGGCAGGCTCGGCTGGTCGACGGCGGCCCCGATCAGGTCGTCGCCGAGGACATCGGCGTCGAGGTAGAGCACGCGTTTGCGGAAGCCCCGGCTGGTCGCGGCGCGCCCGTCGTGCGCGACGTTCGGCGGCAGCAGCGTGACGGCCGTGCCGAGTGCGCCGTGATGGTGCCGGTCGAGGTCGTAGCTGATCGCGCCGTCGTCGACGATCAGCAGCGTCCAGGTGTCGTGCGTGTGCGCGGGGTAGGCGTGGTCGGTGAACCGGGCGTGGAACGCCTCGGCGATTCCGGGCACCGAAGGACGCCAGGCCGACACCGTCATGTTCAAAACGTACAAGACCCGCACGCGGCGCCGAGCCGACGCTGTCCCGCATGAACCGATTCGACACGAAGATCGCCGTGCTGCTGCGGGACGACCTGGCCTCGTGGCAACGGCTGAACGTCACGGCATTCCTGGTGAGCGGCGTGNCACGACGCCTGAACTGATCGGCGAGCCCTACCTCGACGCCGACGACACCGAGTACCTGCCGATGTTCCGCCAGCCGGTACTCGTGTTCGCCGGCACCGCCGAGACGCTCGCGCAGGCGCACAGCCGCGCACTCTCGCGGGGTCTGCGGTTCTCGATCTTCACCGACGAGCTGTTCCAGACCGGCAACGACATCGGCAATCGCGCGGCGGTGCGGGCGGTGCCGACGGAGAAGCTGGCGTTGGCGGGGCTGGCCGTGCACGGGCCGAAGAACGCGGTGGACAAGATCCTCAAGGGTGCTCAGCTGCATGGCTGAACGGGGGAATCAGGCGAAGAATCTTGGCGGTCGTCGCTGCGGCGGGCCTCGCGTGCGGGACGGCATCGGTCGCGCACGCGGACCAGGTCGGCTTCAGCGACGTCTCGGAAGCCGGTGCGTATCCGTTTGAAGGCAGTTCTTGGACGCCGACACGCCCGACTGCTGGGATTGGGCCCGGCTGGAACTCAGCGCGCCTGCCGGACAGCAGTTGCACGAGGGAACCTGCTCGAACGCCGCGGTCCCGCCGCAGCTCGCGACTCCCGGCTTCATCGCGTTTCGCGGTACCCGGGCGGGCGGCACGGGTGCCTGCGCCGAGCCGGGGTCGACCGCTGCCTTCACCGTCTCCCGCCTAACCCGTGCGGCCGACGGAGCGGTGACCGACCTCGACGTCACCTTCGTCCTGCACTGCACCTCCGCCGCCACCAGCGGCGAGGCGCATTTCCACCGTTAGGCCGCCGCGAAAACCGCGAAAACCTGCCGTATCCGGTCACCCTGATCGAGCAGCACGTGCTGAGCCGTCGCCGAGCTGAATCCGGCGTTGGTGGCCAGCGCGGCGGCTTCTTCGAGGGTGCCCGGGACGCGCAGGTCTCGCGGGACCACGTCGGCGAATCTGCCGGTCGGCTTGAAGCGTTCCGACGACACCATGCTGAACGCCAGCTGCCCGCCCGGGCGCAGCACTCGCCGCCAGTCGGCCAAGGCGCGCGGGCCGAGGAAGTGCAGTGCGGACGCGCAGACGACCGCGTCCGCCTCGCCGTCGCCGATCGGCAGCGGGACCGCGGAGCCGACCCGCCAGGTGATCCGGCCGTCCGGGTCGCGGTCGGCGGCCTTGGCTCGGGCGATCTCGATCATCGCGGGGGAGAGGTCGATCGCGAACACCGCGGCCGGATCCAGGCGCAGTGCCGCGAAGGCTGCCGCGCCGGTGCCCGCGGCGACGTCGACCAGCAGGCCGGGCTTCGGGGCGAGGCCGCCGATCAGCTGCTCGGCCACGTACGGGTGGAAGGCGTCCTCGTCGTATCCCGCCGCGTCGGCGTCGAAAAGTGTGCTCACCTAGCCACCGTAGTGCGGCTGACCAGTGATTATCCGGGCAAGCGGCGACGGCCGGCGAAACCGAGGTCGGCCCGGTGGTACCAGGACAGTTCGCGGTCGCCTTCGAGCCAGCACAGCAGCACGTCGTCGCCGTCGAGCGAGGCCGGGAAGTCCACCAGCAGCGGGGCGAACCCCTTCAGCTCGGCCCCGGTCGCCTGGATCGCGGTCATCAGGTCGTCCAGCCTCGCCTGCGCGGCCTTCCACTCCGGCAGGCCGCCGATGCTGGTGTCCCGCCCGCCCGGCCGCAGGGACGCGGCGAGTTCGGCGGCGTCGGCGCGGACCCGGATCAGCTCGGCGAGCACGGGAAGCAACCGGGCGAGTTCGGTGCGGGCCTCGGCTACGGTGAACAATCCCATCTGCAAATAGTCTCACCGGGCCCGCGCCGATCCGCCGCTACCTGCGCCGACGCGCCATCGTCGTCGCGAGACCCGTGCCGACCAGCAGGAATCCGGCACCGAGCAGCGCGCCGGAAACCAGCCAACCGGCGAATCCGGCCGCCAGTTCGTCGCCGGGCAGCAGGCGCAGCAGGTCGTATCCCGTCCGCGGCGACACGAGGGTGGTCACCCCGGGCAGCACGCCCCAGACCACGCCGCCGACGATCGGCCCGGCCGACGACCACGCGCCGAGCACCGCCACCCCGATCAGCAGCAGCGCGCCGATCGCTAGCAGCGTGGTGCCGAGGCTGTCGCCGTGTTCGGCGAAGGTCGCGGACACTTTCGCCTGCTGGCGGTATCCGCCGTAAGCCAGCACGCCGATCGCGATCGGCGTGAGCACGAGGCCGGACAGTCCGCTCAGCACACGAGCGACGGCGCGGCTGCTCGGCTGGCCCGCCATCGCCGGTTGGGCGGGGTAGGGCGCGGGGTACGACATGACAGTGACCTCCCAGGCTGTGGTTACGCGATGGGATGAGCGCCGGACTCGTCCGGTTCCCTCCGCCGGGGCAGCCGGATCGTGCCCGGTCGGAAGGCCGGGTCAAGGGTGGTAGAGACTTGATTCCGACCACTTCTGGAACCATCCAGCTCTGTTAAGCAGTACGCTTGTACCGCTATCGGAGAGCGAAGAAGCGAACGCGAAGATCCGCGGAAGGAGCACCGCTGCTCATGGCCAAGATCAAGGTCCAGGGCACCGTTGTCGAACTCGACGGCGACGAGATGACCCGCATCATTTGGCAGTTCATCAAGGACAAGCTGATCCACCCGTACCTGGACGTCAACCTGGACTACTACGACCTGGGCATCGAGGAGCGGGACCGCACCGACGACCAGATCACGGTCGACGCCGCCAACGCCATCAAGCAGCACGGCGTCGGCGTCAAGTGCGCCACGATCACGCCCGACGAGGCGCGCGTGGAGGAGTTCGGCCTCAAGAAGATGTGGGTGTCCCCGAACGGGACCATCCGCAACATCCTCGGCGGCGTGATCTTCCGCGAGCCGATCGTCATGCGGAACGTCCCCCGGCTGGTACCCGGCTGGACCAAGCCGATCATCATCGGCAGGCACGCGCACGGCGACCAGTACAAGGCCACCAACTTCAAGGTCCCCGGCCCGGGCACGCTGACGATGACCTACACCCCCGAAGACGGCTCCGAGCCGATGGAGTTCCAGGTCGCGAACTTCCCCGAGGGCGGCGGCGTCGCGATGGGGATGTACAACTACCGCAAGTCGATCGAGGACTTCGCGCGCGCGTCGCTGCAGTACGGCCTCGACCGCGAGTACCCGGTCTACCTCTCGACCAAGAACACCATCCTCAAGGCCTACGACGGCATGTTCAAGGACGTGTTCCAGGAGATCTTCGAGACCGAGTTCAAGTCGGACTTCGACGCCAAGGGCATCACCTACGAGCACCGGCTGATCGACGACATGGTCGCCGCGTCGCTCAAGTGGGAGGGCGGCTACGTCTGGGCGTGCAAGAACTACGACGGCGACGTCCAGTCCGACACCGTCGCGCAGGGCTTCGGTTCGCTCGGCCTGATGACCTCGGTGCTGCGCACGCCGGACGGCAAGACCGTCGAGGCCGAGGCCGCGCACGGCACGGTCACCCGGCACTACCGCCAGCACCAGCAGGGCAAGCCGACCTCCACGAACCCGATCGCCTCGATCTACGCGTGGACCCGCGGCCTTGAGCACCGCGGCAAGCTGGACGGCAACTCGGAGCTCATCGGCTTCGCGAACAAGCTGGAGCAGGTCGTCGTCGACACCGTCGAGGGCGGCAAGATGACCAAGGACCTCGCGCTGCTGGTCGGCAAGGACCAGGAATGGCAGACGACCGAGGACTTCCTCGCGACGCTGGACGAGAACCTGGCCAAGAAGATCGCGCAGGGCTGATCTTTCTTTCGCCGTTGGCGAGAAGGGCACCTCGGAGGAGTCTTCCGAGGTGCCCTTCTTTTTTTGTCACTCTTCGTGTTGTGTCGGTGACAGGATTGGCACCTCCGGGTGGAATGGGGTCAGGAACCTGTCCGGGTCCGGTCGGACTGCCTACTCTGGACAAGGGGTTTTTCGCGACTGAGGAGCGGCCGTGATTCTGGGTTTGCCCAAGAAGACACTGATTATTATCGGAGTCATCGCTGCGGTCGTGGTCATCTACGCGTTCGGTCAGAAAGGGCAGGCCGACGCGCAGGGATCCCCGACCGGCTGCAAGGTCTCGGTGACCGCCGACGTGCTCAACGCGCGGGAAACCGCCGCGGGCAATGGGAAGGTCGTCGGGAAGTACTTGCGTGGCGCGGAATTCGACGCGCAACCCATGGTGCAGAACGGGTTCCGGAAGATCGCGGACGGGAAGTGGGTCGCGAACAGCTTCGTGACGCCGGTCTCCGGGGCCAAGTGCTGAGTCTGTTTCGCGCTGGTGCCTGGCCGAGGTGCTGAGCGGTTGGTGCGGTGACGCTGGTGCGCGCGGAGTCCGTTGCCGCGCTGAGGTTCGCGTGGTTGCCGGGTTTGCTGCGACGTGTGGTTTGCCTGGGACTGTGCGGGTGTGGGCCGCCTGGGACTGTGCGGGTGTGGTTTGCCTGGGACTGTGCGGGTGTGGTTCGCCTGGGACTGTGCGGGTGTGGGCCGCCTGGGACTGTGCGGGTGTGGGCCGGGTGTGTACTGGCTGCGGTGACTGTTCGCTGGTGCGTCCCATGCGGTGGGACGGCTTCGGTTGGCCAAGCGGGAATGCCGCCGGTCGGTCGAGCCGATGCGTCCGCATGGCTCGGCGCGTTCGCGATTGCCGGATGCCTTTGCCGGATGCCTTTGCCGCACCTGCTCTGGTTCGGTTCGCGTTTTTGCGCCGAGCGGTGCCGGGCGAAAGCGTGCAGTGTGAATGTTGATCGTGGTTGTTGTGCGGAACGTGCGATTATGCGTGATTCAGCATGAGTCCTTCGTCCGCGGCGAGTACTTCCCCGGCGAACTCGGCGCGGGCTTCGGCTACGGAAACCGCCCGGTCCGAACCGGGCCAGAAATGCGTGAGCAACAACGTCCGCACATTCGCCGCGGCGGCGAGCCGGCCTGCTTCCGCGGCGGTCATCAGGTGCCGGGGACCGTCCGGCGGTGCGCCTTGCAGGGTTGCTTCGCAGATGAGGACGTCGGCGTCGCGGGCCAGGTCCCGCAGGTGCGGAGCGGGACCGGTGTCGCCCGTGTAGGCGAGGGCGTAGCCGGGTGTGGTGAGCCGGACTCCGTAATTCGGCACGTGGTGCGGCAGGAGCGCGGTGGTGAGCCGGAACGGGCCGAGGTCGGTCTCGGGGCCGAGGTCGTGGAGGTCGAAGTTCTCGGCGGGGGCCGGGCTGGGCTCCATCGCGGCGAGCCTGCGCACGGTGCCGGGAGTGCAGTGCATCGGGAGCTTGCGATCGGTCGTGTTGTAGCGGGCCCGGCCGAGCGCGCTGACGTCCGCGAGGTGGTCGGGGTGCTCGTGCGTGACGACGATCGCGTCGAGCCGGTCGGCGGGGACGTGCTGGAAGAGCCGCGGCGCGGCTCCGTAGCCGAGGTCGAGCGCGACGTGGAAGTCCTCGTGGGACAGCAGGAATCCGGCGCAGGCGCGACCGGGTTCCGGCCAGGCGCCGCAGGTGCCGAGGACAGTCAGGCGAGGCATGGCGGTCATTCTGGACCTCGCCGGACCCGCCGGGCGCGGAAAATTGTCGGACCCGCCGGGTAGCGTGCGCGGGGTGCTGATCGTCTCCACTGTCAACGTCAATGGCCTCCGGGCTGCCGTCAAGAAGGGCTTCGTCGAGTGGCTGGCCGCCACTGAGGCGGATGTCGTCGCGTGTCAGGAAGTGCGGGCTGAGGCCGCGCAGCTGCCCGCGTCCGTCGTCGCGCCGGAGGGGTGGTTCGCCGCGCACGCGCCTTCGGCCGCGAAGGGGCGCAACGGGGTCTCGCTGTACAGCCGCGTCGAGCCGGACGAGGTGCGGACCGGGTTCGGCGAGCCCGAGTTCGAGGACAGCGGGCGGTACCTGGAAATGCACCTGCCCGGCGTGATCGTGGCGAGCCTGTACCTGCCCAGCGGCGAGGTCGGCACCGACCGGCAGGACGAGAAGGAACGCTTCATGGCCGCGTTCCTGCCCTACCTGGTCGAACTGCGCGCGAAGGCGGCCGCGGAGGGCCGGGAGGTCGTCGTGGTGGGCGACTGGAACATCGCCTACGACACCGTCGACCTCAAGAACTGGCGCGGCAACCAGAAGAACTCCGGCTTCCTGCCGGAGGAACGCGAGTGGATGGGCCGTGTCTACGAGGCGGGCTACGCCGACGTCCAGCGTCGTCTCGCCCCCGAGGGTCCTGGTCCCTACACGTGGTGGTCCTACCGGGGCAAGGCGTTCGACAACGACTCGGGCTGGCGCATCGACTGCCAGCTGGCGACGCCCGGCCTCGCGGAGAAGGTGAAGTCGGTGGTGGTCGAACGGGCAGAGTCCTACGACCAGCGCTGGTCGGACCACGCGCCGGTCACCGCGACGTACGACGTGCCGTTCCCGGGCTGAGCCTGGTTGTCCTGCTGGCGGCTAGTAGGTGAATAGCCTGCTGAGGGTAGTTCAGGTTTGTTCTGCGGGGAGATTTTGTCCGGTTTGGCGGGGTCTGCGGACACTGTGCGTGGTTCCGCCTCTGGCGCACGGCGCTGACCACCGACGACACCGAGACGGCAGGGGCGGCCTCGGTTACTCCCCGAGTGGGCGCTAGCCTCGGCACCCGAGTTGATCAGATCCGACAGGTCTTGACACGCTCGGTAGTTTTCTGACCAGTAGCACGTCGAGAACTCATCCTTACGGGTGAGACACTCGCGCAGAACAGTCACCTCGCGGGAGGCACTCCGGTGCGCAACCCAGGCCGGTTCGTGACACGGTCCACGCTGGCTCTTGGCCGTCCAGCGCTTCGCTCGTCCGCCACCCCATCGGGGGTGTCCGGGACGAGGGCGGCCGAGCCGACTCCGGCTCGCGGCGCGGCGCGGGCCGGTCGCGGCAGCTGTTCCCTGGTCATTGCGGGTGGGCGAGTCCTGGCGGTGCTGGCGACGATCCTGGTCGCGGCCGTCGGGACGGGTGCCGCGGCGTTCGCGGACGACAACGTCGTCCGGGCGGAAACGACGTCGACCGGGTTCGGGATGCTCGGACCGGTCGGCCTGGTCGCGGTGGGTTTCGGCGTCATCGGGATGGCGCTGGGCGTCGTCCGGCAGCGGCGCAAGGCGCGCGCGAAGGCGATCGAGGCGATCGCTGCCGCCAGGACCCTCGAAGAGGAGCCGACCCGGCCGCTGGAACCGGCTCCGGCCGCGCTCAA